>CAYPYG010000025.1:0-44027 GCA_964415175.1 uncultured Elusimicrobiaceae bacterium
TGAATTTGCCGTTCTCGCCGGGCAGGTAGCCCAGGTACCACAGGCCCTCCGACATTATCAGCGCGAAAGGCGCGCCCTTCACCGTCGCCGGGCCGCCCGCCTTGCGGTAGGTCAGGTTCATCATCAGTTTTTCCTGTATGGCGCGGTAGAGGTCCTTGTAGAAAGGCAGCGTCATGTCGGGGTTCTTCACGCGCGGTGTTATCATGAAGAAAGGGTAGGAGGTCTCGTCGAGCAGGAAAAGCTTGTCGATGGATTTCAGCACCGACTTGTTGACCTCGCCGCCGAAGATCCTGGAGAGTTTGTAGATGAAGGCCAGCGTGGCCGCGTCGTGGTCGGTCACGTTCATCTTCAGGAACGACTGCGTCTCGCCGTTGAACAGCCAGCGACCCTGTTCTGTCTCGTCGGCGCGGATGACCTGGTCCTGCCGCAGGGATTCCAGGTCGCGCTGCACGGTGCGGCTGGAGACATTGAAGACCTCGGCGAGTTCTCCGGTGCGCACCCAGCCGCGCGACTGCAATTGCCCGAAAATGTAGAAAAGCCGCTTCTTGAACGAATCGAAGCGCTCCTGGCGTCTGATCCTGTCAGCCGCCTTAAAAACCACGCTCTTAACCTTTTTCATAGTCCCCCCTATGTGGACCATATTCTACAATAATGAGGATATTGGGGACACAATACCTATTTCGGCCGAAATAGGTATTGTGTCCCCGATTTAGCCCTGCAACTTTGTAGGATATATAAGCGTATTAATAGGGGGACATAATACTTAATTGCCCCCGCGGAAATAGGTATTGTGTCCCCGGATATGGAAGAAGCTGAGCTTATAGGGCGATGTCTGGAGGGGGACGAAGGGGCCCTCGGAGAGGTCATCGGCCTTTACCAGGACCGCCTTTACGGCTTCGCGCTGCGGCTGCTCAAGAACCCGCAGGACGCCGAGGACGCGGCGCAGGACGCCTTCGTCCGGGCCTTCCGCAACCTGGCCTCCTACGATAAGTCCCGCCCTTTCAGTACCTGGCTCTTCACGATAGCCCACAACCGCTGCATGGACCTGCTGCGCGCCCGCCGGCCCGATATCTCGATAGATGAGGAGGCGGGGGCGGCCGCGGCCGACGCCGCCGCCTCGGCCCCCGACCACGGCCCGCTGGCCTTCGAGACCGCGCTGGTGGAGAAAGCCCTGGCCTCCCTGCCGCCCATCTACGCCGAGATCCTGCTGCTTCAATATAAGGAAGACCTGGACGGGGCCGAACTGGCCGCCGTCCTCGGCGTGCCGGAGGGGACGGTCAAAGCCCGGCTGTCCCGCGCCCGGGCCATGATGAGGGGAAAATTGATGCAACCGAACGGCTCCGCCGGCCGTATTACCTGTGGAGACCTGAAATGAAGGACCGTGAAGACCAGCTTGCCGCCGCCATAGCCGCCCTTCCGGGGATAAAAGCCCCCGCCGGACTGCGCCTTGCCGTGCTGGCCGCCCTGAGGCGGGAGCGCGCCACCTGGTACCAGCCCGTCCTGCGCGGCGCGGCCGTGCTGCTGGCCGCCTGGGGCGCCGCGCTGCTGGCGGCCGGCGCGTTCTGGCTGCTGAACAATGCCGGGGAAATGGCCGCGCTGGCCGCCGATCCCGCCGCGCTGGCTATGGCCGCCAAGGCCTGGGCGCTGCGGGGCCTGACCCTGCTGCCGAAAGCCTGGGACATCGCCGTCTCCATGCCGAGGCTCCTGGCGGACAACCCGCCGCCGCTGGCGCTTTTGACCGAACTCACCATCGCCGCCGCGCTGACCACCGCCTGGCTGTCCAGGCTGCCGTCGCGCGCCGCGGCCCATAACTAAAGGAGAAAGAAAATGAAAAGGATAGTATTGCCCGTTCTCGCCGCCCTGACGCTGGCGGCCTATGTCCCCGCGGACGCCCACGCGCGACGCGGCGGCAAGGTCGTGCTGCACGGCGACATAGTGATAGAGAAGGATTCGCGCCGCGCGGAAGACGTGCTGACCGACGGCTCGCTGAGGGTCGACGGCACGCTGGCCGCCGACGCGGTCTCGCTGGGCGGAGCGGTGACGGTCAACGGCCTGGTCACGGGCGACGTTTCCACGATGGGCGGCCCCGTGACCATAAACGGCCGCGCCGACGACGACGTCTCCTCCTTCGGCGGCCCGATAACCGTGGCCGGCGAAGTGGCCGGCGACGTCTCGTCGCTCGGCGGGCCGGTGCTGGTCTCGGGCCATGTCGAGGGCGATATCTCCTCGCTGGGCGGCAACGTCAAGCTGACCTCCGGCGCGGTGGTGGACGGCGACATCTCCACGATGGGCGGCCTGGTGGAGAAGGAGGACGGCGCGGTGCACCGCGGCTCGGTCACCTCCTTCGACGCCCGCGACGTGCGCCGCGCGCTGCTGGACGTCGGCCGCGTCGCGCGCCAGGGCGAGAAGCGCCTCTCCCCGCTGCTGGCCGGCGGCCTGGCCACGGCCGGCCTCATCTTCCTCTTCTCGCTGCTCTTCACCGGCGTCATCCTGCTGCTGCTGCCCGCCGTCTTCTTTCCGCTCCACACCGGCCGCGCCGCCGACGCCGTCCGCGCCGACTTCTGGCGCTCCACCGGCATAGGCGCGCTGATCACGGTCGCCTTCTTCCCGGCCATGCTGATGCTGCTGGTCTCGATACTGGGCATACCGCTGATACCGCTGGCCCTGCTGCTGCTGGTCTGCGCCGCGGCGCTGGGCCTGAGCGGCTTCAGCGTGGTGCTGCAGGAGCGCTTCTTCGAGGGCATCAAGCGCAAGGGCCCCGCCTCCCTGCTGGGCCAGGTGGTCGTGGGCTACGCCCTGATGGCCGGCCTGCTCATCTTCGGCAATATCATACCGCTGATAGGCGGGGTGCTGTCCTTCATCGGCTTCATGATGATGGCCTTCGGCGCGGTCGTCGGCCTGGGCGCCGCCTGGGATACCCGCATGGGGAACCGCCCGGCGCCGGTCCCCGAACCCGCCCGGCCGGCCCCCGCGGCCCAGCCCCCCGCGCAGGAGCCTCCGCCGCAGTCCTGACCCGGGTTTGAAGCGAGCCGGAACGAGGCCGTTCTCCCAGCGCGGAGGGCGGCCTCCTTTATTGAATCTTTGCTATTATATTGACGGAGAAACGCGATATCATGCCAGAACGCGACCCAGAACTAGAGCCCGCGGCGGCCCCGCCGGCCTCCGAAAGCGCGCCGCCCGGCCGCTCCCCGGGCCCGGTCCCTCTTCCGGCCGGTCCCGGCAGCGGACACGGCTCCCCCGGGGCGAAAGCCTCCGGGCATTTCTGGCTCTACCCCGCCATCCTGCTCGCGGTACTGCTTTCCGTTTTCGCCGTCTTCCGGAACGAAATGCTCCCCGTAAGGACCCTCGCCGCCGAGCGGCCCGCTCCCGTCCTGCCTCTTCCCGCGGCCCGCGCTCCCGCTCCGCCGGCCGCCGCGGCCGAAAGGCCCGCGGAGCCGCTGCCGCCGGTGCCTATAGCCGAGGTCGGCATGAACCTGCCGGAATACGGCGGCCACGGCGTCGCCGCCGGCGCTTCCGCGCCGTCCGTCCCCCGTCCCGCTTCGATGGGAACCCTGCCGATCCTGAGCATCGATGGCCCGTCCGGCGGGGACACGGAGCGCTACGACGACGCGTACCGCGCCGGGGAAACGGCCGGCCTGGACGGGGGCCTCAGAGTGGACCCCTCTCTCCGCCGCCAGCCGGCGGAGAAGACCATGACCGCGGCGGAACTGGCCGCCTGCCCCGCCTGCAAGGTCGGCGCGGCGGCGGGCAAGAGTTCCGGCCTCAGCAAGCTGGCCACCGGGAAGTATTTCGTCCAGAACGAGCTGGTCGTCGAATCCCTGGGCCTCTGCGAAGGCATGCACGTCTACCGGTACAGGAACCAGAGCCCGAACAAGACGATAACGTCCACCGTGCAGAATATCAGCGGGGAGACCTGGACCTTCACGCTCGAACCCGGCAAGACCTACGAACTCAGCAGTTCGATCGAACTTACCCGCGACACGGCCGTGTCCATAAGGGTGGGCGAGGTGCTCAACTGAGATGACGCCGGACGCCTCACCCTCCCCGGAGCCCGGCAGGCCCGAACCCCGGCCCGCGCCCGTCCCCGCCGACAGGCCGGCCTCGGCCGGCGGCCCCCCCGGCGACAGGGGCCCGAGGGGCCCGGGCGAACCCTATACCCCGATGCCGGTGTTCCCGGCCCCCCGGCGCAGGGCGGGCCTGCTCGCGGCGCTGCTGCTGCTCGCGCTGGCCGCGGTCTCCGGCCTGCTGTTCATGCTCAAAGGCGGCGGACCGGCCGCCCCGGCGGCGGAGCCGCCGGCCGCCTCCGAAGCGGCGGACGGCGTACGATGATGAAACTGCATCCTTTCTTCATGGTGATGATCGTGCTCGGCATAGTCACGGGCATGTACACCGTCTACACCATCTTCCCGCCCAGCATGCCGCTGCTGTTCGTCGGCAGCCTGATCGGGCTTTTCGTCAGGATAAACCAGGTCCTGCTGGAGAAACGCAAACAGACGGACGCCGGCGCGGCCGTGGACTTCGCGCGCCTGCGGACCATCGATCTCAAGTGCTACGCGGGCTGGATAAAGGAGAACGTGCGCGGCCACGACGAGGTGGTCGACCGGGTGGTGAGCAGGATACAGCAGGGGCTGGCCGTAGCCGCGCCGGGCCAGGTGCCGGCCGCCTTCATGCTCTCCGGCCCCACCGGCACCGGCAAGACCTTCCTGGCCGAGATCGTCGCCCGGGCCCTTTACAAGGAGAGCGAGCTGCTCCTGCTGCGCATGAACCAGTACAAGTCCCCGCAGGACGTCTTCACCCTCATAGGCCCGCCGCCCGGCTACCAGGGCTACGAGATAGGCGGCGCGCTCACGCGCCCCGTGCTGGAGAACCCTTACCGCGTGATCCTGCTCGACGAGTTCGAGAAGGCCCATATCGACGTGCAGCACTGCCTCTATAACATCCTCGACAGGGGGCAGTGCCGCGAAAAGAGCTCCGGCCGCACCGTGCATTTCAGCGCCTGCGTCTTCTTCGCCACCTGCAACTGCGGCGTGGACGCGCTGCGCGCCATCTGGAAGAAGACGGGGGACCCCGCCCTGCGCAACGGGCGCGCCCGCGAGGCCATGGCGCGCGAAGGCTTCGAGCGGCCGCTGCTGGCCAGGTTCAGCGACATCCTGCTGATGGACCAGCTGGACCCCGTCGAGATAGCCGAGGTCGCCTGCCTGCAGATAGCCAAGCACTGGCGGCAGTACGGCATAGAGGTCGCTTATACCTCGCCGGAAGTGCTGATCGAGGCCATCAGGCGCAACGTCGAGTTCCAGGATTACGGCGTGCGGCAGCTGGCCAACCTGATACGCGAGATCACGACCCCGTCCATAGAGGAGGCCCGCCGCCTCGGCGCCACGCGCGTGCGGCTGAGCCTCGACGAGAAGACGGGGCAGGTGACGGTGACGCGATGAGCGCCGACAGGGACATCTCCGTGCTGGCGGACGTCTGGGTGCAGGTCTTCACCCTGCTGCTGATAGTCTCCGCTGTCTTCTCGCTGCATTATCTTCTCGCCGTGCCGCCGGCCGCGCCCGCCGCGGCGGACGGGACCGGCCACCGGTCCGGGGACGCGCCGGCCGCGGCCGCGGAGAGAACTTCGCCGGCCCCCGTCCAGGCCGAAGCGCGGCCCGCCCCGCAGGCCGCTCCTCAGCCGGCGCCGCCGGCGGCCGCCCCCTCCGCGACTCCGGCCGCCGCTCCCGCGGCCGCCTCCCCGGCCGACCGCGTCCAGTGGGTGATCTCCAAGGAGAGCGAGAAGCACACCACGCTGGGCAGCGTTATCGCCATGGCCAGGGACGGCGACACCATCCTGGTCCAGCCCGGCAGATACGACGTCAGCGCCCTGATCGGCAAGTCCCTGACGATAACCGGCGGCGGCGCCTCCCCGGCCGAGGTCGAACTGACCCACGCTTTTTCCCCTACCCTGTCGGTCAACGGCGGCGGTCTCACGCTGCACAACCTCACCATCGCCAATACCGCCACGCTCGACCACTGGGCCCTGTCGGTCGCCAGGGGGACCCTGAACATGCGCGGCGTTAGGCTCAAGTCCTCCGTCAAAGGCCTCAAGGCGGTGGATTCCTCCGTCGAAGCCTCCGACTGCGAATTCGACGCCGAGACGGCCGTCTTCGTCTCCGGCAGGTCCAATGCCCGCTTCTCGGACGTGTCCCTCACCGGCAGCTACATCGGCCTCCGGGCGGAGGACGGGACGGCCGAGGTCCTGGTGGAGGACTCCATCGTTTCCAAAGGCGGTACCGGGGTCGTCGCGGCCGACGGGGCGCGCGTCGAGATAAAGGGCACCACCGTTTCCGGGCATACGGCCTACGCCCTGGCCGCGGGGTCCGGCGCCGAGATACGCGTCAAGGACTCCTCGCTGACGGATAACAAAGATTGCGCCGCTTTCATCCACGACACCGACGGCAGGGTGGTACTGGAGAAGGTGCTGCTGCGCCGCAACAAATGCGGGGTACAGTTCGCCGGGAAGGGGTCCCTGGACGTGCGCCTGAGCAGGTTCCGGGACAATTCCATGGGCGCGGTGGCCCTGAGCCCCCTGCAGGGGGACCTCGCCGTGATAACCGGCTACGGCAACGAAGGTTTCACGGTGCCCGGCGAGAAGAAGCCCGCCGCCAGGAAGCGCGCGGCCGCCGCGCCGCGCGGGAAATGACACTGATCCGGAGAGGAGCGACATGACGGACCTGAACAAGATGACGGACTGGAGCAAGCTTAAGGAGATGGTGGCGGGCTCGGAACTGGGCAGCAAGAGCCGCACCGTCGACGAGAAGCTGCTGCTGGAGCATTTGCAGTCTCGCGTGAAGGGCCAGGACCACATCGTCACCGACGTCGCCAGGCTGATACGCCTGAGCTGGGAGAAGCAGGAGCGCACGCGCCCCATCTGCAGCCTGCTGCTGCTGGGCCCGACGGGCACCGGCAAGACCGAACTGGCCAAGGCCATGGCCGAGTACCTCTTCGGCAGCGAGAAGGACATGCTGCGCTTCGACTGCTCGGAGCTGAGCAGCCCGGACATGGCCAAGAGCCGCCTGACCGGCTCCTCCGCCGGCTTCAAGGATTCCGAATCGGGCGGGCAGCTGACCCGGCCCATGATGGCCAACCCGCGCCGCCTGGTGCTTTTCGACGAGGTGGAGAAGGCCCACCCGCTGGTCTTCGACCTGCTGCTGCAGCTGCTGGGCGACGGCCGCCTGACCGAGCAGAGCACCGGCAGGACCGCGGATTTCACGCAGTCCATCGTCGTGCTGACCAGCAACGCCATCGCCGACCAGGTGGCCAAGGCCGTCGAGGGCATGGACGACTACCGCGAGATCCTCAACGCCGTAAAGACGCTGCTCTCCGAGTCGGGCACCTTCCGTCCCGAGATCATGGGCCGCATCGACAAGGTCTATCTCTTCAAGCCGCTGGAAGGGATGATCGTGGCCGAGATAGCGCTGCTCAAGATCTCGCGCCTGGCCCGCGAGTACGGCATGACCGTCGACTTCGTCGCGCCGGAGCTGCTGCTGCAGGCGCTGGAGGCCAACCTCAAGGTCAGCCGCTTCGGCATACGCGAGCTGGAACGGATCCTGTTCGATTTCTTCGCCGAGCAGCTCGTGGCCATGCGCGAAAAGAAAGTGACGCACGTCTCTTTCCGCCGCGGGGACGACGGGAAGATAGTCTGCGAGCCGTCGCCCGGCGCGCTCGGCCGTTAGACGCGGGGGACCCCACGCTATGGCGAAGATGATACACGGCAACGCGCTGGATTTCAACAACCAGAGCGAGAAGCGTTTCTTCGAACTCCTGCAGCACAGCCCGGCCACCGCCGCCTGGACCGTCATCTATTCGCACAAGACCGTCACCGGCGGCGAGCGCGAGACCGACTTCGTCGCCATGATCCCGGAGATCGGCCTGGTCGCCATCGAGCTCAAGGCCGCCGAGCTCTCCTACAGCTCCCGCGTGCCCGGCTTCAAGTACGCCAGGGGCGGCTTCATCTCGCTGCGCGACGTGCTGGTGGCCGCCAAGAAGAAGGAGCGCCACCTGCGCGAACTCCTGCTCAAGCGCTGCGGCAACGTCTTCTCCGGCGAGATCAGCGTCTTCCTCAACGTCCGCCAGTCCGACCTGCGCCACCTGCCCGACTCGCCGTCGCTCTACATCGCCTCCGATTGCAAGTACCAGGACATCCCCGCGCTCATCGCCGCCAAGGCGCTGGAGCAGAAGGCCGCGGTCACGCAGGCCCACCGCATGAGCTTCGTGAAGTGGAAGGAGGGGGACATCTCCGCCTTCGCCCGCTACCTCAAGGGCGAGTTCATCGAGGAAGAGGGCAATATCTGCCGCAATTACCTGGAGAACAACTGGAAGGCCAACGCCGAGGCGCTGGGCATCACCTACAACATGCTCTCGACGATGCCGCGCCTGCTGCTGCGCGGCCCCGCCGGCACCGGCAAGACCGGCCTGCTGCTGCAGCGCGCCCGCGAGCTCGACCGCAGCAACGACACGCTGGTGCTCTGCTACAACAAGCTGCTGGCCGAAAGCCTCCGGAGCGAACTCTCGAAGTGCGACCGCACCGACGTCTGGTGCCTGGAGGACTACCTGCGCGAGGTCTGCGGCGCGCCGTGGAACGCCGACGAGGACATCGGCCCGCTGATGCGCGACAAGCTGCCCGCCGCCGCGCTGGAGAAGCTCAAAAAGAAAAAGCCGGCCTACGACGTGCTGCTGGTGGACGAGTTCCAGGATTTCATGCGCCAGGCCTGGCTGGACGTGCTCGACGCCTCCCTCGACGGAGGCCTGGCCGCCGGCAAGGCCTGGCTCTTCGCCGACTTCTCCGTGGCCTCGATGACCGAGAACGACGTGAACCCCGGCGATTTCCTCAAGAAGTACGGCTTCAAGGACGAACTGGTCAACCTGCGCGTCAATTACCGCAACGCCTCGGAGATAGCCGCGGTGGTGGAATACGTCGCGGGCTCGAGCAACAAGCGCGTCCTTTACGACAAGACCCTCAATCTCTGCGACCTGCCCATCGAGGTGGTGACCTACGCAGACGACGAGGAGCAGGCGGTCCTGGTCAACAACTCCGTCTCGGACCTGATGGGCGAGGGCTACTGCTACCAGCCCTCCGACATCGCCGTGCTCTCGGCGCACCGCGCCTCCGAGTCGGCTTTAGGCGCCTCGCTGCGCGAGGACATCTCCTTCAATTCGATACACGCCGTCAAGGGCATGGAGGCGAAAGTGGTGCTCGTCACCGACCTGCACGAGCGCACGCCTCTTCGCCCCGACCCGCGCGTGCTGCTTTACCTCGGCGCCTCGCGCGCCATGTTCAAGCTGCTGTTCTTCGTCCAGAAGGACTTCTACCAGAAGTTCCTCAAACTCACCGGCCTGAGCTGAAAAAACCCGCGGAAAAATATTTTGGTCCTGGGTCTTGACAAGTCAACGCCCGCCTGTTATAGTCTATGTGCGGTCCTGATCTTTGAGACAGTTTCGGTGCGCCGGTTCGGTGGTTGCGGTCGCGGTCTCGGTTGCGGTCGGCTCGGGGATGGCCCCGGCCCCGGCGCGGTTCCCCGGCTCCGCCTTCGGTGTTCGCGGCGGTTCCCCCCGGGGCGCCCGGTCCCCGTCCCGCTCCCGCGGGCGCGCGGTTCCCGGGCCTGCGGTCCGGCTGCGGTGTCGGTGCGGTGTGTTCCCGCGGTCGTGGTCCTCGGTAGCGGTCGTGGTGCGGTTGCGGTCGCCGGTCCGCCTGTGCGGTGTGTCCCGAGTAGAGAGCCCCCGTCGTCCTGACGGGGGCCCTCTTTTTTGAGGCTTCTTTTTTGAGGCCGCTCTTTACGGCTCAGTAGTTGATTATCAGCGAGACGCCGGTGATGGTGTCCTTGCGCCTGAACCCGGCGCCCGGCTTATTGACCATTTTCCAGACATACGACGCCTTCATCGACATGTGCGAGTTGATCGACGCCACCAGCGCGGTCTCGGCGTTGACGCGGTAGCCCGACGAGTCCTTCAGGTTGCCCAGCCATTCCAGGTCCTGCGTGGCGTGCGCGGTGGGGGAGAGCTTGCGCTGGTATTTCATGTAGCCGCGGTAGGTGCCGAAGTCCTCGTTCTTAGCGGTGATGCGGTCCTCCCAGATATAACCGCCGCCGGCTTCCAGCGAGAGTTTGTCGTTCTCCTTGTCTATCAGGTTGCGCCCGAGACCGAGACCCAGGTCCCAGCGGTCCTGGATATTGGCGAAGCGGTTCTTTTCCCAGCCCAGCCGCTCGAAAGCGTAGTTCTTGCCGGAGAACTTCAGGCTCACCTTCTCGTGGGCGTTGAACTGCTCGGCGGTGGTGGTGCCTTCGCTGTTGGTGCCCAGGCCCCCGGCCGCCAGCTCCAGCGCGGCCCTGGTCCAGTCGTAATTGAACAGGTTCTTGGCCGAGAGCGTGGAGTTCTTGGAATTGCCCGTCGTCTTCACGTAGGACAGTTCGGCCGTGTCCTTCCACGGCTTGGCCTCGTCGGCCGCCGCCGCCGGTATCGCCGCCGCTAAGAACAGTATCGCCGCCAGTATTTTCATGTTCGCCTCCGGTCAAGTCCCTTAAATATTATCAAAATTGGGCCTTGACATATAAATTTCGTCTGCTAATCTATAAGGGAGCCTGCGGCCCATTAAACGGGCGTCTGCAGGCTCCTTTATTTCTGTAAAATACAAGGTATGAAAAGTTTTGCGAGAGCGGCCGTCCTGGCGTCGCTCGCGGCCGGAGCCCTGGCCGCGGCCGTCTACCTTACCCTGCCGGTCAACCGCGTCGACATGCATTCCCGGCTGGTCATGCTGGGCGACTTCGACGGCGACAATAAGTGGACCGCCGCGGACGCGGCCGCCCTGGACTCGCTGGCCGCGGACCCCTTCGCCGGGCCGGCCGAAAGGGCCTGGCTGGCCGACGCCGACCATGACGGCGCGCTGACCGCCTCCGACCTGGACCTGCTGCGCGGGCTCTACGCCGCCGGCGGCGACGCCTATGCCGCGCGCGACAAGGAGCTGGCCGCGGGCCGCGCCTTCCCTTACCCGCGCGAGTTCTTCCGCTACGTGCCCGACAGCGAGTATATCCAGCGCCCGGTCTTCGTCCTGCCGCACCCGGCCGCGAAGACCTCGCCGCTCGGCTTCCTGGAGGAGGCCCGCCGCCGCGCCCTCTCCTCCCGCGACCCGTACGAAGCCGCCCTGCTGGGCGAGATCCACGACGAAGGTCTGCGCTTCTCGCTGGCCTACGCCCGCCGCCTGCCGGGCCTGCACCCCAAAGAGAAAGAATACGCCGGCCTTAAACTCGCCCGCTGCGCCGCCCTCTGGGAAAAGGGCCGCCCGCACGACCTGCTGCTCGATATAATGGCGCTGACCGAGGACGCCGAGACCCTGACCGTCGAAGGCCAGCCGGAGTTCGTCGCCCGCTCGCTCTATTTCCGCGACCACCTGCGCGAACTCCTGGCCTCGCCGCTCTACGCCGACTACCAGCGCGGCCGCCAGCCGCCGGAGGCCGTCGCGCGCGTGCTGGGGCGCTTCCTGGCCGAGGATATGGGCCTCGAGGCGGACATCCTGAACATGCCCGCCCCGCGCGATTTCCTGGAGCCGCGCAACTACGCCGACCGCGCCCGCTGGCAGTACTACAAGTCCTCGTCCACGCGCGCCGATTTCCGCCGGCTCCTGCGGTTCGCCCAGTACGACCGCCGCTACCTGCGCGCCGCCGCCCGCACCACGCGCCGCCTGACCGACGAGGCGCTGGAGAACCACAATTTGCCGATGATCCTGCTCTTCCGCGAGGCGCTGGCGATAAAAAAAGGCGGCAAGAAAGCCGCCGTCGGCCTTATCGACGAGGCCGTGCGCATCCCGTTCACCTGGGTGAAGGCCATACCGCGCGACAAGCTGCCCGCCAGCGTGGCGCTGGAGAACTTCCTGCTGCCCGGCAACAAGGAGGACGGCTCCGACAAGAGCCGCCACTGGAACGTCTTCGGCGGCATCAGTCTCTATAAGTCGCCCGAGGAGTCGCTGCGGCTGGCGCTGGCGCGCGAGGTCAAGGACTACCGCGACGACCCTTCGCCGCGCGCGATGACCGAATTCATCCGCGACACCATGGCCAACCTCAACGGCATCTATTACGTCGTCAGCATGGACCCGGACCTGCTCTCAGGCCGGTCCGGCGGCGGCGGACGGGGGAAAAAATGAACACCGTGTTTTCCAAAGAACTGGTCAAGCTCCGGGAGGCCGCGGGCTTTAAGACCGCCTACGCCTTCTTTCACGAGAACGGCGGCCAGGAAGTGCTGGGCCTCTCCTACCGCAAGTACCTCCTGCTCGAGCAGGGGAAGAACCTGCCGGCGCTGGCCCGGCTGACGCGCCTCTCCTATGCGCTGCGCCTGACCCCCCAGGGCCCCGAGGCCAACGGCCTGGCGGTCGCCTGGCTGAGGACCTTCGCCGGAGACGACGTCTACCAGGAGACCCTGGCCCCGCTGATCGCCCCGCGCGCCGAGGTCAAAGGCATGACCCCCATGCACGAGGCCATGAAGAAGAACATAGCGGAGAAACGGTATTTCCTTACCCCCGCCCATTTCCGCGCGATCCTGTCAAGTTTCGAGGCCTACCTCTGCCACCAGGCGCTCAGCAACGAAAGCGGCGAGTGGAAAGCGGAGGACCTGGCCGGGGCGCTGCGCATCGAAAAGGCGAAGGCCCTGGCCGCCCTGAAGGTCCTCAAGGCCGCCAAACTGGTCAAGGAGCCGCGCAAAGGTGTCTTTAAAAGCCCGCTGGCCGGCATGCAGCTGGACGCGCCGCAGTTCAACCTGCTCGAGGCCTCGTTCCGTGCCAGGAACGAGGAATACCACAAGCGGCTGGTGGAGTCGGGCGCCAACGAATGGTTCGCCGCCTGCCTGCTGCGCGCCGACGCCGAGGTTTTCAAGGGCTACCTGCCCATGATGAGCCTCAATATGCAGGCGGCCGGCTCCTACGCCATCTGCAAAAAGACCCCGGCCTCCGCGCTGTTCATGGTGGAGTCGCGCATAACCAAACTTCGCGATTTCTGACCACGGGTGACCCGCCGGGTCACTAAAACCGCAGCTTTACCCACCCCGGGACGGCGTGAGCCGTCCTGCCCATAAAATACGACCCTCCGCCTCATGCGCCGCCGCCGCGGTTGCGCTACACTATCTCCGTAAGACGATGCGGGAACGGAGGAATAACATGAGCAAAAAGCATATCAATCTGGCGGCGGGCCTGCTGGCGGTCGTATTCTGCTGGTGCGGCAGCGTCCAGGCCGCCGAAACCCCCGGGGCCCTTTCAACGCTTGCGGGCATGGCCGGCGACACGGAGATACACATCCCTTCGCCCAACCCGTTCCCGTCACTGCCCGACCTGTCCGCCTCCTCCGTGGGCAATATCGGCAGGGTGTCGGAGGGGATCTACCGCGGCGAGCGCCTGCGCACCGAAGAGCAGTACCGCTGGCTGCGCGAGGGCCTGGGCGCGGAGACGGTGCTCAACCTCGAATACTTCCACAACGAAGACCAGGAGCTCTGCCGCCGCAACGGCCTGCGCTGCGCCGAACTGCCGCTGCTGCTCTTCGTGGGCAAGGACCTCTCCTTCGACTGGGGCACTTTCCGCAAGGCCTTCCGCTTCGTGCTCTCGGAGCGCGCGGCCGGCAGGACGGTCTACTTCCACTGCCTGCACGGCAGCGACCGCACCGGCGCCCTGGCCGCGGCGCTGACGCTGCGCGAGCGCACCTGCGGCCGGAACTACGACAAGGCCGCCCTCAAGGAAGAGATAGATTCCGCGCTGGAGCGCCACGGCTTCCACGGCCGCTACGCCTTCCTGCGCTCCGCCATAGACGGCTGGGTCGCCGAGCCCGCCTCCCAGCCCTGGCTCTGCGAGTGAGCCGGGCGGCTTTAAGGAGATGAATAAAATGAAAAAGACCTCCATAAGTTCAGCCGCCATACTCCTGCTGCTCTCGGGAAGCGTCCCGGCCCTGCGCGCGGAGGGCCCGTCCTCCGCCTATGAAGAACTGAAAGCCGCCGCGGTGATAGGCGGCGTGAACTACGGCGACTACCCGGCCGTGCTGCCGGTGGTGCCGGAGCCGTCCGCGGTGCACGCTCCCCCGCCGGACCCGACCTTCATCGAAAAGGCCTCGGTCTATACCGGCTATATCGGCACGCTTTACCGCATGCTCAAGGCCAAGCTCGACGACGCCGGCTCGGTGGCCTCCTTCGAGGAGGTCTCTGAGCGGGTCATAGCCGCGGCGACGGCCTCGCGCTTCGCGCCGCGCGGCCCCGGGCGGCCCTCCCTGCTCGAGGACGGCGGCTTCCTGGCCGAGATGGAGTCGCTCTCGCGCGCCCGTTTCCTGGACGGCAACACCTCCGACTTCCTTATAGACGGCGAGATCTCCTTCTCGGTCAAGGATTCCCTGATACTGAACGCCAAAAGGAGCATCTATATAGGCAGCTATTCCTTCCACGACGACGTGACCGGCTTCGAGACGGCGAGGATGCTGGCCGCCCGGCGCCGCGAGGGCGTGGAGGTCAAGGTGATACTGGACAGCAAGGTCATACACACCTCCGGCGCGCGCGCCGTGAAGATAATGGAAGAGGCCGGCGTGGAAGTGCTGCGCCACATGGACAAGAAGCGCAAGGGCGACTACTGGCACATGAAGATGCTGCTGGTGGACGACAAGTACGCCATCGTCGGCGGCATGAACTACAGCGACCACTATTCGCACAAGAACCCCGACGGTCCGAAATGGCGCGACACCGACGTGCTCTACACCGGCCCCGCCGCCGCCGAGACCCGCCGGATATTTGCCGGCATCTGGAATGCCGAGGTGGAGAAGGGCGGGCTGCCCTTCTCGCGCATAGCCGCGGCGGCCGGCCAGGGCGCGCCGGCCGGCTCCGCCCGCATGGCCGTCATCTTCCAGGACCCGCCGGTCATGGACCCGCCGATACTGCTCAACATAGTGAAGGCCATCTACGGCGCCAGCGAGCGGATAAACATCGAGAACCCCTACTACGTGGCCGTGCCGGCCATCACCCGGGCCATACTGGAAGCGCGCGCCCGCGGCGTGGAGGTCAACATCCTGACCAACTCCAAGAAGAGCATAGACGCCGAGGCCAAGCCGATGGCCGATATCATCCTCAAGGGCCTGCTGCCGCTGGTGCCCGCCGGCGTCAACGTCTACCTCAAGAAAGGCGAGACGCTGCACTCCAAGTTCATGACGGTGGACGGCGTGTACTGCTCCATCGGCTCCTACAACTTCCACCCGCGCAGCGAGCGCTACGACACCGAGCTGAACGTGAGCATACTCGACCGGGCCTCGGTGGCCGGGCTCGACGCGGCCTTCGCGGCCGACCTGGCCGCGGCCGACCATATCCGCACGGTGGAGGACCTGGGCTACGAGCCGGGCTGGCTGTCCAGGATAATAGGGAAGTATTTTTATTCGGAACTGTCGGCCGGTACGGCCGCGGGCGGGGGGAAGAAATGAACAGAACCTTCATCCTTATACTGACCATGGCTTTCTGCTCCGGCGCGGCCGGGGCGCAGACCACGGAACTCTCCCGTGACCGCGACCGCCTGGTGGACGAGATCGTCGCCGCCCTGCCGTCGCCCGGTCCGGCCAGCCGCGAAAGCCGGCTGATAGAAGAACTGGAGGCGCTCTCCGCGGGCGCCGCCAAAGCGGCCGGCCGCCCGTCGGGCGGTACCGCCTTCCGGCTGATCGACGCGGTCTGGGCTCTGGGCGAGACCGGCGGCCCCGCCGCCGAGCGGGCGCTGCTGGCGGCCGCCCCGCAGGCCGATCCCACGCTGCGCCTTAACATAGACGCCGCGCTGGCCAAGATAAGCGGCCGGCCCGCCGTCGGCGGCCGGGCGGAGGAGCCCGCCGCGGCGCACCTGGAACCGGGCGACATACTTTTCCGCAAGGGCTACTTCGGCCTGCTGAACCCCGCGATCGGCGCCCAGGCGGCCGGCCATGTCGGCGTCTACGCCGGCGTCGAGAACGGCGAGCACATGGTCATAGAGGGCTGGCTGCCGGTCCGCAAGGTGTCCCTGAAGGTCTTCATCGGCAACTGGCCCTATTACGGCAACCGCACCACCCCGGTACGTCCGACCGCCGCCCAGCGCGCCGCCATCGTCGACTATGTCCGCGCGCAGCTGGGCAAGGGGTACGATATGGCGCATACCGGCCAGAAGGGTCCGGGGAAATTCGACTGCGTCGGTCTGGCGGAGGCCGCTTACGAGGCCGCCGGCCTGAACCCGACGCCCGACGAGTTCGAGAGCGGCTGGGGCTGGCCGCTGACCCCGACCGAGCAGTACGAGCACACCGTAGCCAATCATTGAACGAAATCCGGGAAATCCGGGGACACAATACCTATTTCGCCCGAAATAGGTATTGTGTCCCCAATTCTGTAAAATGAGGTCATGGAATACCTAGCGATACCACTGGCGGCGCTCATAGCCTCGACGCTGAGCTTCTACTCGGGCTTCGGCCTGGGCACGCTGCTCATGCCCGTGCTGGCCGTCTTCATGCCGCTGCCGGCCGCCATAGCCGCCACCGCCGTCGTCCATGGCTCCAACAACCTCTTCAAGATAGCGATGGTCGGCGCGCGCGCCGAGAAAGAACTGGTCCTCAAGTTCGGCACCCCGGCCATAATAGCCGCGCTGGCCGGCGCCTGGTCGCTGCATATCTTCACCGCCCTTTCGGGCGAAGTCGCCTGGACCTGGTCGCCTTTCGGCCGCGAGGCCGTCATTACCCCGCTCAAGCTGCTGCTGGCCGCGCTGATGATGGGCTTCGCCCTGTTCGATGTTCACCCCGCTCTCAAAAATATCAAGTTCGACCGCCGCTACCTGCCGCTCGGCGGGCTGCTATCGGGCTTCTTCGGCGGCCTCTCCGGCCACCAGGGCGCGCTGCGCTCGGCCTTCCTGGTCAAAGTGGACGTCACCCCCGAGGCCTTCGTCGCCACCAACGCCGTCATCGGCTTCATGGTGGACGCCTCGCGCCTGGCCGTCTACGCCTATACCATCTTCGCGCTGGGCGACGCCGGCGGTCTGGACTTCCCCGGCGGCGTGGTCGCCGCGGCCATAGCCGCCTCTGTCGCCGGCGTCCTCATCGGCCTGAAATTACTCAAAAAAGTCACCATCTCCACCATACAGCTCATCACCGCCGCCATGCTGGGCCTCATCGCCCTCCTCCTCGGCACCGGCGTGATCTGAATCCCCGGTCCCGCCGAACCGACCAAATAAAAAAACGCCGGGGACAGCACCGGCGTTTTGTTCCCCGTTCCTTTATTACAGGTCTATCGTCTTGGGATGGAGGCCGTCTATAAGGGCGGCCTCGTTCTTTATGGCGGGGTCTTTGGTGAGGATCATGACCTGCCAGCCGCTGTCGCGGTGGAAATTAGCAAGCAACCGCAGCGCCGCGCGGGTGCGCTCGGGGTCGAGCGCGTAGAACGGCTCGTCGAGGACCAGCAGGGCCGGCCCGTCGCCGTCCTTGCGGGCGCGGCGGGCCAGGGCCACGCGCGCGGCCAGCATGAACAGGTCGCGCGTGCCGGCCGAGAGCTGGTCGATGGGGCGCCGCGCCCCACCGGCGTCGGTCATGGAGGCCGACGCGGAATCGAAATCGGTGAATTCGGCCGAGGCCGAAGGCAGCGCCCCGGCCAGCGCGGTCGAGACTTCCTTGCCTAATTGCGTGAAGGCCGCCGATGAGCTCTCGGCTATCTTGGTAAATATGCCGGCCGCCATCAGGCAGGCCTCTTTGCGCAGGTCTATATCGGCCGACTCTTCGGCCGCGGCCTCCAACTCATTGCGCAGGCGGCCTATCTCCTCGGGCAGGCCTTCGAGCTTGGCGCCGGCCGTGGCCCGCGCCACTTCCAGCTGCGAACCTAATCCCAGCAGCTCGCGGTCCTTGGCCTGCGCTTCTTCGGCGGACGCCGCCGCCCGCTTCTCCAGCCGCTCCAGTTCCTTGTGGTCGGCCTTCTCCGGGTCGAAGCCTTTGCGTTCCAGCGCCTCTTTCTCGTCGAAAAGCCTGTCCTTCAGGTCCTCATCGGTAGCCGCGCCAACCCGCTGGCGCAGCAGGGCCGTGCGCTGGGCCAGGCTGTCGGCTTTGCCCGACAGCGCGATATACTCGGCCACCTTGTCCAGGTATTCGCCGTCGGAGCCGCAGCCGCGCGAGCGCAGCCATTCCGCCGCCTTGCCGGCCAGCGACTTGGCCTCGGCGTCGCGGTCGCGCAGTTCCTCGGTCGCCGCCGTAACCCCGCCGTCGGCCGGCGCCACCTCCGCCTTGCGCGCCGCCAGCGCTTCGGCCGCCGACTTATGCGCGGCCTCCGCGTCGGCGAAGAAAGCCCGCACCTCTTCCAGCCTGGCGGCGTTCATCGGCTCGCCGGTGCCCGCCTTCCATTCAGCCGCCAGCCCGGCGATAAATTGCGTCACTTCCTCGGGACGATGGCCGGCCAGCATCGGCTTCATCGATATCTTCACGCCCGCCCAGGCCGCGCCGGCGAAGATGAAGGCCGAGGCGATATAGGCGGCGGTATTGGCGCCCGACCAGGCCACGAAAGCGGCCAGCGCGGCGCCGGCGAACCAGATCCCCGCCCGCGTGGGCATATGCGGGACCAGCACTATCTGGTCCGGCCCCGATGCATAGGCGGCCAGCCTGGCCTTCAGCGCTTCGGCGGTTTCCCGTCGCTTGCGCAGCGCGGCCTCGCGCGCCGCCAGGTCGGCCACGGCCTTTTTCAAAGCGGCGGCGGCCTCCTCTTTCCCGCGCAGGGCGGCGACCGCGGCCAGCGCCTTGCCCGTCGCCTCGTTCTCGCGCTCCTTGAGCGCGCGGTAGGCGCCTATCTCGCTCTTTGCGAAATCCTTACGGATCTCGAGCGACTCGCGCGCCTCTTTGAGCTCGCGCACCGCCTTGACGCCTTCCAGCGCGTCCTTGAGCCGGCAGGCGCCGGACAGTTCGGTAATCTTCGATTTAAGGTCGGCCAGCTTCTTATTGACCGCGTCGAGCTCGGCCCGCCTGGCCGCTATCGCCTGCTCCAGCTCGGCGCTCTGCCGCTCGGCCGCAAATATCGCCTCGCGCCTGGCTTCGAGCTCTTCCAGCCGGGCCCGGCTCTCGGCCGACTGGGTCTTTAGCTTCTTAAGCCGCGCATTGAAGGAATCTTTAGCCGTCGTGGTGGTCTTGAACGACAGCGCCTCGGCCAGCCGGGCGGGATTAAGGCCGGCGTTCAGGAGAGCGTTCTCTGCCGCGGCCGACCAGGCCGAGCCGCCCTTGTCGCCCGAGAGCGCCCGCACGCTGGCCTCGCCGCCGCGTATGGCGAATATCTCAAGGAACTCGGCGTCGTCGAGCGTCGGCCGGCCGTCCTCGGGCTGCCAGACCGCCGAAGCCTGCCGCTCGTCGCCGTAGCGCTCCAGCAGCCGCTTCCAGGCCGACTTGGTATCGTTGCGCTTACAGAGCGATTCGAAAATAGCGTCGAAGACCGTGGTCTTGCCGGCCTCGTTGGCGCCGTGCACTATGGTGAACGGCCCCAGCTCCAGGTCGCGGCCGCGGAACTTGCCGAAATTTATCAGCCGGAGCCGGGCTATCACGCGCCCTCCCCTATGCGGCCGGCCAGCTCTTCCAGGCCGTACTGCCGCGCCAGCAGCCATTTCGACATGGCCGCCTCGTCGCCGTCGGCGGGCCTGGCCGCCTCCATCCCCTCTAAGAACGCCTTCGCAAGGCTATTGGACGAGATCTCCGCGGCCACGCGGGTATCGAGCTCCACCGCCGCACGCCGCACCATCGGCGCCAGCCGCTCGCGCAGGGCGTCGGCCGCCGCGCGCGCCGCTTTCTCATCGTCCACAAAGCCGCTCAGCCGCACCGTCACCAGGTCGGGCTTCTCGAGCTCCAGTATAAGCCTGGACACCTGCCGCTCCGGTACCAGACTGTCCGGCCCCAGCGGCAGCGCGTATTCGCGGTACTGCCCGGCGGACTTAAGCTCCAGCCGGCGGATATTGACCGGCGAGCCGGCCGTATCCACCAGCCGCACCGTCTTCTGACCCGCCTCGCGCGCATGCGCCCGCCAGACGCGGGGGGAACCCGGGTAGCAGGCCAGCGCCCCGCCCAGCAACTGCTGCCGCCCGGCGTGCACATGGCCCATCGCGGCGTAATCCACCGCGAAACGCGTGAAGAAATTATCGTCGATAACGCCGGCCTTCGCCTGGTCCTCCGGGTCCGGCCCGGTGAAAATAGTGGAATTGAGCGCGTGGACCAGCGCCACCCGCACGGCGCCCGCCTTCCTGGCCGGCACCGCCCAGTCGCGGTAGCCGTCATAGGCCGCCGCGTGCGGCACGCAGAGAAACTCCACGCCTTTTAGCTCCAGCAGCGAAAAAGGCAGCTCCGCCTGGAAGCGCAGGGGCTTAAGATCGTACCTGGACAGGTCCGGCTGGCCGCCCAGCGACTCATGATTGCCCGGGATATAAACGACCTCGCAGCCGGCCTTGACCAGCGGCTCCAGCCGCGCGCAGACCTCGCGCCGCAGCGCCTCGAAATCGGCGAAAGAATCGAACAGGTCCCCCGATATCACCAGCGCGTCGGCCTGCTCCGCTCCGCAGAGGCCTATTATTTCGTCGAGCACCGACAGGCCGTAGTCCTTATCGTCCCCGGTCGCCAGGTGCAGGTCGGCGGTATGTATTATCTTGGCCATGAAGTCCCTCTAATTATAGTTATTATCGGCTTTTAGCGCATGAACCCCGCCGCTTTCAGCAGGTAGGCCGTTTTTTCATAGGCGTCGCGCTGGCGCATATCGCGCTGCTCCCCGGGCGGGAGCTCCTCGAAATCGGCCACCATCCTGGGCCCGATGTGCTTTTCGGAAGCGAATTTTTCCGAGATCTTCAGGAGGCCTTCGCTTACCAGTTTATTGGGCAGGCTCGCTTTTATCCCGGCCGCGAGAGCGTCGAGGCCGCCCGGGTAATTGTTGAGGCAGTAATAGATGTCCCACGCGTCTTTTTCCTTCAGCCGGGAGGCCAGCGCCATCCCTTTCATCACCAGGAAAGGCACGATGGAGGCGACCCTCACCGTCGCGCTGTCCAGTCCTCCTCCCGGCAGTTCGCCCTCGATGCGCACCTCGCTGAACATGGAAAAAGCCAGGTCGCAGGCCCGCGTCTTGCGGGCTTTGACGTCCTGCACGTCCTGATGCCGGCGCGCCCTGGCGGTCCCGCCGTATTCCCCGGACAGCAGATCTATCTCCACGGAGAAACTCCGCCCGTCTATATCCACGGACCGCCTGAACACGTAAGGGTGCCGTTCGTCCTGGATATAACCGCGCCCAGACAGAAGCGCCCCGATCCTGGCGTAGCCGTCGCCGGTGATAGCCGCCGGGTCCAGGGCCAGGTCCACGTCCAGGCTGCCGACATGGGTGCCCGGCCCCAGGATCAGCGGCGGTACCCAGCCGCCTATCACCACTATCCCGTCATGGTATTCGCCCAGCAGGCGCGACAGCTCCAGCAGGACGCTTTTGGCGGCCTGAACCATCAGCTTGTCGTAGTCGGTCCTCGTTACCATGACGGTTTTATCACGTGCTCCAGTATCTCCGCCGCCGCCTCTTCGCCGCGGCCCTTATGGCCGGCCAGGTCCAGGTACGTCTGCACCGCGCCGGTGACCGTGCCTCCCGGCGTTTTCACCGAGCCGTAGAAAACCCCCGCGTCGTAAGGCAGCAGCAACAGCATATTCCCGCCGCTCTCCACTTCTTTTATGCCCGCCGCCGCCAGCAGTTCCGGGCGGAATTCCCCGACATAGGCCATCCCGCGCTGGTACCTTACCGCGGGCCGCAGCCGCGCCGCGGCCGAAAAACCGGCCAGCGCGAAGGGGATCCCTTTCCCGGCGCACAGCTCTTCCAGGCCGGCCTCGGTCTCCGCGGGACTTTTGACGCTGTAGCATTCCCTGACGATGTTTTTGCGGAAGTCGTACTCCCGCGCCCATTGCGCCAGCGCCGCGGCCGGGTCGGAAAGCCGCAGGCCCGGCGCGGAAGCGTCCAGCCATTCCCGTTCCGCCAGGGCGGTCTTAACATTGGCGGTCTGCCCCAGGCTCACGCCGGCCGCCGCGGAAAGCTCGGCCATTTTCCAGGACTTTTTGGCGTCCGTCAGCAGCACGCGCAGCACGCGCGCGGCTTTGGGCGAATAAAGCTTGCGCAGGTCCCGCTTCATGGCGAAGGCGTTGGGGCTGCCTTTGCGCTCTATATAGATGCCGTCAAAAGAAAGCCGGCAATTCCCGCTGAAGTCCATATAGCCGGCGCCGCTCTCGGCCAGTATGGACCCGGCCCCTTCGGAGATATACGGCGCCATGAATACCCCGTAAACGCCCGGCCGGTCGGCGGCATAGTGCTTAAGCTGATAGACGGCCTCCCGGGCGTACCTGGGCTGGCCAAGGCTTTTCACTTCCACGGCGCAGGCCGAGCGCTTGCCTTTATATTTAAGCTCAAGCAAAAGGTCCGCCTTGAGGCGCTCTTTTATTGAAACCAGTTCAAGAAAAGGGACGGCCTCAAGCGTTTCTTTAAGGGCCTTTTTAGCCCTGTTTAATAGTTCTTTTTCATTATTAGTCATATTTTCAGCATCTGCTGAAACATAGTATACTAGTGAAAATCGGCTTTGTCAACCCCTGCCCTAATTTAACTTTAGCCTGACCGCCGGTCATTTCCCGCCGGCCAGCTTCCGGAGCGTTCTCCCGTGCCTGTTGTTAACCTTCTTCAAAATCGCCGCCAACCGCTTGCGGCGCCCGCCGCCGCGCTTATCGTCACGCCTGGTCATAAGCGCCCTCCCCTGCCATCGAAAAATCTCGGGATCTCCCGCTCGAAGAAACGCTTTACATCCTTCCATACGACCGTCTTTAACATCCGCGGCGCAGGTTCCTTCTCCGCGTCGTCGAAATAGACCAGCGCCTTGGCTGCCTGCAGTTCGAAATTGGGCTGGTCCGGGAATTTCCTGGCTCCCCAGGCCATTACGCGGGCCGCCCTGAAAAGACGGAAGATGAAATAGAGGTCGATGAAATCCTTCTTCGATCCCCGGCCCAGTACGGCCGCCAGCTTCATCGCGGCGATATCCTCGACCGAAGCGACCTTCAGGCCGTTCCAGTCCGCCGACCCGGCCAGCTCCGGATAGGGATAATGGAAAAGGCTGACCGCGGTCGTTCCCAGCCGAAGATGGTATGTCCCGTCCTTTTCGTCCACTACCTCGATATGGCCCGAGGCTTTGAGCTTTTCCTTCAGCACCAGCCTGTCGCCCCGCGTCAAAGCGCAGGAGGGGGAGAACAGGTCCAGGTCCAGCGATATCCTATGGCCCAGCCTCAGCGCCAGCGCCGTGCCGCCGGCCAGATAGAAATCGCCGCCAAGGACCGCGGAAAGGCGGCCTGCCGCCTCACGTCCCGACTTATCAAGGACGTTTTCATGCCATTCCATCACGCCCTCCATGTGCCGGACCTGCGCCACTCCGGCAGTTCGCCCGGCTTAACCTTGAGCACCAGCGACCAGAACCGCAGCGAGCGGGGCCCCAGCAGCCGCGCGCCGTCCTCCTTGATGAAAGCGGCCAGCTCGGCCCGGCTGTAGCGCCTGAAAGCCCAGTCCACATCCGCGCGACCGCCGTTCTCCAGCACCCGGGCCAGCACCAGAGTCCTGTCGCGCCCGGCGTTGAGCGCGGAGATATCGTACTCCGGAAAAAGCGGCGCCAGGCCGCGGGGCAGCGGCTGAACCGAAAGGGGCCTCGACGCCGCCCGGCGCACCTCTTCGGCGTCCAGCAGCCATTCCCCCAGCATCTTGGCCTCCGGGCGCAGCAGGCCGGTCTCGATATAGCGATAGACCTGGCGGCGCGTGCGCTTGAGCGTCCGGGCCGCTTCCGAGACCGTGCAGACTTCGGCGACCTTGCCGCCCGATTCCAGCAGCAGTGTCCCGTCGGCCTTCTGCGTGAGCCGCCTTTCTATATTCATTACATATAGTATGACATGAAAGTGCCATTAATTCAAGGGCCAGGTCCCGCTTATTTGTCATAAAAATATCCCTTTCTGACTGACCCGCTTCCAGCTCCAGGCCGGATAGCGGGGCTATCCAAATAATCCGGCTAGATGTATAGTACGGTGTCCAGCTCCATGTTAAGAGTGTAAAACACCCCTGCGACAACGTAGTATCGGCCCCTGTAAGATTTGTTTTCAAGGGCGGGCGACACCACGCTGTCGCAGCACCGCTCTAGAATATCCGTTGTTGTGCGATCCGATGGAGGATCTTCTCCTTTACACGGTGCCGCTCAAGCGGGCGCATTGATCAGAGGGGGGGCGTATATGAAAAACACCTTAAGCGGCGATAATAATTACAAGCTCTGGCTGACGGACGTAAAGAATAAGGTCCGCAACGCCCAGCTCAAAGCCGCAGTCGCGGTAAATACGCAGCTTCTGCAATTTTACTGGGAGCTGGGCGCGGAAATCGCCGCAAAGCAAGTTAACGCCAAATGGGGAGACGGCTTCCTTCTTCAGCTAAGCAAGGACTTGACGGCTGAGTTTCCTGGGATTAAAGGCTTCTCCCGGCGCAATTTGGAACTTGTCCGGCAGTGGTACGTGTTCTACAGCGGCAGCGTGGGAGTTGTCCGGCCGCCTGTCGCCCAAATTGCGAAACAGCCTGTTTCGCAATTGCAGCCGGACTCAATTGTGCAACAGCCTGTTGCCCAATTGACCAAAATGCCCTGGGGCATATAGAGAGCGGCCTTCAAGTAAGTATCCCCCTGATGCGCCCATAGAGTGATGTCTAAAACAGATTGACTATCTCTAATTTAGACGGTATAATAGAGGCATATGTTTAAAAGACAACTGCAGCTCCCCAGGGACAAAAGCTTCTTTCTGTTCGGCCCGCGCCAGACCGGCAAAAGCACTCTCTTGAAGAAGACCTTTTCCGACAAAGAAAGCCTCTACTACGATCTTTTGCGAACCGACGAATACACCAGGCTGGCCGCGAACCCTTCCCTGTTCCGGGAAGAAGTCCTGGCGCGGGATGAAAACAAAACCCACGTCATAGTGGACGAGGTTCAGCGCGTACCGGCGCTGCTCAACGAAGTCCAGTCCATAATGACGTCCCCGGGGAAACCGCCCGTTTTCTGCCTCAGCGGCTCAAGCGCGAGAAAGCTGAAAAGAGCGCAGGCCAATCTGCTGGCGGGAAGGGCCTGGACCTGCCGCCTCCATCCGCTGACTCACCTGGAGTGCGGCGCCGGCTTTTCTCTGGATAAAGCGCTGCGGACGGGTACTTTGCCCAGCATTTACTCCGAGAAGGACGAAGAGTCTGCTCACCGGTCCCTGAAAGCTTATGTGAACACGTATCTGCAGGAGGAGATAGCCGCGGAGGCGATAACGCGCAATATCGGCGCCTTCCTGAGGTTTCTCCCGCTGGCCGCTTTCGAGAACGGCAGGCTCCTCAACTATTCCAGCATCGCCAAGGAAACCGGGATCAGCTATAAGACCGTGCAGGAGTATTTCCAGGTGCTGCAGGATACCCTGGTGGGCTTTTTGCTGCCGGCCTTCTCCAGATCGGCCAGGAAGCAGTTGGCCAGGCATCCTAAGTTTTATTTCTTCGATACGGGCGTCCACCGGGCCATATGCGGCAAGCTGTCGGTGCCGCTCCAGCCCGGCACTTCTGAGTACGGGGACGCTTTCGAGCATTTTGTGATCTGCGAAACGGCGAGGCTTATAGATTACGCCGGCAAAGATCACTCTCTTTCCTTCTACAGGACAAAAGATGGCGCCGAAGTGGACCTCGTGGTGGAAACGCCCGCGGGCAAGATCTTCGCCATAGAGATAAAATCCTCGCGCGCTCCATCTTCCGCCCATCTCAGGGGGCTAAAGTCTTTCGGGCGGGATTTCCCCGACGCCTCCCTTTTCTGCGTCGCGCCGGTGCCGCGCGCGCGCCTGCTGGACGGCATAAAGATAGTGCCCTGGCAGGAACTTTTCGGCCTTATCGGCCTTTAGCCCCTGGAATCCGTGCGTGTCATTGCCACCCCCGGCCCGACAATATATAATAAGAAAAGGTTAGCACCAACCCAGGGGAAGGGGCCGCCGCCAGCAATGAAGAACATAAAAGCCTTGACCGGCAGGATCGTCCGTTTCCGCGACGCGCGGGACTGGGCGCAGTTCCACAACCCCAAGGACGTCGCCATCTCCCTCACCCTGGAAGCCGCCGAGCTGCTGGAGCACTTCCAGTGGAAGACCCCGCAGGAAGTCCAGGCGCACATAAAGAAAAACAAAACCGCCGTCTCCGAAGAACTCGCCGACGTCCTCTACTGGGTCCTGCTCCTCTCGCACGACCTCGACATCGACCCCCTTAAAGCCCTCGACAGAAAACTAAAGAAAAACGCCCGCAAATACCCCGTCAGCAAAGCCAAAGGCCGCCACACCAAGTACGACAAACTCCGATGATCGTCTACTCCGGCACCAAAGAGCGCTTCCAGCGGGACGTAATGTCCAACGACATCGGCAACATCATCTATGACGCCTTCAAAGGCGCCACCGGCCACAGCACACCCCGCAACCAGATAACCGCCTGGACCAACTCCCTGCAGTACATGGACCGCGTCCTGGGCGACGACGCTATCCCAAACGACGCCGGCGTGGCCATCGAATACCATATCCCGCGCTCCAGCAAGCGCATAGACTTCATCCTCACCGGCACCGACGCCGCCGGCGCCGAGACCGCCGTCCGACCCCACCCCTCCTACCAGGCCTGGACCTATAACCCGAATCCTGCCGGGCTCGGCAGGATTCCCCGCAGCAGCGGGCCGAGGGCCAAGCGCTATGCGCGCCAGGCCCGAGGGGGTGTATGCCGCCCCGAAGGGGCCCCCGCTATGCGGGGGGTAAGTTCCAGCAGGAACTTACCGGCCAAATGCCGTCCTCCACGCATCGACCACGGCAAGATAAAGCCGTCCAAGAGCCTGGCCGACAGCCTGGCCTCCATGCTCAAGGGCAACCGGGAATTCGTGATGGTGGACGACCAGAAGATAGTCTATGAGACCGCCCTCGCGCTGGCCGCCACGGCCGCGACCGGCAAAAAGCAGGTGCTGATAGTGGAAGGCGGCCCCGGCACCGGCAAGAGCGTGGTGGCCGTCAACCTGCTGGTCGAGCTCACGCGCAAGGACCTGGTGGCGCAGTACGTCACGCGCAATTCGGCGCCGCGGCTGGTCTATGCCGCCAGACTCGCCGGCACGCTGCGGCGCAACCGCATCGACAGCATGTTCCGCAGCTCCGAGACCTTCCACGCCGCCCCGGCCAACGAGTACGACTGCCTCCTGGTGGACGAAGCGCACCGGCTCAAGGAAAAGTCCGGCATGTTCGACCACCTCGGCGAGAACCAGGTCAAGGAACTCATAAACGCCGCCAGGCTCTCGGTCTTCTTCATAGACGAGGACCAGAAGGTGACGCGACCCCTCTCCGACGGCTACCTCGCCTGGCTCGATAACGCGCTGCAGGTGGGCCGTACCGCCAATGAGACGCTCGATACCCGCGATTACGATTTCCAGGTGATCGACGACCCCGCCCGGCTGCACGCCCTTATCCGCGACCGCAACGGCGGCAACAAGGCCCGCATGGTGGCCGGCTACTGCCCCCACACCTGCCAGGGCCTGGAGCTCGACTATGTGGGCGTGATAGTGGGCCCCGACCTGGTAGTGCGCGACGGCGAGGTGATAACCTCGCCCGCGGCCAGGGCCGGCACCGACAGGAGCCTGCACGGCTGGCGCGCGCTTCATAAGCACCACCCCGCCGCCGCCGGGAAGCGCCTGGACCTGCTGATAAAGAACACCTACCGCACGCTCATGACCCGCGGCCATAACCCGAATCCTGCGCTTCGCAGGATTCCCCGCGAAGCGGGCGGAGGGCCAAGCGCTATGCGCGCCAGGCCCGACGGGGTGTATGCCTCCCGAAGGGCGCCCGCTATGCGGGCGGAAAGTTGCAGCAGCAACTTTCAGGCGAAGGGTTTCCTTCCTGTACTCAGCCTGGAGGCCGCCTGCGGCGCCTTCGGCCGCGGCATGGCCGTGGAGCCGCGCGGCTGGGCCAAGTGCCCGCCCGGCCTTAAGCCCGACCGCAACATGTTCATAGCCCGCGTCAGCGGCCGCTCCATGGAGCCCAAATTGCACGATGGCGACTATTGCGTCTTCCGCACCAACGTGGCCGGCACCCGCCAGGGCAAGATAGTCCTGGTCCAGCACAGCTCAATCTCCGACCCGGACACCGGCGGCAGCTACACCGTCAAGAAGTACGCCAGCAAGAAGAAGTACGCCCCCGACGGCACCTGGCAGCACGAGGAGATAGTGCTCAAGCCCCTGAACCCGGAGTATGACGATATAGTGATCCAGAACGCGGAAACCGAAGACTTCATGGTCGTGGCGGAAGTGGTGGGGAAGTGTGTAGTTGCCTCGTCGCCCCTTGGCGCTAAGGCTGAATGGCAAAAACATGGTATCAATTAATGTAATTCATGAACGAGCAGCATTGCCGGCAGAATTACCTGCCGGGGCGAAAGCGAAAGTGCATTTAATAGTAGTACAGGTATCTGACATTAAAGCGGCGGCGACTGAAATTATTACTGCCTTGAATGATGTTTCTTGGATTGCAAAACTAGATCCGGTAGCGAGAGATAGTTACGAGGCGACAGCTCTCCGTACAATAGATAAACTAACCTCTGATTTCGCCTCAATTAATTCGTCTGTGACAAGTTCTTTTGGAGAGTATTTGGTGTCCATTGCTGCAGGAGATTCTTTGGAAATAGTGTTAAATCATGATGTCTTTCCAATCGCTGAGCTATGGAAGGAAAAAGTCACAAAGAATCATGGGTTTGATTTTCATACGGAAAGTCTACAGGAAGTCATTTCCTTTGGGGAAGCAAAATACGAAAAGGGGACAAATCCCTACAATGATTCTGCGGACCAGATACTAAAATTTATCGCGTTAAAGAAAGATCGCGGGGATGGGGTGCATTTAGAAAAGTTTGCATCTAAAAATGCGATTAGCAACCTGCTGAAGTCTAGTCGCGGATTTACTGTTGCATTTTCGATGCATTCTGATAAACCGGAGTCTATACTTAAGAATGCATTGAAATCAGATTTGATTAAAAAACTAATTCTCTGTTCCCATGAATTGCATATTGTGGGGGTGAAAAGTTGAAGCCTTCTGATTTAGTAAACCACCAAGCCCCAAAAGAGCTCCTGTCTTCAATTCTGCGGCACTTACATAAAGACGGGCCAGTAGATCAGGAGAAACTTGAAGCATTGGCATACCTGAAACACTTTCATCCTGAAGTAATAAAAGAAAGTGAGCCCAAGCTTATGTATTTGCTTGGGCTGTTCTATAAAGCCGCCGAGCCCACCGATTTAATAAGCACGGCATACAGCATATTTAGGGATTCAATAGAAAATGACTATGATGCGGTATTAACCCCAGTACAGGCGCGCATACAAAAGCAGATTATGGGGCTAAAGTATTTTTCATTCTCTGCCCCGACTAGCACGGGGAAGTCCCACATTCTAAGAGAATTGATTAATCAAATCTCGAACGACATCGTCATTGTCCTCCCATCAAGAGCTTTGATATCGGAATATCTTTTAGCAGTCCGAGAGATTGTTAAAGACAAAAAAGAAATACTTGTGCTTCAGTTTGTTGATATCGTTAACATTCGAAAGACTAAACGCCGTATTTTTATAATAACTCCGGAAAGGGGCGGAGAACTATTTAAACTTAAAGACCGGCTTAACATTGACCTGTTTATCTTTGACGAAGCACAGATTTCAGAAGCAGGCCTGCGAGGCTTAACTTTTGACGCGCTAGTCAGGCGTGTGGACAGATCCTTCCCGGCTGCAAAAAAAGCCTTTGTGCATCCCTTTGTCGAAAATCCACACGCCCAACTGGAAAAGCATGGATTCACTGATAATGCTGACGCCCAAGTCTTCAATCAGAATGCCGTTGGGAAGATATTTGTGGAAGTCAAAGACGGAAGGTTTCAGCTATTCTCACCGTTTATTAAAGGTTCTCACTTAAAGAAAAACAAACATATTGTCCAGAATGATGTCGTTGCGGACGTTTTGTCGGCTAAAGGCAGCATACTGGTGTATGTATCCAAAGATTATATTTATAAGCAGGAATATCGAAATTCTTTTAAGAAGTATATTGATCTCTGTCCGAAAGTAACAGATCCGGAAGCGCTAGATATTATCAACAAGGTCGAAATGCTTATCGGGGCGCAAGAGAATCATTCAGAGATGATTGATTTGATGCGCCAAGGTGTCATTATCCACCATGGGTCAATTCCGCTTTCTGTCAGATATTTGATTGAGACATTCGCGAATAAGCATTTTGCCCGCATCTGCTTTGCGACCTCTACCTTAGCTCAGGGAGTAAATATCCCATTTGATTTGGTCTGGATTGACAACCTGCGGTTCTTTGGCACAAAGGAAAACCAGACGTTAGGCCTAAAGAATCTTATTGGACGTGCAGGACGGACCTCCCCGAAAACAAACAACTTTGACTACGGACATGTGGTCGTTTCGGGATGCAAGTCGTTTATTGAACGGTTTTCCAGAGGCACGGGGATATCAGCGCGTTCCGTTCTGGATGACCCCAACTCCACGAATGATCCAGATGTCACTGAATTTGTGTCAGCAGTAAAGAATGGCACTATAGACGAGGTTTATTCACTTCCAGTTTCAAAAGTCGAAAGGCTGAGACTCGAGGAGCCCCAGAAACTAATTAGTGGCATTCTTGATTCACTATTCCATGGGGACCGCATAATTACAGGCGACGAGTATCGGGCTCTACGCAAAGACATCAGAGATTCGATTAAGGCGTCTTTCGCTCGCATCTTTGAAATCTCAATCAATCGCAATCTCGGGCCGGGGGAGAAATCAGTATTGTCTACTGCGATATCGATTTTGCTTTGGCAGATTCAAGGGCGTTCGTTCCGAACACTTATTGGATTACGCCGCAGTTATCTTTCTCGTCGATCGGAGCAAGGTGAGATAAATAGGCGATTTCGCGAGGGCCTGATATCTGAGTCACAACGAAAACAAGAGCTTGGTAATCTAAAAGTTAGATTCACTGCCATCGCAAGGCAGCTTCCAGACAAGGATGCTCCCATGGTCTCGAGATTTCGTGGTGTAGCCGTGAGCGAAATCAGCCATGATATCCTGGTGTATGACACGTATGATTATCTCGACAAAGTCATTTCCTTCTCTTTGTCGGATGTGTATGTCGCCGCCTTTAATCAGTATTCTTTAGAGAAGCACGATCCTAGGGCGGCCGCACTTGTCGACTTTCTCAAGTACGGAACCAATAATCCGAAGGCAATACTTCTTATGCGTTATGGTTTTTCATCAGACAACTTGGAGTCGATTATTCCGCATGTTGAATCAATTAGCGAGAATGGAATCGTCTTCGCCCGTTCAGCTAGCAATGTCACAGACGGTTTTGACTCATATCTTATTGAACACTATCAATAAAGGATGAATCCCATGTCATTGCTGCAAAACGCTAAAACTTCTATAGATTTAGGAATAGAGGATTACAAATTGGGCATGGCCGGCGCCGAGAAGCGTTTTATCTAAAAGGAGCGATTATGAGCATTATTGAACCCAAAAAACTGAACATTGGTGATCTTTTTTCCCTCCGCACCCCCTTTAGTATTCCTTCCCATCAACGCACTTACAGTTGGACGGACGATGAGGTTAACAATTTCTGTGAAGATTTGAGGGCGTTTATGCCCCGAGCTGAGTCTCAACAATATTTTTTCGGTGGAATAGTGACCATACAGCAAACTGCTGGAAATCTTCCTGGAAGGAAATTCATCGTTATCGATGGCCAACAACGCCTGGCCACGTTTGCCATTACAATAGCCCAGATACGAAATGGGTACAAAGCAATAAGCGCACAGGCGGAAGCCCATTCCGATGTCGATGCTGCAAGAGCTGCAACCGATCATTGCAGTCTTATCGAAGACGAATATCTGTATTACAAAGACGATTCTGGAGGAAGGATCGAAAAACGCAATCGTCTGACCTTGTCAGACTTCGATAAGGAATTCTTTTCGCAATTGCTTTCGGTTTCACCTCCGAATGTGGACCCGGTAAACAAATCACACCGCCTATTAAAGAACGCGTATGATAATATTGCGAAAGAGCTTATTGCTCCAATCATCGATAGTGAAAAGTCTTTTGACGATAAACGCCTGGAACTTAAAAAATTACAAGACATTTTCCTGGAACGCTGCGTGATCATTAATATACTTTGCGATGATGCGGAGGATGCTTTTCAGCTTTTTGAGGTGTTGAATGACCGCGGACGAGATCTTGCGACGTGTGATTACTTGAGGAATTTTTCAATGCAGCAGCTTTCGAGCGATAGCTCTTTGGTTAACCGTGCTGCGAAGGTGTGGGATACTGTTGCTGAAAATGATCAGGCTGGGTTATTTTTGAAGCATTATCTAAAATCACACATCGGAGCTCTGTCGGGTAGATTGCTTCACAAATCTATTAGAGAGCACTTATTCCGTAATGATAATGCAAGCCTCCCCGCAGCCGATCTGGTGACCAAGATTGAGCACTTAGGGGGTAACCTGCGACTATTTCAGAACATCATAGATGACCGTTGGCCAGTTAATGATGGGCAGGCCAACGATTGGGCCAAAAGTATTCTTGTTATGTTGGTAAATAACATGAAACACAAGTTATGTATTCCCCTTGTTCTGGCAATACTCGACAAACAAGGTGAGGCGTTGTTGGCCAGCATTATACCAATGCTTGGTCGGGTGACACTGCGTTACTCGAATATCTGCGGGCAACGTGCAAATCGGCTGGATACTATATACAACAAATGGATTGGTCAGCTGCGCACTGAACCATCAACATTTTCTTTAGAGGCCTGTCGGGTTGACCTCAACACATTAATCGATAAGACCGCTTCTGATGCAGTATTTGAATCGCGTCTGGACGAGATTAACTACGATGGGGATAGTGCCGATATTCGCATGCTGCTTGCTACGCTTGAGCACTACCATTCTTGGTATATCCGAGGTGCCACGGGAGAACTGGTGCCAGACCAGACAGCTGTTCTTAACCTGGCTGCTCTCCATCTCGACCACATCTATCCCAAGAAAGTTAGGGAAACAGACCGCGATGCCAAGCTGGAAGAGGTGAAGCATAATCTCTGGAATTTGACATTGTTTAGAGACGAAGATAACAGAGAAGCGCTAAACAACCTATATCCGGTTAAACGGGACTATTACAAGCAATCAAAGATTATCCTTACACGCCAGTTGGGGGAAAGTGTGGAGAATTGGGATAAACAGCAATTTAAAAATCGCAAAACGGAGATTTTAAAGATGGCGAAGAAGATATGTCGGGCCTAATCCTTCCGTCACGTCCCATTTTGAGCAATAAGTCTAAATGATACCGACTTATAATTACAACCTGAATAGGGTATAGATTGGACCATATGTCCACTAGTAAAGACTATGTTCGTGATGGACGAGCGCCAATTCCAACATCGGAAGCTACTTCGCAGATAATGAGTCGGGTGAGGGCTAGAAATACAACGCCGGAGATTATGTTCCGGAAAGAGTTGCGTGAGCAAGACTTAACCAGGTTTCGATTGCACCCGAACGCTCTCCCCGGTCGGCCGGATATCTACTTTCATTCAGAAAAGCTCGCGATATTTGTCAACGGCTGTTTCTGGCATCGCTGCCCGTATTGCAAACCGAGCAGGCCTAAGACGCATAAGGCTGCGCTGGTCGGGAGAGTCTAGACCAGTTCTAAGCCCTTCCTAAGGTGGTCTGCATCATCCCAATCTGCCCGTCGTTAACGCTCCAATCCAACCCTGCCTTGTATGTTTCCCACGGCGTCCTGTCTTTCAGGCTCTGGTGCCGCCGCTCCATGTTGTAAAACCTGAAATAGCGCTCCAGACCCGCCCTGCACTGCGGGATGTCCTGGTATTCGTGCAGGAAGATGTCCTCGTACTTCACTGCCCACCACAACCGCTCCGTAAAGATATTATCATAAGCCCTGCCGCGGCTGTCCATGCTGATCTTGACGGTTTCCTCGGCCTTCAGCCGGCTTATGAAGTCCTCGCTGGTGAACTGGCTGCCTTGGTCGCTGTTGAAGATCTCCGGCCTGCCGTGCCGCCGCAGCGCTTCGTCCAAAGCCTCGATGCAGAAACCGCTTTCCAGAGTGTTCGACAACTTCCAGCTCAGCACCCGGCGGCTATACCAGTCGATAATGGCCACCAGGTAGGCGAACCCGCGCTGCGCCAGGCGGACATAGGTTATGTCTACGCCCCATACCTGGTTGGGCCGGACAATTTCCAGCCCCTTGAGCAGGTACGGATACACCCTGTGCGCCGGATTGGGCTTTGACAGGTTCCGCGTCGGGAACAGCGCCACTATGCCCATCTTGCGCAGCAGTGTGCGGACATGGTCCCTGCCGACGGAGATCTTCATGTCCAACAGAAGATACTTCCACATCCGCCGCACGCCGTAATACGGCCGGTCGGTGTACTTCTGGTCCAGCAGCGCCATTATATTAAGGTCCCGCTGGCTTACCGGCACCGGCACGTAGTACAGCGAGGACTTGCTTACCCCAAGCAGTTCGCACTGCTTGTTCTGGCTGTACGGCCCGCTTTTGTCAAAGAGCTTCTTCCTGGCTTCTACTTCAAGAGATCGAGCTTTTTTTTTAGCCAGTCGTTCTCCATCGTTATTTCGCCGATGGCTTTATGCAAACCGTCTATCTTTTCCTTGACATCGGCCGCGGCCCTGCGTTCCTTGGCATGGTCGAATATGCCGGCAGCGTTGTCCAAGAGCTCGCGCCTCCAGCCGGTCACCATGTTGGGGTGAACTTGGTACTTGGCCGCGATTTCGGCGATTGTCAGCTCGCCCTTTAAGGCGTCCACGGCCGCTTTGGCCTTGATTGCCGGGTCTATCTTCTTGCGCATACTGCCTCCTTAAGGTATTTTACCCAAAATACACCTTAAGTTAGGCTAAAAATCGGTCCGGATTTCCCCGACCATCGCAGGCGTTCTGGTCAAAGAAGTTCGCGGCAAATGTGGCCAGGGACAAGCGGAAGCGGGCCGAGCTTAAGAAGCTCGGCGTCAAGTCGGTTGTTTTCTGGGAATGTCAGATAAAGAAGAACGCGCCTAAGCTGGTGGCTAGGCTGGGCAAAGTTCTTTCTTCGCGGAAGAAGGCTTCTGCGCGATCTGCCGCTTGAGTCCCTTTCCTAGCCTCTCAACTACCCCAACTACCAGAGCATTGCCCATGAAGAACGCGCGCCGGGCGTCAGTGACGCCGGCTGTGTGGTTGTCCGGGAACATGTTGATGCGCTCAAGCTCAACGGGCGTTAACCTTCGCAGCTTGCCGCTCTTGGTGCGTATCACGTGCTTAAAGCGGGACGGGGTGCTGCCACCTTCGCCGGTCACTATGGTCCTGGCCGGCTTATCGAGCGGGTCCGGGAAAGACATGGCGCCTTCGGAATAATTGTAGACATGGCCGGACTTGGACCTGCGCGGCTCTTTCTTGCTGCCTTTCAGGTACTTCCAGCGGGGTAGGTCCTTAGCCGGTATGTAATACTCGGGCGGGACCTCTTTCTCATCCAAGATTATGTCCCCTAGGGTCGTGCGCTTGCCCTTGTATTCCGGCGTGGTGTGCAGGGTGTAGACCTTATCGCCGATCAGAATGCCGGTATTCTCAAACGGGGAGTCGCCGCCCTTGGCATTGAACTTATCCGATATGTTGACCAGGTCGCCCTTTATTTCGAATGTGTGATTGTCGGGGAACAGGAAGTCCTTCTCCAGGGCCACGGGGAAGGCCTCGGCCATGGTGCCGGAGTCCAGTATCCACCTGAAAGGGTCGTTGAGCTTGGTTATGCGGGTGTGGACGGGGGAGCCCTTCTTATAGGCCATGATAAATATGCGCCGGCGGCGTTGAGGCATGCCGTACTCAGCCGCGTTGATGACGCGCCATTCCACTATATAGCCCTGTTCGGAGAGCGAGGACAGCATCAGCGCGAAATCGCGCCCGCGCTGGTTTACAGGTGATTTGAGAAGCCGGTCTACGTTCTCCAGCATCAGATATGAGGGCTGCTTATTTTTTTTCGCCTTCTCTTTGATGATGCGGTGTATCTGCCACCAGAGCACGCCTTTCTTGCCTATTATGCCGGTGGCATGGCTCAGAGTGCGGGCCACGGAATAATCCTGGCAGGGGAAGCCACCGACCAGCAGGTCGTGGTCGGGGATACTGTCGGTCGTGACTTGTGAGATATCCGTGTTGGAGTGTTTCGTCCTGGGGAAACGGGCCTTGTAGATGTCGGAAGCATGCTGGACCCTGGTCCCGGGTTCCCACTGATTGCTCCAGACAATGTCGTAGCCCTTGGCGCTCTTAAGGCCAAGGTGAAAGCCACCGACCCCTGCGAAGAGTTCGGCGACCTTGAGTGGTTTATTGGATATGGAGCGGAGCATTTCTTCTATGGTCTCGGACAGCATAAATTATACCACCTTCTAACCGTATGATCAAGTACAGTGTAGAGGGTGGGTGCGACAACGTGGTGTCGGGGGGCTATAGGGCTTTTTTCAACTGTTTGGCTATATACGAGGCATTGAGCCAGAAAGACTGCTTCTTTACCATGGCCCCATAATGGGTGGGCGCCAGGTCCCGGCTGTCGCGGCCATGGGGCCGCACATGGCTGACCGGATTATCCTTTATCTTGGGAAGGTCGTCCGCCTTATGGGCGAGTATCTGCGCCTTGGTCCGCTCCCAGACCTCGCGGACCGGGCCGTCCAGGTCGGACTCGGGGATATTCCAGAACAGGTATTGCTTAAATCGTAGGACCCCGTCTTTATCGTCCTGGTATATGATGAACAGGTATTTGCGGCCTGAAAGTAAGTCGCGGAGCGTAGACCCTTCCCAGTCCTCTTTTATTATCTCCTTATAGTTTATGGCGGGGAAGGACATGGATTCTTTAGGCGTGCCTGACAGCTTAAGCCGCACGACCTTCATCCGCACATCCGCTTTCTCGAACTCGGCTATCTTCTTCTTTTTGGCGCCTAGCATGGCGCGCGCCAGGTCGGCGCGGAAGCTTTTGGATCCCGGGGTCAGATAGACTCCCGTGGCTTTGTGTATATCGTCCACGGACATGCCGAGGTATTTGCTCAATTTATTGTGGACAAAGGCCGCTATCCCTGCATGCTCCGCCCCCGGCAGTATCTCCGATGCGCTAACATCGAACTTGGCCCGGTCCGTGGTGATAAGATAATTGAGGTACGTCTGCTTGAGCGAGAAAGCCCGGCTTTTTGCTTTGGTGGGGGAATTGGGTTGGGCCCTGAGGCTTTTCTCCGCAGTGGAACCCTTGGTGCAGGCGCCGAGGTAGAACGTATCGCCTTCCGAAAGCTCATGCGCTTTGCCGTCCTTTATCTTAGCGGCGATGGCCTCCCAGTCCGCCTGTATCTGCCGGATATCCGCTGCCGGGAGGTCTGAAAGGAGTCTGAGCAGCTTGATGAGCTCGAACCGATAGTCCAGTATCGTCTCCGACTTCCGGTAAAGATAGAAAAGGATAAGGAGGTTGGCGTTCTTCTTTAAGAAAGCGCTCTTATCCCAATCCTCTTTGACTATGCCGAAATAATCGATCATCCCCAGGACCAGCCGTTCTTTGGCCGTGATCCTGTTCTTTTTGGTCTTCTTGAGCGGGGTCGTCTTCAGTTCAAGGAGGGCTTCCGGGAAATCGGGGGCCGCAAGGCTGTCCGCTTTCTTATCGAAAACGTATTTCTCCACTACTTCACCGAAGTGACCTTTGCGGTCTATATTGAAATTGGCCTCTATGGAAGAGATGTTGGCGGGGGACAGGACTTCCCGGAGGCACTTGTGAAGCACCTTCTCGGCCTGCTTCTTGATGGACTCTATGTTTCCCCTGTCGAAATCGTAGGTGAGCACGGCTAAATTATACTTTAAATATGTAAAATCGAATGAGGCGGTTTATAGGGCGGGTTATTATCGTGGCAACATTGCATAACATTGAGGTCGGAACATGAGATGGACTCGGCATGAGCTGTTGATCGCTTTCGATCTGTATTGCCAGATGCCGTTCGGTAAGATACACAATCGCAACCCTCTTATTATCCAGGCCGCGAAGCGATTGGGGCGCACCCCATCCGCGTTGGCAATGAAGATGCTGAACTTCGCCAGCCTCGATCCTAAAATAGTGGATACCGGGCGGCATGGCCTGGGGAATGCCGCGACTGCGGACAGAGCGATCTGGCAGGAATTCCATAACGACTGGGAAAAGGCCGCGCTGGAAGCCCAGATGTGGCTCAAGGCCCAAGATATAGTGCCGCCGTCCGCCGTGGCGGATAGCGGCGTGGTGGACCATACGGGGGAGACTAAAACTTCTACAGTAGAGGTCAGACTGAAGCAGGACTTCTTCCGGCAAGCGGTCATCAGCAGTTATAAGGGCCGTTGCTGCATGACCGGTCTGGCCGACCAGAGGCTGCTCATCGCCAGCCACATTGTTCCGTGGAGCAAGGATAAGGCGAACCGATTGAACCCGAGCAATGGCCTGTGCCTGAGCGCATTGCATGACAAGGCTTTCGATAAGGGGCTGATCACGGTGCTTCCTGACTGGAGGGTCCGTGTGTCAAAGGATTTGCTTGCTGCTAAAGACGAGTTCTGCGACTCCGCCATCAACTCGCTGGATGGGAAAAAGATAGAACTGCCGGAGAAGTTTCAGCCATCGACCGAATTCCTGCAGTATCACAATAAGAACGTGTTTGAGAACTGGGTTAGATGATGCGGAATACAGGCTATGAAATCTTGCAGTATTCCCTCTGCGATGGGTGGGTCAATAACCTGTTGGACGGGGAAGATAAGCCTTGTGTGTTTGCCACGCTGGAGGAAGCCGTCGCCGAACTCCAGGGGGAATTCGATGACTGGAGCGCTGAGATGAGGTCCGGCGAGCGAGACGCGGACGATGGGTATGATATCGGCACTTTTCAAATCAAATGCGCCGCGACCGGGGCTTTGCATTCGCTCGATCTGGTCGCGGGACGCGTTGCGCTGATATCCGGTTAGTCTAATCATAATTCACGAGGTGGAGCATGGCTCGGAGAAACGAAAACCTGTTAGCGAATATAGCGGGACTTCCTTGGTGGGTTGGCGTCGGGGGAGCCGTACTCCTCTATGTCCTGTCGTTTTTTGTACAGGATATGGCCTTTGGAGTCATTCCTGCGGGGCCTGCCTTCGCAAAACTGATCAAGTTGTTGGCTTTAGTGTTTCTTATCGGAGGAGTACTTTCGTTTATTGTCTCATTCTTTAAGGGGAAGTTATTTGATTCCGCGAAAGACCGGGAAAAGATAAAGGCGATGACCTGGAAGGAGTTCGAATTCCTGGTAGGCGAGTATTACCGCCGTAAGGGTTACTCGGTCACCGAGGCCGGCGGGAACTCCCCGGACGGGGGCATCGATCTGATCGCTCAGAAGAACGGGGCGAAACTGGTCATACAGTGCAAGCACTGGAAAGCTTTTAAGATAGATGTGAAGGTAGCGCGGGAGCTTTACGGGGTCATGGTGGACGCCGCGGCGAGCGGGGCGGTGCTGATAACCTCGGGGGATTTCACTCAGCCGGCCATCGATTTTGTCAGGGATAAGCCCGTGGAATTAATAGACGGGCCTAAGCTCGTAAAACTAATAGCGGAGGCACGGCCCGGCGCCGCGCCTGCCTCCGCCCCGGCTCCGGCAATCCCCGCCAAAAGCAGGGCCACTTTAATCCCGACAGAACCGCCGCCGCTCAGTGAAGAGGAGCGGAATCGCAAATATGTGCCTCCGGGGATGCGCGTCACTGCGGGGGCGCCGGCTAAGCCTTTTAAGGATGAAAACCCGGTTTGCCCTCATTGCGGGGTGAAGATGGTCCTGCGCACGGCCCAGCGCGGGCCGAACGCCGGTTCAAAATTCTGGGGCTGTCCGAACTATCCAAAGTGCCACCACACTTTGAGTTTTGCGGGGAGTGAGTCCTAATAGGATGGCTGAAATAATCGGCGAGAGCGGGGCCTGGGGCGAGATCCGCAAGGGGCTGCTGCGTGTGGGGCTCAAGGTCGGTTCGCCGGCCGATATCGCGCCGCTGCTTGAAAAGCTGAAGGCGGAGCTGGAGCCGTCTATCGGGGGCAAGACGGCCGAGGCTGCCGCGGCCGTCGGGGAGCTGGAGCGGCAGATATCCGCCCTGCTGGCCGAGCCGGGTTTCTTCTGTGCCATCGTAAACTGGTTCTTAATCGCAAAGCGCAGGCTGGCCGTCCGCCGGGTCAATGCGGATAAAGACCGATATATCGTTTCTTTGCGGGATAATGTCGCGCGGCTGGAATATCTGCAGAATTCGCCGGAGCTTGCCGGCGCACGGGCTGAGCTGGCGGTCGTGGAGCAACTTAAGCGGCTGCCGGAGGGCTATATCGTTCTAAACGATGTGCGGCTGCGTGCGTCGCGGTTCCATTGGTATAACGGGGTCCCTCTTCAGAGCGCGCAGATCGACCACCTGGTGATATCGCCCGCCGGGCTTTTTGTCATCGAGACCAAGGTGTGGAGCAGGCAGTTCGTGGAGTCGGGGGATTATCACGATCCTTTCGACCAGGTGGGGCGGGCGGGGTATCTCTGCTACGACACGGTGAAGCCGTTCGGCAAGGTGCAGGTGCGCGGTATCATCGCCTGCGCGGGGCATCTGCCACCGCAGCCGGAGTCGGCTAAGGTTAAAGTCCTGCGCGTCGAAGAGTTGGCGGGGTATATAACCTGGTTCAAGGACAGGGCGCTGCGGCTGGAACTTATTGCCGAGCTCAAGGAGTACCTGGGGCATATGGTCGGCGGGAGTATCATGGCCGGCGTGAGCCCGGTGCTGGATGTATTATTTGTTCGTCAGCGGGAAAAAGATAATGCGGGGGTTTTTATGAGGAATTTATTGCTCGTATTGGCTGTCATCTTTTTTTTAGGGGCTGCTATCATTAGGGATAAGCAAATCGTAATAGGTTTTTTGGATTTCGCACCGATATTCTATGGGCTTTCTGTGTTTTTCGGAGTAGTTTCCGTATTGGCTTTTTTGGGCACGCATGCCGTAAGGAGTGTCAGGCGGCGAGCAATTAATAAAGTCGCGGCCAAGACCGGACTGAATGTGAGGGGGTACAAGCTGCGCAGCCGATGGAACCTCATCGAAAGCCTTATCGCGCTGGTCACCGCGCTCATACAGCTGATAACTTCCAAGGTGCGCGTGAAGGTGGTCGAATCCGAGGCGGCCGGCGGTGCGCCGTCGCCCATGCCGGCCCAGCCGATGAAGAGCCGGGCCGTCCTTATCCCCACCGAGCCGCCGCCGCTGTCTAAGGAAGAGCGCGACCGCAGGTATATGCCGCCGGCCATGCGCGAGGAACTGGAGGCGCCGGAGAAAGCCTTTACGGACGCGCATCCCGTTTGTCCGCATTGCAATAAGCCGCTGGCCCTGCGGGTTTACGGTAAGGGGCCGGACGCCGGCAAGCGCTTCTGGGGCTGCCCCAATTATCCCGCCTGCCGTCACACGGCGGCTTTCGAATAAAGATTTGAAGTTCCTCTCCGGGGGGGCGACACTACGCTGTCGCACCCGGTTGTTACGATATGGGGAAGGTTCACGGAGGATATATGGGGATGATGATAGGGCTTTCCTGCGGGTGCGGCTATAATAAGGAGTTCTCCATCGGCGTAGGCATGATGTGGGGAGAACTTTTTGAGTTGCCGCTCAAGGCGGGCGGGTTTGTCTCTTTGCGCAAGCTGCTGTCCGACCGCGCGGAATACGACCTGGTGAAGATACTGCTGCAGGAGAAGCGGGGCAAATGCGCCGATTACGGCCAGGCCCTATTCAGATGTCCAAAGTGCCGGACTTTTACCGAGCGGTTCCACTACCTGATCGAATATCCCGGCGGGCGGTATTCCAGGGCCTGCGACTGCGGCAAGTGCGGCGCCGCGCTGGAGATGATCCCCTGCGGCGACGCGGACGGCGACGGGCCGGACTTTTCGGCTTATCCCTGCCCCCGCTGCGGGAAGCCGCTGAGCGGCGGGATCGTAGGGATGTGGGATTAGGGGGGGGCGACGCTACGTTGTCGCGCCCGGTGTTTACACTTTATGTGAAGGGGGGCTATGCCCGGGATGCCTGTTAAACGCTATGGCGCGCTGCTGGGCGGATCTGCGGCAAGCCGCTGAGCGGCGAGGTGGTGGGGGATGCGGGATTCGGGTGGTGGACGGATTTTGTAAACTATCGAGGTGATGGAAGCGCGCCCGGGTGGATTCGGAGACGGATTATGACTGAAAAAATGCCGGAAAAAGCCGTTAAGGTTTCGGAAATAGTGTTCTATCGCACCGACGACGGCTGCACCAGGATAGAATGCCGGTTCGGCGATAAAACGTTCTGGCTGACGCAGGCTTTGATCGCCGAGCTTTTCCAGGTCACTCCCCAGAATGTCACGCTTCATCTGAAATCTATTTACGCCGAAGGCGAAGTGGATGAAAAAGCAACTTGTAAGGAATTCTTACAGGTTCGTACCGAAGGCGGGAGGCGGGTGGAGCGCCGGCTCCGCTATTACAGTCTCCCGGCCATACTTGCCGTGGGGTACAGGGTTAACTCGGACCGGGGCACGCAGTTCCGCCAGTGGGCCACCGAAAGGCTGCACGAGTACCTGGTGAAAGGCTTTGTAATGGACGACGAGCGGCTTAAGAATCCGCCCGGCCCCGGAGTCCCCGACTACTTCGATGAGCTGCTGGAGCGCATCCGCGACATCCGCGCCAGCGAACGGCGCATGTACCTGCGCGTCCGGGAGATACTGGCCCTGGCGGCGGATTATAAGCCGTCCGACGCGGAGACGCAGGTCTTCTTCCAGACCGTGCAGAATAAATTGCATTTCGCCGTTACCGGCAAGACCGCCCCTGAGCTCATAGCCGGGCGCGCCGACGCCGCCCGGCCGAACATGGGGCTGACCGCCTGGAAGGGCGGGGCCGTGCGCAAGACCGATGTGGGCATAGCCAAGAATTATCTGCGCGAGTCCGAAATTTCGGAACTCAACCGGATAGTTTCCATGTTCCTGGACTACGCCGACGACCAGGCCAGGCGGCGCAAGCAGGTCTTTATGGCGGACTGGAAGGCCAAACTGGACGATTTTCTGCGCTTTAACCAGCGCGAGGTCCTTCCGGATTCCGGCAAGGTTTCGCATAAAGCGGCCCAGGCCAGGGCGGAGCGCGAATACGAGGCTTTCAGCGCCAGGCGCCGCGCCGCGCTTGAAGCGCAGGCGGAGCAGGAAATACTGCACAACCTCGAGCGGACCGCCAAAAACCTGCCGAAACGGTCAAAGAAACACGGGAAAAAAACATAGAGGGGAGCAGCCGCCTGGCGGCTGTAGAGGTGTTTTGTAAACTTACTGCTATGTCCGGCGGAATGAAACAGGTCACGGCGGCGGTTATTGAGCGGGACGGGAAGGTCCTGATAGCCCAGCGCAGGGCGGGCGACGCTTTGGCGGGGAAGTGGGAGTTCCCGGGCGGCAAGCTGGAGGCCGGGGAGACGCCCGAGGCCTGTCTGCGGCGGGAGCTGCGCGAGGAGTTCGGCGTCGATACCGAGATAGGCGCTTTCATCTGCTCCAGCCAATTCGAGTACAAGCATTTCCACATTGAGCTGCTGGTCTATCGCGCCAGGCATATAGCGGGCGAGTTCCGGCTGCACGACCACGCGGCCATCGCGTGGGTGGCGCCCGCCGACCTGCGCAAGTACGACCTCGCCAGCGCGGACCTGCCGGTCATAGCCCACCTGTCAGCCGGATAAACGATATTTCTTCCCGCATCCGGGGGTGCGACGCTACGCTTCAGTTGTTGCAAAATCTGCAACAAGTGATAGCACGATGACGTCTTTGTTCCTATGGGCGGGGCGTAGCGGAATCAAAAACTGCAGCCGATGGTTGCAGAAATGGCCTTGGTCCGCAATTCTCGCACCATCGGTGCGAGAAATCGCCGGGGGGCCGATAATCATATAAAGGTCCCCTCCCCAGGTTGTGTAGTATTTCTTTGGCGAAG
>CAYPYG010000026.1:0-38123 GCA_964415175.1 uncultured Elusimicrobiaceae bacterium
GGAAAGTGTCTAATAGTTTTGGGACGAAGTCTACGAAAAGGTCAAAAGACATACAGCGCCGGATGCGTCATCCGATAACAGATCTCAGCGAATCGCGAAAAAATATAACGCGACGTAATATGCTCTCGATTTTTCATGAACCGCGGACCGCAGTGAACCATCATAAAATCCGACTATAGGGTCACGCCCTCAGAGCTCTTTGAACCATGGAACGCCCCTCCCCATACAACACCATAGAGAAGTCCAGTCATATGCGAAGTCGCCGCGATATTCAATATGCTCCCTAAAATTCCGAAAAAATCCATAAATACATTTGTGGCACATACCATAAAAATAAAGGAACGATAAAAATCGTAATGTAAAGCGTGCGAAATCGAGACCAGCCTTCGAATTGCCATCAGAGGCAACAAAATGGGGAGCAAAACCGCTCCGATTAACCCATAGTGCGCCAAATAGCTAAAAATAACGACGTGATTCAAGGCCCCCGTGGCCTCCTTCGCCCCACGATCCCCTTCGCGGTATGCTTCAGTAAGTTCAGGCGGATATGCCGCCCCGACTCCGATGAGAACGGGGGAATTGCGCCACAGTTCGATTTCCGTCTCCAACCCATGCAATCTGGTAGCGGCTGACTCCAAAAACTGATCGGCATTAACGAGCGTTGCGAACCGTGTCCGCATCATCTCCGAAAAATTCCAATTAGGGAACGCGAAAACAGCGATGGTAGGCGTTATCAATACGACAAGAATAAACTTCACCAGCGACTTTTCGATCCGGATATACCTCCGGAAAAGGAGGAACATGAACGAGAACGAGATTACAAAATTTACATAGACCTGTCTGGTCTGATGCATCAGGACACTGAACGCGATAAGCAGCACTCCTGCGATATATAGAAGATAACGGACCCCCGCCCTGGCCTTAAAAGGGACCAGCAACGCCCCCACAATGACAAACACGCCCCCATTGAACATATACCCTATAGTGCGGACCACGGCAGAATTAGTAACCAAGGTGAAATTTTGAGAAACAAAAGAAAGGAACACAATGTGCTGAATCGCCCCCACCACGTTCCCGACGAATAAAACCCAGAAAAAGGATTTGAACTTAGCGGGAGAATCCATCATAATAGCCCCGATAAAGAACATGAGCGGAAAGATAGAACTACCCCAAATTGCACGCAACACATACTCTTCCGCTCCGTAAAGGGCCAAAGACTGCAAATCGCCGATCAAAAGGGGCAAAAACACCCATCCGATCCGCTTAGCGGGCAGGATCACCTTTTTCTTCTGCAATAGGTACGCAAAAGCGCTAAAAAACGCGATCCATAAAAAAGCGTCATTCGCGTTAAGGTAGGGGCCGAAGAAAGGGGTCCGCGTCAAAACCGCAGCTTGCGTGTTTCTCGCAGAAAAAAAGAAAAGAGAGACCAAAAAAGCGTACCAAGGTCTAAAGAACACTAAAGGCAAAACCGCCAGGACCGCCAGATAGATCAGCCACGGGGGATATCCGCTTGAAAAGACTTGTTGCGTCAAGAAATCCATCTAAAACCCATTGCACCTATCATTTTACCGGAGACCGGACAAAAAAGCCCTCATATTGCAGCACCTGCCCCGTTTTCGGGGAGATAAACGCGGGGAACAAGGCTTCCATCCGATAACCATATTCAGACATCTCTTTGATCATGTCCGGCAGAAGAAGCTGCCCCGAGTAGAGTTCGACCGAGGAGAGTTCAAGTTGAACAGCCGCGACACCGGCAACAAATTCCCCTAAACCGCGCAGGATACGGTCCTCGTATCCCTGCGAATCTATTTTCAGTAGAACCGGCGTGTCGCCCACCATTTTCAGGGCAGGCCACAGGGATTTCAGCGAAAAGCATTCTACTTTTTCGGCGCCGATATACCGGGAATCCGGCGCATTATCCAGATGAACCTTCCTGATCGGCAAAATGGAACTGCTCACCCCGTTTTTTGAGACATTGAGCTCGATAATACCGTCGGATTCCCCTACGGCACAACGAGGAACGATATCCCAAAGAGGATCGGTTCTGCTTTTCATGAGCAATTCGGAATAGGCCTCCGATAGGGGCTCAAAAGAGATGACCCGGCCGGCATAGCCTGCATGCCGCAAGAACGAATGGTATTGCCCCTTATTAGCGCCTACGTCCAGAACCAGACCGATATTATGCCGTTCAATAAATTTTTTAAACCAGAACTCTTCGGTTGATGAATAACGACGCAAATCCAAACCGAGTTTATTTACCCACCGCTTAGCGAACTGTTTCATAAGTCCTGGATTCACACTTTCTGAGTTCATAATGGAACCTGATGTAAAAGCAGGAGGCTACCCTGCCGCTCTGCAAACCCAGGATAGAACGGATTTGCGCATAGGGTTTTTTACTCCGACTAAAGCCAGGAAAAGAACCGTAGCAGATATCACTCCCGCCTCCAGCAAAAGAGAAGTCGGCCTTCCCCACAGTATTCGGGCAAAAGATATCACTGAAAAGAACAGTAGAATGGAAACGGTCATCATCCGGCTTTCTTTGGGGAGATAGGAAGAAGCCCTCAGGTTATTGGCAACTAATATTGGATAACTGATAACAAGACTTCCTACGACAAGGGCCAAAAAAGAGGCCGAAACTACGCCAGTGATCCCCCACAACAGCCCGCATAAATAGCCGGCCAAAAGGTTGAGCATGCCGATAACCATATGCCCGATTACATTCCATTTAAGCACACCAAGACCAAGACTGAAGACATAGGCTGGAACGGACAGCGTATTCAGGAACCATGCAACCGCGAGGATTTGACCCAGGAATATGAACAGCGGCTCCTTATATCCGATCCAAACCATGGAAATTCCAGGAAACGCCACCAAAAGCACCGTATAGACGAGAATCGCCAGATAGTACAGGATGGAATAAGCCTTCAGGTATACCGCTCTGATACTCTCAGGGTTCCGTTCCTTTAAATTCGCTACGACCGGGATAATGGCTTGATAGGCCGATATCAAAAGAGCCCTTATCTGAAGGACCAATCGATTCGCCATTTCATAAAAGGCGACCGCCGAAATCTCCCCGAATTTGCTAAGAAGGGCTTTGGTCACAGAATCGCCCAGCATTCCGGCCAAAGAGATCAACTGGAAGTTCCCGGCATAACCGATTATCTCCTTTAATATCGAGAGATCTCCCCCCCGGGGAAGCATGGGAAGGAACGGATTATGTTTCCGCAGCAGGAACCAACTCGACATTAAAGCGAGCACATTGGAAAGTATCGTTGAATAAATGATCCCGATCACTCCATAGCGGGGAACAAAAATAAGGCAAAAGAAAAAATTCAAGGCGTTGACCGAAACGAGAATAAGGTTTTTCAGGTCCGTACGCATATAGCCATCCAGGGAGGAGATAAAAACAGCGGCGAGGGACCTTATCCAAAATGAAAAGAGCGCATACGGTAAAAGAGAAAGAGCTCCGGTCAGAACCAGACCATCGGCTATATTTGAAAGAAGCCAAGATAGAAGTGGAAAAAGTACCAGGATAAAAATTCCGGAGATAACCGAGATCGAAACAATGGACGTCTGTATAACAAGAGCCGCCTTTCCGACCTCATCGTTGGCGAGTTCTTTTGCCACGAACTTAACGACACTACCGGACAAACCCAAATTAGTTATCTGGGCGAATGATGTAAGTGCCATCACCAATGACCAGATCCCGAAACCCTCTGTCCCCACCTTGGACATCAGGTATTTGTAAAGAAAAAACAGCAACACTCCCGAAACTAAAGCCTGCAGGACTGAAGTAACGGCGTTTTTGCTTATCTGTTCTTTATTAACTTGCATCGAAGAGAGGCTTTATCTATCGTCAGAGACGGCGCCCGCTGGGTTTAACACCGCACTCGCTGCCGAAAAACTTTCGCCGAAATCATAAAACGGATCCGATATTCCTGACAATACTCGCCCGGCTTAAAGACGTCCCATAGTCACTTAACTGTCGTCCAGAACCCCGGGAAGGCGTAGCCCAGGCGCAGGCCTATGGCCGGCCGCAGTTTGCCGGCGCGGCCGGCGGCGTCGCCCATGTGGACCTCGGTGAGGCGGTAGAAAAGGGAGAGGTGCGGGCCGGAGGGCTGGTCGTATTCGCTTTTGACCTGGTAGAGGGTGCCCAGGGTCAGCATGGGCGCCATGAAGAGGTCGCCGCCGGCGAGACCGAAGTCGGCCATGACGGAGGCTGTCAGGCGGAATTTGGCGGGGTTCGGGTGCGAGATGTATTCCCCTCCGGCCAGTATTTCGAGCAGGTAGAAGCCTCCGTCCACTCCTATGGCCGTGTTGCGCACGCTCAGGCGCTGGAGCTGCAGGGCGGCGCTGCGGGAGACGCCCTCCCGGCCGACCGGCAGGCGGTAGCCGAAGCCCCAGGCGCCGGCCGAGACCTCGCGGTCATTGGCGGGGTAGTAGACGCGCTGATCCAGCGGCAGGACGAAGTAGGTCTCGCCGGCGGGCTCCCAGGTCTGCCCGGGTTTCTTGGCGGCGGCGCAGGAGAGGGCGGGAGAGAACAATAAAGCCGCTATCAATGCCTTGCGGAACATATTTCCCCCGCCCCGGTCAGGCCTTGACCGGGGCTTTATCGGTCTTTTCCTCGGCTTCGGGACCGTAGTGGTAGTTGTACTGGTAGGAATAGCCGTAATAAGAGTAGGACAGGCCGCCGAACCTGGCCATATTGACCGCGTTGCCCAGTATCTTGATGCCGGCCTGGCTGAGGCGGCGGGCGGCGTTCCTGATTAGCGGCACGCGGGTCTTGCCGAAAGAAGTCACAAAAACGCAGCTCTTTATGTACTTCCCCCAGAGCAGCGCGTCGCTTATCGGGAACATCGGCGGGCAGTCGATGACCAGGCGGTCGTACTCCGTCGAGGCCCGGTTGAGGAAGGCCGAGAGGCGCGGGGTATTGAGCAGTTCCGCCGGGTTCGGCGGCCTGGGGCCGCAGGTGAGTATCGAAAGGCCTTTCACTTCGGTCTCCTGGATGAGCGGAGCGATGTCCTCCACGCTGCGGCCGCCGGCCAGGTAATCGCTGAGGCCCTTGGAGTTGGAGACCCGGAAGAGCTTATGCAGGTTGGAGCGGCGCAGGTCGCCGTCCACGATGAGGACTTTCTCCCCCGCCTGCGCGAAGGCGGCGGCGAGGTTCGCCCCGACATAGCTCTTACCCTCTCCCTGCACGGAGCTGGTCACCATGAAGGATCTGCTCTTCTGACCGACCTCGGCGAAGTCCACCATCGTGCGCAGATTGCGTATGGATTCGCTGATGAGCGAATGCTCCCGCAGGAGCAGGTGATTATAGACCGTATGCTGGCGGGTCTGTTTGGTCAGCGGGACCGAACCCAGGAAAGGCAGGCCCAGTTTGTTCTCCACGTCCTCCTGGCTGCGGACGGTCTGGTCGATGAACTCCACCAGGACGGCCGCGAAGACCGCCAGGACGAAGCCGCCGATGACGGCCAGCAGCATGTTGAACAGCTTGCGCGGCTTTACCGGGTTCAGCGGCGGTATGGCCGCGTCGATGAGGCGTATATTATTGCCCATCAACTGGCCGGAGAGGTCTATCTTGAGGCTCTGGATGATCTTGTCGGTCTCGGCCTTGAGCTGTCCTTTCAGGGCTTCGTAATTGGCGGTCATGGCCATCAGCTGGGGGTGCCTTGGCGTGTAGCGGTTGGAGGCCTCGGCCACCTGCGCCTGCAGCCTGGCGGTGTCCTGCTTGAGCTGCTGGATGAGCGGGTTATTGACCACGGCGGGGAGCGATTCGTATATCGCGCGGCTCCTGCCGCCTTTGTCGTCCTGCAGGGCGGCGAGCACGTCCTTTGAGATGAAGAGCTGGTTCGAGAGGTTCTGTTCGATGAAGACCTCGGCTATGGTATTGGCGATCTTTAAGGCGAGCAGGCGGTCACGGGAGTCGACTTTGATATAGACCAGGCGGCTGCGCGGGACCGGGGCGATGGTGACGGGCTTTATGAGCTTGCGGTAGCCGTAGGGATCCTTGAATTCCTCGTGCCTGCCCAGGTCGAGGCGGTTGTGGACGGTCTTGAGCAGGGCCTCGCTCTTGAGGAGCTTGTACTGGGTCTGGTAATAGTCCTCGTTGCTGCGCTCGACGGAGGGACCGCCCTGGTAGACGACATTATTGCCGCGCTCTTTTTCTATCACGAGGAGAGCCTGGGCCTGGTAGACGGGGCGCATGTTGAAAGTGACCAGGGCGGTGATGATGACGGCGGCCAGCCAGGCGGAGAGGGCCACCCAGCGGCGGCGCAGGAGGAGGTCCCAGTAGTAGGTAAGGTCGAATTCGAGTTCTTTCTCTTCGGTCATATACATCCTTCAGGTATAACTATAGGGGGCTGTCGCCGGTTCGCTTAGAAAAAGCTTTGGGGGACGAAGACGGTGTCGTTGGGCTCGAGGAAGATATCGGCCGATTTGTCGCCCTGTTTGGTTATCCTGGTTATTTCCACCTGGATGCTTTCGTTGCGGCCGTCCTTGTTGCGCAGGACCTTGGTCTTATCCTGTGCCGCGAGATCGGTGAATCCCCCCGCCAGGGTGATGGCCTCCAGGACGGTCAGGCGGCGCTCGACCGGCAGCGGTATGGCGCCGGGCTTCTTGACCTCGCCCAGCACATAGACCTGCTTGTTGGAATATTCCCTGATGAGGACGGTGACCTGCGGGTTGATGATGAATTCCGACAGGGCCCGGGCCAGCATGGCTTCGGCCTCCGGCACGGAGAGTTCCGACATTTTGACATTGCCGGCCAGCGGGAAGGTTACGGTGCCGTTGCCGCTGACGCGCACGGTGCGGGCCATGTCCTTTTCCTGGTAGACGTTTATCTCCAGCAGGTCGCCGGCCTGTATTCTATAGTTGACCTGGCTTCTGGCCTTGAATTCCTCGGCTGAGCGGAGTATGCGCTCTTCTATGGCCTGCTGCTGGTCCGGGGTGGCGGTGTGGTGGTTGGTCTTGGCCGGGTAATGACGGCCGGTCTGCATGCCGGCGCAGGCCGTAAGAGATAAAGCGAGGGCTAAGGGGCCCCAAATCCCCAATGATTTCATTTAGGTATTATAGCAAAGACGGGGATGAGCCCCCAGGCAAACCCCTATTAGAGTGACTAATGTTACGGCCGGGAGGCGGAGCGGGTCGGCGGGGCCTCGGTTTTGGCTCCGGGAGCCCGGATTTTCCCCTCCGGCCGGGGGTTATAGCAATGGGCCAGCTGAATGCGGAGGTTCCTCTTCAGCCGCGCCAGATCCTCGTTATAGGGGACGTTGTTGAGTTGTTGAGTTGTTGACTTATCGGCCTCCAGCATGGCCTGGCAGCGGGCGAAGTCGTTCTTGTCCCTAAGAGCGTTATTGTAGATGTCGGCGCCCAGGCGGAAGGCGGCCTGCGGGTCGGGATACCATTTAAGGGACTCGCGGCGGTACTCCAGCCTGGTCTTGAGCGGGATATCCCCGTCCCCGGCCAGGAAGTCGGCCCGCCAGGCCATGAACCGTGGGATAACGGCGGCGATCAGAAGTATCGCCGCGAAGGCCGCGGCCCTGGCGTAAGCGCGCGGCGGCGGGGCGGGTTCGGGGCCGTCCTCGTCGAGGTTCCCGCGCCGGACGCCGGGGCCGGCCAGGGCGCCGACGAGGACGTAAAAAAGCAGGGCGTTGGCCGGCATCTGGGAGGCGAACTCGGCGAAATTGTGGACGCAGGCGGCCAGGACTGCTCCTATCGCGCCGCCCTGCATGCATTTGAGCGTGAACGAGGAATTGTCGCGCCAGTTCCGGAAGGAACGGGCGAGCGCGGCTACGAGGCCGGCGAGGTAGATGAGTCCGCCGGCGAGGCCGGCCTGGAGGAAGAGCTCCAGCCAGTCGCTGTGAACATGCAGGACGCGGCTGATCTCTTTTAACGGGGGCTTTTTGTAGTGCGGAAAGGCGTATTGGACGGCCTTGAGCCCTACGCCGAAAGCCGGGAAATCCGCCAGCATGCGGCGGGAACTTTCGTACATCGAGAAACGCGCCTTGATGGAGAGGTCCCAGTCGCCGTCTTTGAGACCGCGGAGTTTTTCATTGGAGGAAAGCAGGAGCGCATAGCCGGACAGGGCGAGCAGCATGCCGGCGAGAGCGAGGTATTTCCCCCGGCGGGACCTGACGAAGCCCGCCGCGATGAAACCGGTGACGGCCGCGGCTATAGCGAAGGAGTGAAGTCCTCCGCGCGAGCCGGTGCGCACTATGCCGTAGACGATGGCGACCAGCATGACGAGTTCGATGAACTGTATGGACAGCAGGTCGAACTGGCGGGTGCGGCTCTGCTGGACAAGGAGAGGCTTAAGCCCGGAGAAGAACAGGCCCAGGCCGCACATGGCCGAAACGGCAAGGAAATGGGCGGCGTGGTCGCGGTTGACATAGGGACCGAAAGCGTCGTTAGGGACGCGCCGCAGGCCGTAGATGAGCGTGGTATCGCCGGATTTCTGTATCATGCCGATGATGGCGAGCGCCGTGCCCGTTATGAAGATGGTCCACATCAGGCGGCGGAAGCGTCCGGGGGTGTCGATGAGCTGCGGCACGGCGAAGAGGACGGCGGCGTAGAAGAGCCAGAGCTGGACGGCGGAGAGAGTGGCCGGGCGCCAGACGGTGAAGACGATCGCCGACGGAGCGGTGACGGGATTCTGGTTGAGCGACTGGAGCAGGCCGATGAGCGCGACGGCCAGGACGGCGGGGAGCAGGTTTTTGTAAAGAGGGTTGGGATGGACGTGCAGGCCTTTTATGTATATGCGGGCGGCGAGGGTGAAGAAGGCGGCCTGGAGGAGGCCGAAAGCCCACGGCTCGACGGAGGCGAAGGCCAGCGGAGCGAATATCAATGACAGTATGATCGCCGCCTGCATAAGGTGAGATTTTATCTAATTCGGGGACACAATACCTATTTCGGGCGAAATAGGTATTGTGTCCCCCGATTCAAGCGTAATTGGTACAATTTGTGCAATGAAGGTTTTGTTCGTGTGCACGGGAAATATGTGCCGGAGCCCGGCGGCGGAGAAGCTGCTGCTGCTTTACGGTGCGGACGCCGGCTTCGAGGCGCGGTCGCGCGGGACGGCGGCGCAGCCTTATTCGGCGATGACGGAAGCGGTGGCGGAATTTCTGGCGGGCGAGGGGGTGCGCAACCTGTCGCACAAGCCCGCGCTGGTACGCGGGGAGGATATCGATTGGGCCGACCTGGTGGTCGTTATGGAGGAGGCGCACCGGGAACTGCTCGCCGAGCGTTTCCCGCAGAGCGTACGCAAGACGAAGAAGATAATGGAATTCCTGGGGGAGGACGGCGACCTGGAGGACCCCATGGGCAGGGGCGGGGAGGTTTATGCTTCCGTCATGGGCAGGATAAAAGAGGCCGTCGCCAAAATGACCGGCAGGACCTGAGACGGTCTTCCGCGGACGATAAAAAACCGCCGGCGCTCCGGCGGTTTTTTCATCGGTTCCGGGCCCTGTGTCAGAACATGAGCTTGAGCGACGCGGTTATCACGGTGTTCCGGTAGCCGAATTCGACGCCGTTCGCGTCCGAGTCGTTGGAGAGGCGGGCCCTGTAATTATAACCGAGGTCCGCCTTGAGCCATTTCCGGACGCTGTATTCGGCCAGAAGGCGGGCGGTGATATTGTCGTCCTCGCGCGGGCGGGTCTGGCCGGCGGTGTTCTCGGCGTACTCGATCATCTCGTAGCTGCCGCCCAGCGTCAGCTTCACCTTGCGCACCTCGCGGCTGAACGCGAGGTCGGTCAGCGTGGACGTATAGAACCGGCTGTCGCCGTAGCTGGTCTCGACGTTGGCGCGCTTCGCGTAAAGAACGATCTCGGTCCGCGGGACGGCCTTCCAGAGCAGCTGGGCGCTGTAGCCGAAGGTGTCGATGTCCTTATCGACGCCGGCGTTGTTATCGGCATAACTGCGCATCTGCACGCCGGCCTTGAGGGCGCCGGTCAGCTTGGGCGCGATATTGCCGACCAGGCCCGCCTCTATGTTGTTGTAGGTGGCGTCGCCCTTGCCGGTGTTCTTGACATAGTTGAGGTCGCCGTAGCGGTAGGAGACCATCGCCCTGGTCTTGGGCATGAGCTGGTAGGTCACGTCGAAGCCCGAGAGCAGTTCTTCGCGGTCCAGGACGGCGTTGGTCGTGGAGAGGTAGTTGTGGTAGGTATGGGCCGCTTCCAGCGCGAAGCCGAACTTGCCGCGTATGGGCGCCTCGAAGCGGGTCTTTATGTCGTTCTGTACGCGCTCGGCGCGGTCGGTCTCCTGCGTGGTGGCCTGGTCGGTGGTCTCGGCGTACTTGTCCTCGACCGACACCGTCATGCCCTTGGGAAGGCGGGCTTTGGCGCCGAGATGGGCCAGGTGATGGTCGGCGTTGTTGGTGGTGGGGCTCTCGTCGTAGGAGAGGAGCTCCAGCGCGTAACCGCCGCTCAGGTCGACGCGCGAACCCAGTTTGTGCATCAGGTCCGCGCCGAGCGAGGTCCGGTTTATCATGGAGGAATCCTTCCCCTCCATTTCCAGGTAGATATTGCTGTCGTAGTTCTCCTGGGTGGCGATGAAAGGGTTTATCTCCAGGTTGCCGAACTTGAGGTTGCCCGTCGCGGCCGCGTTGGACGCGGCGAGCAGCATTATCGCGGATATTATGAGTTCCTTCATTCAGGGTTCTCCTTGATGACGCCGGGACTCAGGGATTGGAAGCGCTGGTCTCCTGTGATTCCTCCAGCACTTCGGTCTCGATGGGCGCGGCGGCGGAGGGCGGCGGAGGAGGGAGATCTTCGCCGGCGGAGGTCGTTTCCTCGGCCGTCTCCCCGGCGGCGGCCGGCTCTTCCGCGGCCGCGGTCCCCGCGGCGGCCGTCGCGGCGGGGGCGGGCGGGACCGCCGCGGTGGCGGTCTCGCCTGTCCTGAGGGTCTGGGTCCGGCCGCCCGAGGCGTCGGTCATGACGACGATGCCCCTCTCTACGCTGATACCGGTCCCGCCGTTCGCGGCGGACAGGCGTACCGCGCTGTTGGCGGTCACGACCAGGTTATGGCCCGAGGGAGCTTTGACGACGACCGGGGTGCCGGCGGCGACGGAGATATCCATCCGGCCGTCTACGGAGCCGACGGTGAAATTGGAACCGGTGGCGGCGGTGATGGTCTTGCCGGCGGCCTCGAGCTCCAGGGTGCCCTCGACCACGGCGAAGGTTATCCATCCCCCCTCGATGGCCGGAACGGCGTCGCCGGGGTTGAGCGTCACGAGCACCTTGCCGTCTTTGATGATGTTCACGGTGCCGGTTATCCTCGTTATCCTGAACCCTGTGACGGCCGAGGACGGGGCGGCGGGAGCCGGGGTATCGGTCTGCGCGAACGCGGCGCCAGCGGAAAAGAACACCGCCACGGCGAACATGGAGAGCGATTTCATAATGCGGACCACCTCCGAAATACCGGTTAAAGACAGGCAATAATACCAGTTATGGCGCGGCGGGTGTCAATAGCATAAAAGTCACAGTCGCGGTTCCGGCGGCCGTCGCGGTGACACCTGACCCGCTTCCATGCTAGAATTCCGCCTATGAAGGGCCTTTACCTGGTCTGCGCGGCGCTGGCCGCGCTCACGCCGCCCGCCGCGGCGGGCGGCTTCCCGGTCTGCTTCTACGGGGTGAGCGAACCTGCCTCGCTGGCGGTGCTGAGGAATTCCGGGTTCAACTGTTTCCAGACCTACCTGGACGAGCCGGAGAAGCTCGCCGGCCTGGCCGAGGCGGCCCGCGGGCTGGATATGCGCATGGTGGCCCCGCCCTACAAAGTGATGGAGTCGGTCCACGCGGACAGGGCGCGGAAGTGGCCGGTGCTGGCCTGGTACCTCAAGGACGAACCGGAGGTAAGCTGGACGAAGCCGGAAGAACTGCTGGCCATGGACGCCCGGGTCAAGGCCTGGTCGCCCGAACAGCCCACGGCCTTCGTCATGGGACACGGTTTCCCCTCTTTCACCTACGGCGCGGCGGCCGACGCGGTGATGGTGGATTGGTACCCGGTGCCGCATCTGCCGCTGGAGTCGGTGGGACGGGAACTGGCGCTGGCGCGGGAGGGCGTGCGGGCGACGGACCCGGCGCGGCCGGAGAAACCGCTCTGGGCGGTGCTGCAGGCCCTGGACTGGAGGGAGTACCCGCAGCGCCGGAAGGAGCGGGTAGGAGGCTGGCCCACTTTCGAACAGGTGCGCTTCATGACCTGGCTGGCCGTGGCGCGCGGAGCGGCCGGCGTGTTCTATTTCAAGTATTCCGACAACAAAGGCGTACCCCTGCCGCAGCGGCCGGAGTTGTGGTCGCGCTATACGCGGGTGGCCGCCGAGCTCAACGCCATGAGCAAGGTCCTGGTGAAGGGGAAGGATATACCGCTGCCGGAAGGCCTGGACGGACGGCTGACGGGGCGCGGCCTGAAGCGCTGGTGGCGCAAGTACGCGATAGTTCTGAATCCGACGGCGGGGGCGGTACCGCTGAACGCGGAAGCTTTGGAAGGTTGGCGGCCGCTCTTCGAGACCCGGCGGGACCTACCGGAATCTTTGCCTCCTTACGGCGTCCTGATTCTAGAGAAATAAATACGGGGACACAATACCTATTTCGGCCGAAATAGGTATTGTGTCCCCCTATTTACAACAGAAATTTATCGCCTTTGATGGGACGGAAGGGACGGGCAGGGCGGCCGGCGAAGAGATTGAACTGCCCCACGAAATCCAGCCAGGCGGCCGGGCAGTAACGGCCGTCGCGCCTGAAGGCGGAGGAACGCCGCGCGGCGAGCCGCTCCATATCGGCGGAGATGGCCGCCGGGAAGATGGTCTCTTTATCGCTTTCCGCCATATTTCCCCTTAAGCGCTTCGAAATCTTTTTCCATACCGAACATCGAATAGTAGGGGGCGATACGCGCCCAGTCCAATACGCCGTTGGCGGCCAGGGCCTCCACATCGGCCAGGTCCCTGTTCTTCCTGTCGGGATTATTGACCATCGCCTGCACCTTGAGCCCTATTATGTCCTCTGGCCTGAGGACTTTCGCCTTGAGCCCGCCGCCAAAAACGTCGACGGTGAGAGCCTCTTTGAGCATTTTCACCGACACCGGCCTGAAGGCGTGGATAAAATCCACTTCGACGCCGTCCTCGCCCGCCGCGAGGTACTGAGAGACGTTCTCGGTGGAGAATTCTTTGCGGTAACCGAGGGCGGTCATCAGCTCGTCCAGCTTGCCCAGCGATTTCCCGTCCACCAGGAAGTCGATGTCCATGGTGGAGCGCGGTACGCCCAGCGCGCCCAGGGCGAAGCCGCCTATCAAAGCGGCGTCTATCTCCCGGGCGGCGAAGCCCTCGAGCAGTTCCTGCAGCGCGTGTTTGAGGTCCATAAAGATCCCTCCCCCGCTCAATACCGGGGGGTGTTCTCGCGCCTGGCTATTTCTTCGGCGAGGTTCTTTATGAACTCGTCGGTGTTGACGCCGAAGACGCTCTTGTTGCCGCGCAGGCGCAGCGAGATGTTCCCCGCTTCCTTTTCCTTCTTGCCTACGATGACTATGTACGGCGGCTTTTCCATGGCGGCCTCGCGCACTTTGCCGTTGATGGTGTCGGGGCGCAGGTCGGTGGCGACGCGCACGCCGGCGGCCTTGAGCTTGCCGGCTATCTCGCGGGCATAGTCCTCCTCCCCGGAGGTGATGCTGAGCACCTTGGCCTGCACGGGGGCGAGCCAGGCAGGGAAGTTGCCGGCGTAATGCTCTATCAGCACGCCGAAGAACCGCTCCAGCGAGCCCAGCAGCGCGCGGTGTATCATGTACGGGCGGTGCTTGTGGCCGTCGGAGCCGGTGTATTCCATCTGGAAGCGCTCGGGCTCGTTGAAGTCGAACTGTATGGTGCTCATCTGCCACTCGCGGCCGATGGCGTCCTTGACCTTGAGGTCGATCTTGGGGCCGTAGAAGGCGCCGCCGCCCTCGTCGAGCTCGACGGAGACGCCCTCTTTGTCGGCGGCCGCGCGCAGGCTCTTCTGCGCGGCTTCCCAGAGGGCCGGGTCGCCGACGGCGTCCTGCGGCCGCGTGGCGAGGTACGCCTTGATATCCGTGAGGCCGAAGGTGCGCAGGATGTTCATGCTGAAGCGCAGCACCTCGATGGTCTCGGCTTCCATCTGCTCGGGCGTGCAGATGATATGCGCGTCGTCCTGGGTGAAGCCGCGCACGCGCAGCAGGCCGTGCAGCACGCCGGCCTTCTCGAAGCGGTACACCGTGCCCAGCTCCGCCCAGCGCAGCGGCAGGTCGCGGTAGGAGCGCGACTTCGACTTGTAGATCTCGATGTGGAACGGGCAGTTCATCGGCTTGGCGTAGTACTCGATCTCGTCGATCTTCATCGGCGCGTACATCGACTCGTTGTAGAAGCCGAGATGCCCCGAGGTCTCCCACAGGCCCGCGCGGCCGATATGAGGCGTGTTGACCAGGTCGTAGCCGCCCTTGAAATGTTCCTCTTTCCAGAAGGTCTCGATGGAATGGCGGATGCGGGCGCCGTTGGGGTGCCAGAGCACCAGGCCGGGGCCGACGGTCTCGTTGATGGAGTAGAGGTCGAGCTGCCTGCCCAGCTTGCGGTGATCGCGCCTGGCGGCCTCCTCCTGCTGCTTGAGGTAGGCGTCCAGCTCGGGCTGGGTCTCGAAGGCGAGGCCGTAGATGCGCTGGAGCATCGGGTTCTTCTCGCTGCCGCGCCAGTAGGCGCCGGCGACGTGGGTGAGTTTGAAGGCCTTGAGCTTGCCGAAATGCTCGACGTGGGGGCCTTTGCAGAGGTCCTCGAAGGGGCCGGAGCGGTAGATGCTGATCACGGCGTCGTCGGGCAGGTCGTTGATGAGCTCGACCTTGTACTTCTCGCCCTTGGCGGCGAAGTGCTTGAGCGCCTCGGCGCGCGGCAGCTCGACGCGCTCGAACTTGTGCGCGGCGCCGATGAGGTTCTTCATCTTCTTCTCGATCTTCGGCAGGTCTTCGGGCACGAAGTGGTGCTCGAGGTCGAAGTCGTAGTAGAAGCCGTTGTCGATGGCCGGCCCGATGCCGAACTTGACGCCCGGGAAGAGCTCCTGGACGGCTGCGGCCATGACGTGGGCCAGGGAATGGCGGACCTTGTGGAGGTTGTCGTCGCCGTGCAGTTCTTTGTGCTGTTCTGACATGATGTGTCCCCTTTATTTGCCGAGGAAGCGCTTTTCGGCCTCGGCCCAGTCGATGGCGGCCCAGAAGGCCTTGGCGTAGGCGGCTTTGTCCAGCTGGTAATCCGTGATGAAGGCGTGCTCGAAGAGGTCCATGATCAGGAGGACCTCGGCGCCCGCGGGCACGCCGGAGTCGTGCTCGTTTATCCAGACATTGAAGAGGCGGCCGGCCTGGCGGTCGTGGACAAGGGCGGCCCAGCCGATGCCGCGCACCTTGGGCAGGGCCAGGAAGGACTCCTGCCAGGTCTCGAAGGAGCCGTGCTGGGCGGCAAGGGCCGCGCGCAGTTTGGAGCCCGCCGGCAGCGGCGAGGGGCCGAGGTTGTCGAAGTAGAGCTCGTGCAGGCGCATGCCGTTGAACTCCCAGCCGAAGCGGCGCTTGAGCTCGCCGTACTCCTGCGAGCCGGACTTGCCCTCGCGCTCGAGGACGTCGAGGCGCTCGAGCAGGGCGTTGGTGTTGGTCACGTAGCCGCGGTAGAGCTTGAAATGGTTCTCGAGCATGGTGGACGAGAAGATGCCGTAGGCGGTCAGGGACGAGTAGTCCCTGGCCTCGTACGGGGCGGGCCTGGCGGCGAACGACGACGAAGCGGAGCAGAGGAGCAGGGCGGCTATCATGGTCTTCATTTTCCCTCCTGAAAAAAAGAGCCCGTTAATCTCCCGTTCGGGCGGGTTTTAACGGGCTCCAGACGGCTTCGCTCAGAGATCCGGGTCAATGAGCTCAAAACTTGGTGCCCAGTATAGGATTTGGCCACGGGTTCCCTCGTCGCCGTCGCTCCTCGGTCCCCGCGGCCCCGCCTCGCCGCTGCCGCCTGCCGGCTCGCGGCTCCGGCTTTCAAATCCTAACGCGCATCATTCCATGATGCGCTTACTGGGTCAATGAACTAAAACTTGGTGCCCAGTATAGGATTTGAACCTATGACCTTTCCCATGTCAAGGGAACGCGCTACCGCTGCGCCAACTGGGCGAACGCCTATATTATATCAAAAACTACGGCCTGGGCCGGCGGCCGTGTTCCGCGACTATCACCGACTTTATCCCGCCGCGCGGGGTGAAATCGCCGGTGACGCGGCACCACTTGGGCCTGAGCGCCCTGACCACGTCGTCGAGCACGCGGTTGGCGATGTTCTCCATGAAGATCCCCAGGCGCCGGTACTCCAGGAAATAGTACTTGAGCGACTTTAGCTCCAGGCAGAGTTTGTCGGGAACGTACTCGATTATGACGTTGCCGAAGTCCGGCAGCCCGGTCTTGGGGCAGACGGAGGTGAATTCCGGGTGCTCGACGCGGATGACGTAGTTCCTCCTGTACTGGTTGGGCCAGGCCTCGATGGCCGGCAGCTTTATTTTGTGCGGGGTGGCGGCGTGCTCCGAAGTATACCCCATCGTAGTCCTGGTCTTCATTCGTCTCTCCTCGGGGGACACAATACTAATTTCTTTACCCCCTCATTGCGCGTAAAAAAATCTTATTTTTACTGCTTTTTTCGGGGGACACAATACCTATTTCGGTCGAAATAGGTATTGTGTCCCCCGATTTAAATCTTCATGCTCCGCAGGCGCAGGGAGTTCATGACCACGGAAACGGAACTGAGTGCCATGGCGGCCCCCGCCATCCACGGGGTCAGCAGCAGCCCGGTTAAAGGATAAAGCGCGCCGGCGGCCAGCGGTATCAGCAGCATATTGTAGCCGAAGGCCCAGCCGAGATTCTGGTTGATGACGCGCTTGATGGCCCTGGAGATCTTTATCGCGTCGACCACGCCGGCCAGGTCGTTCTTCATCAGCGTCATGTCGCCGGCCTGGATGGCGATATCGGTGCCCGAGCGCATGGCGATGCCGATATCGGCCTCGGAGAGGGCGGCGGCGTCGTTGAAGCCGTCGCCGACCATGGCGACCTTCCGGCCGAGAGCCTTGTACCGCGCGACTATAGCCTTCTTCTCCTCGGGAAAGATGCCGGAATAGATGCTCTTGATGCGCAGCGGGGCCGCCGCCGCGGCCACGGCCTGGTCGCGGTCGCCCGAGGCGATCACCGGCTCTATTCCCATCGCGCGCAGTTCCTCGGCCAGCGCGGCGGCGCCGGGGCGCAGCGTGTCCGCCAGGGCGGCGAAGCCGAGGTATTCGCCGCCGCGGGCCAGGCCCAGGACCGAGACCGCCGAATCGGCCACGGCGTCCCGGTCCGCGGCCGGCACTTCCAGGCCGAGCTCCTCCAGCCATTTGAACGAGCCGGCGAGGACCTTCCCGCCGCCGACGGAGCATTCCACGCCTTTGCCGGCCGCGGCCTTGAAGGCGCTGTGCGCGGGCGGCTTAACGCCCTTCCACGGGGCGTGGGCGCGCAGCGCGGCCGCGAAAGGGTGCTCGCTGCCGGCCTCCGCGGCCAGCAGCAGGGCGGCGAACTCCTTTTCGCCGACGCCGCGGGGGCGGACTTCGGCCACCGAGAGACGGCCCTCGGTCAGGGTGCCGGTCTTGTCGAGTATGACGGTGTCGACGCGAGAGACGCGCTCGAGTATGTCGGAGTTGTTTATCAGGACGCCGGCGCGGGCGGCGCGGGCGAAGCCGACGGCGACGGCCATCGGCACGGCGAGGCCCATCGCGCAGGGGCAGGCGACGGCCAGCACGGCGGCGAAGACCATGGCGGCGCGGCCGAAGCCGGCGAAATGCAGCCAGAGGCCGGCCGCGAGGACGGCCGCCAGGAAGACGGCGGGCACGAACCAGGCGGAGATGCTGTCGACCAGCTTCTGGACGGAGCCCTTGGCCGCCTGGCTCTCGCGGACGCTGGCGGCGATCTTCATCAGCACCATATCCTCTCCGACGCCCTCGGCCTCGAATTCCAGCGAGCCGGAGGTGTTCATCGTCCCCGCGTACAGCCTGTCGCCGGGGCCTTTCTCGGCGGGGACGCTCTCCCCGGTCAGCAGCGACTCGTCCACGGCCGAGGAGCCCCTGAGGACGCTGCCGTCGGCGGGAACCTGCTCGCCGGGGCGCAGCAGCACCAGGTCGCCCGGCACAACGGCCGCGGCGGGCACGGTCTTCTCCTCCCCCCCGCGCACGACCCTGGCGAACTTGGGCGCCATCTGCAGCAGCGAGCTGACGGCCCGGCCGGCGCCGGTCCTGGAACGGGCCTCCAGCCAGCGGCCCAGGTTTATGAAGAAGACGAGCACGGCGACTTCGTGCCATTGCGGATGCGCGTGCGCGCCGGGGCCGAAGAGGGCGGGAGCGAAGAGCAGCGCCGCGCTGTAGGACCAGGCGACCGTGGTGCTCAGCGAGACCAGCGTGTTCATGTCGGCGGTCCGGGCGCGCAGCGAGCGCAGCAGGCCCGCGTGGAAATGCCAGCCGCAGAAGGTCCAGGAGAAGGCGGCCGCCAGGAACAGCGTGTAGGGCGAAAGGTCCAGGAACATGTCCAGCAGGATGACGAAGGCCGCCGCGGCCGACCAGAGAAGGCGCGAGAGGTAATAGCGCTGCTCGCGCTCCAGTTCCTCGAAGGATACGCCCTCGGCGCCGGCGGCCGAGGCCGAATCGGAGAAGGCCAGGGCCTTGTAGCCGGCGGAATCTATGGCGCCGCGCAGTTCGCGGGCGCCGGTCAGGGCGGGGTCGTAGCTGACGAAGGCGGTCTTGGACGGCAGGTGGACGGAAACGCGCCTGACGCCGGCCACGGCGGTTATGGCGGCTTCCACTCTCGCCACGCAGGAGGCGCAGTGGACGCCCTCCAGCGGGATCACCGCCTTCCTCAATTCCGACGACACGTGGTTTTTTTCCATGTTCAGCGGTTGCCGCGCCGCCGGGACCGCGCGACCGGGGTCACAGGCTGGCGCGCCAGGCCGCGTCCGCGGCGGCCATGTCCCCCCAGGTCCCGGCGAAAGCTTCCCCGGCCGCGGAATCGGGGGGCAGGCCGTCCTTGAGCTTGCGCAGGAAGAGGTAGAAATTGAAGTTCCCCCCGGCGCGTATCATGAACGTGACCAGGCTGCCGGCCTGCGCGTACCACCTCTCCACGGCCTCGCCGGTCTGCGCCTGGCCCGGCGGCATGGAGGAGAGGGCGGTGAAGGAGAGCGGCGCGGGGCGCACCAGCCGCGTCACGCGCGAGGCGTAGACGTCCGCCGAGGCGGGCAGGGCCGCCTTCTCCGCGTGAACGGCTATGCCCTCGTTGAGCCAGACGAGACCGGAGATATCGGTGCGGTCCATGAATTCCCTGAAGACCAGGTGGGCGATCTCGTGCGCTATCACCCCTTTCGCCGCTTCGTTCTCGTAGACGTGTATGGCGTTGCCGTAGGCGACGCCGCCGGACCACTCCGGCTGTTTGGTCTTGGCCAGGTATTCCTCCCGGTCGCGGTAGACCACGATGTTGTAAGGTGCCGCCGGGGCGAAGGAGTAAAGGCCGAGGTCGCCCGTCAGCCGCGTATAGCTGTCCTCGCAGAAGGAGGCGTAGGCCTGGGCGGTCCCGGTATCGTAGGCCCTGACCAGGAAGCGGGCGGTCTCCACGGACTTGGCGCCGGGGTCAAGGCCGGCGTAAGGCGCGCTGACCGGCTCCGGCGCCTCGATGAGATGCTGCCGCAGCACGTCCTCCGGCAGGGAGACGCAGCCCGAGAGCAGCGGCGGCGCCAGGACGGCGGCCAGCAGGGTCCTCCTCATCTTATCTCCAGCATGGACGCCTGCACCTTCAGGGAGTTGACGCGGACCTCGATGGGCAGGGAGGCGAGGTCGAAAGAGAAGTTGAGCATGGGCACGTACCGGGGATTGAACTCCGCGTCGCCGTAGGTGACCGAGCGCGGCCTTAGCACCAGCACGCTGTTCTTCAGCGACAGGTCCAGTTCCGCGCCCACGGCCTTGCCTCCCATCGTGCCGGAAAGGAAGATCCCGTCGTCGAACTTGAGGTCCAGGTTCTTCACCGGGAAATCCATGCTCTCCAGGAACCGCCCGACGGAATAGTCCGGGATCTTGCCGTCGGTGAGCAGCACGGGGGAGGCGGAAAGTATCACCGGGCCTTTTTCCCCCGGCATCAGGGCGAAGTTGGCCACCGTGGCGGAGAAACCGTGGATGTCCAGTTCCCCGAACGAGGCGTAGACGGCGGAAACGTCGGCCTTGGGATAGCGGCCGGACTTCTCGTCGAACACTTCGGCCGTTATCACCGCGTCGCGCAGCGTCAGGCCGGCGATGGAAAGGGAGGGATAGAAGAAGCGGCCCGGTTTCCCCCCCGCGGGCAGGGTACGGCGCTTTGCGTAAAGTTCCGTGGCACCGCCCGGAGTGGCGACGGAGCCGGCCTCCGCGAAGGCGGCGGGAAGCCAGGGCGAAGCCTTGATGCGGGAGGCCTCGGAGGCGGCTTTCGGCGAGGCGGACGGGGTCAGGGCCAGCACGTCGCAGACCGAGGCCAGTTCGGGGCCGGCTTCGACCACCCTGATGCCGGGCAGTTCGTGCCGGTCGAGCATCACCGAGAGCGTGTCCTTGTTGAGATATTCGCCCGTCCCGGTCAGGCAGACGACTACCGAGGAACGGCCGGCCAGGACGGAGCGGACCGTCTCGACGAATCTGCCTGAAAAATCATCCCCGCGCATGATCACGCTGCTGCCGAAGAGCGGGGCCAGTTTTATGCCGGGGAGATATTTGGGAGCGACCAGGCCGGAGGCGTTGAGGACCAGCAGCAGGGCCGCGAGCAGCGCCCCGGGATAACGCAGTTTGGACGGTGTCATGACCCCTATGGCTATCCCGAAAGGGAGCAGGGCCGGGTAGAGCAGTTCCGGAGCGCGCATCCCGGTCAGGGTGAAGAAGAGATACGGGACGACGAACCAGAGCGCGACCTTCTCCTTGCCCTGGTAGGGCATGAAGACGGAATAATACATCCAGAGCATGGCGAGCCCGCCGAGGATGAAGAGGGGCAGCTGCGTCTCCGCGGCCGCCGCTTTCAGCAGCCACCAGAACTTGTCCCAGTGGGAGAGGTCCGCCCCCGGAAAGGAGCGGGTCAGCCAGCCGTTGTAGAAAGAGACCAGGTTCATCAGGTACCACGGCACGCCCGCGACGATGCCCGGCAGCAGGCCTTTGAACAGTTCGGCGCGGTGGAGGTGCCCCATCGCCACCGCGCCCATCATGGGCAGCAGCGGCAGGGTATAGACCCAGAAGAACTTGTCGGTCAGCATCCCGAACGAGAACATGAGCCCCATCCAGAACACCGGCCTGGGCAGCTCGAAATCGTCGGAGTTGAGGTAGAAGGCCCAGAAGGCGGCCGTGAAAGCCAGCGTGGCGATCTGCGGGGACAAGGAACGGGCCGCCCCCATCACGAACGGGAGGGCGGCGGTGGCGACGGCGGCCGCGAGGGCGGTGACCGCGTTGCGGTGCCGGCGCAGCGCGTAATAGACCGAACCGAGCAGGAACGCGAGGTAGAAAGCGTTGACCAGGAAAACGGCGGAGCCTATGTCCGAAGTGACGAATTTAAGGACGGGCAGGAAGGTCAGGAAGTAGAACGGCGGCTGCGCGGCGCCGGCCTGCAGGGCGCCGCTGCCCAGCAGCGCCTGCGGACCGACCGTTTCGACGGCGGTCTGGTATTTCTGCACCATGTTGACGCGTGCGGCTTCCGCGGCGTTGAAGACGTCGCCCTGGCGCGCCTTCCACTGCCAGAGGAAGACCGAACAGACCAGGACGAGGACGGCCAGGCCCAGGGGGCCCTTTTTCCAGTTCTCGCTCTTCGGGCTGGAAAGTTCCTTTTCGAAAAGGATGCTCTCGAAGACCATCCTGGTGGCCAGGAACCTGTTCTTGAAGGAGACTTCGTGCTTCTGCTCGCCTTCCGCGGTCATTTGTTCCTCCCGCGGCCCGCCAGGGCCCGCGCTCTGCCGGAATAGAACTCCGTGCGGGCCGGATCGGCCTCGGCGGCGGCCTCGTACTCGGCTATCGCCCCGGGGACGTCGCCGGCGGCGGCGCGGATGTCGCCCGCCAGCACGCGGGCGCGGGCGTTGCCGTTGTCGAGCGTGTAGGCCTTGACCGCGTCCTCGAGCGCTCCTTCCCTGTAGCCGGTGCGGTAGACGGCCACGCCGCGCCAGTAGCGGTAGGCCGAAACTTCGGGGCGGAGCTCGACGGCCTTGTTGAAGTCGGCTATCGCGCCGACGGTGTCGCCGGAGCGGAACTTGAAGCGGCCGCGCTCGAACCAGGCCTGCGCCACGCGGGGCTGCAGCCTGATGAACTCGTCCATGTCGTAAACGGCCTGCGGCCATTGCCTGAGCTCGCCGTAGGCCGCCGCGCGCTGGAACCAGGCCAGCGCCAGGTCCTTCTTGAGCTCTATGGCGCGGGTCAGGTAATTGACGGCCGCGACGGTGTCCTTCCGCTTCAGGTGCACGATGCCGCGGTTGAGCATGGCCAGCGGGTTCTCCGGGTCCTTCCGGAGGGCGAGGTCCAGATACTTCCCGGCCTGCTCGTAATTGCCGGCGTCCAGGTAGAGAGCGCCGAGGTTATTGTAGGCCGGGGCGTACGACGGGTCCATGTCGATGGCCTTCTTGTAGTCGTTCTCGGCCTTGCCCGTGTCGCGGACGCGCTCATAGGCGAGGCCGCGCGAGGTGAGCGCCTCGGGGAACTTCTTCTTGAGCAGCACGGCGCGGGTGTAGAGTTCGATAGCCTTCATGGTCTCGCCGCGCGAGTAGGCCAGGTTCCCCCGGCGGTAGAAGGCGTCGGGGTCGCGGCCGCAGGCGGCGAGCGCGGCCAGCGCCAGAATCAATGCCGATGATTTACCGGTTAAGCGCATTTCTTCCTCTCTTCCTGTTCCTTTCCAGGTCCGCCCGCGGACCCTTCGTCCCGCATGCCGAAAGCCAGCAGCACGGCCCCGGCGGTTATCGAGGCGTCCGCGACGTTGAAGACCGCCGGGAAAAAGCTCAGATCGACGAAATCCACGACGTACCCGTAGGCGATGCGGTCGTAGAGGTTGCCCACCGCGCCGCCCAGCACCAGCGCGGCGCCGGTCTCGGCGGCGGCGCCGTGCGCGGCCAGTCTCCGCCGGAAGAACATGAGGGCGCAGATGAGGACGGTGGAAAAGACGACGAAGAAGGCGTTGTTGCCGCGGAACAGGCCGAAAGAAACGCCGGTGTTCTCGACGTAGGTCAGCGAAAGGAAGGGCAGCAGCTCGCGGCCGGCGAAACGCAGTTGCTCCAGCACCAGCCCCTTGGTGAGCCTGTCGAGCAGGATCACCGAGAGCACTATGGCCGGGCTGAGGAATCCGCGTAAGCGCATTTTCCGCGTATCAGGCCTCCGCCTTTCCGAGGACTTCCGCGCAGCGGGCGCAGACGGCGGCGTGCGCCGCGTCGGCGCCGATGTCCTTGCGCCACTGCCAGCAGCGCGGGCACTTGGCGCCCTCGGCCTTGAGCGCCTCCACGGAGAGCTCCGCCGGGCCGCCGCGGTCCAGCGCACAGCCGGAGACTATCAGGAATTGCGGCAGGAGGGGCAGGGCGGAGGCGATAAGGTCCGCCAGTGCGGGATCGGAGGTGCGGAAGACGAGGCGCGCTTCCAGCGACGAGCCGACCTCCCCCTTCCGGCGCAGCTCTTCAATGGCCTTGAGGGCGGGCTCGCGCAGCTCCATCAGCTTGTCCCATTTGGCCGCCAGCGCCTCGTCCTTCCAGGCGGCGGGGACCTCCGGTATGTCGTAGAGGAAGACGCTCTCGGGCAGCCCCGGGTCTATCTCGGCGCGCGCGACGCCCCAGGCCTCTTCGGCCGTGAACGACAGCACCGGCGCGGTCAGCGGCAGTATCGTGACCAGCGCGTCGTAGAGCGCGGTCTGGGCCGACCGGCGGGCCGGGTCGTCCGAGGCCAGCGTATAGAGCCGGTCCTTGAGCGCGTCCAGGTAGAACGACGAGAGGTCCAGGATGCAGAAGTCCGCTATCGAGCGTATCGCGTGGCGGAGCTCGTACTCGTTATAGGCCTTGCGCGTGCGCTCGAGCATCAGCGCCAGGCGGTGGCGGAAATAGCGGTCCAGCTCCTGCATGTCCGCGTCGGCGACGCGGTGCTCGGCGGGCCGGAAGTCGCTCAGGTTGCCCATCAGGTAGCGCAGGGTGTTGCGGATCTTGCGGTAGGTGTCGATGGGCCCCGCCAGGACCTTCTCGCCCATGCTCACGTCGTCGTAGAAGTCGCAGAGGGCGGTCCAGAGGCGCAGTACCTCGGCGCCGTACTTCTTCATGATGTCCTGCGGCGCTATCGCGTTGCCGGCCGACTTGTGCATGGCGTAACCCTTCTCGTCCAGGGTCATGCCGTGGGTTATCACGGCGCGGTACGGCGGCTTGCCGTTGAGCGCGACCGACGGGACCAGCGAGGTCTGGAACCAGCCGCGGTGCTGGTCGGAGCCCTCCAGGTACATGTCCACCGGGTAATGGTCGCCGCCCGGGATGTGGCCGCTGCGCGCGACCGCGTACCAGGAGACGCCCGAGTCCAGCCAGACGTCGAGGATGTCCTTCTCCTTGCGGAATTCCGAACCGCCGCAGGAGCACTTGTAGCCGGCGGGCAGGAGCTTTTCGACGGGCTCGGTGAACCAGAAATCGCTGCCTTCCTTGAAGACGCGCTCCTCCCAGGCCTTGAGCATGGCGCCGTCCGTCTGCGGCTTCCCGCAGGACTTGCAGTAGAGGGCCAGGATCGGGGTGCCCCAGTAGCGCTGGCGCGAGAGACACCAGTCGGGGCGCTGCCTGAGCATCGACACCATGCGCGTCTTGCTGGCGGCCGGATACCAGGCCACGCGGTCCGCGGCCTCCACCAACCGGTTGCGCAGGCCCTGCTCGTCCACGTGCAGGAACCACTGCTCGGTGGCGCGGAAGATGACGGGCTGCTTGCAGCGCCAGCAGTGCGGGTAGCTGTGGGAGATGTCCTTGTGCGCCAGCAGCGTGCCGTCGTCCTTCATCGTCTCGACGATGAGCTTGTTGGACTCGAAGACCTTTTTCCCCTCGAAGGCGCCGGCCTCCGCGTTGAAAGTGCCGTCCTCCTTGACGGGGCAGAAGATGTCCAGGCCCAGTTTCTTGCCGAGGTGGAAGTCGTCCTCGCCGTGGCCGGGCGCGATATGGACTATGCCGGTGCCGGTGCCCATTTCGACGAAGTCGGCCGCGACGACCGGGCGGCCGAAGCGGCGGCGCTCGGGCAGGTGCGGGGCGAGGCAGTGGGCGTATTCCAGCCCGAGCAGGTCCTTGCCGGGGAGCTCGGCGTGCCTGGAGAGCTTAAGGCCGGATTCCTGCGCGAAGCTTTCGGCGAGCTTGGAGGCGACGACCAGGTATTCGCCGGCCGATTCCATGACGGAGTAAGGTTCGTCCTGCGCGACCGCCGCGGCCATGTTGGACGGCAGCGTCCAGGGGGTGGTGGTCCAGGCGACCAGGCTGACGGGCCGCCCCCCCGCCTTCATCGCCGGCGGAGGAGCGAGCAGCGTGAACTTGACGTACACAGACGGGGAGGTCTTGTCCTTGTACTCCACCTCGGCGTCGGCCAGCGCGGTCTCGCAGCTGACGCACCAGTAGATGGCCTTTTTGTCGCGGCGGATATAGCCCTTCTCGAGCAGCTCGCGGAAGGCCTTGATGACGGTGCCCTCGTAGAGGTTGGACATCGTGACATAGGGATTGTCCCAGTCGCCCAGCACGCCCAGCTGGCGGAACTCCGCGCGCTGTATGTCGATGAAGCGCCGCGCGAACTCGCGCGCCTTGGCGCGGAAGCCGGCGACGTCTTCGACATGGCGCTTGCCGATCTTCATCTCCTTGAGCAGGGCCTGCTCGATGGGGAGGCCGTGGCAGTCCCAGCCGGGAATGTAGGGCGTGTAGCGGCCCATCAGCGACTGCGACTTGACCAGGATGTCCTTGAGGATCTTGTTGAGCGCGTGGCCGAGGTGGATATGGCCGTTGGCGTAGGGCGGGCCGTCGTGGAGGATATAGGGCTTGGCGTCCTTACGGAGCTCCAGCATCTTTCCGTAGAGGTCTATCCTGTTCCAGAAATCGAGTATGCCCGGCTCCTTTTTCGGCAGGTCCCCCCTCATGGAGAAAGAGGTCTTCGGCAGGAAGACGGTGCTGGAGTAATCGGCGCCCTTGTCCGTATTCATGGTGGTCATTAACGATATCCTTTTCAAAAACTATGTGAATTATACAAATTCGGGGACACAATACCTATTTCGGTCGAAATAGGTATTGTGTCCCCGGGTGCGACACGACGTTGTCGCCCCAGGCGTCTACACTGTTGCGGGGACATAATACTCATTCGAAAGGAGGGGGTTATGGCAAGGATAGCGAGGATAGTGATACCACAGTGCCCGCATCATATTACTCAGCGTGGAGTGCGGTCGATGTCGGTATTTTCGAACGACGGAGACAGGCGCAAGTATATCGAACTCCTGAGGGTCAACGGCAAAAAGTACGGGGTTGACTTTCTGGCGTACTGTCTGATGTCCAACCACGTGCATATCGTCGCAGTGCCGGAAAGACCGGATTCACTGGCCCGTGCCATCGGCGAAGCGCATCGAAAGTACACGAAGGAAGTTAATTTAAGGGAGGACGTGCGTGGATACCTTTTTCAGGGACGCTTTTATTCCTGCCCGACGGATGAACGGTACTTCATCATCGCGGCTTTATACGCGGAAAGGAACCCGGTGAGGGCCGGGATCTGCCAGCACGCCTGGGAATACCCGTGGTCCAGCGCCGCGTTCCACGCGGGCGCCGCGGCGGAGGACGCCCTGGTCTCTAAGAATATAGCGCAGATCCCCGCCGATGAGTGGAGAAAAATGCTCGGTGAGGACCCGGCCGCGTCCGAGGACCTGAAGCGCTGCTCCCGCACGGGGCGCCCGGCGGGGCCGCCCGAATTCATAGGGCGGGCGGAGGAAATCACGGGCCGCCAGATCTTTCCGCGGACGCCGGGCCGAAAACCGGCCCGGGAGGAAAGCCTCCTTACGATGCCGACGTTTTGATCCAGACCTGCCGGGTACGGGGGCCGTCGTACTCGCAGAGGTAAAGTCCCTGCCAGGTGCCGAGCTGCAGCCGGCCGTCCTCGACGAAGACGGTCAGCGACGGGCCGGTCAGGACGCTTTTGATGTGCGCCGGGGAATTCCCCTCCCCGTGCCGGTACGGGTAAGCGTCGTCTATAACTTTCGACAGGCCGGCCAGCACGTCGCTCTTCACCGAAGGGTCGGCGTTTTCGTTTATCGCCAGCGCGCAGGTAGTGTGCGGGCAGAAAAGATGGCAAAGGCCGTCTTTCAATCCGTACGCCTCCACCGTTTCCTGGACCAGTCCCGTTATGTCTTTCAGTTCTTCCCGGTCCGTCTTCACCTGTATTTTTTTCATGATACGCACATTTTATAACATCGCGGCGGCGCTAATTCGGGGACACAATACCTATTTCACCCGAAATAGGTATTGTGTCCCCGGGTTAATTGAATCGCACAGGGTTTTTATATATACTTTGGCGAGTCAGCGACGTCCCGGGGAGGTCCGATGAACACGATACTTGTCGTCTGCGCGGTGGCGGTCACCATAGCTTTCATTATCCTCGTCTTCAACGCCGTGGAGACGCTGATACAGGTCCGCCACACGGCCAAGGCGGTAGAATACCTGGCGCTCAACGCCGACAACAAACTGACCGCGCTGGACCCGATGATCAACGCGGCCAAGTCGGTCTCCGAGAACGTCTCCTCCGGCTGGTTCCGCGCGGTGCAGTTCTTCTACGGGCTGATAAAGGGCAGGTAAAAGGACCCCGGAAATGGGCATCTTCAGCAACATCTACGACGAGGGGACCCTGCGCAAGATAGAGTTCCTGCGCAGGATACGGCTTTTCGAGGGCATCAGCAAGAAGAGCCTGATACACGTGCTGGAGTCCCTGCAGGAGCGCACCTACCTCAAGGGCGAGACCATCTTCGCCGAAGGCGATATCGGCCGCGCGCTCTTCATAGTCTTCTCCGGCAAGATCACGCTGACCAAGCTCAACCCCGAAACGGGCAAGGCCGAGCCGCTGGCCGAAGTGAACCCGGGCGAGTTCTTCGGCGAGATGGCGCTTCTCGAGGAGATGCCCCGCAGCGCCGGAGCCGCCGCCGCCGAGGAGACGCAGGTCTTCATGCTGTTCAAGACCAAGCTGGAATCCCTGCTGTTCTCCTACCCGCGCATAGGCGTAGTGATCGCCTCCCAGCTGGCGAAGATACTCTCCGCCAGGCTGCGCGCCAAGACCGACAAGGCGGGATCCGCCGACTGATGCTCGACAAGAACCTCAAGACCCTGGCCCAGTTCCTGCTGCCGGCGCTGCTCGTGCTGGCGGGGCTATATCTGGCCGTGCAGGCCGGCGGCGCGGTCTTCCCCCTCATCCTCAGCGCCGCGCTGGCCTACCTGCTCAATCCCATGGTCCGTTACTTCGAGGTGCGCGGGATAAAGCGCCTCTACGCCGTAGTGGGGCTTTACGTCGCGGCCGGCGCCGTACTCGCCACGGTGATCTACCTCGTGGTCTACCTTCTCTCCTTCGAGATGGAGTCCCTGCGGGAGACCTGGCCCCTGTACGCCAGACAGCTGGAGGCCTTCGTCTCGGGCCTGAACGCCAAAATGGTGACCAGCTACCCTATGCTCTCCGGCCTGAATCTTCCGGAAAAGATGAACAGGCTGCTGGAGGCGGGACCGGCCTTCATCCTCGGCCTGCTGCCGATGCTCAGCCTGCTGTTCCTGGTGCCTTTCATCACTTTCTTCATCCTTCTCGGCGGCGGCTGCATCATAGACTATATCCTGGACCACATCCCTTCGCGCCATTCCGAGATAGTCCTGCACGTCACCTCGCGCATCGACGAATCGCTCGGCAACTACCTGCGCGGCATCCTGACCGAGGCCTTCGTCATTTTCCTGATAGCCTTCACCGGCCTGGTGCTCATGGGCATCAACTACGCCAGCGCCATCGCCATCATAATCGGTTTCTCCAGCCTGGTCCCCTACCTCGGCGCCTTCGTCGGGGCCGCGCTGGCCTCGGTGGTGGCCTACTTCCAGTTCGACACCTTCCTGGCCGTCTTCAAGGTGCTGGCCTTCTTCGCCGGCATACGCTTCTTCGACGACTGGTTCCTGCAGCCCTACATAATGAAGCGCGCGGTGAAGCTCAACCCCGCCGTGATAGTGTTCGCGCTGATGGCCGGCTGGGAACTGGGCGGCATCTGGGGCGTCGTCTTCTCGATACCGGTGACCTGCATAATCAAGGAGACGCTGGCGATAGGCATAGAGCTCCAGGAGACAGAATTCCAGTGGAAACCGGCGCCCGAACCCACCCGCATAAGCATCCCCTACACCTGACCCCTCGACGATTGAAATTAAAAGAGCGCCGCCCGGGCGCTCTTTTTTATTGTCTGCCGAAGGAGGGGCTCGAACCCTCACGGCCCAAAGGGCCACGGGTTTTTGAGACCCGCGCGTCTGCCAGTTCCGCCACTTCGGCTAAATCTTTTTCTTCACCGGCGCGGGCAGGCCGAGAAGCCCGTCCAGGGTCACGGGGACCAGGCCGCGCTTCTCCGCCTCGGCCAGGACCGCTTCGGTCAGGCGCAGCGTGCGCTGCCTCACCTTGCCGCCTCCGTCGTGAAAAAGCAGTATGGCGCCGGGCCTGAGGGCCTTGAGATAGCCCTCCAGCATCTCCTCGTCGGAAAGTTTCGTCCAGTCGCTGCCGTAGGTCCAGTTGACCAGCGCGTAACCCTGCGCGCGGGCGACCTTCTTCACCCAGTCGCGGGAATAACCGTTGGGCATGCGCATGATATAGGGGCGATAACCGCAGGCTTTCTCTATGACTTCCGCCGTCGGACCGAGCTCGCCGGCCAGTATCCCGTCCTTATCCGGGTCCACGGCCAGCTTGAAATAGTTCTTATGCGACAGGGTATGGTTAGCGGCCAGGTGACCGTCGGCGCAGACGCGCCTGAGCGCCTCCAGCCGCTTGCCGGAGGGCCGGCCGTTGACGAAAAAGGTCGCCTTAGCACCCCTGAGCGAAAGGAGCTCCAGCAGGGGCCCCGTGGTGGCGCCCGGCCCGTCGTCATAGGTCAGGGCGAAAAAGGTCCCCGTGGAAGGACCGGAGGTGTAGAACCGGCCGGCATGATCCTCCTGCGCCGCCGCCGAGGCCGGCAGCAGCAGGCAGGCCAGAAGGACTCCGAACGCCTTTTCTCCCATACTCCTATTATATCTCATGGCGCTCCAGTTTGGCCCGCCCCAGTTTCCAGGGCAGGTAGAGGGCCGCGGCCGTCACGACGGAGAAACCCGCCGCCGAGAAAGCGATGCCGCGCCAGTCCCAGGGGTGTTCGCGGCCGAAGCGCTCGGCGAAATGCATCTGCACCGGCCAGGCCTCGAAGCCCATCGCCAGCGCCAGGTAGCCCATGGCGCAGGCCATGTAGATGAAGCCGCCGTAGGAGGACTCTATCTGGTGGATGTTCTCGACGCGGAAATCGGGGAACAGGGCGCCCAGGCCCACGCCCATCACGGTGATGACGACCGACGAGACCAGGATCGTGAACAGCGAGAGCCGGGCGATGAAGGCGTCGGCCTGCAGCAGGTGGTTGGACGCCATCACCAGGATCACGCCGATGAGCGCCGACGGCGGCAGCGTGAAGAGGAGCTTCTCGCGCATGAACTGCGCGGTGGTGACCGGCGCGCCCCTGGCCAGCCAGTAGCAGTTGCCCTCCAGGCTTATCGACGGGAAGGTGAAGCGCAGGCCGATGGCCGCCATGACGAAGCCCGCCACGCCGATATTGAGGAAAGAGACCATGCTTTTCATGGCCGGGGTGTCCAGCGGCAGCTGGCGTATGCTGAAGAGGTAGACCATGATCAGCGCGGCTATCAGTATGACCTGCGACCAGTAGCGCGCGTCACGGGCGAACATCAGCCGGTCCTTCCAGTAAAGCGTCAGCGTGCCGCCCCAGCGCGGGAAGACGGCCGCCAGGCGCTGCTCCCAGAGCTCGCGGGGCCGGCCGCGGAAGCGCGGCGAGGACTGCGCGCCGCTGAAGCCGGGGGCATAGACCTTGCCGGCCAGGACGTACATGAAGGCGTAGAGGACTGCGGCCCCGGCGCTCAGGACGCCGCCGTAGAGGAAGAACCGGGGCCAGCGCTCCGCCCCGTAGGCCATCATAGCCTTGGTGACCCACCAGGACGGCAGGTACTCCGCCGTCGGGGACTGGAGGTACTGGATGTACTGCGCCACCACCTCGAGCGAGTCCGGGCGCAGCAGCTGCTCGGGCCTGGAGAAGCGGAAGGCGACGTAGACCAGCGCCACCGAAAGACTGCCCAGCAGCCAGGTCAGGTCGCGCGTGCGCGAGGACGGGAACCAGTACATGACCAGCATGCTGAAGATGATGCCGAAGGAGCCGGCGACCAGCACGAAAGGCAGCATCAGCAGGCAGTAGGAGACGAAGAAAGCGGGCGAAAGCTGCTTCACCTGCATCAGGGCCAGCATATAAGGGACTATGGCCAGGAACAGCGTCCACGACGAGTAGAACACGGTCTCGAGCGCCTTGTCCATGAACAGCGTGCGGTGGTCGAGCGGGCAGGAGAACAGGAACTTGAGGTCGAAGGAATAATAGAGCGTCGTCATCGAGATGATGATGGACGAGACTATCACCATGGAGAAGGTGATCAGCAGCACCATCGAGGTGAGCTTCCAGGAGAGCATCGGCCCTATCAGCTGCACGCCGTCGAGGTAATAGAGCAGGCGCAGGAAGGAGAAGTAAAGGATGGAGAGCATCCCCAGGCCGACGGCGAGGAACAGCAGAGTCTTGGCCAGTTCCCAGCCGCGCAGGGCCCTGACCCTGTTGAGGAAGGTGACGGCTTTTCTTTTGAGCAGGAGGGCGAGCAAGGCTCAGTCCTCCGTCAGCGAGAGGAAGATGTCCTCGAGGGAATGGTCGCCGGAGGCGCCGGAGAGCCGGCGCAGGTCCTCGACGGTGCCCTCGGCTATCAGCCGGCCCTTGTAGATGATGCCGACCCGGCCGCAGAGCTTCTCGGCCATCTCCAGGATATGCGTGCACATGAAGACGCTGGCGCCCGAGCGCGCGATGCCCAGCAGCAGTTCGCGGAAGCGGCGGATGCTGCGCGGGTCCAGGCCCACGGTGGGCTCGTCGAAGAGGACGACCTTGGGCCTGCGCAGCAGCACGCTGGCGATGAGCAGCTTCTGCTTCATGCCGTGGGAATAGGATTCGAGCAGCTCTCCCCCCGCCTCCGAGAGGTCGAACGTTTCCAGCAGTTTCGGGATCTCCCGCTCCTGCTCCCCGCGGGGGACCGAGTATAGGTCGCCGATGAAGCGCAGCAGTTCGCGGCCGGTCAGCTTGGGATAGGCGAAAGGCTCGTCGGGGATATAAGCCAGCCGGCGCTTGGCGGCCAGCGGGTCGGCCAGCATGTCCACGCCGTCCACGACGACGGTCCCCGCCGTCGGCTTCATGATGCCCGAGAGGATCTTGACGGTGGTGGTCTTGCCCGCGCCGTTGGGGCCGAGGAAACCGTAGATCTCGCCCGGCGGCACCCGCAGGGAAAGCCCGTCGACGGCCTTAAAGGAGCCGAAGGTCTTGGTGAGGCCTTTTAACTCTATCACGCGGAGGGAGAAAGCCGGTTCAGGCCGGCCGCTGCTGCTGTATGCGGTCGAGGTAGTTCTTGATCTCTATCCTGACCGTGAGCTGGCGCAGGTGGTAATTGGCGACCTGCATGAACTTCTCCTGCTGGAGCTCCTGCATTATGCGACCCTTGTCCTTCTCGAAGGACTTGAAGTCCTTCTGCCGAGAGAGGTAATAAGCCCGGAGCTCTTCGGGGGTGATCTTGATGGAGGTGAAGAGGAACTGCTTGTACTTGGAGGCCAGGCGGGCCTTGCGGCGCCAGTCCTCGTACTCGCTCGGCGCCATCCTGAACTCGTTCCAGATGGCCTGATAATAGAGCCGGGGGCTGAAAGCGCCGCCGTCGCGGAAAGCGGGGGTGCTCTGGATCTCGGCGGAGAGCTCGAAATCGGAGACGCTCATCCCCAGTTCCTCGGCCTGCATGCGCATGAGCTCCTCGATGACCAGCTCGCGGAAAACTTCCTGCTCCACCCCGCGGCGGACCATGTCCCCGATGTCGGTCCCGTCGTCGCGCAGGTCGTTAAGGACGCGGTTGACCTGGGTCGAGAAGCGCTGGTACGTGATCTTGCGGCCGCCCACGTCGGCCACGGCCCCGGAGGCGTCGCCCGTGAACATATAGGCCCCCAGGCCGACGAAAACGCCCACGAGGAAGACGGCTACGGTGCCGATGAAGATCGGTTTACGGTGGCGCGAGAAGAATGAGATCATCTGGTTTCAGCTCCTGGTCGGTAGTGGCGGCCCGGTCCCCGGGGCCGTTTATTCGCCCGCGTCCCCGGCCGCCGGGCGCAGTGCCTCGGCATGCCCGCGTTTCTCCTTGACCGGCGGCTCCATCGAGCAGTTGCCGTTGAAGAAAGCCCCCTCCTCCAGCATTATACGGGGAGCCCTGAGGTCGCCCTCGACGCGGGCGCCCGAGAGCACCTCGATCGAGGAGAGCGCCAGGATATTGCCCTTGACCTCGCCGCCGACCGAGCAGGTCTCGCAGGAGATGTCCCCCCGGATCTTGCCGGTCTTGCCCAGGGTCACCATCTTGGCGTCGACGATGGAACCGTCGATGCGGCCGTCTATCTTAAGCGAGCCTTTGGCCGTCAGCGTGCCCTGGAAATAGGCCTCTTTGCCGAACACCGTGTCCGGGTTGGTGGCGTCGAAAGCGGTCTTGCCGTTCTTGAATATGGACATATTTTACCTCTCCGTTGCGCTCAGCGGCCGCGGCCCGTCAGGCCTTCGAACACGCCGGCGAAGAAAGTCGTCGTCCCCCCCGCGTTGAAATAGCGCTCGGGGTTCTTGGGGACTCCCCCTTCGAGCACCTCGTAATGGACGTGCGAACCGGTGGAGGTGCCCGTCGTGCCCATCAGGCCGATGCGCTGGCCGCGCTTGACCGCGTCGCCTTCCCTGACCAGCGACTCGGTCATGTGGCCGTAAAGGGTGGAGTAGCCGAAACCGTGATCGATGAACACGGCTATGCCGTAGCCGCTGATCCAGCCGGTGTGGCGGACCACGCCGTCGGCGGTGGCGAGCAGCGGCGTGCCCGCGTCGTTGGCGATGTCCACGCCGCTGTGGTATTCGCTGGAGAACCGCAGCGGATGGACGCGGTAGCCGAACCTGGAGGTGATGCGGCCCTCGGCGGGCCAGATGGAGGGCAGCGCCTTCGCCAGGTTGTGTTTGTTGGTCAGGTACCAGGTGATCTCGGTGTAGCTGGAGAGCCGCCTGCGGGATTCCTCCTGCATGCGGCTCACCGCGCCGTTCATGGTCTCGTCGTTCATGGCCGCGTTCCGGCTGGCCAGCAGTTTCTTGAAATCGGCTATGTCCGAGGAGTCCGGGCCGCCCACGGAGCCGGCCAGCTCGGGACGGCCGCCCATGCCGATGATCTTGCGTATCTGCGCGTCCGTGCGCTTGGTCATTTCCAGGTAATGCAGGCCCCTCTCCACCTTCATGGCCATATGGTCCATGCGCGTGCGCAGCATGTGATTGTCGGCCTTGGTGACGTAGTAGTCGGCCTGCTTGCCGGAAACATAGCCGGCCCAGAGGGTGAAACCCGTCCAGGCGGAAGCCAGGACCAGGAGGAAAAGGAGGGAAAAATTGAACCGCAGCGAAGGCAGTCCGCTATGGGGAACGACGATTATGCTGACGGGAGTCAAGGCCGCTTTCAGCAGCCTTCGGGTCTTTTTGGCCAACATGAGCCCTATATTTAATAAATAAAGAACCCTTTCTGTCAATAGAACGGCCGGGAAGGGCGGTCCGTCAGGGAACGGGGACCGGTTTGACCGAAACCTTTCGGGGAGCGGAGGTACCGCTTATGACGCCGGTGTCCAGGCGCGGTTCGCCGCCCTCCACGCCGGGCTCCGGCGCGGCGGGCCCGTCGCCGGCCCGCGCGGGCGGCGGCCCGGCCGGGACCGGGGCCGCCACCAGGGCGCCCGCGGGGGTCCCGGAGAACAGGGGTTTCATCGCCGGATCGTTGACCAGTTCCATAAGGAGCGGCATGAATTCCGGACGCTCCGCGTACTTCATGAGCAGGCTGTTCATGGCGGCCGGATTCTGCAGCAGCTTCATGTAGGCCGCCGGGTCGGGCTTTTTCGGGTCCAGTATACCGGCGAACTGCGGGTCCGCTTTCATGTCCGCCAGGAATTCCTTCACCAGCGGCCTTTCGGCGTACTTCGCCATAGCCGCGCTTACGCCGGCCATCTGCTGCGGAGTTATCCGGGGCAGCCCGGCCGGCAGGCCCGGCTCCCCCTGGCCGCCCCCTCCCCTGATCAGGAAGAGCGTGCTGCCTCCCGAAGGGGCGGACGGTCCGTCCGCGGACGGCGGCATTCCCGGCCTGGGCGCGTTTTCCGGGAAACTTTCCATGGCGTCCGACTGGTAGGTCTCCGCGGCCGGGAAGAACGAGGCGATCCTGTTGTAGAGAAAGGCCGCGGCGGCGGCTATCAGCAGGACGAGGCCGGTGAGCCCCGCCAGTACGAATTTAAGCAACTTGTTCCTCGCCCTGAGCGCGGCCAGCTGGCGGACGGCGGCGTCCTCCTCCGGGGGCTGGGGCGCGGCGGGCTCCAACCGGACCGGCGGCGGAGGCGCGTTCTGGACCTGCGCCGCGGCCGTCGGCGGCGGCGGAACGGGGGACGACGGGGATGGGGGCGCGGGCAGGACCGGCCGCGCGGCGCCGGGCGGCGGCGGGGCCGCGGGCTGGGGCGGAGGAGGAGCGTTCTGGACCTGCGGCGCGGCCGGCGGCGGCGGCGGAACGGCGGGCCGCCGGTCGGAAAAGGACGGCAGAACCCCTTCGCGCACGAAGGTCTCCACCGGGCGTTCCTCCCGCGCGTCGGGCGACGGGGCCCTCTCGTAACGCTCCAGTTCCACGGTAGGCCGGGACGGAGGCGGCGGGGGCGCGGGCGGCTCAGGAGCGGCGGGGCTCGACGGAGGAGCCTCGTCCCCGGCCGTTTTTTCCCGGGGCTCCTGAGGATCAAAGGACGGACGCTCCTGATTTGACACTCTTCCCCCTATATTGATAAACTCGATGACGGATTTGCTGTTATTCCGCCTTCCGGAATAATAGCAAATTTTGTCTTAAAGCCCCCTTCGTCTAGCGGCCTAGGACGCTGCCCTTTCAAGGCAGAGATCACGGGTTCGAATCCCGTAGGGGGCGCCAATTTACGGAGTTGCGAAAATCAGGGTCAAAAAAATCCGCCCGAGCCCGCAGCTCCCGCAGTTTCTCCGACGGAAAATTAAATTTTAATTTTATTTTCTGCCCGCCTAAAAGGAAGTTCGAACCGATTTTTCTCATTATTTGCAGATTATCGGCCGGACTTCCAGTAACCGCAGACTCTCCGACGACAACACAGAGCTCGTAGAACCTTTTCAACGGTTCGTTCCGCGTACTCTCCTCCCGCGCAAAAGCTGCGAGTTTGTTTTCAATTTCCTTTTTTTCATCGACCAATTGGGCCTTCTTGTTGGCGTACTCGGGCCGCGTCAGGGAGCCTTGCAGTACCATATCCAGCAACTTGCCCAATTGGTCGTTAAGGATAACCAACTTATCTCGCAGATTTTGGGCGGCTTCTTCCCCGGCCTGGGCCGCCTTAGTTTTATCCGTTTTTATGTTATCAAGAGCATCGGCGGCCAGGGCCGGGGGTAAGGAAACTCCTTTCAAGATTTCCCGTACCTGGCGGTCGGCCGCCTCCTCGCGGGTATAGCGCGCGGGACAAGGGCTCTTCCGTTTGGTGCAGCGCAGATAGTTATGGCCCTTTTGCGTCTCGGTGGTGATGAAGCACCCGCAATGCTCGCAGTGAAAAATGCCCCGGTAAACGTAAGGTTTGAACCCCCTTTGCTTAGGCTTGCTCTTGTTTTTAAGAAGCACCTGGCATTTTTCAAATACGTCCTTTGAGATTATGGGTTCGTGCTTGGCCTCGTAAACCTCGCCATAGTAGCGCATAACGCCGTAATAGATAGGATTGCGGAGAAAGTAATGGCAGTTGCCAATGGACAGCGCCTTCTTTTGATTGCGCCCGACAAGCCCGGACGAGTTCAGGAACTGCCGGAGCTCTCGTATCGAGTAATTGCCGGTGGCGTACATTTCAAAGGCTTTCTTGATAAGCGGCGCGCGCTCCTTGTCCACATAGATAGTGTGGTTTTCCTGATTGTTAAGGTAGCCCATCGGCGCCCAGGAAGGCCAGATACCGTTGCGGAGTTTTTGGCGCAACCCTCGCTTTACGTTCTCCGAGAGATTGTCCACGTAATACTTGCTCTGCCCAAAAGCGATGGAGAGCATGAACTTTCCCTGCGGCGTGGGGTCGAACCAGAAGGTCGGGAACTTGAGCTTCGTGATCCTGCCGGTATCCACCAGGTAGATGATGCGCCCGCCGTCAACGGAGTTGCGGGCCAGCCGGTCGGGGTGCCAGGCCACTATGCCGTCGGCCGCGCCCTGCTCAAGCTTAGCCATCATCTCGTTAAAGACCTCGCGGCCCGGCTCTTTGGCGGTCTTGCTCTCCACGAACTCGCGGGCAATGGGCAGCCCCTCCTTGTTGGCGTACTCGCGCAGCTCCACCAACTGCGCTTCTATGGACAGCACCTGCTTGTCCGCCTCGTCGGTGGACTTGCGCGCGTAAAGAAAGTACCGCATATTAAGCTTCTCCATACCTTGTCCTCCCCGCTCTTAAGTCCGGTTCTGCCCAGCAGGGCTGAACCGGACTTAAGTGCGAATTCTTCAACTCCCCGCCGCGGGTAAGGCCGGCCAGGCACAGCAGCGCTGGGCCGGCCGCACCGGCGGCCATAAGGAATTAAAATCGGTTCGGTAAACCGTTCCTCGGTTTACCAGCGCGTCAGCGCTGAACTTCCTCTTAGGCGGGCAGAAAATAAAATTAAAATTTAATTTTCCGTCGGAGAAACTGCGGGAGCTGCGGGCTCGGGCGGATTTTTTTGACCCTGATTTTCGCAACTCCGTAAATTGGCGCCGTTTTCAAGACACAGTTCGCACCTACTTTGCGCAACATCCCGAG
>CAYPYG010000027.1:0-36731 GCA_964415175.1 uncultured Elusimicrobiaceae bacterium
CTATCGTGCCCACGTTCACGTGGGGCTTGCTCCTGTCAAATTTCGCTTTAGCCATTTTCTATCTCCTTTCTGCTTTTCTTTCTTTCCCCGCTGAACCGCGGCAGAAATCGAAAGCTGGGGACCGTGAGCGTCAGCGAACCTCCGTTATCAGGAAGATTCCCATCCCCGGCTTTCGCGCCCGCGGGAACACGGCTTCGAAACGCCGGCGTTCTCCGAACGCGAAAAATCGAAAGCTGGGGATGGGAATTGCACCCACGACCTTTCCCTTACCAAGGGAGTGCTCTACTAGCTGAGCTACCCCAGCAAAAACCGTCAAAATACAAAGATCCGCTAGCGGGCGACCTGCGAGCGTCAGCGAGCTTTTTCATCGGGAAAAATTCCCATCGCCCGCTTTCGCCAACCCGCCGTCCCCGGAAAAACGCCGGGGGACCGAAATATAAAGATCCGCTAGCGGGCGACCTGCGAGCGTCAGCGAGCCTCTTCATCGGGAAAAATTCCCATCGCCCGCTTTCGCCAACCCGCCGTCCCCGGAAAAACGCCGGGGGACCGAAATATAAAGATCCGCTAGCGGGCGATGGGAATCGAACCCACGTGATCTGCTTGGAAGGCAGACGTTCTACCATTGAACTACGCCCGCAACAGCATAATTATATTTATTATGGGCTTCACAGTCAACGACCGGCGGGGGCCGACACCACGTTGTCGCACCCCCATTTTACCATATAGCGTCCAAGTAATATAAGGAGGGAACGTGAAAAGGAACAGGTTGCGCAGGTGCTGGAAGATAGGGCTGGGCGGACTTTTCGCCGCGCGGGCGCTGCTGGCCGAAACGGCCGGAGGCCATTTCTGCCTGCTCTTTTCCTTCGAATTCTAGGACGGGCGAAGGGGGCGGGGGCCGGAAGGCGGCGGCCGGGGCCGAAAAAGTATTGAAAGGGGCCGGTTTTTGTAGTAGGATTCCCATATGAGGCCGTGGCCCTTACTGTTGACGTTGGTCATGCCCGCCGCCGGGTCGGATTGGCCGCCCGCGCTGCGCCTCGAAGAGGCGGCGCCCCCCCCGGCCGCGCTGGCCGCCGAGCCGCTGGAAGCCTGCCCCAAGTTCCGTTTTTTCTCGGAGAGCGAGTCCTATCCCGACGAGGCGCCGGCCATAAAGGACGTCTCGCCCTTTCCCCCCGCCGACCTGCCGGCTTTCGCCGACGACCTGGACAGGCCGGGACTTCTTAAAGCGCTGGAGACCAACCTCGCCTACTGGAAAGCCCGTCCCGACTCGTACCGGATAACGGTCGGGAAGGATTCGTTCGCCGCGCCCGCCATGCGCGCCGCCTCGGCCAGGCTGCTCGGGATATTCTCCTCGGGACTGACGCCCGCCGAAGAGCGGGAACTGCTGGCCGCGGAGTTCCGGGCCTACCGGGCCGTGGCCGACGACGGCTCCGGCGCCGTCACCTTCACCGGCTATTACGAGGCCGAGATCCCGGCGACGCGGGCCCCGACGGCCGCGTCCCGCTACCCGCTCAACCTGCGCCCGGCCGACCTGGTCAAGACCACTCCCGCCATGGGCGTGGACTTCGATTACGGACATTACGTCGACGGCGCGATGACCCGCCACCTCTCCTCCGGCGAGATCTACGCCGGCGGGCTCTCGGGGCAGGGGCTGGAGGCCGCCTGGTCGGCGCACCCGGCGCATATCATGCTGGCGCAGATACAGGGCTCCGGGGTGCTGCGTTTTCCCGACGGCGATCACCTCAAGATCGGCTTCGACGGCGCCAACGGGCACCCTTTCAAGAGCGTGCAGCGCCTGCTGATGGACTGCGGCGAGGTCCCGGCGATGAACTTCCAGGATTTCATCGCCTACCTCTCGCGGCAGGAGAACGGCCGCGAGGAGCGGCTGGTGTCTCTCAACCCGCGCTACATCTTCTTCCGCGTGAAGGACAAGGAAGCCCAGCCGCAGGGAGCCATAGGCATGCCTCTTATACCCGGCCGCTCCATAGCCGTGGACCCCAAGCCGGTCCCCTACGGGCTGCCCGTCGTCATAAAGACGCGGCGGCCGGTGGCCCAGCCGGGCGGAGGACTCTCTTTCAGGGATTTCACGCGGATGGCCGCGACGCACGACACCGGCTCGGCGATACGCGGGCCGGGGCGCGTGGACATCTTCTGGGGCGGCGGTCCGGTCGCCGAGCGGGAGGCCAGTTCGATGAAGGCCTCCGGCGAACTTTACCTCATACTTCCCAAATAAAATAAGGAGCGGGGCCAGACCTGTTAATATAGGCGCCCCGCTCCAAAAATAGTATAGCAGACGACCCGTGAGTGTCAAGGCCTGAAAAAGGCCTATGTCCCCTTCGAGGCCCGGAGCTTTTTCGAGACCTCGTAGAAGGCCACGGCCGCCGCGGCCGAGGCGTTGAGGCTCTCCACGCCGCCGAGCTGCGGGATGGAGATCAGGCGGTCGCAGTGTTCCTTCGTCTTGAGGTGCAGGCCCTCGCCCTCCGAGCCGACCAGTATAAGCCCGGGGAAGGCGTAGTCGACCTTGTCCAGCGGTTCTCCCTCCATGTCCAGGCCGTAGACCCAGACGCCGCGTTCCTTGAGGTCGATTATCGTCGAGTTAAGATTGCCGACCGGCACGATATTGAGCTTCTCCAGCGCGCCGGACGAGGTCTTCTGCACGGCGGGGGTGATCCCGACGGTGCGCCGTTCCGGCAGCAGCACCGACGAGACGCCGAAACAGGCCGCGCTGCGCAGTATCGCGCCCAGGTTCATCGGGTCGGTGACGCCGTCCACCCCCGCCCAGAGGAATCTTTTGGGGTCCTTCTCGAGGGCCAGGGCGTCGGGGACGGAATAATGGCGCAGGGGCTCCACCTCGAGAACTATGCCCTGGTGGTTGGCGCCCGGCGCGTACTTCTCCAGCACCCGGTTGTCCACGAATTCCACGCGTATCCCCTTGCGCCGGGCCAGGTCGGCCGCGGCCGCTCCCTTGCCCTGGCCGCGCGCGGCCATGACGCGGAAGATCCTGCGGCGCCCGCCGTTTATGACCTCCTCGGCCGTGTTCGCCCCGTAAAGATATTCGCTCATGAGCAGACCCTCTTCAGCAGCCTGGCGGCGAGATCGGCCCGGCCGAACGAAGTGCCGACGCCCAGCGCGGCCCTGACCTCGCACGAGCCCGGCGACACCCGCTTGAGCTTTCCGACGGCGGCGGAGAGCGGCACGCTGACGAACTCGGGACCGCGCACCGCGACCATCCGGCCGAACCGTCCGGCGGCTATCAGCTCGGCCGCTCCCGCGCCGAAGCCGGTGGCCAGCCACCTGTCGAAAGGCGTCGGCTCGCCGCCGCGCTGCAGGTGGCCCAGCACCACGACCCGGCTCTCTATGCCGGTGCCCTTCTCTATCATCTCCGCCACGCGGTAGGAGACCCCTCCCAGGCGCACCGGGTCGGTGGAACCCTCGACGGTCTTCATGACCGTCATGCCCCCGCCCTCGGGAGCCGCGCCTTCGCTGACCACGACGATGCTGAAATTCTTGCCGCGGCGCCGGCGCTCCCTTATCGCCGCCGTCACGTCGGCGGGACGGTACTTGATCTCGGGCAGCAGTATCACGTCGCCGCCGCCGGCTATGCCCGCGCGCAGCGCTATCCAGCCGGCGTAGCGGCCCATCGTCTCCACTATCAGCACCCGGTCGTGCGCGTCGGCCGTGGTGTGCAGCCGGTCCACCGCCTCGGTCGCCACTTTGAGCGCGGTGTCGAAACCGAAGGTGAAGTCGGTGGCGGACAGATCGTTGTCGATGGTCTTGGGCACGCCGACGACCGGCAGGCCGAGCTTGTGGAAGCGCAGCGACATGCTCTGCGTGCCGTCGCCGCCGATGGCGACCAGCGCGCCGAGCCCCAGCTTCCTGAAATTGCGGATCGCGCGCTCCGTCATGTCCGCCGGCGCCCCCGGCGAGCCGTAAGGGGAGAGCGTGTAGGAGAAAGGGTTGGCGATATTGCTGGTGCCCAGTATGGTGCCGCCGCGTATGATGATGCCGGAGACGTCCCTGTCGGTCAGCCGGCGGCGCCTGTCCTCGACCAGGCCCTTGAAACCGTCGAGGTAGCCGTAGACCTCCCAGCCGCGCCGCAGCGCGGACTTGGTCACGGCGCGTATGACGGCGTTGAGGCCCGGGCAGTCGCCGCCGCCGGTGAGTATGCCTATCTTCATCGGGTCACCCCCGTTCTAGAATATGGTCGGATAGACGTGCTCGCGCTCGCGCGAGACGATGAACAGCACGGCCGCCATGATATGGGCGGGGTGGGCCAGCCGCGAGTAATTGTATTCCAGGTGGATCTGGAACCTGTCGGGAGAAGAAGGGTCGAGGAAGACGTAGCCGGCGCGGCGCTCGTCGGCGAAGATGCCGTAGCGCCGCCGCAGCCGCCCGCCCTGCGAGCCGAAGAGCCGGCAGGCCAGGCTTATACCCGGCGCGTCGTCGCGCACGTTGAAGACCACCTGGTTGTCGGTGTCGACGAACTGCCACATACGTCCGGTCTTGCCGTCCTTGAGATGGAGGCGCGCGACCTCCTTGCCGTTGCCGTCGCGCAGCAGGCCGTAGGCCAGCTCGGGCCTGACCTCGAAGATCCTGTTCGACTGGTGGTCGTACACCTCGAGCACGCCCTTGCGCGTGGCCAGCTTGTAGAGCCCGAAGGCCAGGGGCAGCGCGAAGAAAAGGTCGGGCACCGAGGCTATCAGGCGGCCGCCCGGCAGTCCCAGCATGAAATGCGTCAGCGGGTTCTCGCCCGGGAGCAGGCCGGCGAAAGCCCAGACGAGATGGAACAGGACGAAACCGTAGAAACCCGCCGCCAGCCACATGTCCTGCGGGAAATCGTAATAGGCGGCGAGGCTCTGCTTCTGCCTGGTCAGGATGCGGTACTCCACCTCCTTCGACGAGAAATACCTGGAGACGAGGAAAGGGAAGAAGAAGTCCGGCGGGATCTCCGCCGGCGGCGGCGCCAGGCGCGGATTCTGGTACTTGGCGGCGCTCGAGCGGGCCATGGCCGCGCCGATCAGCCAGGCGCCGATGAGGAGACCCGCCAGCCAGGCCGGAACGGGGGAGCGCTTTATATAGGGCGGCTCCTTGGAGGAGGCCGCTTCCGAAATTTTGGACATCATGTCCGCGGCTTTTTCCCCCACGCCGGGGCCGGAAGGCGCCGCTTCCGGGGTCTCCGCTCCGGCCTGCGCCGCGTCCCCCGCGGCCGCGCTGGAAACCGCCACCACCGTGCCGGTGGAATCCGGGGACCCGGCGGCGGTTCCCGCCGGCGCTTCAGCGGGCGCCTTCACTACGGGAACGCGGGCGGGCTTCTTGGGCTTGGGGGGCGCCTTGATGACCTCGCCCGGCTTGCGGAAACGGCCCAGCATATTGCGAAAGTCGGACTCGTCGAGGCCGTGGGCGGAGACGGCGTAGGATTTCTCGTCGTAGGTCAGGAAGGAAATGTAGGCCGGGGAGCCCATCGTGTCGTAACGGACATAGTAGGCGGTGGTGACGCCGCGGATCGAGACCGGCTTCACCTCGCCGGAGATGGTGTTGCCCTTGGAGCGCAGGGAATCCACCTGCTCCTTCACGCGGGCCTTGAGGTAGTAATCGCTCAGCTCGGATTCGAGCTTGGTGAACTCGGCGAAAGAATCCTGCCGGCCCAGGCGCAGGATGACGGCCGGGTCGTTGCTCTTTTCGACGGCCCAGCCGGCGGGAAAATCTATCTCGAAATTGGAACCGGAATCCCTGAAAACCTCGGCGCACAGGGTACCGGGAAAGCCGCAAAGGAGGAGAAAAAGCGGGAGGATGGCTTTCATCATGCTTTTATATTATAACAATTTTACCTTACGGGCCAAGGCCTCCGCGCGGCGCGTTTTTTATTAACGGGGCTCCGGTTGACAACCAAAATTTAGGTTTGTAATATAAATTCACGGTCATTTACCGGTTTCGTTTCGAACGGGGCCAGGTCCCCCCTACAATAAACTAAGGAAGGAAATCATGTCCAAAACAGCTGTGGCTGAGAAAAGCGGTACCTCAGTGCAGAAGTACATCGACGGCGTCCTGCAGGGCGTCGTAGCCAAGAATCCCGGCGAGAAGGAATTCCACCAGGCGGTGAAGGAAGTCCTCGAGACCCTCGCCCCCGTGCTGGAGAAGAACCCCCAGTACATGAAGGCCAGGATCCTGGAGCGCATCGTCGAGCCCGAGCGCACCATCACTTTCCGCGTGCCGTGGCAGGACGACAAGGGCGAGTTCCACGTCAACCGCGGCTACCGCGTGGAATACAACAGCGCCATCGGCCCGTACAAGGGCGGCCTGCGCTTCCACCCCTCGGTCAACCTCTCCATCCTCAAGTTCCTGGGCTTCGAGCAGATCTTCAAGAACTCCCTGACCACGCTGCCTATGGGCGGCGGCAAGGGCGGTTCCGACTTCGACCCCAAGGGTAAGAGCGACGCCGAAGTGATGCGCTTCTGCCAGAGCTTCATGACCGAGCTGTTCCGCCACATCGGCCCCGACACCGACGTGCCGGCCGGCGACATCGGCGTGGGCGGCCGCGAGATCGGCTACATGTACGGCCAGTACAAGCGCCTCAAGAACGAGTTCACCGGCGTGCTGACCGGCAAGGGCATCACCTGGGGCGGCTCGCTGATACGGCCCGAGGCCACCGGCTTCGGCGTGGTCTATTTCTGCGAGGAGCAGCTCAAGACCAAAGGCACCAGCCTCAAGGGCAAGACCGTCGCGATCTCCGGCTTCGGCAACGTGGCCTGGGGCGCCGTCAAGAAGGTCGGCGACCTCGGCGGCAAGGTGGTCACCATCTCCGGCCCCGACGGCTACATCCACGATCCCGAGGGCATCACCGGCGAGAAGTGGGAGTACATGCTCCAGCTGCGCTCCAGCGGGCAGGACATCGTCGCGCCTTACGCCGACAAGTTCAAGGGCTCCAAGTTCCACGCCGGCAAACGACCGTGGGAGGTCAAGGTGGACGTCGCGATACCCTGCGCCACCCAGAACGAGCTCAACGAGAAGGACGCGCAGAACCTGCTCAAGAACGGCGTGATGTGCGTGACCGAAGGCGCCAATATGCCCTGCGTGCCCGAGGCCGTCGAAGCCTTCCAGAAAGCGAAGATCCTCTTCGCCCCCGGCAAGGCGTCCAACGCCGGCGGCGTGGCCACCTCCGGCCTGGAGATGACCCAGAACAGCATGCGCATGAGCTGGAGCCGCGAAGAGGTGGACAAGCACCTGCACGGCATCATGGTCAGCATCCACACCGCCTGCGTGAACGCCGCCAAGGAAGCCGGCCAGCCCGGCAACTACGTGCTCGGCGCCAACTGCGCGGGCTTCAAGAAGGTCGCCGAGGCCATGATGGCCCAGGGCCTGGTCTAAGAAACCCTTAGACCCTTACGAAAGAAGGCGGAGCCGCAAGCTCCGCCTTCTTTATTTTTACGGGCGGCGCCGTTTTGATAACATATAGCCGGGGGAGAGCGGAGGGCAAGATGAACGGATTCGAACTATACCTCATAGCCGGTTTCGCGGGCGGAGTCGTGCGCGGCCTGTCCGGCTTCCTAAAGAACCTGAAGAAGGAAAAACGCCCGCGGTTCGACTGGGCCTACTTCGGCTCAACCGTGTTCGTTTCCGGTCTCATCGGCGGCGCGGCCGGCGCCTTCATGGAAGGCAACTGGAAGACGGCCTTCCTGGCCGGCTACGCGGGGATCGATTTCCTGGAGAACGCGTACAAGTCGAGCCCGCTGGCCGGGCTGGCCAAACGCTCCTGAACCCCCGCGCCGGGCGCGACGCCCCCTTTATTTTCCGGAGCTAATTTATTAAAGTTATCTCCGTAAAGGAGAAAGACATGTCCAGGATACTTGTAGTCGACGATATACCGGCGATAACCGATTTTTCCAAGGAGTTCTTCGAGGACTTCGGCCACGAGGTCCGCGTCGCGGACACTGCTACCGGCGCGATAGAAGTGCAGCGCCAGTTCAAGGCCGAGGTGATCCTCCAGGACCTCAACGTGCCCGGCGGCGGCGGCCTGCACGTCTACGAGACGCTGCGGGGCGAGGGCGACATGGTCCCGATAATCTTCTCCACCGGCAAGCCCGAGACGCTGGGCGACCTCAACGCCATGAAGAACGTCTCCGCGCTGCGCAAGCCCACCAATCCCGACGTGCTGCTGGCCGAGGTGCAGAAATGGCTGGCGGCCGCCGCCGGCCAGGCGCCCCAGGCCGCACCGCCTCCCCCTCCTCCGCCCGCGCCGGCGGCCCCCAGACCGGAGCAGGACGAGCGGCCCATGAACCCCAACCCGCCGCCTCCGCCGAAGTTCCCCAGGTAATACCGTGCTGAAAAAGTCGCTGATCGTACTGGGAGCGGGACTCATCCTGCTCCTGGCGGCGGCTTTCTACATGGTCAACCATAAGGTCCGCCACGAGGCTTTCTCCACCGAATACATCTCCGCGCCGATACCGGAAGGTTTTTTGCCCATAAGCGAGAACAAGCATTACTTCCGGGCCTTTATGACCAAAGCCAAGGCGCCCAAAGAAGCGATGGAAATGATCCTGGCCAGCCCGCCCGGCACCTATTTCAACCCAGGCGACATGGTGATGCTCAACTTCTCCGCCGTGCCGTCCAAAGTCCCCTGCGACCAGCTCTACAAGTTCGTCTCCGCCCCGTCGCCTGACAAGGTCTCTGCCCGAGTAGAGATAGCCGGCAGGACCTGGCTGCGCAATTACCACAAGAACCAGAACACCCTCGAATACTTCGACTGCTCCGGCGGCGTCGCCCGCACCCTGATCTACTCCGACCCCGCCCGCCGCATAGCCGACCTCCCCGCCTTCTCCTCCGCCCACCTCGCCACCGTCACCTTCCCCTGACCCGCAAAAAAGGAGGGCGAAGCCTATTAGCTCCGCCCTCCCTGTTTTATCTGCAACTATTCAGGCCCGCCGGGGGCTCACCACGAAAAAACGCCGCTCGCACACCGTGCTCGCGCTCCGACCTCGCCGCTCGCGCTCGTATGCGCCTCCGCGTCCTCGAGATGCGATTCCACCGGCTAGCTCCGGCGCATACTCCGTAAGCTCGCGGCTTCGGACGGTTTTTCTTAGGTGATCCCCCGCCGAACCTACTGTTCTTATTTATCCTTCCGGAGGGAACGGGTCTGGCCCATACGTATTCCTTTCCCGGATTTTCCCATCCCTGCCATGAATTAGCATCTCAGATTCGGCAGCCTTTGCCCTTTTAATAGCGGCCCGAATAGCCTCCTCTTGAGTATCATGCGTGGACCCGACACGACTTGAACCGGGAGTCCTAACAGCCCATCCGTCATCGTGAGGAACAACATGCTGATTTTTGCGATTCATATTATCATTCCTTTCATGTAAATACTCTAAACTTCTCTTGGGGCAGACTCCTGCCCCGAGAGAAGGAGTGCGGCTCAATTACGGAAGTAATGAGCCAGGTTGATGCCATTCACGTAGACATCAACTACGAGACGGCCTCTGTCAACTTTAACAGGGTTTCGCAGTTCTATATCCTTATTCAGGATTAAACCACTCAACCGCCAAGTTGCCAGAGCAGCGCCAGGGGTACCAATCTCGGGCGCATCATATCCGGTAGGCCGAATCCGATCTCCCGAGAGTCCACTCCAGCTCCATCCATTAGAAATAATGAATGTGTCGCCGTCGATTACTCGTATTACAGTAGCCTTCATAGTATCACCTCCTTTTTGAGGCGTGACATTAATATCCAAAGCATATGCTTTAGACAAGGCTTGCAGGAGTCAGGATTCAAATGGTAGGATTCTTGTGTTCACAAAAGGTCCTACTTGAATCCGCTCTCACAAGCGGGTTTTTTAGTGCCCAACAAAACGGCCTATGTTACAAGCATAGGCCGTTTTCGTTTATAAGTTACCAGGATTATGTTGTTACATAAGGCTGGGGCTCAAACTGCCTAGGCACCCGCACCAGAACAGCCACAGGAGGGAGAGGGCGCAAACTACTACACATGGTATCCCACCCCCATCACTACCGCCATTACTGGTAGCGCGAATATTCTAGCACCAGCCCGCAAACATGTCAAATTTCCATTGGGAAACGCCCGATTGACGACTCCTCGCAATTTTGCAAAATATTCCAATCTTCAGGCATAAGGAGACAGCCGGGGGAGGCGGCGTGTCAGCTAAGCAGGACCGCCTCGGAGCTCCGAGCATCGTAAGCGCGAGGAGCGAGAGCCGAGGACCGACGCGCTATGCGCGCGAGTCCGTGTCCTGCGTGCTGACACGCCGTCATGCCCCGGCATAGTTCTCCTTATTCATAGCCTTAGAACCTCGCCGGGGAGGGCGGAGCGGAAGGCGGCGTCGTGGGAGATGAGGACCAGGATGCCTGCGTAGGAGGCGAGCTCCTCCTCCAGGACGCGCACCGTGCGGATATCCTGGTGCGTGGTGGGCTCGTCGAGCAGGGCGATGTCGGCGCCGTTGACCAGGAACCGGACCAGCTCCACCTTGCGCCGCTGCCCCTCGCTCAGCCCCTCCAGCGGCCTGAACATATGCTCACCGTCGGCCCCCAGGTGGTCGAGCATCGTGCAGGCCCGCTCCAGCAGCGCGCCGGGAAAATAATCCCTCCCCCTCGCCCCCGGCCTTATCGCCGGCCTGAACTGCGGCAGGTAGAAGACGCGCGCGGAGCGCCCGCGCCTCACCTCGCCCGCGTCCGCCTCCAGCTCGCCGGCGAGGATGCGCATCAGCGTGCTCTTGCCCGCGCCATTATCCCCCTCCAGCACAAGCCGCCCGCCAGACTTCAGCCTGAACGACAGGTCCTTGAACAGCGTCCTGGACCCCAGCCGCTTGGACAGCCCGGACACCTCCAGCCAGGATGGAGCGGCCGGCGGCAGGAAGGCCGAGCGCACCTTCTCCACGAAAGGTTTCTCGCGCTCGAGCTCCTCTATCTTCTCGCGGGCGCGGCGGGCGGCGCGGGCCGATTTCTTCTGAAGCCTCGCCGCGCGCGCGCCGATGAAACCCTTGTCGGCCGCGCCGATCTTCTCTTTCTCCTTGGCCGCGCCCCAGTCGCGGTAATTGCGCTCCATCACCCGCAGATGCGCTATCTGGCCCTCTATCTTCTCCTTCTTCTTAACGGCCAGCTCGAACTCCGCCCGCTTCTGCGCGGCGTAAGCGCTGTAATTACCCTCGTATACCGCGAACTCGCTTCGTTTGAGCTCCAGCACCTTCTCCACGCAGTCGTCCAGAAAAGCCCGGTCATGCGACACCACGACGAAGGCCCCCCTGAATCTCTTGAGCTCGCCCGACAGCCGGGCCATGGCGGCGGCGTCGAGATAGTTGGTGGGCTCGTCGAGCAGGTAGAGGTCCGGGCGCCGCAGGAAGCCGGCCATCAGCGCCAGCATCTTGCGCTCGCCGCCGGAGAAGGTCTCCACCGGGCGCTCCAGGTCGGCGGCGGCAAATCCCAGCCGCGCCGCGCCGGCGTAGAGCTCCGCCGCCAGGTCCCAGTCGCCGGACTCCAGCAGTCCCTCGCGCAGCCAGTCCAGCGCGCTGCCCGCGCCTTCGGCCGAATCCTCCTGCCGCAGCAGGAAAACGCCGGCGCCGCGCAGCGCCAGATCGCCGGCCGACGGCTCCAGTTCGCCGGCGAGCATACGCAGCAGCGTGGTCTTGCCGCTGCCGTTATCGCCCAGCAGCGCGGTCTTGTCGCCGCGGTAGAGACGGAACGAGGCGCCGGAGAAGACGTTCTCCGTGCCCGACGGATAGGCGAAGGCGAGGTCCCGCGCCTCTAAAAGCACCTTGTTACCCATAGAGATACCTCCGGGTAGTAGTATGTAGATGTCGGAATGGCCGGCGATGCCGGCGGGGCTGACTGCTGCGGGTTTTAGAAGCGGTTGTCCATAGCGCGCCGGGCCAGGGGCCCGGAACGTTTATATTCTAACACACGGGGCCGCCGCCGTCATGGGCCGAATGGGCCGGAACACGGCTCCAAGGGCTACTCCCGGGGCCCGCTGGAGGCCAGCCGGCTCTCAGCCAAAGCCCTGAACCTGGGGGATTCAGCGGGGTCGGACATCACTTTCCGGATAATCTCCTCGTCTATTCCGTCGTCATCCAGAGCGGTGGATCTGATCGTAAAACTATAGGTCCTGTCGGTGAGCGCGGATGCCAGGACCTTCATTGCATGTCCCTCGTCTATCATCGCCAAAGGCCGGAAAAATGCCATAAAAAGCCAGCCGGAGGCTTCCATCTCTTCCGGGTCGCTGGACTCCGTCAACGATACGACATCGTCCGCCTCGCGCAACACCAGGATCCAGTCCTCTTTCTTGAGGCGACGCAGTTTTTCCACCATGTCCGCATATTCCCGGGGATGACAAAGTTCATCCACCCACAGCAGGTCCCTTACGTTCAACCGCGAGAATGCCTCGCTGTTCCGGGCGGACTTAGAACCGCGGATCTTCTCTATCATGGCGCCTGAGAGCCATTTCAACTCCGGGTCGGCTTCGCTTCCGGCGGCTTTCTCGAGATCCGGGATATGCTCCTTTGAACGCATGACGCCCAACGCGCGCATAGCCAGCCCCCGGACTTCCCCGTCCTCGTCCTTGAGCATACCGCTTACGGCCTCCGCGCTTTTTTTCCCGCCTATACCGGCCAGAGCATGTATCGTAGCCATCCTTATCTTTTGGTCCGGATCGGCCAAAGACCGCCGCAGCGGCTCAATAGCTTCCGCGGAGCCGAGCACTCCCAGGGAATAGAGAGCCTCCCGTCTCAACGGCCCGCCCAACTCGTGAAAGACAAGAAGTTCGCTCAGGACTTCCTTGTCCCCACGGTAGAGCGACAAGGGACCGAGAGCCTCGGCGCGGATAGAGTTGTTTATCCTGACATCTTTGAGGACGCGGAGAAGGAATCGCTTGGCCTCCTCGGTCCGGTGAGCGCATAAGAGCTGGAAATACATGGACCTGGTCATATTGTCCAGGCCTTTTTTATAGAACTGTTTTATCAGGTTCGGGACCAAGTTATGATCTATCGCCGCCAGACAGAATACGGCGTTTCTGCGGACCCCGGGGTTCTCATCCTCCGTCAGCGGTTCGATAAAAGGGCCAGCTTTCCTGCCGAGCTTCAACAGTTCCGGGCTGCCGGCCTCGTAGTCCCCTCCCTTTATCTTCGCCACGATCTCTTCTATCTGCCGTTTTTCTTTGGATGAAACGGCGAAAGCGGGCGGGACCAGGACCGGGAGCAGAAAAGCCGCAAGAACGATATTTTTCATGACCATCCTCCGTAAGTGTCAGATCCGGACCGCGGCGGCGGGACCGGGGATCGCCGTCGTCGTGTCGATCTTCTTCAGAGCTCTCTCGGCCGAGGCCTGGACTTCCGGATGCGCGTCCAGAAGCCCCTTCACGAGGAATGGGATAGCGGGCCTGGCCTCCGGACCCAGGCCCGCCAGGGCTTCGGCGGCGTCTACCCTGCACCAGGAATCTCCTCTCAAATAGGATCTTAGAAGCGGCTCGAGGGCCGGCTGGCCGATACCGGCGGCCGCCTGCAAGGAAAATTTTCTGAGATTCTCGTCCTTACCCTCAAGCAGTTCCCTGAGGACGGGGAGGGCTCTCTTCGCGCCAGGGCCCATATTTCCGAGAGTTTCCGCGGCAAGCCCGCCAAGGCCGCCATCCGTCTTCAGCGCGTCGAGGACTTCGGGAAGAGCGGCTGCGGCTCCGGGACCGATCGAGGCCAGCACGGCGAGCGAGCGTTCTCTGACCGGGAAATCCTTCGATCCCATCAATTCGCGCAGACGGGGGACGGCTTCCCGGGCCGGCGGCCCGACTTCTTTCAAACTCTCCAAAGCGAGGTCCAGCGTAGCGGAAGTTCCGGGGTTAACTCCCGAGACAAGAACGGATAAAGCGGATATTGAGCGCGATATGCGCCATAGAGCCAGCGCGGCGACAAGCCTCTCCCTCGGTCCCGCGGAAAGCATCCGCTCCAATGGCGGAACGGCCGCGGAAGCCGCGGGCCCTATCCGCCCCAAGGCATCGGCCGCGGCCTCCCTTATGCTATCGTTGCGGTTTGCCAGAAAAACCGACAATGGCGGCACGGCTTTTTCTGAGGCGGGGCCGATCCCGCCCAAAGCGATCATCGCGCTTCTCTTTACATCGTTCCGGGTGTCTTCAAGCGCCTCTATCAAAAGCGGAACCGCCTCGCCGGCCCGCGGTCCTGTCTTCCCGAGCGCGCGTAAAGCGACCGGCCGCAGTTCATCCCCGGGATTTCCGGCTATCTCCAGGAGATACGGGATGGCCTCCGCGCCTACCCCGTACAACACCGCTTCCCTGGATATCAGCGGCCAGGGAGGCCTCTTGGATACAGCGGCACTCCTCCCACCGGGCCCCATCTCCTCACGCTGGGCGAGCTCTTCCCTCATCATGGAGAGCAGGGCGGGAACGGCCGCGGGGCCCATTCTCCGCACGGAGTCGCTGATGATCGACTCGGACATGACGTTCTCAAAAAGCAGGGGAAGGATCCGGCCGGGGTCGCCTCCCAGCCTCGACAAAGCGGTGACCGCGTGCATCCCGACGTTGCGATCGGCCGAGGTAGAGATGGCAACCAGGGCGGGAATCGCTTCTCGCGCCCGTGGACCTATCTCACCCAGGGCCCAGGCGGCGCTGCCCCGGGCCGACGGCGGACCTTCCTCGAGAACCTCTATAAGTGCCGGGACCGCGGGGACGCCAATTCCGGCCAGCGCGAACGCGGCCGCCCCGGAGTGGGCATTCCCCCCGTTCTTAAGGATACCGGCGAGCTCGGGCACGGCGGAAGAAGCTTCGGATCCGAGCCGGCCCAGTACGAACATCAACTGGAATTTAGAATCGTCGCGCGAGGCTCTAAGCATTCTGATAAGGCGGGGGATAGACTTTCTGGCCTCGACCGGAGGTATCCTGGCGAAAGAAGCGGCGGCCGCCCGCCTGATGATAACGTTCTCGTCCGCCAGGAGATGAAGATGGTCCAACAGGATCGAAGGTCTGATCCTGCCCAGCGCGCTCACCGCGGCCAGTCCGACCCCGCTATCCTTATCCCCGAGCATACCGGCTAACGCGGGGACGCTTTTTTCGGCCGGCGGACCGATACGTCCCAAGGCCCAGGCGACGGTTTTTCGGGTTTCCGGGTCTTCGTGTCCCAGCAAAGCGGTCAGCGCCGGTACCGCCGGGGGCCCGAAACGGGTTAACGCGTATGCGGCGTTGGATTTCATCAGGGGAGGAGCCGCAGCGAGGATTTCGGCTATCGCCGGAACGGCCGCGACAGCCTCCGCGTTCAGCTTACCGAGAGCGTACAGGATCTCGCACTTGTCCGTATAGCTGCCCCCGCCCAGTCTGGCCGTCAGCTTCCCGACTATCTTTTCCCGCCCCCGTTCCGTAAGATCCTGGAAATCCCGGAATGCCTCGGGGTCGTTGCGGACCAGCCGATCAGGGAGGTCCGAACAACCGGCCACGGACAACATCAACAGCAATACGGAGAATTTTCTTAGCGTCCCCCCGACGGTATCGCTACCATTACGCATTTTTCCCCCGGGAAAATCCTATCATTATTGGCAACCGGTCTCAACCGGGTTTCTCTGTCCGGAACCCCCTGCTATAATGAGACCGACACAAGCCGCGATCCTCTATTCACAGGCGCAGCGCGCCGGGAAAGGCGGCGGCTTCCGTCATGGGCCCAAAGGCCCGCCCTCACTTGGCGGGCTTGTTGGGACGGAAGCTGGCCAGCAGCGTGTAAAAGTAGCGCTCGTACTTCTTAAAGTCGTTATTGTGCGCGCGGTACTCCAGGCGGTACAGCGCGTCCCTGCCCACCAGGTACACGAACATCGTGGAAGCCCATTGGTCCGGCGCGCCGTACATGCGGTAATAGTAGGCGGAATAGCCGTTCACTATCTTCTTCCCCAGGTACTGAAAGCACGGGTACTCCCCCTCCGAACAGTCGGACACTTCGGGCAGCTCGGAGACGGGGTTGGAGAGGTCGGGGGCCGCTTCACGGGCAAGACCGATCTTGTTCACCACTATTTCGGCCCAGCCCCTGTAAGGCTTTACGACGGGCGTGGTATACGGAACGCCGTAACCGACGGCGTTGAAATCGAAAGTGCGGTTGAGGTAGAAGGTCTCGCCGAGAGCCATTCCCTGGCCGTTCTTGAACCGCACCGGGTCCCTGGTCTTCCAGCCCTTCGGATAGCAGAGACTCTCCGTCGAGTAACGCCGGCATTCGACCGGGACTTTCCCCTCGGCCGACTTGCCCGGCGCCTGCGCCGACTGGGCGAAAGCGCCCGCGGCGCAAAGGGCAATAAGCAGAAAGGCGTATCTCATCTTTCCCTCCGTGTTATTTCGGCAGCACCTGTCCTGCGAGCACGCACCAGTAGGCGGCGCCGATGGGGAGCAGTTTGTCGTTGAAATCGAACTTCGGGTTGTGCAGCGGGGCGGGGTCGCCCTCGCCGGAGCCGGCGAAAAGATAGCAGCCGGGCCTGGCCCTGAGCATGAACGAGAAATCCTCGGCGCCCATGACGGGCTTTACGGCTACGACGGAGTCCTTGCCGGCGAGAGCGGCGGCGGCCTCCGCGCAGACCGCGGCCTGGGCTTCGTCGTTGACCGTAGGCGGATAATTGCGGCTGTACTTCACTTCCGCTTTGGCGCCGTGGGCGGCGGAGAGGCCGGCGCAGATCTCGCGTATGCGGCGCTCGATGATATCCTGCACCCCGGTCGAAAAGGCGCGGGCCGTGCCGCGCAGCAGGGCCGTCCCGGGCATCACGTTATAAGCCCCGTCGCCGGCTTTGAGATGCGCCACGCTGACCACGGCCGGTTCCAGCGGGTCCACGCTGCGGCCGACTATGGTGTGCAGCTCTTTTATGATGGAGGCCGCGGCCAGCACCAGGTCCGTGCCGGTATGCGGCATGGCCGCGTGGCAGCCCTTGCCGCCGAGCTCTATCTCGAACTTGTCGGAGCTGGCCATCATCGGCCCCGGGCGCAGGCCGAACTGCCCGAGAGGCAGCGCCGGCCAGTTATGCATGCCGTAAACGGCGTCGCAGGGGAATTTCTCGAAGAGCCCCTCGTCCACCATCTTCCCCGCGCCGCCTCCCCCTTCCTCTGCCGGCTGGAAGATGAAATGTATCGTCCCGTAGAAGTTCTTCTTCGCGGCGAGGTATTTGGCCGCGCCCAGCAGCATGGCGATATGGCCGTCATGGCCGCAGCCGTGCATCCGTCCCTCGTTCTTCGACCGGTAGCCGAAATCATTGGCCTCTTTGAGCGGCAGGGCGTCCATGTCGGCGCGCAGCGCGATGGCTTTTTTGGAGGAACCGGCCTTGAGCGTGGCGACGACCCCGGTGCCGGCGAGACCCGTCACCGGCTCCAGGCCGAACGAGCGCAGCTTGTCCGCGATGAAGGCCGAGGTCCATTTCTCCTCGAAGGCGGTCTCGGGCATGGAGTGCAGCTCATGGCGCCATGCGGTCATCTCGGGAACGAGCCTCTTTATCTCTTCGGGGATCTTCATCGGGGCTTCTCCTTGACGGCTTTCAGCGAGAAGAGCAGCGGCAGGGACTTGCGGGACGCGGGCAGGCGGTAAAAGCCGTCGCGTCCCTTCTTCATGCCCTTGAAGCGCTCCCAGGCGCAATAGGGGAACTCGTGGAGGAAGTCCAGCCGCAGGCCGGCGGTCTTGACCGCCCCCAGTATGTCGCTCATCGGGTGACACCACTCGTAAGTGGGCGGCATGGCCTTCTCCGGCCCGTCCGTGTAAGTGTATTCCGGCGGGAAATAGGTCGGACCTTCGTTGAAGTAGGGCAGTTCCTGGGTGCGGCCGTCCATGGCCAGGATATTGGTGAAGGGATGCGATTCGGCCAGGTAGAGGAAGCCGCCGGGCTTCAGGAAGTGCGCCGCCACCCGCATCCAGCGTTTTATATCGGGGATCCAGCAGAGGACGCCGTAGGAGGCGAAGACTATGTCGAACTTGCCCTTCGCCTTAAGCGCGCGCGGCAGGCGCAGGACGTCGGAGAGGACGAAGTCCGCCCGCAGGCCGGTCTTCTCCGCCAGTTCCCGCGCCCTGGCTATGGCCCTGCCGGAGAAATCGGCGCCGGTCACGCGCGCGCCGAGCCTGGCCCAGGACAGCGTGTCCATGCCGAAATGGCATTGCAGGTGCAGCAAACGCTTCCCTTTGACCGGCCCCACCTCGCGCCGCTCGATAGGCAGCAGCGCGCTGCGGCCGCGCAGGAAGCCTTCCACGTCGTAAAAGCGGGACGCCGCGTGCACGGGCACGCGGGCGTTCCAGCTTTTCAGGTTGGCTGCGCGGTATTTATCCATGGCCCGGCGGCCCGGATCACTTCAGGTTCTTGTCTATGAGCGCCCAGGCGTTGCGCAGCTCGACCGTCATATGGCTGAGCTCCTCGGCGGTGATGTTCTCGCGGCCGGCGTAACGGGCGGCGACCTTGTCCACCATGTCGAGGTAGGTGTCGCGGTCTATGCGCCGCATGTTCTCGAGCCGCTCCAGCACTTCGCCTTTCATCTTAAGCGCCCAGCCGCGGACCTTGGTCCTGGCCCTGGCGCCCTTCTCGCCCCGCAGGAAATAAGCCCCGGCCGCGGCAAGCGCGGCCAGGCCGAGGCCCGCGCCTATAAGTCCTTTCGCTTTCTTCATGAGCACGCTCCCCTTCAACGGTTCGCGCCCTGTGCCGGCGCGACGCTGATATTATGCGAAAACTTTCCCGCCGGCGCAAATCCGGGCGTAAAAAAGCCGCGCCGTACGGCGCGGCTCCGGGAGGCCCCTGTCAGAAATCGCTGTTCGAGATGCCGGCGTAGATGAGCGCGCCGCCGCGCAGGGAGGCGAGGACGTTCGTTATCTGGCTGTTGGCGACCGCCAGGCAGCCGAAGGAGCGGCCGGCCTTGTAGTTGCCCTCGCGGACATAATTGGAATCGTGCACCACCACCGCCCTGGAAAGCGCGTTGGAGTTGGTGCTGGAGAGACCGTGCAGGCGCATCGACCTGCCGTGCTTGCCGGTATAGAGCGCCCCCGTAAGATAGAAACCGAGCGAGGAAGCCCTGGAATTGGGAACATTGCTGAACCTGGTGGCGAAGCCGTCATTGTCCGGGTCCGACCCGGCGCCGTGAGCCACGTGTATGGCGTGGGAGGAGCCGCTCTGCAGGTCCAGGATCCAGAACCTCTGCCTGCTCGAATGGGCCGCGAAATCCACTATGCCGATATAGCGCTTGTTGGCGAATTTGCCGGAATTGGCCTGAAAGTAGTCGAGGGCCTTCCGCTTGAGGTCCTCCGGCACCGCGGGACCGCCGGCGTCCGACCGGGGCTGGCCCTGCTGGAAAGAGGGCTCCTGCGGCCGGGGCTGCAGGCCGAACTGCGGCTGCTGCTGGAAAGGCTCCGAGGGCAGGGCCGATTCGTCCAGGGGCTCGTAGGACTGGCCCTCGTCGTAGGGCTCCTCCTCGGTGTCGTCCTCGAGCTCGCCTTCGTACTCCGGCACCTCCGCGAGGGGGTTGGAGATCTCTACGTCGCCGTCGGCGCCGAAGAGCAGCTTGAAGAAATGAACGATGGCCGCGATAAGAGGACTGGTGGAGGCCTTGACCTCGGGCGCGGCGGGCCGCTGCCGGTCGGAAGCGACCGGCCTGGAGGAGGCGGCCGGGACGGAGGCGCTCTTCTTCGCGAGGGCGGAGGTATCGATATTTATGTTCTCGGCCCTGGCGCGCATGCGCTCCATGCTCCCGGCCTGGAGCGTGCCGGTGAAAGCGAGGGCGAGGGCGAAAGCGATGTTGAGCGTTTTCATAAGTTCTCCCGGCAATAGCATACATCGTGGGGCTTGACCGTGAAAGGGCGGGAAGACCCAGGCGGGACCGGGACCAAAGGGCCTATGGGCGGAGGCGGGACAAAAAAAACCGCCCGCCTGGAGGGCGGGCGGTTCCGGCGCGGGGCGGCGGGACTCAATTCACCGCGGCCTCGAAATCCAGGAAATAGGACGTGACCTTCTTGACATAACTTCTGGTCTCCCTGAAAGGAGGCACGTCGTTGTACCTCTTGACGTTGCCGGGACCGGCATTGTAGGCGGCTATGGCCATGCGGGTGCTCTTCAGTGCCATCGCTCCGGCGTCGAGGTCGGCCGGCGAGCCTTCGCCGAATTCGCCCCAGAGGTATTTGAGGTACTTGGTACCGTACTTGATATTGAGGCCGGGGTCGAAGATCTTGGAAGTGTCCTTCATCCCCATCCATTTGGCCGTGGAGGGCATGAGCTGCATCAGGCCGCAGGCGCCGGCCTTGCTCCTGGCCCTGTGGTCGAAGGTGGACTCCTTCTTTATCACGGCCAGGATGAGCGCGAGGTCCACGCCCTGAGCGTTGGACTCGGCCGTGGCCAGCATCAGGTAGGGAATGATCGCGTTGCCGGCCCGGGCGGCGGGCTCCTCCTCCCCGGACCCGGAGAAATCATCCGATCCGTCCAAGGACGCGCGCACGTGGAAATATTCCTCCCTGGGCATGGGCTCGGAGGGCATGGCGTACTCGTCGGCCTCCTCCGCGGAGGGCACGGCCTTCAGGGAATCCTCGGGTATGTCCGGGACCGGGGCGAACTCCCCGGCTTCGGACCTGGACAGCAGCTGTTCGACGGCCTGGGCGCGCAGTCCGGCGGCGTTCAGCAGGAAAACGGCGGTCAGCAGGGCGAAGAGCTTCATAAGTCCTCCGCCCACAGTGTACACCGCGCGGGGACCGGAAAGCAGTGTCCGCGGACCCAGCGCGCTATAGGTCCTTGGGGAACGACGGCCCTAGTACGCGCTCCAGACCGCGCCTTTCAGGTCCGCGTGGTAGCACTCGATGTTCAGGCGCCCCCACTCGTCGCTGCCGCTGTTGGAGACGTACACCCATTCCCCGTCGTCGGCGGCGTCCGCGTCCGCCGGGTCGCCCCCGTCGATAGCGTCCACCGTGTTCGTTTCCGGATGATAGGGCGCTACGTGCAGGGAGGGCCACTCGCCGATATACTTGGGGACCAGCGCCGTCTGCAGATAGGCTATGTTGGCGCCGGCGGGACCGGCCGGGTAGATCGCCTCGTTATCGGAATAATAGACCCTGAGCGCGCTGCGCGCGGAGGAGAGGGTCCCTTTGAGCGCCCCTTCCCTGGATTTCTTTATGAGTTCGGCGAATTTGGGCACGGCTATCGCCGCCAGTATGCCTATTATCGCCACCACTATCATCAGTTCTATGAGCGTGAACCCTTTCTTTTTCATCTCTCCCCCAACGGTAGTACCCGGTTTTATAACAAATTATCCGGCGGCCAGTCGACGGCCGAGGGAGCGGGCTTTTTTCAGTTCGCCCGCCGTCAGTGAAGGTTCCCGCTTCATGGACGACATGCCGATGAAGAGGGAGCCGGCGGGGCGGAAGCCGGCGGCGCGGGCCGTCCCTTTCAGCGCGCGCATAGCCCCGGTGGCGACGCGGCCGGCCAGCGAAGGCATCGCCGACGAGGTTATGAGCGCGGCCGGGCGGCGGGCCTTCAGCCGCATCCTGGGGGCGCCGGCGCCCCACGGCCACCAGGCGTAAGGCATCATCCTTTCCATGAAGCGGCGGAAGATGGCGGTGACATTGAAGCAGTTGACCGGCGCCGCCAGGACCAGGCCGTCCGCAGAATCTATGGAATCGAGAATGGCGGCCATCTCGTCCTTTCTGACGCAGGGTCCGCGCTTCTCGCCGGGCGGCTGACAGCAGGACCGGCAGTTATCGCAGAAATCGATATTCCTGTCCAGCAGGTTCACCAGTTCGGTCTCCGCGCCGGCCTCGCGCGCGCCCGCCAGGACCTCCGCGACGGCCTGATCGATAGCGCCGCCGCGCCTGTACGAGCCGCTGACCGCGACTATTTTCCTTGCCATAATTTCACCCCTCCGAGTTGCGAGGCAAGGCGTCTTACGGCGTCCTCCTTGGCCTTGGCCTCGACCTCTATCGTGATGTCCAGCTTTTTCCAGCAGGACGGAAAATCCTTCATATCTATGAAGTCGTGATGCGGCCGCGGGTCGCCCCGCCAGCCGTATTTGGGGCTGGAGAGGTGGAAGACCGGCTCGCGGCGACCCCAGGTCCCGAGCGCCCGGCGCGTCGCTTCCTCCACCGTCGTGCCGTCGGGCAGGCAGCGGTGATGGTGAACGTCGTAGACGAAAGGGACCTTGTTCTCCGCGCAGAAAGGCAGCAGGTCCGACGGAGTATAGGTCCGGTCGTCGTTCTCCAGCGTGAGGCGCGAGCGGACCGCGGCGGGCAGCTTCTTCAGGACGCCGGCCAGCCGCCGCAGCGCCGCGGCCTTGTCGCCGTAGGCCCCGCCGCCGTGTATGTTGATGACGTCCGCGCCGGTCCAGCCGGCCACCTCCGCCTGGTACGCCAGTTCCTCCAGCGAGGAGCGCGTGACTTTTTCCGAAGGCGAACTGAGCAGGACGAACTGGTCGGGGTGGAAGGTCAGCCTGAGGCCGCGTTTTTTCGCCAGAGCGCCGCAGGCTTTGAATTCCTTTATTATCGCCGGTCCGCCGGGCAGTTCCCGCAGTTCATAGCCCGCCCGCGGGTGGGTCTTGAGCGGCAGTATCTGGCTGTTTATCCTGAAATCGCCTATGCCGTTGGCGGCGCAGTATTCGATAGCCCGGCGCAGGGCGGCGGCGTTGCCGCGGCAGATGCCGGCCAGCTTCTCCGCTCTGTCCGCCGGCTTCAACCTCAGCAGATGCAGGGCCGTGGCCGAGCGGAAGGCTATCGGCTCGGTATTGAACTTGCAGCAGAGGCCCAGTCTGATCATCCGTGGATATGATAGCAACTTTGTACAATATCCCCCCGATGGACGCCGTCTACCTCTACGCGCTGGCCGCCAACCTGAGCTTCGCCGTCGGGGTCCAGTTCTTTACCCATTACGCGCGGAAAGTCTCCAGCCTCTGGGTCAACTGTTTCAAGGGCTGCGTGGCGGCGCTCCTGTTCGCCGCCACCGTCCTGGCCGGGGGCGGCTTCGCCGGCGCTCCGCCCGGCATAACGGCGCTCTTCTTCCTCTCCGGCATGCTGGGCCTCGGCATGGCCGACATCTTCCTCATAAAGTCGTTCTCTTTGATGGGGCCGGGGCGCACCATGATGCTGTTCGGACTGCAGCCGTTCTTCATAGGCGCCCTGAGTTATTTCGTCTTCGGGCAGACCCTCGACCCGCGCAAGGCCTACGCGGTGGGCTTCTTCATGGTCTGCCTCTTCATCTTCTCGCTGGAATCGTTCAGGAAGGAAGGGCACTGGAACGCCAGGGCGAGCCTCTTCGCGCTGGGCGGGATAATACTCGACGCTTCGGGAGTGGTCATCACGCGCTACTGCTTCGACAGCAGCCCCGCGCTGGGCACCACGGAAGGGAATTTCTACAGGGCGGCCGGGGCGCTGATGCTGTTCCTGGCCGTGTCGGCGGTGAAGCCCTTCGGTTTCGCAGGGAGGATGCGCGCCCTGGGACGCCGGAACCTGTTCTGGATAACCGCCGGCAGCGCGGCCGGCACCTACCTGTCGCTGATGTTCTACCTGCAGGCAGTGCGGCGCGCCGACGCGCTGGCCGCGGTCTCGGGCATCGCCATCACCGGCACGCTGTTCGCGGCGCTTTTCGAGCACCTCATCGAGCGCAAACGCCCCTCGGGCTACCTGCTTACGGCGTTCGCCTTCTTCTTCGCCGGCATGGCCTTCCTTTTCGGCTATTGAGCCCTGTCGAAGGCCGCCGCCAGGGCCGCGGTCCCCTTTACCAGCCGGATGACCTCGGCCTTGTCCGGGACCCCTTCCAGCATGAACGAGACCTTGAAACCCTCTTCGTCCAGCAGCAGCAGACGGAACCCCAGTTGTTCCCGCAGTATGGTGTCCTTGCCGGCCCGCATCCCGGCCAGGGCCCCGGTCACCGTCCCGGCCGGCTCTCCGTGCACGCTGTGCCAGTCCCAGTACGGCACGTCCTTCAGGCGCGGCGGCAGCCGCGAGAGCGGCCTGGAGAAGAATCCCCCCGGCCAGGCGGCGGCGCGGGCGCGGGCCGGGTTGGAAACGCGGCAAAGGACCTCCAGGTAGTACCTGGGCGGGCCGTGTTTGCTCCCGCGCCCTTCGCCGATATTGAACAGCGTCTCCAGCCCGCCGACGCGGCCCTTCATGTCGTAATGCCCGTCGGGCGAGCCGGGACCGCAGTCGGCGGGGCTCATTCCCATGGCCTCGCCGATTGGCACCGAGCTTTCGCAGGTCCGGTACCTCAGACCGTAGAAGAGCCCCAGGGGACCGAGTATCACGCCGAGGAAACCCAGCACCGTGCCCGTCCCGTAACGCGGCCCGTCGAGCGCGCCGGAGAGGTTGCTCACCAGGGCCGCTATCCCGAAGATCATTGCGACGACGGAGCCGCCGGCGATGAGCAGTTTCGTCATATTGCCGCGCCGGACGGGGGGGCCATGGAAGAAGTGGTAGGCGATAAGAGTGAGGAACCCCAGCACGACGGCGGAGAACGGGATCACCGTCGCCGGCCGCGTGCCGCCCGGGGCCTTGTCGAGAAAATAGAAACCGAGCAGAACGGCGGCCGCGCAGCCTATGTGGAGCGCTACCGCGCCGCCTGTCCCCGGCCCGGCGGAAAGAGCCAGCAGCCAGGCCCCGCCGACCGCGGCCAGGGCGAAGCCGGCGTACCCCAGAGCCCCGAGGCCCGTGTAAGACGCGGCCTGCGCCAGCAGTATACCGGCCATCGCGACATAGATAGGACGGGTAACGCGCATATAGTCTCTGCCCATATTCCTCCCTGGTCCCCCGACCCGGGTACCGGGACCATGTTACAAAATTCCCGTTCCTTTCCCGCGAAATCCCCGGGGCGGGTTCCTTCGCGCGCCTGATTTAGATAGAATCTCAGAAAAGGGGGTTGCCATGAGAACTATCAGATTGCTCCTGCCGCTGCTGCTCTGCGCCGCGCCCGCCCGGGCCGGCGTCACCATGAACTCGGAGAGCGTCTCAAGATACGAAGGCGGGACGAACAAGACCTCGCAGGTCCATTACATCGAGCCGGAATATTCCCGGCTGGAGATGTCGGTGAATTACCAGGACCCGGAAAAGAAGGGACGCGGCACCCAGAAGTCGGTCGTGATAACCCGGCTGGACAAGAAGGTGGTCTGGATGCTGATGCCGGCCTCCAAAGGCTACTGCGAGTTCACTTTCGACGAACTGCGCAAGGCGATGAACTCCGGCTCCGGCCCGGTGCCCGACGGCGCGGTCCCCGCGGGATATTCCTATAAGAAGACCGGCGGGTCCAGGAAGATAGCGGGCCTGGATTCCGACGAGTACGCCTTCGGCGGCAAAGGCCTCAACGGCAAGGCCTGGGTGACCGGCGCCGGGAATTTCAGGGACGCCTCCTCTTTCTACGCCGCCCAGGCCAAAGCGCTGGGGTTCGGCAGCGCGCCGGCGCCGGGCATGCTGATGGCCTACGAGGCCTCTTCCGAGGGGACGGAACACTCCATGATCGTCAAATCGGTCAGGACCGGCGGCATCCCCGCAGAAAAGTTCGCCCTGCCGGCCGGCTATAAAAAGATGAACGCCTCGGCCTGGCAGGATTACCAGAAGAACTTCGACCGGAAGATGGTCATGGACCGGATGAAGCAAAAGCTCAAGGAGGAGGCCAAAGAACGGGCGAAAAAAGCGGCCTCCGAAAAGGGAAAGGACGCCGTCAAGAAAGGGCTCAAGGGGCTGGTCGGGTTCTGATCCCGGATTGCGCGCGGCGCGGAGATTTCACACCATGACGTACGGACTCAGTATATTCAAGGAGGCAAGATGACTGAATCAGATCCGGCGGTCGCGCCCGCCCAGCCCCAGCCGCGGACGGAGACCCCCGCGGCGGCCGAAGCCGCTGCCTACTCCAAGGCCCCGGCAGGCAAACGCATACTGGCGGTCCTCATAGACGCGGCCCTGATGGTCATCGTATGGTTCGTCTTCCGCGCCGTGCACCTCGGGTTCATAGGAGGCCTGCTCACCATGGCCTACAGCTTCCTCAAGGACGGCATCGACTTCGGCGGCCTGGACAACAGGAGCGTGGGAAAGAAGGTCATGGGTCTCCGGGTAATGAACCTGGCCACGAAGCAGAAATGCACCTACGTGGACTCGCTGCTGCGTCAGATACTTTTCATCATCCCGCTGCTGAACGTACTCATAGCGATCGTAGAATTCGTCCTGGTGCTTGTGGACCCCAAGGGCATAAGGCTCGGCGACAAGATAGCCAAGACGATGGTGATAGAGTCGGCCTGAGAGCGGTCCGGCCTGAAAAGAAAAGGCGCGCGGGGCGAACCCCGCGCGCCTTTTTCGTTTATACGGATATATCAGAGCTCGGTGGCTCCCAGGGCCTTCATCAGCTCGCGGGCGGGGACCTTGGGGTAGGTCATCGTGATGCAGTGCACCGAACCCTGGCCCTGGTTGGAAAGGCTGCGGGAATTCGCGCCGAAAGCCTCCAGCCCGAGCGAGCGGTAGACCTCGAGGGCCTGCTCGTCGGTATCGCGGCCGAAGACCGGCACTATGATCTTGCCGTCCATGAGCAGCGAATTGACGTAGGTCTCGTAGGGACCCGAGGGCTTGGGCAGCATGTGCACGGTGAGGCCTTTGCCTTCCAGCGTGTCCTTGTACTGCGGCAGGTCGGTCACGACGACATTCTCGCTTATGAAGCGGACGTGCTCGTCGATGTGGCCGATGCCGTCCACCAGCGGGAGGCGTATCATCTCGCGGCAGCCGTACTGGCCGGCGAAGACCGAGTCGGGGATGCGGACATGGGCGTGGGCGTTGACCATGATGCAGGTCCCGGTGTGATTGGCCATGAAGTTGCCGCCCTCGAAATAGTAGTCGTGCTTCTCGATGCGGGCCCCGAAGAGGCGGGCTATCTCGGCGTCGGGCTCGAAGCGGTGGCCGTAGGCCGCGTCCACCACCACCAGGTTATCGGAAGCGTCCATCGCGGGCACCGGTATGCCGTCGCGGGCCCAGAAGCCGCGGGAAGCGTTGGGCAGGGTTATGACCTTTATGCGTTTGCGGGGGATAACGCTCTCGTAAGCGCGCAGGACCTCTTCTTTGGAGGTACCGTAGGTGTCGGTGAAGATGACCAGGGTGCCGTCGGCCGGCAGTTTGGACGCCATCAGCAGTTTGGCCTGGCGGGAGTCGAAGTTGAAAGCGGAGCTCATTATCAGGTAGCCGGTCTTCTCGTAATCGGCGTAGGGGCGGTACTTGACCTCGACGCGCTCGTCGTCGAAGGAAACGCCTTTATTGGCCGAGGCGTCCACCGAGGAGTTGTGCCGGCGCATCTCGCTCAGCTGGCCGGTGGTGTAGCCGTGGGCCGGGACATCGGCCGAACGGAGATCGGGGTCGGAGACCGCGGAGGCTTCCGCAACGGCCGGGACTTCGATAAGGCCGGGGTCTTCGAAAGCGCCGGAACCGTCGAAAGGCGAGGCTGCCTTTACGGAGACGGCGAAAGCCAGGCTTATCGCTATGGCGGCTATGGTCTTGAGCGTTTTCATATCGGTTCCCCTTTTCGAGTCTGTGGTAATAGTATAGCGGTACCGGGACTTTTCCGCCCCGGGCCGGGGGCCCATAGGCTCCGAGGAAGAGGGCCCAGGCCCGGCTGGGCCTTGGGGGCAATAGAGGTATCAATTATTAAGACCGGCCTCCGAAGAAGCCGGTCTTAATTTTGGTGGGGGCTGTCGGTCGACGTTCGCACCTATTTTGACGAACACCCTGACGGAATCGAATGAGTCCCGAGCTTATCCGCGAGATGTCGTCGCAGGCGTGGCCACTGCGCGGCCTGCTGGCCGCTCCCCGCTTCGCGCACAAAGCAGCCCCCCTCGCTCATCAACTCTTTGCTGTTATGAGGTTCCATACTGCTACTCGGCTGTCATACGAAGTATGACCTATTTTGGATTATGGCGAAATAGGTTATATACTGTTTACATGGGCGAGTCGATCTACTCAAAAGGACACAGGGGATCATTCAAAAGCTGATCGACACTCGCCTGGATTCAGGGCTCACTTAAGTCCAAGTTGCCCTGGAACTAAAAAAACCACAGCACTACATCTCTAAAATAGAACGCAGAGAGCGGCGGATAGATGCTGTTGGACTGAAACAACTGCTCAAAATCTACAAAAAAGCCTTGCAAGGTTTTTTAGTTAAACTTATACCTGAGCCTCTTGATGATATGTTGTTAACAATATCTACGACACACCAGCCGGCAACAGATCTGGGCTATTTGCTTCACAAAAGACCCGGGCAGGTTCAATCTTTTGACTTCTCTTTTGGGAAGGCCCACATATTCTATCCGGAAGTGTCTGCGGAAAAATGTACGATAGCCCTTCTCCTCGAAGTTGACCCTATAGGCCTTGTCCGAAACCATCACAGGAGCAGCGCTGGTTTTGCCCTGAAACAGTATGTAAACGATCGCCCTTATGTCGCTTCGTCTTATATGAGCGTTTCCATAGCCAAACTGCTCGGGAGCGCGCTGAACGGCAAATCGAAGGAACGGCCGGAACTTGTTGAGAAAAAGATCCCCCTTGTCGTCTCTATCTGCGCGCTCCCATGTCAACGCGGAGAACAATTCGTGCGGCAGTTGTTTGAACCGCTGGGATATAAAACGACTATTACCTCTTTTTTGTTGGATGAAAAATTCCCCGGGTGGGGGCATAGTCCGTATTTTAAAGTCCAATTAGAGGGGGAAACGCGTCTCAAAGACTTGTTAACCCATCTTTATGTTCTTATCCCGGTTTTGGATGACGAAAAGCATTACTGGGTCGGGGATGCTGAAATAGATAAACTTCTACACCATGGCGGGGGCTGGCTATCCTGTCATCCCATGAAAGAAGAAATAACCCGTGCCTATCTGAAACATCAGCGAAGTTTGATTTCCGACGCGCTCTTACGCCTGACGGAAGAAGACGGCCCCGGCGCCGAGAAAAAAGAGCAATTGTACGCCTCTAAAGAGGGGAACATTGAAAAAGACATAAGCCTGAGGGAACAGAGATTGTCAGCGGTCGCAGGGGTCCTTAAAGAGGTCCAGGCGAAAAGGGTCATTGATCTCGGCTGCGGGGAAGGGCATTTACTCCGCGTCCTGCTTGAAGACCGGTCTTTTCAGGAAATTGCAGGCATGGATGTTTCTTATAAATCTCTTGAAAAAACCAAATATAAATTGCGATTTGACCAAATGGCCCCTATGCAAAAAGCGCGTATCAGGCTTTTTCAGGGTTCCCTTGTCTATCGCGATAAACGGCTTGATACCTTTGACGCCGTGACGGTTATGGAGGTTATTGAACACCTTGACCCTCATCGCCTGGCCACATTTGAACGCGTCCTGTTCGAGTTTTCTAAGCCTAAACTTGTTGTCGTGACGACGCCGAATTCTGAATATAACGTTAAATTTAAAACCCTTGCTGCCGGGGAATTCCGCCATAAAGATCATCGCTTTGAATGGACACGGGCAGAATTTAAGAAATGGGCGGAAGATGTGGGGAAGCGGAATCAATATACCGTTGCCTATAGGCCGATCGGGGCCGAAGATGCCAGCCTTGGAGCACCGACCCAAATGGCTGTTTTTACAAGGCTATCTACATGACAGAAGGATCAAAGAAAGTCATTACGATACCTGAACTTGCGCTGGTCCTGCTTGTCGGGCCGTCCGGTTCCGGCAAGTCGACTTTTGGTAAAACCCATTTTAAAGCTACAGAAATAATTTCATCCGACTTTTGCCGCGGGCTGGTCTCGGACGACGAGAACAACCAAGCGTCAACAAAAGACGCTTTTGAAGTACTACAATTCATCGCCTCGAAACGTCTTGCCGCCGGGAAGTTGACCGTGATAGACGCAACGAATGTCCAGCCGGAAGCTCGAAAGCCGTTGGTGGCTTTGGCGCGCGAATATCATTGTCTCCCGGTTGCAATTGTTCTCAATATGCCTTTGAAAGTATGCCAAGAGAGAAACAGGGGCCGCTCCAACCGCGACTTCAGTGCACATGTAATCCCGCAACAAATAAACCAATTGTCCCGCTCTTTGCGGTTTTTGGAACGAGAGGGATTTCGCCATGTGGTCATCATGGACACGCCTGAACAGGCGGAAAACGTCCGGATCGTCCGCCAACCGCTATGGAACAACCTCAAAAACGAACATGGCCCGTTTGATGTAATCGGCGATGTCCATGGTTGCTTTAATGAGCTGCATGAGCTTGTAAAGAAACTGGGGTATGAAACGGCCCGGAGTGACGATGGGCAGTATGAAGTGAGCCATCCGAACGGCCGAAAACTTATTTTTATCGGCGACCTTGTGGATCGCGGCCCTAATATTCTCGAGGTCATAAAATTTGTGATGAGTGCCGTCCGATCAGGCAACGCCCTATGTGTTCCGGGCAATCATGACATTAAACTCGTGAAAAAGCTGAAGGGCAAAGATGTTAAAATCAGCCACGGTCTGGCCGAAACGTTAGCGCAGCTTGAGAAAGAACCCCAGGCATTCCGAGGTTCCGCAGCCGAGTTTTTGCATAAGCTGGTAAGCCACTATGTTCTGGATGACGGGAAACTGGTGGTAGCTCACGCGGGCATGAAAGAATCCATGCAGGGGCGAGGTTCTGGAAAAGTCCGCGATTTCGCGCTCTTCGGCGAGACCACGGGCGAAATAGATGAATTCGGGCTCCCCGTGCGATACAATTGGGCCGCTGAATACCGGGGAAAAGCTTTAGTGGTTTACGGTCATACGCCGGTCCCCGAGGCTGAGTGGCTTAACAATACAGCCTGTATTGATACGGGCTGTGTGTTTGGCGGAAAACTAACGGCCCTTCGCTATCCTGAAAAAGAATTTGTCTCTGTTCCGGCCGCGTGCGTATATTACAAACCTGTTAAACCATTTCTTGCAGATCCAAAACCCGCCGGGAACATTTCAGCCCAGCAAGCACATGATGAAATTCTGGATATTGATGACATTATCGGCAAGAAGATCATTTCAACATCCCTCCACCACACTGTGACTATCCGGGAGGAAAACGCTATTGCCGCCCTGGAAGTCATGAGCAGGTTCGCTTTAAATCCCAAATGGCTGGTTTATCTGCCTCCGACCATGCCCCCGCCGGAAACGACGACCGAACCGGGACTACTGGAGCACCCGAACGAGGCTTTTTCATATTTTAGGAAAAGCGGGATATCCAAGATTATTTGTGAAGAAAAACATATGGGGTCCCGGGCAGCGGTCATTGTGGGAAAAGATGCGGACGTGATCAGAAGACGGTTCGGTATTATAGGAGAGGGGCTTGGGGCATGTTATACGCGGACTGGACGAAAATTTATAAATGACCCGGCGATGGAATCCGAGTTCCTGCGCCGGATCCATGCGGCTGTTTCAGCGGCGAAATTGTGGGATATACTGCAAACGGATTGGATCCTTCTGGATTGTGAATTGATGCCTTGGTCGGCAAAGGCACAGGACTTGATCCTGGAACAATACGCTTCGGTGGGAACTGCGGCAAAAATAAGCCTGGATTTTGCAGTTGAGCAGCTTCGTAAAATACAGAGCGAGGGCTCCGAAAATTTGCTATTGACAAGATTCGCCGATAAGGACCGTTGCGCCAACCTTTACAGGGACGCCTACCGCAGATATTGTTGGCCGGTTAAATCCATTGATGATTATAAACTCGCGCCATTTCATATCCTGGCGACGGAGGGGCATGTCCATCACGACAAAAATCATGTATGGCATATGGAAACAATAGGTCTAGCGGCTCAGACCGACCCGCATTTTATAATAAAGACTCCTTATAAACTTGTGGATTTAAGTGACGAGGAAAGTCAAAAAAAGGGTGTCGCCTGGTGGTCAAATTTAACGAGAAATGGCGGAGAAGGGATGGTGGTAAAACCTCTCGAGTTTGTGGGCCGGAACAATAAGGGAATTATTCAACCCGCCATCAAATGCCGTGGGCCCGAATATTTGCGTATTATATACGGTCCTGAATACGACGCTCCTGAAAATCTGGCCAGACTGCGCAACAGGTCGTTAAATTCAAAACGTTCTCTCGCCCTGCGTGAATTTGCGTTGGGGATTGAAGCACTTGAACGCTTCATCAAAAAAGAGCCCTTGCGCCTGGTTCACGAATGTGTGTTTGGCATTTTAGCTCTGGAAAGCGAGCCAGTAGACCCAAGACTTTAGTTAGCCTTTGAATTCGCTCTTTTTCTTATGTAAGGCGGCCAAGCCAGTCCCGGCTTGGCCTTCCTTATAATTCTTCGCGGTTTCTTATTCCCCGCCGGTGCCTACAGTTAACAGAAAAGACCGCCCTGGCGGCCGTGTAGCGGACGCCGGGGCGGTGTTTTGCCGGACGTGGGCACCGGCATAAATACTGGTGAGCATTACCAGGAACAGGTCCACGCCGCGAGCGGCTTATTGCAAGCTGATGGCGGCCTGGCAGTGCGAACCCTGACCCGCGGGGGGAGCGCGTTTTAAATTTAAAGCCGGTCCTTTTCAGGGGACCGGCTTTAATATTGGTGGAGGCGCCGGGAATCGCACCCGGGTCCGTCAACCGCACGCCGTAACCGCTACAGGCTTAGCCCTGTTATCGTCTCGTCCGGACCTTAGTACAGGACGACATGGTCCGGACCAGCTCCGTGTGTTCTTTCGTTCCCGCCGGACGAAGCGCGCCAGTTGGGACGGCACCCTGCTTTTTGACGCCTGGTGGAAGCCGCAGGGGGCGCTTCCTCCGGGCGAGGCTCACTTAGGCGTGGGCCCAGGCCAGCTCGTTGGAGTTGGCTTTTGTTTTTTTGACCCTGTTTTACATGGCCTGGTCAACCATGGCCTGCTGAGACGGCGACACAAGCTAACGTCGAACCTGTTCGCCCCCGTCTTTCGCTATGTATATTTTAGCAGTTCGGGGGGCGGTGCGCGAGGGCCGGAAGACCCTATCTTTTCTTTTCGGGGAAGGCGGCCACGGCCCTGCCGACGTCGGCCAGAGGGTCGGCGACGCCGGCTATGCGCACGCCGTCGCCGAAACGCGAAGGGATGAAGCCCAGCCGGTCGCCGAAGGACTTGTGCCAGGAGCCGATGATGGAGGCGTCGACCGGGGATTTCGGGTGGAAGAAGATCTCTATCGTATCTCCTTTCTGCGCCACCGACCTGACGCCGTGGGCGGAGAGGGTCTTTTTGAACCTGATGATGCCGGCGAGATTCTTCAGCGGCTGCGGCGCGGGCCCGGAGATGTCCTCGAACTCGGCTATGACGGCGTCCACGCGGCCGGCCGGGGCGTTGAGCAGCTTCTTGTAGAAATTGAGGCGCTCCATGTCGTCGCCGACATAATCCTCGGGGATATAGGCCGGCAGCGAAAGGTCTATGGCGGTCTCGGCGAGCTCCTCCTCGGCCTTGCCGCGCAGGCGGGCTATCTCCGAGTTGAGGAGTTTGATGTACATGTCCAGGCCGATGGTATTGATGAAGCCGTGCTGCCTCACGCCCAGCAGTTCGCCCGCGCCGCGGATCTCCAGGTCGCGCATGGCCAGCCGGAAGCCGGAGCCCAGCTCCGTGAACTCCTCCAGCGCGGAGAGCCGCTTCATCGCCTCCTCGGTCATGGCGGCCGGCGGGCGCTCCTTTATTTCGACGCCCTCGAAGCTTTCCTCCAGGCCCCAGCCCTCGGCGCGGCGGCGGCGCTTCTCCTCCGCCGGGTCCGGCTTTCCTTTCTTCTTTTTCCCCTCCGCCTCTTTCGCCTGCTCCGCCGGGCTTTTGGGCTTCATCCAGCCGGGGAAGAAAAGCCAGCAGAAGGCCTTCTGCTTCTCGCGGCCGATGCGGCCGCGCAGCTGGTAGAGCTGGGCCAGGCCCAGCTCGTGCGCGTTCTCGACTATCAGCGTGTTCACCGACGGAATGTCGATCCCGGACTCGATGATGGTGGAGGCCAGCAGCAGGTCGTATTTGCGGTTGAGAAAATCCCACATCCGCTCCTCCACCTCCTCGGCCTTCATCTGGCCGTGTATGGAGGCGGCGCGCAGGTTGGGCATGAGCTTGCGCAGCTCGGCCAGTTTGGTGTCCATGGTCTGGACGCGGTTATAGACATAGTAGACCTGGCCGCCGCGCGCGAGCTCCTGGTTGACGGCCTCGGCGGCCAGCCGCGGCTCCCAGGGCCGGACGAAGGTCGAGATGGGGAGGCGGCCCATCGGCGGGCTCTCGATGACGGACATGGGCTTGAGCGTAGAGACGGACTGGTAGAGCGTGCGCGGTATGGGCGTGGCCGAGAGCATCAGCAGGTGGACGCCCTTGGAGAGCACCTTGAGCCGGTCCTTGTCCTTGACGCCGAAGCGGTGCTCCTCGTCGATGACGACCAGCCCCAGGTTCGCGAAGCCGGCGTCCTTCTGCAGCAGGCGGTGCGTGCCGATCAGGATGTCGCAGGCGCCCGAGGCCGCTTCGGCCAGCGCCTTCTTCTGCTCGGCTTTCGGCAGGAAGCGCGAGACCGCGCGTATGCGCACGGGGAACTCGCGAAAGCGGTTGACGAAATTGCGGTAATGCTGGTCGGCCAGGATGGTGGTGGGGACCAGCACGGCTACCTGGCGGCCGTTGAAGACCGCGCGGGCGGCGGCGCGCATGGCGACCTCGGTCTTGCCGAAGCCGACGTCGCCCACCACGAGCCGGTTCATGGGTTTGGGCTGCTGCAGGTCGCCCAGCACGTCGGCGATGGCCGATTCCTGGTCGGGCGTCTCTTCGTAGGGGAAAGAAGCGGCGAACTCCTCCTCCAGGTGCCCGGCGTCGGGCAGGGCGCCGGTCTTCAGCGCGCCGCGCTCGGCCTCCAGCTTGAGGATGTCGCGGGCGAGTTGTTCCACCTCTTTCTTGACCCGGCTCTTGAGCTCCTTCCAGGTCTTGGTGTCCATGTGCGAAAGCCGCGGCACCCTGCCCTCGGAGGAGATGTACTTCTGCACGCGCGAGAAGTCGTGCAGCGGCACCATCAGCTTGTCGCCCTTGGCGTACTCTATCTGCAGGCACTCGGCTTCGTCGACCTGTTCCTCCCCCGCCCTGTAGGCGAGCTTCTTGAGGCCCAGGTAGCGGCCGACGCCGTAATCCTCGTGCACGACGAAGTCGCCGACCTTGAGGTCGGCCCATTTGAAGAACTTGGCCTTGGCGCGCGCGCCGGCGGCCTGGCGGTAGCGGCGCTGGAAGATCTCGGAGGTGGCCAGGAAGGCGAGCCGCGAGCGCTGGAGGACGAAGCCCTCGGCCACCGGGGCGGTTACGAGAGCGCAGTACTTGTCGGCGTCGAGGTCCAGCAGGAGTTCCCCCAGGCGCTCGCGCTCGCCGCGGTTCATGCAGAAGAGATATACCGCGTGCCCGGCTTTCGAGAGGCGCTCCATGCCGGCGGCGGCCAGCTTGACGTCGGCGCCGTACGAATCGACGGTCCGCGCGCCGAAATCCTCCTCCGCTTCGTCGGTCCTGGCGTCGCCGTAGACCAGGCGCCGCAGGGCGGACGCTTCGGCGGGCAGTTCGGGCTCGGCGGCGCGGGAGACCAGCAGTTCGGCGCCGGCCAGCGGCGGCGCGCCGGTCAGCGGCTCCTCCCCGCGCGCGAAGGCCGGCGGCAGGAGGAACTCGGTCAGGAAACCGGCGGTGTGCTGGGTCTCTATATCGAAAGGGCGTATGCTCTCCAGCGCGTCGGTGAAGAACAGCCGCAGCGGTTTCTCCGCGCCCGGAGGGAACAGGTCGATGACCGAGCCGCGCACGGCGTACTCGCCGCGGGTCTCGACGAAAGAGGTACGCTCGTAGCCGGCCTTCTCGATGCGGCGCAGCAGCTCTGCCCGGGGATAGGAGAGGCCGGGCTTGAGCGAGAAGCCCAGGCCGGAGAATTCGCCCGGCGGCATGACCTTGTCGGCCAGGTGCGCCGCGGGGATGAGGAGTATCCGGCCGTCGGCACCCGCGGGGCCGTAGAGGCGGCGCAGCGCCTCCGCGCGCTGGCCCGGCTCGGAGCCCCAGGTCAGCAGCTCGGGCGGCTTGCGGCCCAGCGCCTGGCGCAGGCCCGCGGCCGCCGCGGCGAACTCCTGGAAATCCTCTTCCTGGGCCGCGGCCCAGACCACGGCCTGGACGCCGGCGTCCAGCCGCTCGAGCGCCAGCATGGCGGCGGCCGTCATATTGGGCACGCCGCAGATCTTTTTCACATCATGGCTTCCCACAGGTTAATGATATAATTTTCAGACAGGGGACGTTGATTACTAAATGATTATTTATTCACAGGCAGCCTCTATACGGGAACGAATTGTTAGTAAATAATCATTTAGTAATCAGCGTCCCCTTCTCCTTCTTATGCTGAAATGGATAGAGATAGACCGGCGGGTGATAAGGGCCAATGCCCGGGCGATAAAGCGCGAGCTTAAGCCCGGCGTGAAGTTCATGGCCGTGGTGAAGGCCGACGGCTACGGCCACGGGGCGGCGGAAGTTTCCCGCGCGGCGCTGGCCGGCGGAGCCGACCTGCTGGGAGTGCTGACGGCCGAGGAGGGGGCGCGGCTGCGCGCCGCGGGTCTCAAAGCCCCGATAGCCTGCCTGGCGCCTTCCCTCCCGGACGAGGCGGGCGAGATCGCGAAGCACCGCCTGATCCCTACCGTCGACGGCCTGCCCCTGGCCAGGGCCCTGGCCCGCCGTGGTTCCGCCGCGCGGCCGCTGCCCTGCCGGGTGGACATGGACCTGGGCCTGCGCCGCTGGGGAGTGGAACCGGGCGCGTTCCCGGCTTTCACGGAAAAACTGGCCGCCCTGCGCTCCCTCAGGCCGCTGGCCGTTTCCACGCACCTGGCCTATACGCCGCGGAAGAACCTGGTCGAGGCGGAGGAGAAGCTCAACCGCTTCCGCGCCCTG
>CAYPYG010000028.1:0-34066 GCA_964415175.1 uncultured Elusimicrobiaceae bacterium
CTTACGGAGTATGCGCCGCAGCTGACGGTGCTTTGCTTCTCGCGGAGCGGAGGCGCATACGAGCGCGAGCGGCGAGGTCGGAGCGCGAGCACGGTGTGCGAGCGGCGTTTTTTCGTGGTGAGCCCACGCCGGCCCCCGGAATAGTTATTCCTAAAATGATAGAATTTCAGCGGGAAAAGGGAGACTAACGATGAGCAGACCTCTTTGGCTGGTGACCGGCGGCGCCGGGTTCATAGGCTCCAATATCACGGAGGAACTGGTGCGGCGCGGGTACCGCGTGCGCGTGTTCGACAATTTCTCGACGGGCAGCATGGAGAACATCGCCCCTTTCAAGGGGAAGTTCGAGCTGGTCCGCGGCGACCTCCGCCGTCCGGCCGACCTGGACAGGGCCATGAAGGGCGCGACCTACGTCCTCCACCAGGCCGCCCTGCGCTCGGTGCCAAAGTCCGTGGACAATCCTTTCGACGCGCACGAGAACAACGCCACCGGCACGCTAAACGCCCTGATGGCCGCCAGGAAGGCCGGCGTGAAGCGCTTCGTTTACGCCGGCACCAGTTCGGCCTACGGCGACTGCAAGGTCTTCCCGCAGAAGGAAGACCTCCCCGCCGCCCCGGTCTCGCCCTACGCCGTCAGCAAGCTGGCCGGCGAGCATTACTGCCGCGTCTTCGCCCGCACCTACGGCCTCGAGGCCGTCACGCTGCGCTACTTCAACGTCTTCGGCCCGCGCCAGAACCCCGAGTCGCTCTATTCCGCCGTCATCCCGCGCTTCATGGAGCTGGCCGTGCAGGGCGAGCCGCTCGAGGTGCACTGGGACGGGCGGCAGTCGCGCGATTTCACCTATATCGCCAACGTGGTGGACGGCAATATAAAGGCCGCGCTGGCCCCGTCCTCGGTCTCCGGCCTGACGATAAACGTCGCCACCGGGACCAATATCTCCCTGCTGGACATCATCCGCGAACTGGAGCGCATCCTCGGCAGGAAACTGCCGCGCGTCCACTCGCCGATGCGCAAGGGGGACGTGCGCAAGACCTATTCCGACATCTCGCTGGCGCGCAAGGTCCTGAACTACAAGCCCCTCGTGAGCTTCCCCAAGGGGCTGGAACTGACCTGGGAATATTTCAAGGGCAGGTTCGGGGAACCGGAGTGCGCCTGCGGCCGCTGTTCCTGCGGCAAGGGGGGGAAATGATACTGCACATGGCGGCGTCGCACGGCTGGATAGAGGTGGTCTGCGGCAGCATGTTCTCGGGCAAGACCCAGGAACTGATACGCCGGCTCAAGCTGGCCACGATAGCGCGGCAGAAGGTGCAGGTGTTCAACTCCCACCTCGACGTCCGCTACGCGAAGCAGCATATCGTTTCGCACGACAAGGCGATGATAGCCTGCAAGGCGGTGAAGAATTCCAGGGACATACTTAAGGCCGTGGACAAGGACACGCAGGTCGTGGGCGTGGACGAGGTCCACTTCTTCGATCCCGACATCGTCGGCGTATGCCAGAAGCTGGCGGATTCCGGCCGCCGCGTCATAGCCGCGGGGCTGGACAAGGATTACAGGGGCGAACCTTTCCTGAACATGGCCCGGCTGATGGCCGTGTCCGAATTCGTCACCAAGAACCTGGCGATCTGCATGGTCTGCGGCGCGCCGGCCAATTTCAGCCAGCGGCTCAGCGAGAGCGGCCGCCGCATAGAGGTGGGCGCGGCGGACAAGTACGAGGCCCGCTGCCGCAAGTGTTTCACGCCGGAGAAATAGCGCCGTTCCGGGACGAAGAAAAAGAGCCGCCGCGGCGGCTCTCTCCTTTTACGGGGGGGACGTTCACCTGCCGAACAGGCCGCGCAGGAAGGCCTGGACGGAGACGTAGAGGTTGCAGAGCCAGCCGTCGGGGACCTGCTCCCGGCGGGGCCTGACGTATTTCTGCTTCCGCAGTATCTGTCCCACCTCGCCCTCGAGCAGGGCGAAGAAGTCCTCTCCCAGCCTCCGCCGTCGTTCCGAGAGCAGGCTGGGCGAGGGCAGGCCGTCGCGCATGAAGGAATCGTAGCCGCAGAAGGCCTGCAGGTACGGGCTCTCGCGCAGCTCGGCGACGGCGTCCTCGTCGCTGAGGTTCCTGAGCTGTTTTATGATGAACAGGCCGCAGACCAGGCGCGCGTCCATGGCGGGCCTGCCCGTTTCGGCGAAATAGGCGCCGTAGGTCCCGGCCAGCCTGTCCCAGGGGATCAGGGCGGAGAGCCTGAGCCAGCGGTTCTCGGGGTCGAGCTCCGCGCCGAGATGGAAGAAATCCGGGAAAAGTTTCGGGGTGTTCTCGTTGTTTATGTACATGGTTCAGGGCCCCCAGCTGGGCGTGAAGGAGTTCCCGGGCAGTTCGGCCAGCGGGTGCGGCGCGCTGCCGTCGGCGTCCATCACGAAGATCTCCCGCCGTCCGCGGCGGGTGGAGGAGAAAGCGATGAAGCGGCCGTCGGGCGACCAGGACGGGTCCTCGTTGTCGCCCGCGCTCTTCGTCAGGCGCCTCAGCTGCGCGCCGGTCGGGTCCACCAGGAAGATGTTCATCCGCTCGCTGCGGTCCTCGCGCCCGGAGAAGACCAGCCAGTCGCCGGCGGGCGACCAGGACGGCGTGTCGCACCAGAGCATGTTCGTGAGCTTCCTCGTCCGGCCCGTCGCCAGCTCGAGCACGTAGACCTGCGGGTTGCCGGCCCGGTCGGAGATGAAGGTCACCTCCCTGCCGTCGGGAGAGAACGAGGCCGACGAGCTGACGCCGAAACGCTTGAGCAGTTTGCTCAGTTCCTTGGTCTTGAGGTCCAGCGCGTAGACGCTGGGGTCCCCGCCGCGGGAGAGCGTCATGACCATCGAGTTCCCGTCCGGCGAGGCGCCGCCGGCGATGTTGAGGCCCTGGAAAGTGGTGAAGGGCTTTATCTTGCCGGCCCTCAGGTCTATCTCGAACATGTCGGGGTTGCCGTACCTGTAGGTCGTGTAGTAGATGCGCAGGCCGTCGCGCGACCAGCGCGGCAGCAGCGAGATGCTGCCGTGATCGGTCAGGCGGGTGAGATTTCCCCCGTCGTAATCGGCGACGTAGATCTCCTTGCGGCCGGTGGAATCGTTGGAGAAGGCGATCTTGGAGCGGGCTATGCCGCGGCGGCCGGTGAGCCGGAACACTATCTCGTCGGAGAAAAGATGGGCGGCCCGCCGAAGGCCCCGCTTCTCGCCCTGGTAGAACTTCTCCAGGAGGAGCTCGTTCTCCTTCAGGTCCCGCAGGCGCCCCCTGAAGGTCCAGACCTTGTCGTGGTCGCCGGCCGTCGCCGTCACGAGAGCGTCCCCGAGCGTCTTCCAGAACTTGAACGCTTTCTTGTCCTCCTTGAGGTTGAAAGGGCTCATCTGGTCTTCCATCACCGAGAAATAGCGCGAGTAGAGGAGGTCGGCCCTTACCACTTCGCGGAACTCGGAGGCGAGCTCGATGTCCTGGGGCCTGGAGGGGTCCTCGGGGAGGAACTGGGCGAGGGCCAGCGGCGCCCGGGGCGTTTCCGGGGCCCCGCTCACGCCTATGTAGATCTCGGTCTCCGCCGACGAGGGCGCGGCCAGGGCGGCGGAAAGGCACAGGCCGGCCGCCGCGGCGCGGAGGAGGTGACGAGGGAGGGTGAGATAACGGGGCATGGTTCGCTGCTGAAAAGCGCCGCCCGCCGCGCCCCGGCTTATTTGCCGGCCGGGGCTTTGGGGGCGGGTTTGGCTGCCGGCTTGGCCGCCGGCTTAGGGGCCGGCTTAGGGGCCGGCTTGAGCTTCGAGAGCTGCTCCGCGGCGGTCTTCGCCTCGGGCGAGCCCGGGAAATCCTTGACCACTGATTCCAGGAAACTTACGGCTTCGGCCTTCTTGTCCTGCGGGAACTTGAGTATCGACTGCGCGTACTTGAGCCTGGCGGCCGGCGCCTTGCTGGAGGAAGGATATTTGTCCAGCAGCGTGGCGTAGGCCAGCGCCGCGTCCTGCCAGGCGCCCTTCTGGTAGTGGGATTCTCCCAGGTAGAAGCAGGCGACCTCGGCCATCTCGCCGGAGGGGTACTTCGAGATATAGGACTTGAAGCCGGCCGCGGCGTTGTCGTAGTTCTTCGCCGAGAAGGCGGCGTAGGAGTCGTTGTAGAGCTTGGACGGCAGCAGCGCGCTCTCGACCTGCTCCTGCTGCTTCTGTATCGTCTTGCCTATGGCGTTGACGCGCTTGTCCAGGCCGGACTCCATCTGGTCGAGCCGGGCGGTGAGGCGCTCCATCTGCGACGAGACGCCCTTGATGTTCTCCGAGAAGACGTTGAGATCGCGCGAAAGGCTGTCGATCTTCACCGCGAGGTCGGCCTGGTTCTTCTGCATCGTGGAGAGGTTCATGTTCAGGTCGTCCATCTGGCTCTGCATCTGCAGCATGTCGCGCTGCGTGGCTATGCAGCCCTGCAGCAGCAGGGCCGCGGCTAGAACGGACAGCCGGCGGAGCGTCATCTCAGCGGTTCCTCACCTTGGTCTCGGCGCGGCGGTTCGCCGTCCAGCAGGTCTCGGTCTCCTCGGGGCAGGCCGGCTGCTCCTCTCCGTAGGAGATGGTGCCGACCGAGCTTTCCGGGACGCCGAGCATGACGTAATAGTCGCGGACTTCCTTGGCGCGTTTCTGGCCGAGGGCCAGGTTGTACTCCACGGTGCCCCGGTTGTCGCAGTGGCCCTCCACGACCACGACCCATTCCTTGCGGGACTTGATGAGCTCCGCGTTCGCCTTGAGCGTTTCGCGGGTCTTTTCCGAGAGCGCGTAGCGGTCGAATTCGAAGTTCACGGTCTTGAGGCCGGACTGCGAGGAGAACTCAGGGCCGCGGATCCCGACCTCGGTGCTGGCCTCGTCGCCGGTGGCGTCGGTGACGTCTATCGACGGTATGGTGGCGGTGTCGCTGACGAACTCGGGGCTGTCGGCGGCGTCGCTCTTGACCTTCTTGCCGGCGCAGGACGATAGGGCGCCCAGGAAAGCGAAGGATACTATGATCGCTGTTATTCTCCTCATGGTCATCGAGTCTCCTTACTGAGTTTGCGCGGCCGCGGGATATGAAAAACGCGCTCCGCGAAGTCCATTATATAGATAAATACAGGCCCGTGGCAAATAGGAGGCCGAAAACCGCGACCAGGGCGGCCGTGGCCGGCACCAGTTCTGAGAAGCGGCCCGACCGGGCCAGCCGCAGCAGTTTGACGGCGAGAGGAAGAGAGAGCAGCGGCAGGAACGGGGCCCGTCCAGGGCCGCAGAGCGGCGCCAGGGCGAAAGGGGAGAGGATGAGCGCCCGGTAGACGGCCAGCGAGGCGGCCGGCCCCGCTTTCATCGCCAGCGTCCTGATGCCGGCGGCGCGGTCCTCGGCCGCGTCGCGCATGTTGTTGGCGTGCAGTATCGCCGTTATCAGCAGGCCTACGGGAACGGAGAGCAGGAAAGGCGCCGCCGTCAGGCGGCCGGTCTGTATCAGGGCCGTGCCGCCGGTGATGAGAGGCCCGAAGGCCAGGAAGATGCCGAGTTCGCCGAGCGCCCTGTACTTGTAGGCCGCCCCGTCGGCGGTGTAGAACCAGGCCAGCGCGAAACCGGCCGCGCCTAACGCGAGCAGTTCCGGCACCCGCCTGCTCCAGGCCAGCCAGAAGCCGAGGAGCGCGGCCGCCGCGAACAGGGCGGCGGCCGTGAGGAGGGCGCGGCGGCCTCCGATGAGCCCGTCGAGGATGCCGCGGTCGTCGGCCGTCCCCGCCCTGTCCACGCCGTTGCGCCAGTCGAAATAGGTGTTGGCCAGGTTGGCGGCCGAATGGGTGAGGAGGGCCGCCGCCAGCGTCAGGACGAAGAGCGCCGGGGAAACGGGCGCTTCGCGCGCCGCGGCCGCGGTGCCGACGCAGACGGGGACCAGCGAGGCGGGCCAGGAGTAGGCGCGGAAGACTATCGCCGCCCTGCGCGCCGCGGAAAGACGCGTCGGCGTCTCAGGCATCGCGCCGCACCAGGGAGAGCAGGAAGCCGTCCAGGGCCGGCACGGCCTCGCGCACCGGGAACTTAGCGGTCAGGGGGAAGGCCCGCCTCACCAGGGCGTCGGCCTCGTCCCGCGCCGCGGCGGTGAAGCCGCGTTCGCGCAGCAGCGCCGCCAGCCGCATGGCCGGTCCCAGGTCGCCGGGCGGGGCCGCCGCCAGTTCGTCCAGCAGCGCGGCCGCCGGCCCCGAGGCGGCGGCATCCTCCAGCGCGAGGATGACGGGCAGGGTGATCTTGCCTTCGGAAACGTCCTTCAGCGGGTCCTTGCCCGAGACGGCGGGGTCCGCCTCGAGGTCGAGCACGTCGTCGGCCAGCTGGAAGGAGGCGCCGGCCAGGCGGCCTATTTCGGCGCAGGCCTCCAGCAGTTCCGGCCTGCCGGCCGAGCCGCAGGTCTCCACGGCGGTCCAGCGGAAAAGCTCGCCGGTCTTGAGAGAGATCATCTCGAGGAATTCATCGCGGCTCACGCGCCGGTGCCGGTAGCTTTCCTCCAGCAGGGCCCCCTGCACCATGCGCCGCACCGAATCCGCGAGGGAGCGGGCCGAACCGGGCGAGATCTTCCAGGCCTCGTCGAAGGCCAGGGAGACCACCAGGTCGCCCAGCAGGATCGAGGCGTTGATGCCCAGCCGTTCGTTGAGCGTGGGCCGGCCCCGGCGCAGCAGCGCCAGGTCCACGCAGTCGTCGTGCATGAGGGAGGCGGAATGGGCCAGCTCGGCGCAGACCGCGACGCGCTCGGCGCCCCGCCGCGGCCCGCCCAGGGCGTCGGCCAGCAGCAGGGCGAAGCGGCTGCGCGAGGCCTTGCCGAGGGCGCCGAAAGGAGGAACGCCCCCGCCGTAAAGGCGCGGGTCCAGGCCGCCCGCTATCCGGGCGAGTTCGGCCTCTATCCTGGCCACTGATCCCGCCGTCGCGGGGCTGCCGGTTCGCATATCGAGGTGAAATTCTACCAAAATATGCGCCGCCGGTATTTTATATACTTGCCTCCTGTGTGATGAGAGAAGGGAAAAACGTTCCTGGCGGCGCGGAGGAAGCCGCGCGCGCCGTGAGGCGGGCCCTGCTGAAGGCCCGCCTGGACTGGCTGTTGTCGCGCGGCGCCGCGGCGCTGGCCTGCGCCGCCGTGCCGGTTTTCTTTTACCTTTCCGCCGCCGCCCTGGTCGACCGCGTCTTTTTCCTCGACGGGCGGCTGCGCCTGTCCGGCCTGGGGCTCTGCCTGGCCTGGGCGCTGTTCCGGCTCTACGCGGACCTGCTGCGCCCCCTGGCCGCCCTGGACCGCGCGCGGCTGGCCGCGGAGATAGCCTCCGCCTCGCCGCCGCTGCGGCTGCATATCGGCCCGGCGGCCGACCTGGCCGCCCTCGGCGCGCGCCGGCCCGGCCCCTTCGGGGCCGAGCACCTGCGCCAGACCGCGGCGCTGCTGGCCGCGCACGGGTTCCGGCTGCCGCCCGCGGACCGGCCGCTCCGCGGCCGCGCGGCCGCGGCCGCCGCCGCGCTGCTGCTCTCCGCCGCCTTCGTCCCCGCCTCGCTCAGGAGGGTCGCGCTGCCTTCGGCCGACGGTCCGCTGGAACTCTCTCTGGCCGTCAGCCCGGGCGACGCGCGCGTGCGCGAAGGGGAGATCGTGACGATACGCGCCTCCTGGCTCGACGGTTCGGCGGGCGAGCCCTCCCTGTCCGTCCGGGAAGGCTCCGGCTGGCGGCGCAGGGAGTGGTCCGCCTGCGCGGGCGGGTCCTGCGGCAGGGAGGTGAGGACCGGCCCAAGCGGGCTGGAGTACCGCATGGAATTCAGGGGCCGCAGGACGCGGACCTACCGTCTGGAACATGTCCCGGCGCCGTCCTTCTCCTCCCTGACCTGCGAGTTCTTCCCTCCGCTTTATTCGGGCCTGCCCTCTTCTTCGCCGGGCTACTGTCCCGCCTCCGCCTCCCTCAAGACCGGCGGCCGGCTCAGGCTCGAAGCCGTCCCCTCCTATGAGCCGGCCGGTATCTTCCTCTCGGGTCCGGGCGGGGTACGCTCCTCCTTCTCCAGGACCCCCGGCGGCGAGTGGGAACTGGAGCTGCGTCCCTCTGCTGCGGGCACCTACGAGGCCGTGTTCACGGAAAAGGACGGCCGCCGCAGCCCGCTGGGCGTGATCATCAGCCTGGAACTCGAGGCCGACGCAGCCCCGGTCCCGGCGCTGCTGGGCGCTGCCGGGGGGCGCGGCGGCGCCTCGGTCGCGCTGCTCTACGAAGTCTCGGACGACCTCGGCGTGGCGGAGATAAGGCTGGTACGCGGGGGCGCGGGCCCGGAAAAAGAGTACACGGTATTCCTCTCCTCTCCCCCGGGGCCGCGCTCCGTCATGGCGGAGGAATTCCTGTCGCTGCACGACGCGGCGCCCGGCTCCGCCGTTTCTTTCCGCGTGAAGGCGCGCGACTTCGATCCCTCCGCCGGCTGGGCACTGAGCGCCCCGCTGGAACTGAAGGCGGGGGCCGCGCCGGACGGCGGGGCCGGCGCGGTCTATCGCGCCAGGGCGGCGCTGGAGGAACTGCGTCTGGCCGAAGAGAACTTCGCCGGGCGGCTGGAGTCGGACGGCGGTTTCGGGGGGCTCGGGGAGCTCGGTCCGGCCTGGCGGGAACTGCCGGGGACACTGCGCGAAGCCGGCGCGGCGGGCGGCGGCGACCCGGCCGCGGCGGCGGCGGGGAAGGCCCTGGCGGGGCTCGCCGGCCCCGCCGGAAAGGAAGCCTCCGTAAGGGTGCCCGCCCGCGAACGGGCGGCGGCCGCCGGCGACGCCGCCGGGACCGCTTCGCTCGGCGCGCAGCTGAGGGCTTTCCTCGAGAAGGCCTCGGCGGAGGCGGACGCGGCGGCCGGCGCGCTCTTCGCCGGCGAGCTCTCCGGTTCGCTGGAGGACGCGGAAGCGGCCGCCAGGGAGCTGGAGCGGGACCTGCTCTCCGCCAGGGAGGGGGGAAGCCTCAAGCGCGAAAAACTCGACAATCTGCTGGAGAGGATAAACGCCGAGCTGTCGGCGCTGCTGGCCGCGCTGGACGGCGTCCCCGCGGCGCCGCCGGCGGAAGGACGCGTCTACCGCCTGCCGCTGGGCTCGGCGGTGGAGCTGGCCTCGGCGCTGGCGGGGGACCTGGCCGCCGGCGACCTGGACGCCGCCATCGAGAAGGCGGGGAGGCTGCTGGAAAAACTGGCCGTGGCGCGCCGGGTCGCGGCCGAGCGCATGGAGGAACTGGCGGCCTCTTCGCCGCAGGGGCGGGCTTCGGCGGAAGCCGGGGCCCTGGCGGCGGCCGCCGCGGAACTGGCCTCCGACCAGGCCGCCCTCCTGGAGGACACCCGCTCCCGGCACGATTCGCTGCTCTCCCGCCGCGCGGCCGGGGCCGGGCCTCATCTGGCCCTCGCCGCGGAGCTGGGCGCGCAATGGCTTTCCGCGGCGGGACCCTCGGCCCCGGGCGCGGCGGAGGTGCGGTCCGCCGTCGCTTTCTCGTCCTCGGCGCTGCCTTCCGAGGCGCTGGCGAAATTAAAGGAAGCCGGCCGCCTTCTTTCGGTCTCCACTACGGCCGCGGCGGAGCCTTTCATGGACAGCCTGGAGCGGCAGGCGGCCGCGCTGGAGAAAGCGCTCGGCGCCTTGAGTCTGCTGGAGCCCGGCGACGCGGCTTTCCTGGTTTCCGCCGCGTCCAGGCAGGAGGAGCTCGCCGTCCGCGCGGACGGCCTGGCCTCCGGGGCGGAAGCGGCGGCACGGGACTTCCCTTCGCTGGGCGGCGGTCCCGCGGAGAAATTCGCGGCGGCCGCGGGACATATGCGTACCGCGGCGGCCGCGCTGAAGGAACGGGAGTTCGAGGCGGCCCTGCGGGCGCAGGAGGCCGCGCTGAAAGAGCTGGAGAAGGGCGGGCGGGACCTCTCGGACTACTCCGCGTCCGCCTCCGCACTGTCCCGGCCCGGCGCCGCCGCGGGCCGTTCTCCGGCGGATCCGTCCGGGGGCCGGGCCCGCATCCCGGGCGGGGGGGATTATGTCCCTCCCGACGAACTGCGCCGCCGCGTCCTGGAATCCCTGCGCGAACGCTATCCCGAGGAGCGCAAGAAGGAAATAGAGGATTATCTGCGCGGCGTCGGACGATGATCAGGGCTGCCTGATGAAGTCCTCGTCGGGCCAGTCGCCGGGCTTCCCGTAGACGGAGGCCAGGCGCGGGTCGTCGCTCTTCGACCTGGCCATCTTCTGGAAAGACTCCCGGATCTCGGCCAGGGAAATGTCGAACTTCTTTATCCTCATGAGCACCGCGTAGGAGACCGCGAACATCGTGAGGGAAAGGGGAAAGATCATCGCCGCGGCCGCGTTGCGCCATTTCAGGAGCAGGAGAGCGCAGAAAAGGACCCAGATGGCCAGGGTGAAACTGGAGCCGGAAAGGAAATAGGCGATGATGAGGTTCTGCTCCTCGTTCTTGGGCAGCGAAAGTATGATGACGGTCAGGGCTATGCTGACCAGCAGGAGGTAGACCGATCTCGCGACCCAGCCTTTCCAGCGGTGCTTGGAGACCATTATGGTGCCGTGCATCGGGTCCTCCAGCATCACGGCGTCCTCGTAACTGAGCTCTATCTGCCTGGCGGCTATCTCGGCCTGCTCCGGCTCCAGTTCCTCCACCTTGGGAAGGGCCTCGCCCAGGCGTCCGCGCTGGGCCGACGCTTCGGGGGCGGCGGCGCAGAAGAGGAGGAGCAGAAGGCTAATCGTCCTCATACTCGTCCTCGGGGAGGTCGGGGATATGAGGCAGGTATTCCTCCACCTGGTAGTAACGGGTGGTGCCCAGCGTAGGGGGGGTGTAGAGCTGGGCGTCCTTGATGCGCTCCGCCGATCTGGGGGGAGGGGCGGTGGCCGATCTTTCTATCTTGGGGCGGATGCTGATGATATCGGTAAAATGCCAGTAGGAGGAGACGAAACTGCCTATGACCGAAGCCAGGATGACGCCGGGCAGGAAGTAAGTCTCCCTGTCCTTGCGTATCCAGAAACGGGCCCTGTCCAGTTTTATCTTCATTTCAGACCGCGCGGCCGTTCAGACGAATCTGGCGAGCGCGGAATTGCAGACATAAAGGTCGTTTTCGGGGAGCGCTATCCTTCCTCCCCGCGCTTCCAGGCGTCCGGCGGAGAGGAGCTCCTCCAGCTCCTCCCTGAATTCTATAAATATAGGGTCCGACGCTTCAATTCCCTCCGCCAGCCTCAGACCCAGCATTATGCGTTCGCCCGCCCGCTGGCGGGGAGAGAGCAGCTCCAGCGCCGACCTGGGGGGCTGGTTCCCCGCTTCCAGGGCGGAACAATAGGAGCCGAGGTCCGGGACCGTCGTGTATCTAAGCCCGGAGAAATGCGACGCGGCCGCGGGCCCCAGTCCCAGGTAATCGCCCCCTTTCCAGTAGTTCAGATTGTGGAGGCACTCGCGGCCGGGCCTGGCGAAATTGGAGATCTCGTAGCGGGCGTAACCGGCCTTCCCCAGCTCCGCCGAGGCGAGGCGCCAGCCCTCCTCGGCGCCGTCGGGCTCCTCGGCCAGGCCCGCCTCCCCGAGCGGGGTGCCGCCGTGTATCTCCAGCGGATATACCGAAATATGTTCCGGTCCGAGTTCCAGCGCCGCCCCGAGGGAAGAGCGCAGTTCCCCGCCCGTCTGTGACGGGATGCCGGTCATAAGGTCCAGGCTGATATTGCCGAAACCGGCCTCCCTCAGCGTCCTGAAAGCGGCCTTCACGTCGCCGGGTTCCCTGCGCAGGACCCCGAGGACGCGGGGGGAATCGCTCTGCATCCCCATGCTGACCCTGTTCAGGCCTCCTTCGGCCATGGCGTCCGCCTTATCCCTGTCGAGACTGCCGGGGTTCACTTCCATCGTCGCCTCCGCGAAGGTCCCGCCGGCCGCGAAGGAGCGGGTCAGCGAGAGCAGCCTGGCCAGCCTGTCGGGCGGCAGGACGCTGGGCGTGCCGCCGCCTATGAAAAGAGTGTCCGCCCTGAAGCCCCGGTAGAAGGAGGCCTCGGCCTCCAGCGCGTCCAGCCAGCGGTCCATGGACTCCTCTCCGGCGCCAGGCACGGAATAGAAGTCGCAGTAGCCGCACTTGGAGCGGCAGAAGGGCACGTGTATATACAGTCCCGGCATAAGGTCCCTAAAAACAGGGGGCAGGGTCCGCCGTCGCGGCTCCCTGCCCCGGCTTCATGCGGTCATTGTTCAGTTCTGGCTCTTCTTGTTGAGGAACTGGGTTATGATGTCTATCGGTATCGGGAAGATGGTGGTCGAGTTGCGCTCGGTGGCCACCTCCGTCAGCGTCTGCAGGTAGCGCAGCTGTATGGCCGCGGGGTTCTGCCCTATGATGGACGCGGCGTCCGAGAGCTTCTGCGCGGCCTGGAATTCGCCTTCCGCGTGTATGACCTTGGCGCGGCGTTCGCGCTCGGCCTCGGCCTGGCGGGCTATGGCGCGCTGCATCTCCTGCGGCAGGTCCACGTTCTTCACTTCGACGCTGGAGACCTTTATGCCCCAGGGCTCGGTGTGCTGGTCGAGTATCTGCTGCAGGTTCTGGTTGATCTTGTCGCGCTGAGCCAGGAGGTCGTCGAGCTCCTGCTGGCCGAGCACGCTGCGCAGGGTCGTCTGCGAGAGCTGGCTGGTGGCGTACATGAAGTTCTCGACGTTGAGCACCGCGGACTGGGGGTTGACGACGCGGAAGTAGACCACGGCGTTGACCTTGACCGAGATGTTGTCGCGGGTGATCACGTCCTGCGGGGGCACGTCGAGCACCACGACGCGGGTGCTGATCCTGAAGATCTCCTGTACCATCGGGATAACGATGATGATGCCGGGGCCCTTCACCCCGGTGAAGCGGCCGAACGTCAGCATCACGCCGCGTTCGTATTCGTTGAGCACCTTGATGCTGCTTATCAGCACCACCACGAGAATGACTATAAGCGGAAGATATCCGTACATTGTTCTCCTCCTGTCCGCCGGGGCTTTGGCCTGAGGGTCCCCCGGCCCATCCCCGCAAGTTTATAACATTTTGTCTTTATTTGCTATCATTATATGCGCAACGGGCCGACGGAGGCGCAGCCCCGGACGGTCCAGACGGGTTCTTTACCAGAGTTTCGGGGCAGGGAGAGCGCGGACGCCTTTTATGAGCAAACGACGCCTGGCCAGGGAAAACTGCCTTCAGTCGCTTTATCTCACCGATTCCGGGGTCATGACCCCCGAAGAGGTGCTCGCCGTGTTCCAGAAAGGCGATTTCGCCCGCGAAGGGAAGGTCTTCGAGTTCTACAAGGACATCTTCCTCACCACTTTCTCCAGCACCACCAGGATAGATTCCATAATCCGCTCCACCAGCCGCAACTGGGAGATAGACCGCATGGCGGTCATCGACCGCTGCATACTGCGCCTGGCCGTCTGCGAACTGGCCATACTGCGCGACGCGCCGCCGCCGGTCATCATAGACGAGGCCATAGAGCTGGCCAAGAAATATTCCACCGAGAAATCCGGCAAGTTCGTCAACGGCGTGCTCGACAGCATAGCCAGGAGCCCCGCCGTAAAATCCCCGCCCCCGCCCGAGGGGAGCCAGGTCCCGGCCAATGACCAGCCGCCCCCCGCAGCAGCCTGACCGTGAGATAAAAGCTCTCCGGGACGAGATACGCCGCCATGAGCGGCTCTATTACGTTCTCGACAGGCCCGAAATTACCGACGCCGAGTTCGACAAGTTGATGCGCCTCCTGCGCGAGCTCGAAGACGCTTATCCCCAGTACGCCTCCGACGATTCCCCGACCCGCCGCGTGGGCGGCGAGCGCTCCAACACCTTCGCCCCGGTGCCTCATAAGGTGCCGATGCTTTCGCTCGACAATTGCTATTCCGAGGAGGAGTTTCTCGACTGGCATGAGCGCGTCGTGAAGGGGCTGGGCGGCGATAAGTTCGAACTGGCCGTGGAGGCCAAGATCGACGGCCTCTCCTGTTCCATTGAATACGCCGGGGGAAAGCTCGTGCGCGCCTCGACGCGCGGCGATGGCGAGACCGGCGAGGACGTGACGCTCAATGTGCGGACCATAGGCGCCGTGCCGCTGGCCCTGCCGAAGGGCGCCCCGGACGATTTCGAGGCCCGCGGCGAAGTCTATATGGACAAGAGGGATTTCGAGGCGCTGGTTAAAGAGGCCCTCGGCGCCGGCGACGAGCCTTTCGTCAACCCACGCAATGCCGCAGCCGGCTCGCTGCGCCAGAAGGACCCCGCCGTCACGGCGAAGCGGCGGCTCAAGTTCTTCGCCCATTCCTACGGCCACCTGGCCTCCGGCGCCGAGCCGGCCTCCCACTGGGAGTACCTGGAAACCTGCCGGGAGCTGGGCTTCCCGGTCTCCGCCGTACGGAAGCTCTGCAGAAGCGCGGAGGAAGTCCTGGCTTTCTACCGGGAGCACGCCGAGAAGAGGTTTTCCCTGCCTTACGAGATAGACGGGCTGGTGGTGAAGGTGAACTTGCTGAAGCAGCAGAAGCTGCTGGGCTTCACCGCCAAGAGCCCGAGGTGGGCCATCGCTTTCAAGTACCCGGCGCAGCAGGCCGTGACCCGCGTGCTGGGCGTGGAATTCTCCGTCGGGCGGACCGGTGTCGTCACGCCCGTGGCCTCGCTGGAGCCGGTCAAATGCGGCGGCGTCACGATATCGAGCGCCACGCTGCACAATTTCGACGAGATAGCGCGCCTCGGCCTCAAGGCCGGCGACAAGGTCGTCATCGAGCGCGCCGGCGAGGTCATCCCCAAGGTGGTGCGCGTGGAGACCTCGGCGAGGGACGGCTCGCAGAAGGACATCGTCCCGCCGAAGCGCTGCCCTTCCTGCGGCTCGGAGCTGTTCCGCGACGAGGAAGAGGTCGCGCTGCGCTGCGTGAACCCCTCCTGCCCGGCGCAGCTGCGCCGCTCGCTGCTGCATTTCGCCTCGCGCGACGCCATGCGCATAGAGGGCCTGGGCGGGTCCTCCGTGGATCAGCTGCTGGCCAGAGGCCTGCTCAAGGGTTTTCCGGATATTTACCGTCTAAGGAAAGAGGACCTGCTGGGCCTGGAACTCTTCAAGGACAAGAAAGCGGAGAATTTGCTGGCCGAGATAGCAAAGAGCAAAGACCAGCCGCTCTCGCGGCTCATCTACGCCCTCGGCATACGCCATATCGGCGAGAAGAGCGGCCGCGTGCTGGCCGGACATTTCAGGACCATGGGCGCCTTCATGGCCGCCGGGCCGGAAGAGCTGGCCAAAGTCCCCGACGTCGGGCCCGTAGTGGCGGAAGCCATCGCCGGATTCTTCAAGTCCGCCGCCACCCGCGCCATGATAGGGGAACTGGAATCGCTCGGCCTGCGCATGGACGAGCCCGCGCGCGCCTCCGTCGGCGGCAAGCTGGAGGGGAAGACCTTCGTTTTCACCGGGGAACTGACGGGCATGACGCGTTCGGAGGCGCAGGCCAGGGTGCGCGAGCTGGGGGGGAAGGAGACCTCGTCGGTCTCGGCCAAGACCTCGTACGTCGTGGCCGGCGCCGACCCGGGTTCCAAGCTGGACAAGGCCCGCAAGCTCGGCGTGAAAGTTCTGATCGAAGAGGAGTTTCTGTCTTTGATAAAGGAATAACTATGCCGGGGGCATGCCGGGGCGGCAGCCCGCAAAACACGGGCTCTCGCGCATAGCGCTCGGCCCTCCTCACTCGGCCTCCGCGCTCACGATGCTCCGGCCTCCGTGAAGGTTTTGCTAAGCTGCCGCCCCGCCTCCCCCGGCTGTCTCTTTATGGCGGCCCCGCGCAAATCGGGAAACAATGGGGGTGGCGGCGGATTCGCGGAGAAAAACCGTCCGGAGCCGCGAGCTTGCGTAAGCGCGAGCGGCGAGGGTCGGAAGGGCGAGCACGGTGTGCGAGACCCTGCTTTTTCGGAGCGAACCGCCGACAGGACCCCGGTAGTTTTTCCTTAAAGCGGGGCCGTTACGGCGGACCGGAATAATTCGCATTTTATTATGGAAAAGATCGCGTATATAAGCGTGCACGATAAGACCGGGATAGCCGAGTTCGCGCACGGGCTGACGGAACTGGGCTACGAGGTCTGGTCGTCGGGCTCCACGCTGAAGCTGCTGCGGCAGGCCGAGATAGACGCCGGGGAGGTGCCGGATTCCGTGCCGCTGGCCTCCGAAGTGGTCAAGGCCCTTTCCGGCGGCGGCGCGGCGGTGGAAAAGCCGTATCTCGTGGCCTGCAACCTCTACCCCATAGCCAAGATAGTCCGCCAGGACGCCTTCACGCTGGAGGAGCTGCCCGATTACCTGGACGTTTCCAATTCCGCCGTGATGCGCGCCGCCGCGCGCTCGTTCCGCGATACCGCGGTCGTCTGCGATCCCTCCGACTACGGCGCCGTGCTCGACGCGCTGCGCGAGTTCGGCGGCCTGCCGGAGGAGCGGCTGCGCGCTCTGGCCGCCAAGGCCTGGGGCTACTGCGCCTATTACGACGCCACGGTCGCCCAGTACCTGAGCCCTTCGGCCGCCGCGGCGCTGCCGCCGGAACTCTCCATGGCGCTGAAGAAGGTCTGCGCCCTGTCCTACGGCGAGAACAGGCATCAGCGGGCCGCCTTCTATTCGCTCAGCGGCGCGCGCCCCTGGGGGCTCAACGCCGCCAGTATCCTCCAGGGCTTCCCTCTCAATCTCAACCATTATCTCGACCTCGACTGCGCCTTCGAGCTGGCGGCCGAATTCGAGGAACCGGCCTGCGCGGTGGTCAAGCATCGCTCGCCCTGCGCCGTCGCCTGCGCGGCGAACCCGGCCGAGGCCTTCCGGGCCGCTTTCCGCGCCGATCCGCGCGGCGCTTTCGGCGGCACCGCGGCCTTCAACCGCCCCGTGGACGCCGAGGCGGCCCAGGCCATCTCGGGCGAACTGGTGGAGAGCGTCATCGCTCCCGAATACTCCAAAGAAGCGCTGGAGATACTGCGCCTCAGGGAGGACCTGCGCATCACCTCCATGCCCTCGGCCCTGCTCTCGGCGGGCGAGGCCGGCATTCACAAGATCTCGGGCGGCCTGCTGATAGAAGAGAGCGATTCGGTCACCGAACCCCCGGCGCCCAGGATCGCGTCGAAGCGCAAGCCTTCGGCCATCGAATACGCCTCGCTGTCGCTGGCCTGGCGGGCGGCGAAACACGCCAGGACTTACGCCATAACGCTGGCGCAGGGCCAGGCCACGGTGGCCATAGGTTCGGGCCAGCCGTCCACGCTGGACAGCTTCCGGCTGGCCGCCATGAAGGCGAAGGAAAAGCACCCGATAATAGACCCCCATGACCCGGTGGTCCTGGCGGCCGACGCTCCCCTGCCGCTCAATACGGTGGCGGAGGCGCTCAACTTCGGGGTGAAGGCGATAATGCAGCCCGGCGGCTGGGTGGAGGACGCGGCCTGCGTCGAACTTTGCGACTCCAAAGGCGCGGCCATGGTCTTCACCGGCCTGCGCCACGTGCGACACTGAGGGTTTTTCCGGAAAATAAAAGAGCCGCGTTGCCGCGGCTCTTTTTAGTTTAAGACGCCGGGCTCAGATCACGCCCAGTTCCTTCCCGCATTTCCTGAACTTTTCCACGGCGAATTCCAGGTCCTTGACCGTGTGACCGGCCGTGACGATGGTGCGCAGCCGCTCCTTGCCCTTGGGTACCGTCGGGAAGCCCAGCGGCAGGGCGAAGACGCCCTCGTCGAAGAGCCTGGCCGAGAGGGCCTTTGCCTTGTCCATGTCGCCGATCATGACCGGCGTTATCGGCGTGACCGACTCGCCGGTGTCGAAGCCCGCCTTCTTCATCTCCTCCTTGAAGAAAGCGGTATTGTCCCAGAGCCGCTTGAGGTACGACGGGTCGCTGAGCAGTATGTCGAGCACGGCCAGGCAGGAGGCCGCCACCGACGGCGGCTGGGAGCTCGAGAACAGGAAAGGCCGGGCCACCGAGCCCAGGTAGTCGCGCAGGTCCCGCGTGGTGGCGGCGTAGCCGCCGACGGCGGCGAAGGCCTTGGACAGCGTGCCGATCTGTATCTCGACCTTGCCGTCGAGGCCGAAGTGGCTGACCGTGCCGCGGCCCTCCTTGCCGATGACGCCGCTGGCGTGCGCGTCGTCCACCATGACGAAGGCGCCGTAGCGGTGGCAGACGTCCACGATCTCGTCGAGGTTGGCCACGTCGCCGTCCATCGAGAAGACGCCGTCGGTGACCACCATCTTGCGGCGGGCCTTGCGCGCCTCGGGGGATTCGAGGATCTCCGTCAGGTGCTTCACGTCCTTGTGGCGGTAGATCTTCCGCGGGGACCTGGCCAGCCGCGCGCCGTCTATGATGGAGGCGTGGTTGAGCTCGTCGGAGATCAGCAGGTCCTGGTCGGTGGACATCAGCGACTGGCAGACGGCCACGTTGGAGGTGAAGCCGCTCTGGAACAGTATCGACGCCTCGGCGTGCTTGAAGGCGGCGAATTTCTCCTCGAGCTCCTTGTGCAGCGACATCGTGCCGATGATGGTGCGCACGGCGGCCGAGCCCACGCCGTACTTCTCTATGGCTTCTATGGCGGCCTTCTTGACCTTGGGGTCGTTGGCCAGCGCGAGATAATTGTTGGAGGTCAGGTTGACCACCTTCTTGCCGTCGATGACCGAGACCGGCTCCTGGGCCGATTCCAGCACGCGCGGCCGCAGGAAGCGGTTCTCCTTTTTAAGAGCGGCCACCTCCTCCCCGGCGAATTTGAGAGTTTCGAAGCCCATAGTTCCCTCCTTGAGCATATGCGAGCGTCCTCCGTTCACGGTTTGAGTATCACCTTCCCGCATTTCTTCTCCCGGGAAAGTATCATGGCGAAAGCTTTGCGGTGGTCGGCGAAAGGCAGCGTGTGCGTGACGACCGGCCGGATGTCGACGGCGCCCGACCGGAGCAGGTTCTCCACGCGGTACCAGGTCGCGAAGATCTCGCGGCCGGAAATGCCGTAGAGGCGCGCGCCCTTGAAGGCCAGGCCGCCGGCGTAGTCCAGCGACGGGGCGGTCTCGGGGATGCCGAAGGCCGTGAAGCGGCCGCCGGGGCGCAGCGCCTTGAGCCCCAGGTCTATCGCGCGGTGCTCGCCGGACATCTCCAGCACGGCGTCCACGCCGCCGCGGCCGCCGGCGGCCTTGAGCACTTTCTCCAGCGCGCCTTTGGCCGACGGGTCTATGATGGTGTCGGCCCCCATCTTCTTAGCCAGCGAACGGCGGTAGGCCGAACTTTCCAGGGCTATCACCGGCTTGGCGCCGCCGGCCTTGGCCACGGCTATGGCGAAGAGGCCCTGGGGGCAGCAGCTGGTGACCAGGACCGACCTGCCCACCACGTCCTCGACCTGCACCGCGTGCACGGCGTTGCCGAAGGGTTCCAGCAGGGCGCCCATCTCCTTGAGCGTCTCGTCGTTGTGCTTCCAGGCGCAGCGCGCCGGGACGCGGGCGTACTCGGCCAGGCCGCCGTCCACGTCCAGGCCCAGCACCTTCAGGTTGGAGCAGACGTGGCGCTGGTCGTTGCGGCACTGGTAGCACTGGCCGCAGAAAACGTGGGATTCGGCCGAGACGAAATCTCCCTTGGCGAAGCCCCTGGCCTGTTCGCCTATCTCCACCACCTCGCCGCAGAACTCCCGGCCGAGCACCCGGGGGAGCTTCATGCGCTCCTTGATCCAGCCTTTCCAGGACCAGGCGGCCAGGTCGGCCGGGGAGAGCGAGGCGCTGTGCACGCGCACCAGCAGCTCGTCGGGGGCTATCTGCGGTATCGGCACCTGCGCGAGCCTGGCCCCGGCGGAACGGGAGGCTTTGACTATCGCTTTCATCATTACGGGATCTCCTTGGAAGAACTCGTGACCGTCGCCTGTAATTCTACAAAATTAAACTTGTTCCCACGGGACGGTTTTTTTGGTAAATTATATGCGTATGGAGACCGCTGAACGGACGAGCGACAGCGCGCCGGCGAAAGCTTCGGTGGACCGTCTTTTCCTGCTGCCCAAGAACCCTTCGGAAATGTTCGCCTGCTGGCAGTGGACCGCGGCCAAGATAGAGGATTTCGGCTCCGGTTTCTTCGCTCCCGAGATCTCGGTCGCCGTCCTGCGCCATCCCGGCGGAGAGCCGGTCGGGGAATACCGCTGCCGCTGGGACTCCCAGCGGCTCTACGTCTCGGTGCCGCCCGGCGGGGGGGCTTTCTTCGTGGAACTGCGGGCCGATACTTCCGAAGGGCGACGCGAACTGCTGCTCTCCAGCGAACCGGCGGCCACGCCGGCCGGCTCCGCTCCCTGCGGGCCCGCTTCGACCAGCGGCGAGTTCTACAGGAAGAGCCTATGAGCGCCAAGGGCTCCCTCGTCCTGGTCCTGCACGCGCATCTCCCGTACGTGAACCACCCCTCCAGCCCGGATTTCCTGGAGGAGAACTGGTTCTTCGAAGGGGTGGTAGAGACCTATATCCCGCTGATAACGATGCTGGAAAGCCTGGCGAAGGACGGCATCAAGGCCGGCCTGACCCTTTCCATCTCGCCCACGCTGGGCGCGATGCTCGAGAACGAGAACCTGGAAAAGAAACTGATCTCCTACGTGGAGTCGCGGCTGGCCCTGCTGGAGAAGGAGAGCGAGCGCGCGGGCGACCGGGAACCGCTGGCGAAGACCGTGCGGCTCTATCAGCGGGTCTACGAGCAGGCCGCCGGACTGCTGCACAAGTACAGCGGCGACATCATCACGCCGCTGAAGCAGTTCCAGGCCGCCGGCCACATAGAGATAATCACGACCTCGGCCACGCACGCGGTTCTGCCCCTGCTGCCGCGGCCGGAGGCGCTGCGCGCGCAGATAGCCGTGGCGGCGGAGGATTACGAGGACCGCTTCAACCGCAAATCCTCCGGTTTCTGGCTGCCGGAATGCGCTTACGACAGGCGCCTGCAGACCTATCTGAAGCTCTCGGGTTTTAATTTCGTCTTCCTGGAGTCCCATGGCGTCCAGTTCGGTTCGCCGTCCGCCCCGCGCGGGGTCTACTCGCCCTACCGCACGCCCAACGGGCTGTCCCTCTTCGGCCGGGACTGCGAATCTTCGCGCGAGGTCTGGAGCTCCCGCTACGGCTACCCGGGCGACCCGGTCTACCGCGAGTTCTACCGCGACCTCGGCTACGACGGGGAGGAAGGGTATCTTAACCCCTGGCTCGGCGGCCAGCGCCGGCCGCTGGGGCTGAAGTACCACCGCATCACCGGCGAGGTCGACCTGGCGAAGAAGGAACTTTACGATCCCGACGCCGCGCTCGCCCGCGTCGAGGAACACGCGGCGGATTTCCTGGCCAAGCGGCTGGCGCAGGTGGAGGCCATCAGCGCCGCCAACGGCGGGAACAGGCCGGTCATCACCGGCTGTTACGACGCCGAACTTTTCGGCCATTGGTGGTTCGAGGGACCGGCCTTCCTGGAGTCGGTCATCCGCCGCATACGGCAGGACCGTCTGCCGCTGCAGCTGGTGACCCCTTCCGAGTACCTGAATTCCTGCCAGGAACCGCCCGAGCTGGAGCCCGACCTCTCCTCGTGGGGGGAGAAGGGCTACTTCGATCCCTGGCTCAACCAGGCCAACGATTCCATCTACGCGCCGATCCTGGGCGCGACCGAACGGATGGTGGAGATGGCCAACCGCTTCCGCAGCCACGACCTGACGCACGTCTCCAGCCGCGCGCTGAACCAGGCCGCGCGCGAGGTGCTGCTGTCGCAGGCCTCCGACTGGCCTTTCCTGCTCTACATCGATTCGCACGCCCGGTACGCCGGCGAGCGCGTGCGCGGGCATTGCCGCAACGCCGAGGAACTGCTGACGCAGGTCCTGGAGCGCCGCGTGGACGAGCGGAACCTCGCCGCGCTGGAGCGGGACCACGCCCTTTTCCCGCGCCTGGATTTCCGCATCTTCTCCTCCGCCTCCGAGTTCTGAGCCGCGGGCATGAAAAAAGCCCGGCGCTCCGGCGCCGGGCCTTTTCGCGCGGAGAGCCGCGGCTCAATCCTTGAGCAGCTGCTCCTTGCGCTTCTTTATCTCCTCCTCCAGCTTTTCGAGCTTCTCCTTGGCGCCCTCGGCCGTCTCGTCGAGCCAGTCGCCGAGCTTCTCCCGCGTCACTTTGCCGGAAGAGGGGGCCAGCAGCACCCCGGCCACCGCGCCGAGCACCGCGCCCAGAAGGAAAGAGGAAACTACTTCTCCGCTCCTGTCGGACATGATCGCCTCCCTGTCAACTTTCAAATCGGCGGCGCTACCGCCGCAGGAGCCAATTTATGTTATTATCCCGGCCTTGTCAAATCCTATATAATATCCGGATGCGGCAGACACTCTTCGCCCTGCTGGCCCTTCTTTCCCTCTGCCGGCCCGCCGCCGCCTACCGGTACGACGACCCGCTGAGCGCGAAGCTGCTGCGCGAGTTCCGGGCCGTCATAGAGGCCCGCCCGTCGGGCCGCGAGTTCTTTTCCAGGCTGGACGCCAGGCCCGAGTCCGAAGGACTGCGCCTCCTGCTCCGCCGCGCTCCGGCCGAACGGCTGGCCTGGTACGACCCGGTCGGGAACGCCGTATACTTCAACACCCGGCATGTGCAGGAGTTTTTCGCGGTCAAAGGCTACCGCGATTCGCGCATGATCGAGATCCTCAACGCGGGAAAACCCGCCAGGGCGGAATTCGTCGGAAGGGCCGACGCGCTCTTGCTGCACGAGCTGGTCCACGCGCTCCAGTCCTATCTTTACCCGCGCTACCGCGCCGGCGCGGCCGACGCCAGTCCCGTGGAGTTCGAATACGAGGCGTATTTCACGGAGGACCTGTATTTCCACGAGAAGCTGGCCGATTCGCCGGGCCTGCTGCGGGCTTTCCTGCGGGGGGAGGAGCAGGACGTCTACACCTCCCATTCCCTGGCCGGCTACATAGAACTTTCCCTGGACGCGGACAGGTACCGGGAATACATCAGGTCGCGCTACCTGCGCGACGAAGCCATGGGCTACACGGAACTCGCCGGGGCCGAGGCGCGGGCCCGCGCGCGCGCCGAAGGGGGCAGGATCGCCGCGCTGGCCACCGGCGACGACGCGGAGTACGAGGCCGGCCGGAGGGCGGCCGCGGAGTCCGCGAAGGAAAAGGCCGCCTACGACCGCTTCCTGGAGAATTTCTACTCCTCGCGCTGGCCTTCTTTCAGCGCGGAAGCGCTGTTGACGCTGGGTTCCGCCGGTCTGGAGGCCGGGGATTATATCCTCGCCCTGGACTGCCTGGCCCAGGCGGAGGAGAACCTGCCTCCCGGGGAACGGTCCCCGGCCGCCAGGGAACTGCGCACCAAGGGGGCGCTGGCGATACTGGAGGCCGCGGCCCATGTCCGGGACAAAGGCTCCGGGCTGCCGGTATCGGACCTGGCCCTGCTGCTGCGTTCTCTGGAGGAAGCCTCCGCCAGGACGCGCAGGCCTTTCCCGGCGGACCTGCTCCCGGTCCGGCGCTCGGCCTACCTGAAGGCCCTGAAAAGCTTCTCCCGCCTGGCTTCCTCGGCGCGGGACCCGGAGAAGAGGGCGTTCTACCGCGAGAACGCCGACTATCTTTCGGCCGCGCTGGGGCCCGCGCCGGGCGCGCCAGATTCTCCTTGAACGGGGCTCTATAAATAGGTAGATTATTTCCTGGTAAGTCTCGCGGCGGACGCCCGGACCGGTCCGCCGAATATAAAGCCGGAGGCCGCAATGATAGACATAGCAAAGAACATCGCAACCGCACCCCGCCGCACCAAAGCGTCCGTTATCAGGGAACTGCTCAAGACCACCAACCAGCCCGGTATCATCTCTTTCGCCGGCGGCCTGCCGTCGCCCGACCACTTTCCCTACGATTTCGTCGCGGATGCCGTCAAAGAGATAATGGCCAAGAAGGGGAAGATCGCCCTCCAGTACGGTCCGACCGACGGTCTGCCGGAGCTCAAGGAGGAATTCGTCAAGTTCCTCAAGAAGTACGAAGGGATAGACGCCAAGCCGCAGAACCTCATCATCACCACGGCCAGCCAGCAGGCGCTGGACATGGTCGGCCGCCTTTTCATCGACGCCGCCGATCCGGTCCTGGTCGAGAAGCCCAGCTATATGGGAGCGCTGCAGGTCTTCAAGTCCTACGGAGCCGAGTTCATCGGCGTGAAACTGGAGGACGACGGCGTCTCCACGGAGGAGCTGGAGGAGAAGCTCTCCTGGCTCAGATCGCAGGACGAGCATTACAAGTTCGTCTACCTGGTGCCCGACTTCCAGAACCCCAGCGGCGTTACGCTCTCCGAGGAGAAGCGCCGGAAGGTCATAGAACTTTCCGACAAATACAACGTGGCGGTCATAGAGGATTCCCCTTACCGGCAGATCCGCTTCGAGGGCAAGGAGCCGAAGATGCTCTACCGCCTCGACAAGGAGACCAGGAAGACCGACAATATCGTCTCGCTGTTCACCCTCTCCAAGACCTTCGCCCCGGGCCTGCGCCTGGGGATAATACTGGCCCACGAGCAGATCATCAAGAAGCTGGAGATACTCAAGCAGTCGCTGGACCTCTGCACCTCCAGCCTCAACCAGCTCATAGCCGCCGAGTTCCTGCGCACCGGCTACTTCGAGAAGCATATCGAGATCATCAAGAAGGATTACCGGATCAAGAAGAACACGATGATAGCCGCGCTCGAGAAGAACATGCCCGAAGGCGTCACCTGGACCAACCCCGAGGGCGGCCTCTTCCTGTGGGTGCGCCTGCCCGAGCAGATGAGCGCCGACGATATGTTCCAGGACGCGCTCAAGGAGAACGTGGCCTATGTCATAGGCTCCGCTTTCCATACCGACGGTTCGGGCAGGAACACGATGCGCCTGAACTTCTCCTTCGCCTCCCCGGAAAAGATAGACGAAGGCATCAAGCGCCTCGCCGCCGCCGTCAAGAAGCGCATGGTCGCCGCCAAATAAAAAGAATGTCCTTCCAGCAGGAATTCGCCGCGAAGCTGCGCGCCGCCGGAGTGGTAGGGGCCGGCGGCGCCGGCTTTCCCGCCTATGTCAAGGCGGGGGGGAAAGCGGAGTTCGTGCTGGTCAACGCGGCCGAATGCGAGCCGCTGCTGAAAAAAGACCAGAAACTGCTGGACCTGCACGCGGAGAAGGTCTTCGACGGCCTGGAACTGATGATGCGGGCCGTCGGCGCCTCCGCCGGCATTTTCGGCATCAAGCGCAGGCACGAGAAGCTCGTGAAGCGGCTGGAGGAGATAGCCCGGAGCCGCCGCAATATCTCCGTCGGGCCCATGGGCGACTATTATCCCGCGGGCGACGAGCAGTGCCTGGTGGCCGAATTGACCGGCAGGATCGTTCCCGCCGGCGGCATACCGCTCGACGTCGGCTGCGTGGTCAGCAATGTCGAGACCCTTTACAACGCCGCCCGCGCGGGAGAGACGCCCGTGACCGAGAAATGGATAACGGTCGCCGGAGCGGTGAAAAAGCCGTCCACTTTCAAGGTGCCGATAGGCGTGACCTACGCCGAGGCCGTCGAGCTCTGCGGCGGAGCGACGGTCAAGGACCCCGCCGGCATAGACGGCGGCCCGATGATGGGCAAGGTCATCCCCGATTTTTCCACGATAGTGAACCGGGCCTCCGGCGGGCTGATAGTGCTGCCCAAGGACCATCCGCTGATACAGAAGAAGGCCCAGCCGCGTTCCATGTTCTCGCGCATCGGCAAGTCGGCCTGCGACCAGTGCTCTTTCTGCACCGAGTTCTGCCCGCGCTACCTGCTGGGCCACCAGGTGCAGCCGCACCGCGTCATGCGCAGCCTGCTGTTCTCCGGCGGCCCGGAGAAGAAACTGCACAGCGAGTACGCGCTGGCCTGCTGCGAATGCTCGCTCTGCAGCCTCTACTCCTGCCCGGAGAACCTGCATCCGCGCGAAGCCTGCGTCGCCGCCAAGGGCGACCTGCGGGAGCTGAAGACCGGGCTCAAGAACTCCTCGTTGGCGGGCCGTTCTTCCAACCGGGCCCATCCGCTGCGCGATTTCCGCAAGGTCCCGGTCTCGCGGCTGGTCAAAAGGCTGGGCCTCGAGGATTACCTCAAGGACGCCCCCTATCAGGACCTCAAGTACCGGCCCGGCTCGGTGCGCATCCAGCTGTCGCAGCACATAGGCGCGCCCTGCTCGCCGGCCGTGAAAGAGGGGCAGCGCGTGCGGCGGGGGGAGGTCGTGGGCGACCTGCCGGCCGACAAGCTGGGCTGCCCGGTGCACGCCAGCGTCGACGGGGTCGTTACCAGGGTGAACCGGCTTTATGTCGAGATCAAGGCGGATTAAAAATGGCAAACAACCTTAACGCCATAGGCGGGGTGGAACTTTCGAGCATAGCCAAAGGCCTCGAGACGGCCGACGCGATGCTCAAGACCTCCGAAGTGAGAATACTGGTCTCGCGCTCCGTCTGCCCCGGCAAGTACGTGATACTGGTCTCGGGCGAGGTCGGCGCGGTCAACGCCGCCGTCGAAGCCGGCGCCTCGAAGGCGGCGCACGCGCTGGTGGACCAGTTCGTCGTCCCGAACATACACCCGCAGGTCTTCCCGGCCATAGAGGGCACCGGCCCGGCCGGCGACCTGGAATCGCTGGGCGTGATAGAGGCTTTCTCCGTCTCGGCGCTGATAGAAGCGGCCGACGCCGCGGTCAAGGCCGCCGACGTGCGGCTCATCGAGATACGCCTGGCGATGGCGCTGGGCGGCAAGGCCTTCGTGACGCTGACCGGCAGCGTGGCCGCGGCCGAAACGGCCGTGGGCGCCGGCGCCGCCGTGGTGGCCCGCCGCGGGCTCCTGGTGGAGAAAGTCGTGATACCGCAGCCGCGCAAGGAACTTTTGAACGAATTGATCTAAGCGAGGAGACCTGAAATGAACCCGAACCGCAGACCCCTTATCGCCGGCAACTGGAAGATGCATATGACCGCGAAGGAGGCCGCCGATCTGGCCGCCGCCATAAACAAAGGCCTGGACCCGGACCTGAAGCACGACGTGCTGCTGGCCCCGTCGTTCACCGGCCTGCACGCCGTAAAGGCCGCCCTGGGCGGCTCCAGGATATTCCTCTCGTCGCAGGACGTGTGCTGGGAGGAGAAAGGCGCTTTCACCGGCGCGGTCGCCCCGTCGCAGCTGCTCGACGCCGGCTGTTCCCACGCTATCATCGGCCACAGCGAGCGCCGCAAGATCTTCCTGGAGACCGACGGGGTGATAAACAAGAAGGTGAAGGCCGCTCTGAAGGCCGGCCTGCTGCCCGTGCTCTGCATCGGCGAGACGCTCGAGGAGCGCGAGTCGCAGAAGACCTACCGCGTGCTCGAGACCCAGCTGACCGGCGCCTGCGCCGGCATCCCCGCGGCCGACGCCGCCAAGTGCGTCATCGCCTACGAGCCCGTCTGGGCCATCGGCACCGGCAAGACCGCCACGCCGGAGCAGGCGCAGGACGCGCATACTTTCGTGCGCAGGCAGATGGAAAGACTTTACGGCAGGGACTTCGCCGCGGCCGTGCGGATACTCTACGGCGGCTCGGTGAAGGCCGATAACGTGGACGAACTGATGGCGCAGCCCGACATAGACGGGGCGCTGGTCGGGGGCGAGAGCCTCAAGGCCGACAAGTTCCTGCGCGTGATACATTTCCAGCCCGTGCTGGCGAAGTAAGGTCTTAGGGCGGGTTTCTGAGGGAACAATAAGGCCGCCGGGGGCCTCACCTAAGAAAAACCGTCCGAGGTCGGAGCGCGAGCACGGTGTGCGAGCGGCGTTTTTTCGTGGTGAGCCCCCGGCGGCCTTGAATAGTTTTCGAGGTGTTTTATGGACGAGAAACTGGTGAAGGAAATAATCGAGGACCTTAAGCTCAGGCAGGAGCGCAGCTCCATGCCGGTGCCCGTCGGCATCTCCAACCGCCACTTCCACATCACCAGGGAGCATTTCAAGGCGCTCTTCGGCGCCGACGCCGAGCCGTGCCAGTTCCGCCAGCTCCGTCAGCCCGGCTTCTACGCCTGCAACGAGCTCATCACCGTCGAAGGCCCCAAGGGCTCGCTCAAGAACGTCCGTCTCATCGGCCCCTACCGGCCTTACACCCAGATAGAGGTCTCGTTGGCCGACGCCAGGACGCTGGGCATAGACCCGCCCATACGCGATTCGGGCAAGCTCGACAATTCGCCGGGCGTGAAACTGATCGGTCCCAAAGGCTCCGTGACCATCGACCGGGGCGTCATACTTTCCAAGCGCCACATCCATTTCCACCCCAAGGACGCCGAGCGCATGAAGATAAAGGACGGCATGGAAGTGCGCGTCCGCTGCGGCCGCGGCGACCGCGCCGCCGTCTACGAGGCCGTGCTCTGCCGCGTCTCGGAAAAATACGCGCTGGAACTGCACCTGGACACGGAAGAGGCCAATGCCGCCGGCCTGCGCAACAACGACCCGGCTTATATCGTCTGAGACGGCGTCAGCCTCGGTATGGCGCCAAGTGGTAAAACGATGCGTATGCTTTCCAGAATATCCGCTTTCATCCTGGCCTTCGCCGTTATTTCACCAGCAGCGGCGTCCGCCGCCGGCGTTCAGGCGCCGGTCTCCTGTCCTCCCGGCGCGGAGGCCTGCTATGTGTCGCCCGACGGCAACTGGGCGGCCTGGCCGGGCGCGGGGGCGATGCACCTGGTCGGCCGGGATTCCGCCAGGCCGCTGACGCCGGGGTTCGGGGGAATGCGGTTCGCGGCGCTGGCCTGGTCTCCCGACAGCAGCCGTTTCGTCTACGAGCTGGTCAAGCCGTGGGGGGCCACTTCCTGCACCAGGAGCATCCCGGCGCAGTGCGCCTCGGGGCATTCGCTCTACATGGTCTCGGTTTCCACCGGCGCGGATACGCTTTTTTGCTACCTGCGCCGGACAACTTCCGGCTATGGCGACAGCAAGGGCGAAGTCCTGCATGGTTGGCTGGACGCGCGCACGCTCGTTCTCCGGAATATCCTGCGGCGCGGCGACCCCGGGCCGGAGTCCTGCGCCAGGGCTTTCGGGGTGGGCGTGGAAGTCAAGGCCCTGCCGGCGGGGAAAGCGGCCAAGGCGGGTACCGTCAAAAGACCGCCTCCTCCCGGGCCCTGAACCTTCCCCGTCGGGGCGCCCGTTCCCGGGTCCCGCCTCCAGGGCCCATAACGATACCGAGCCCATGGGCCCTTGCGGGTAGAATAAAAATATATAATGATTCAATAAGCGGTATCCCGATTTCGCGGTACCCGTTCACAGGAGGACACAATGGAAGCACTCGGAATGATAGAGACCAAGGGCCTCGTCGCCTGCGTGGAAGCGGCCGACGCCGCCGTCAAGGCCGCCAACGTCAAGCTGGTCGCCTATGAGAAGATCGGCTCCGGCCTGGTCACCATACTTTTCAGGGGCGAAGTCGCCGCCTGCCGCGCCGCCTGCGACTCCGGCGCCGCCGCCGCCCAGAAGGTGGGCGAGCTGGTCAGCGTGCACGTCATACCGCAGCCGCACGGCGACCTCGAAGGCAAGCTCCCGATAGCCGACAACAGGAAGAAGTAGAACGGATCCCTGCGCCACCCCCGCTTCCGGCCGGATAAAGGGATAGCGGGGTGGCGGCGGATCCGCCCGGAAAAACCTTCCGGAGCCGCGAGCTTGCGTAAGCGCGAGCGGCGAGAGAGGGAGCGGCGAGCACGGTGTGCGAGACCGCGTTTTTTACGGGCGGACCGCCGACAGGACCCCTCGTAATTTTCGACGGCCGGAAGCCCCTTACGGAGGATCGATATATGTTATTCGCCAGAGTAGTGGGCAACGTGGTCTGCACCCGCAAGGACGACAAACTCGTCGGCACCAAGCTCCTGATGGTCCAGCCCGTAGGCCTGGACGATAAGCCCAAAGGCAATCCCCTCGTCGGCGTCGACTCGGTCGGCGCGGGCATGGGCGAACTCGTCCTGCTCGTCCAGGGCTCCTCGGCCCGCCAGACCTCCAAGACCGAGAGCACCCCGGTCGACTGCACCATCTTCGCCATCGTCGACACCATAGAGAAAGAAGGGAAGATAGTCTTCAAGAAATCCGTCAATAAGATGCAGTAACGGGGCGCCTATGTCGATAAACGAGGAAGAGCTCAGGAAGATAGTCGCCGAGGTCGTGAAGAACCTCGAGGCTTCCGGCGCGGCTCCGTCCGCCCCGGCCGCTTCCGCCGTCTCCGGCGGGCCGGTCTTCGATACCGTCGACCAGGCCGTCGCCGCCGCCAACCGAGCCCAGCCCGGCTTCCAGGACATGGGCCTCGAGGCCCGCGAGAAGATGATCTCCGCCATACGAGAGGTCTCCCGCGCCAACGCCCGCCGCTGGGCGGAGATGGCCGTCGCCGAGACCGGAATGGGCCGCGTCGCCGACAAGGTGCTCAAGAACCTCATCTGCGCCGACAAGACGCCCGGCGTCGAGGACCTGCGCGCCGTCGCCTATACCGGCGACAAGGGCCTGGCCCTCGTCGAGTACGCCCCCTTCGGCGTGGTCGCGGCCATAACGCCCTCCACCAACCCCGTCGCCACCATCATCAGCAACGCGATAGGCATACTCTCGGCCGGCAACGCGGCCGTCTTCTCGCCGCACCCGGCCTCCAAGGGCTGCGTCGCGGACGCTGTGCGCACTATCGATTCCGCCATAGTCGCCGCCGGCGGCCCGCATAACCTCGTCTCCACCATCGCCAAACCGACCCAGGAAGCCACCAAGCAGTTGCTGTCCCACCCGGCCACCCATATGAACCTGGTGACCGGCGGCCCCGCCATAGTGAAGGTCGCGATGACCGCCGGCAAGGCCTGCAAGACCATAGCCGCCGGGCCCGGCAATCCGCCGGTCGTCGTCGACGAGACGGCCGTCTTCCCGGACTGCGCCGAGCAGATCATCACCGGCTGCGGTTTCGACAACAATGTCCTCTGCATAGCCGAAAAGGAAGTCATAGTGACCGAGGCCGCCCGGGCCCGCTTCATAGAGGCGATGCGCCGTGACCACCGCGCCTACGAACTGACCGGCGCGCAGATGGACCAGCTTTCCCGGCTGATCATCCTGGAGCCCGGCCCCGAACCCAGGATCAACCGCGACTTCATCGGCAGGAATCCCTCCGTCATAGCCAGGTCCATCGGCCTGAACCTTTCCGACGATATACGCGTGCTCTGGGCCGAGGTGCCCAACGACCACCCGCTGGTCCATGCCGAGCAGTTGATGCCGGTACTGCCGGTGACGGTCGCGCGCGACATCGACGCCGCGATAGAGCTGGCCCGCCGCGCCGAGGGCAACAATCATCACAGCGCTGGCATGTATTCCACCAACGTCAAGAACATGACCAAGATGGGCCGGCGCATGGCCTGCTCCATCTTCGTCAAGAACGGCTGCACGCTGCACGGCCTGGGCCTGGGCGAGGGCTACGCCTCGATGTCCATCGGCACCCCGACCGGCGACGGCATCACCAAGACCAGCCATTTCGTCCGCCCGCTGCAGTGCAGCGTGGTAGGCGACCTCAGGATAGCTTAAGGAGAAATTCATGCAGGCCAATATTTCGATAGGGATGATGGAGACCAGCTCGATAGCCAAGGGCGTCGAGGCGCTGGACGCGATGTGCAAGGCGGCCGGCGTGGAGCCTAAACTGCACCAGGCCATCTCCAAAGGCAAATACATAATAGTTATAGCGGGTCCGGTCGGCGAAGTGGAATCCTCGCTGGCCAAGGGCGCGGAGATCGCCGGCAATACGCTCATCGCCCGGCATATCATCCGTAATGTCCACGCCGGCGCGCTGGCCGCCCTAAATAAGAAGATCAGGCCCGCCGCGCTCGAGGCGGTCGGCATCGTGGAGACCAAGGAGGCCCTGCCGGCGCTGTTCGCCGCCGACGCGGCCGCCAAGGCGGCCTTCGTCCACGTCGCCGAGGTCAATACCGGCAAGGGCATAGGCGGCAAGGGCTACTTCACCGTCAGCGGCGAGGTCGGCGCGGTGCGCACGGCCGTGGCCGCCGGCGTCAAGGCGATAGGCGAGGACGCCGTCGTCAGCCGCATAGTCATCCCGAACGCGCACGAGCATCTCGGCGCGGCCATATAGGAGCTTTTATGAAGATCGTCATAGGCGCGGACCACGCGGGCTTCGAGGCCAAGGAGAAGCTCAAGAAATATCTCCAGACCCTCGGCCACGAAGTGACGGATTTCGGCTGCTATTCGACCGAGCCGGTCGATTTTCCCGACGTGGCCATGCTGGTGGGCGACGCCGTTCGCAAGCACGAGTTCGAGAAAGGCGTCCTCATAGACGGCTTCAACGGCGCCATGCCGCTGGCCGCCAACAAGATACACGGCATCAGGGCCGTGGCCGCCTACGACGTCATCTCGGCGCGTTTCGCGTCGGCCCACGAGGACTGCAACGTCCTCTGCCTGGGCGGCAAGACCCACGGCGAACTGGCGCTGCAGGAGATGCTGCGCGTCTGGCTCTCCACCCCTTTCGAGGGGGGGAAGTACCAGAAGCGGCTGGACAAGATCACGGCGATAGAGCAGCGCTGCTGCTAGGACTTAAATGAAGCAGGCCAAGGTCATCGGAAGGGTGTTCTGCTCGCAGCAATGCTGCGGCATGTCCCGGAAGACGCTGCTGCTGGTGCAGCCGCTCGACTGGGTCACCGACGCCCCTTCCGGCGACCCGCTGGTGGCCGCCGACACGGTCGGCGCCGGCGCCGGCGAGACCGTCTTCTTCGTCGCCTCGCGCGAGGCCATAGTGGCCTTCGAGGGCTGGGAAGGCGAGACCGCGGCAAAGTCGGACCTGCCCCCCGTGGACGCGGCGATAGTCGGCATCATAGACGGCAAGAAACTTATCTGAATTTATGTTCGTAGGAAAAGTCGTAGGGAATGTCTGGGCTACCCGCAAGCACAAGGGGCTGGAAGGCCCCGCGCTGCTGCTGGTGCGGCCCGTCGATCCGTCCGGTTCCGGCGAGTTCACCGGCGACGCCACCCTGGCGCTCGACGGCGGCGTCGGCGCGGGCCCGGGCGACGTCGTGCTCGTCATGGACGAGGGCGGCGGGGCCAGGAAAATACTCAAGAACCCGAAAGCGCCGGTCCGAACCGTCATCTGCGGCATCGTGGACCAGGTCAGCTGCGAGAAAGGGGTAAAGAAATATGCGTGACGAAGACATAAAGAAGATAGCCGAGGAAGTCGCCAGGATAATGCGGGCGAAGGGTGACGCCGCCCCGCGGGGGCAGAAGAGCCTTCCGCCGGAGGGCCGCGTCACGATGGGCAGCGCCGGCAAGGTCTTCTCTAACCCGCTCGTCGGCGGACAGACCGGCTCCCAGTCCCCGGCCCCGAAGCGAAACCCGGACTGCCGGCTGGAGGAGAACACCTGCTCCGGCACCTGCCAGAGCTGCAACCCGCTCAATAATTTCACCGCCCAGCAGGTCAAAGGCATGGGGGTCGAGCGCGTCAGTTTCTGCAACCCCGGCGCGGGCAGCGCCTCCATCGCCGGCATGATAGACCATACCCTGCTCAAGGCCAACGCCACGCAGGAGGAGATCGGCAAGCTCTGCGAGGAGGCCCGCAAGTTCAAGTTCGCCAGCGTCTGCGTGAACCCGGCCTATGTCGCCATGGCTTCCCGGCTGCTGCGCGGCAGCGGCGTCATGGTCTGCACCGTCATCGGCTTCCCGCTGGGCTCTACCACGCCCACGATCAAGGCCATCGAGGCCCGCGACGCCATCGCCAACGGCGCCGACGAGATCGACATGGTCATAAACATCGGCGCGCTCAAGTCGGGCAACGACGCGTTGGTCCTCGACGACATCAGGGCCGTGCGAGAGGCCACCCGCGGCAAGTGCCTCAAGGTCATCCTCGAGACCTCGTACCTTACCAACGACGAGAAGGTCCGCGCCTGCCGCATGTCCAAGCAGGCCCAGGCCGATTTCGTCAAGACCTCCACCGGCTTCGGCTCCGGCGGGGCCACCGTCGAGGACGTCGCGCTGATGCGCCAGACCGTCGGGCCCGAGATGGGCGTGAAGGCCTCGGGCGGCATCAAGAACGCGGAGGTGGCCGCGGCGATGGTCAAGGCCGGCGCGACCCGCCTGGGCACCAGCGCCAGCATAGCCATAGTTTCCGGCGGCGAGGCCGCCAAAGGGCAGTACTAAAACGATGCTTCTGGGATACCCCGAAAAGGCTATTGAGCGCCGGTTATTTATTATACCGCCGGAATTCTACGCGCGTAAGCGGGTAGATGGATAGCATCCGCTGTCC
>CAYPYG010000029.1:0-33555 GCA_964415175.1 uncultured Elusimicrobiaceae bacterium
TTCTTAAACAGCAGAAATGTGCCACGAAAACCAACACGGAATTTTAATTAACTCTTCTTTTTTGCGGGGGCGCGGACCTCAGGCTTTCGCCGTCCCGTCCTTTATTTTCAGGAAAGGTATCAGCAGCATGCCCGGTATCGTCGCCAAGCAGACGATGATGAAGAACTTCGGGTAGCCGACCAGCGCCTGCAGCTTGCCGCTCACGAAGCCCGGCAGCATCATGCCCAGCGCCATGATGCCCGTCGAGATGGCGAAATGGGCCGTCTTGTACTTCTCCCCGGTCAACTGTATCAGGAAGAACATGAAGGCCGTCGTGCCCAGGCCGAAGCCGAACTGCTCCATGGCCACCAGGCCGTAGACGAAGGGCAGGGACAGGTCGGTGTTGTAGGACATGTAGACGTAGAACAGGTCTGGCGCGTTGAGCAGGAAGGCCAGCGGCCAGATGGTGCGCCGCAGGCCGTACCGGGAGATTATCACGCCGCCCAGCACGCTGCCGACTATCAGGCAGACGAGCCCCACGGTGCCGTAGACCATGCCGAACTGGGCCGTGGTGAGCGCCATCCCGCCCGCCTCGGCCTTGTCGAGGAGGAAAGGGGCGGCCAGCTTGAGGAGCATGGCCTCGCCGAACCGGTAGAGCAGGATGAACGCTATGCCCATCCCTATGCCTTCGAGCCTGAAATAGGCCGCGAAGACCCTGAAGAACTCGCCCCAGTCGGCCGTTTTCGCGGCCGGGGCGTCCACGGCCGGGTAAGGCAGGAACAGCTTGTGGTAGAGGGCGAGCAGGCCCAGTATGCCGGCCGCGGCCAGCAGCGTTATCTGCCAGCTCATCGGGATATCGCCGGTGCGGGTTTCCAGCCAGCCCGCCCAGACCACCAGCGCGCCGGAACTGAAGAGCATGGCCAGCCGGTAGAAGAAGGCCCTTATGCCGACGAAGAAGGCCTGCTTCTCCTCGCTCATCGAGAGCATGTAAAAGCCGTCCACGGCTATGTCGTGGGTGGCCGAAAGGAAGGCAGTGGCCATGAACAGGACCATCGTGAAGGCCAGGAAATGTCCCGTGGTCAGGGCGAAGCCGCAGCCGGCTATGGCGGCCGCCATCACGAACTGCGTGGAGACCACCCAGCGGCGCTTGGTGGAATACATGTCCACCAGCGGCCCCCAGAACATCTTTATGACCCAGGGCAGGTAGAGCCAGCTGGTCCAGAAGGCGATGAGCGTGTTGGAGACGTCCATCTTCTTGTAGATGATGACGGCCAGGGAGTTGACCAGGACGTACGGCAGGCCTTCGGCGAAATAAGTGGTGGGTACGTAGGACCAGGGGGTGCGGCTTTCGGTTTTGGCGATCATCTCGGCTCCGGCTGCGTAGTTTGCTCTCGGCTAATCCAATTATATGAAAATAACGCGCCGCGGCCGCTATTTTGGTAGAATTTAAGGAGAATTCACCGACGGAGATATCGCAAATGGACCTGCTCGCTTACCTCTTCTCCCCCCAGTCGGCCGCGCATACCGTTTTCGTCATGATGATAGTGGCCGCCGCGGGCCTGGCCATCGGGAATATAAAGATCTTCGGCATCAACCTCGGCATAGCCGGCGTCCTCTTCTCCGGCATACTCTTCGGCCATTTCGGCTTCGAGGCCGACCACGATACGCTGGAGTTCCTGCGCGACTTCGGTCTCATCCTTTTCGTCTATTCCATCGGCACGCAGGTCGGCCCCGGCTTCTTCTCGGCTTTCCGGAAGGAAGGCATAAAGCTCAACCTGCTGGCCGCGGCCGTGGTGCTGGGCGGCGTCGCCGTCACGATAGCGGTCGCGAAGCTCTGCGGCTACGACATCCCGACGGCCGTCGGCATGTACTCCGGCGCCGTCACCAACACCCCTTCGCTGGCCGCCGCTCAGCAGACCCTGGAGGCCATAAGGCCGGAGGCCGTCAACAGCGTCTCGGTGGGCTACGCGCTGGCCTATCCCGGCGCGATACTGGGCATAATCCTGACGATGCTCCTGCTGCGGGCCCTCTTCCGCCGGCAGGCCGGGGCCGACATGAGCGCTCCCGACGAGCATAAGGCCGGCTCCGAGATCGCCAATCTCAGCATCCGCGTCGAGAACCGCAACCTCGACGGCCTCAAGATAAAGGACATCCCCGCCATCGACGAGATCGGAGTGGTGGTCTCGCGCGTCTGCCGCGACGGCGCGCTGTCCGTCGCCCACGACGACACCGTGATCCGCTCCGGCGACACGCTCCTCGCGGTGGGCCGGGAGGAAGCGGTCCGCAAGTTCATGCTGGTGGTCGGCTCGAAGAGCGAACTGGACCTCAAGAAGATGCCCAGCCGCATCGTCCACTCGCGCGCGATAGTGACGCGCAAGGAGGTCATCGGCAGGACCCTGGAGGAGGCGGGGCTGGAGGCGCAGTACGACGTGGCCGCCACCCGCGTGGCGCGCGCGGACGTGGAGTTCCTGGTCTCGGATTCCTATGTCCTGCAGTTCGCCGACAACCTGGTGCTGGTCGGCGAAGAGGGCTCCGTCGACAAAGCCGCGGCCTTCCTGGGCAATTCGGTCAAGGACCTCAACCATCCGCAGCTCATCCCCGCCTTCATCGGCATAGCCGCCGGCGTCTTCCTGGGTTCCATCCCGATAGCGATACCCGGGCTCAGCGCGCCGGTCAAGCTGGGCCTGGCCGGCGGGCCGCTGATCATGGCCATACTCCTGAGCTACATGCAGCACATAGGCCCGCTGAACTGGTACCTGCCGCCGGCGGGGAACCTGATGCTGCGCGAGCTGGGCATAGTCCTGTTCCTGGCCTGCGTGGGCCTCAAGGCCGGCGGCAGTTTCTTCGAGACGCTGCTGCACGGCGGGGGCCTCTATATCGTGCTCTTCGCCTTCCTCATTACGGTACTGCCTATCATCGCCGTCGGCGTCTTCGCCAAGGCGAGGCTGGGGGTCAACTACCTCTCGCTCTGCGGCGCGCTGGCCGGTTCCATGACCGACCCGCCCGCGCTGGCCTTCGCCAATTCGATGGCGTCCTCCAACCGCTCGGCCATGGCTTACGCGACGGTATATCCGCTGGTGATGATCCTGCGCGTGATCTCGTCCCAGGTCCTGGTGCTCTATTTCATGGGCTGATATGACCGTTATAATAGTCAATCTGTCGCTGGTAATCGGCGCCGGCTGGGCTTTCCGGCGCTTCGGCGTCGTCGGGGAGGGAGCGGAGAAGGCTTTCAACCAGTACCTCTACTACCTGGCCCTGCCCTGCCTCATAATCGTCAAGATAGCCTCCACGCCGCTCTCCGGGCTGGGGTGGGACTTCCTGCTGGCCAATCTCCTGCCGCTGCTGGCCTGCATGGGCGGGGTCTGGGCGGCCTGGCTCCTCCTCGGGCTGGACTGGCGCTTCGCCCGGCTGCTGCTCATAGTCTCGGTCATGGGGAACACGGTCTATCTCGGTTTCCCCGTCGTCTCGCTGCGCCTGGGGGACCACCTGATAGGCCACGCCGCCATCATCTCCTCGCTGCACAATGTGGTCGTTTTTACGCTGGGTTTCGCGCTCATGACGACGATATGCGGAGAAGGAGGCTGTCCGCCTTCCCGGCTCCTGCGCACGGCGGCTCGCAATATAGTGCTCTGGTCCTCGCTGGCGGGCCTGGGGCTGGCGGCTTCCGGCTGGAGGCTTCCCTCCCTGGCGGAGACCGTGATGACGGATATCGGCAGGACCACCATGCCGCTCTCGCTCTTCACGATAGGGATAAGCCTCTGCGGGAAGAAAGTGGCGGGGAACTTCCCCCGCCTCGCGGCCATAAGCGGGGTCAAGCTGCTGCTGCTGCCGGCCGTTTACCTGGCCGCGGCGCGGCTGCTGGGCTTTTCGGGCGAGGTCTCCTCGGCCGTTTTCCTGCAGATGGCCATGCCGGCGGCGGTGCTCAACTATGTGGTGGCGCGGGAATTCGATTTCGACGCGGACCTGACGGCACAGGCCATAGTCCTCACCACGCTGCTTTTCTTCCCTTTCCTTTATCTTTACGAACTGGCGCTGTAGAAGGCCCGGCTTTACAGGCCGCAGACGGCGATCTTGAGCGGCGGGTTCCCGTCGAAAGAAGGGAAATCCCCCTCGGGATCGGCCCGCTCTACGGTCTTCAGCGGGCGCCCGGCCTTGTCCGCACAGCGGCGCAGGACCGCCTCCCAGTCCTCCCAGGAGACCCCGGGCGCGTGGTTGGTCGCTATGACGCGGCCGCCCGGCTCGAGGGCCAGCAGGGCCGGCTTGAGAAGGGCCGGGTAATCCCTCACTATGTCCACGGCGGCCAACGGGCCCTTGGCCCAGGCCGGCGGGTCGAGGAAGACCAGGCCGAAGCGCCGGGACTCCACCCTCTCGTAGCGGCGCTTTTTGCCGAACCTGCCCTTTACGTCCAGTCCCGCCAGCTGCCGGACCACCGTGAGGCAATCCTCCTGCACGGTCCTGAACTTCCCTTCGGGTATGCCGTTGAGCGCGGCGTTGCGGCGGCCGACTTCCAGGCTGGAGCCGGCGAAATCCACGTTCCAGACTTCCGACGCTCCGCCGGCCGCCGCGCAGACGCCGGCGCCGCAGGTATAGGCGAAGAGATTGAGGACGGCGCGGCCTTCCGCGGCGGCGCGCAGGAGGCGCCTGCCGGGGCGCAGGTCCAGGAACAGCCAGGGGTCTATGCCTCGGTGCCTGGCCCGTACCAGGTATTTTATCCCGCCTTCGGAGCATGTGAACTCGGCCAGCGCGGCCGGGGCGGGCCTATGCCATTTGTCGAACGGTTCGGCCGGCCTCTTGCCGCGGTGATTATAGGCGAAATGGAGGCCGCCGGGCAGGAGGGCGCGCAGGGCCTCTTCCAGCGCGGCCGTATCCGACGGGGGGAGCGGGTCGCGGAAGGTCTGCGCCAGCAGCAGGGGGCCGTAGCGGTCCACCGTCAGGCCCGTCAGGCCCTCGGCTATGCCGTGGAAGAGGCGGTAACAATCCGTTCCCTCGGCGCGCAGTCGCTCCAGCAGCGGGGCGCGGCTTTCCAGCGCCCGGGAGAGCAGCCGCCCGAAATCGCCGGCGTTCATTCCCTCAGACCCGCCGCCGGCCGCGTCGCGGCCCGCAGGGCCGGCCCGCGGGATGATAATGTATGTATATTTTCTTTACGAAGTGCATCCTCTTGAGGACGGCTCTCTCCGCCTCGGTGGCTATGGCGTCCCCCTCGCTGACGGTTATCCCCCCGTCCACGCAGACGGTGGCGTTGACCATGTAGTAGGGGCCGAACCGGTGCGAGGCTGTTTCCTCCACCGCGGTGACCCCTTTGACCTCGCCCAGTACGGCGCGTATGGCTGCGTCCAGCCTGCCGCCCGGAACCGCGTCCATCAGCTCCATCGACGAGTCCTTGAGTATGCCGAAGCCGGTGCGCAGTATGAAGACCGCCACCACCGCGCCGGCCAGCGGGTCCACCCAGGCGTGACCCGCCCGGGCGAAAAAGATCCCCGTGCCGGCCGCCGCGGCGGCCATGATATCGTTGACGTGGTCGGCGGCCAGCGCGCTGACGGCCGGGTTCCCGGTCTCCCGGCCTATGGCGCGGGTGCGGGCCGCCAGCCAGACCTTGAGCGCCACCGTGGCCGCGGCGGCCCAGAGCGTGAAGGCGCGCACCTCGGAGGCGCCGCCGCCGCTGGCGTAGAGGTCGTAGCCCTTGTTGACGGAATCCCAGAATATCGCCACGCCGGTGGTGAGCACGAAGGCTCCGACGACCAGCGCGCCTATGGTCTCGAACTGGCCGTGGCCGTAGGGATGCTCCTCGTCCGGCGGCTTGCGGGCCAGGCGCATGAAGACCATTACCGCGACGTAGTAGACGACGTCGGAGGTGGAATTGATGCCGTCGGCCAGCAGGCCGGAGCTGTGGCCGAGTATGCCGGCGACGGTCTTGAGCAGCGCCAGTAAAATATTGGCGTAGAGGCCCAGCCGGACCGCCGAGTCGCAGAGGTCGGCCCTGCCGTCCTCAGCCTTCTTTTGCGTCATGTCCGTCCCCCTTGTCCGCCCCCAGTTCGCCGCGCAGTTTCTCCCGCTCGTATATCTGTTTGTAGAGCCCTCCGAGGGCCATCAGCTCGGCGTGGGTGCCCTGCTCGGCGATGCGCCCCCCGTCGAGCGTCAGGATGTGGTCGGAAGTCTCTATGGTGCGGGCCCTGTGGGTGACCGCCAGGCAGAGGGCGTCGGGGTGCTCTTTCCGGAAGGCCTTCCAGAACTGGTATTCGGTCTGGGCGTCCATGGCGCTGGTCGCGTCGTCGAGCAGCAGTACGTCGGGGGCTATCAGCAGCGCCCGGGCGATGGCCACGCGCTGCTTCTGGCCGCCCGAGAGCGCGAAGCCCCTGGTGCCGACCACGGTGTCGAGTCCCTTCGGGAATTTCTTCAGCTCGTTCTTGAGCTGGGAGGTCTCCAGGGCCTTCTCCAGCATCTCTTCCGTGACGCCGAACTTGCGGTCCATGAGGATATTGTCGCGCAGGGTGCCCGTGAAGATGGCCGCCTCCTGGGCGGTGTAGCCGACGCGCTCGCGGAAGACGCGCAGATTCCATTGCCTTATGTCGGCGCCGTTGACCAGCATCTCGCCCTCGTCGTGCTCGCTGAGGCGCAGGGCCAGGGCCAGCAGCGTGGACTTGCCGCTGCCGATCTTGCCGACGACGGCGACGCGCTGGCCCCGCTCGGCGCGGAAGGTTATGCCGCGCACCAGCATCCCGTCCCCCTTCGGGTTCCTGAGGCCGGCGCCGCGGAACTCCATCGAGGTGATGCGGTCGGGGGTGGTTTTGTCGCCGAGGCCGGACTTGAGGGACGAGCGGGACTTGAGAAGCTCGTCCACGCGCTTGATGGAGACCCCGGCGCGGTTGCCGGCGACGACGAACTGGCTTATGTCCATCAGCGGGTGGACCACCATGTTGGCGTAGAACTGGAAGGCTATCAACTCGCCCAGCGTGGCGCCGCCGTTTATGACCAGCAGGCCGCCGGCGGCGTAGAGCAGGGCGATGGAGAGGAAGCCGGCCTCGTGCCAGAAGTAGGAGAGTATCACCTGCAGGCGCGCCGTGGCTATTTCGCCGTCGCGCTGGGCGGCGGTGCGGCTCCTGAAGAAGCCGATCTGCGAATTCTCCTTCGCGTTGGCCTTGATGACGCGTATGCCGGTGAAGCAGGTCTCGAGGAAGTCGAAGAGGTTCGTTATCGATTCCTGCAGCTCCTTGTACTTGCCGCTGAGCAGCCTGCCGGTGCGTATGGAGGTCATCAGCACCAGCGGCAGCGGCAGCAGGACGAAGGCCGCGAGCGTCGGATTGAGGTAGAGCATCATCGAGACGGCCGCCGTCAGCGTGAAGCAGGCCTGGATGAAGCGGAACACGCCCGAGCAGGAGAACCAGGAGATCTTCTCCGAGATGTCGTCGGAGAGCCGCGCCACCAGGTCGCCCGTGGTGAAGCGGTGGAAGAAGTTGCGGTCCATCCGGACGACGTGGTCGAAGGCCTTGCGGCGGATCTCCCACTCCAGGCGGGCGTTCATCCAGGCCCGGTTGCGCTGCGCCACCAGGTTGACCAGGAAGAGGCCGAGCCCGACCGCCAGGATCATCGTCACGTTGTGGCGCAGGTACTCGGGGTTGAGGTTGGCGCCGAGGCCGTTGACGATGTTCTTGATCAGCACCGGGTTTACGGTGTGCAGGACGGCGCTCATCATGCCGAAGACCACTATCACGGTCATGCGGACCGCGTGTTCGCGCCAGTAGGGCAGCAGCCAGCGGAGGGTCTGTATCATTCCCCCTCCCCGAACTGCAGCTTGTAATATTTGGCGTAGAGTCCGCCGCGCGCCAGCAGCTCGTCGTGCGTGCCGAGCTCCTTCACTTCTCCGCCCGAGATCATCATGACGCGGTCGGCGTTGCGCACGGTGGAGAGCCGGTGGGCGATGATGATCACGGTCTTGTGCTTAAGGAGGTTCTTTATGGCCGTGGTGATGAGGCGCTCGGTGTGCGGGTCCATGTTGGAGGTGGCCTCGTCGAGGACCAGGGCCTCCTGGTCCAGCACCATGGCGCGGGCCAGCGAGATCACCTGCTTCTCGCCTATCGAAAGGTTGGCTCCCTTCTCCAGTACTTTCTTGTCCAGTGGGTGCTTCTTGAAGAAAGTCTCCAGCCCCATCAGGCGTATGGCGTCGTGGACGCGCCCGTCGGGTATCGAGTCGTCCATCAGCTTGAGGTTCTGCATCACGGTGCCGGGGAAGAGGTAGATGTCCTGCTGCACCAGGCCGATGGCCGAGCGCAGCGAGCCGAGGCTGAGCTTCCTTATGTCGGTGCCGTCTATCTCTATATGCCCTTTCTGGAAATCGTAGAAGCGGAACAGGAGGCTCGTGACGGTGGTCTTGCCCCCGCCGGTCTCGCCCAGTATGGCCAGGCTCTTACCCCTGGGCAGGCTGAAAGAGACGTCCTTGAGCACCCAGCCCCCTTCTTCGTTATAGCGCATCCAGACCTTTTTGAACTCTATAGCGTCCCGCACGCAGGTCAGGAAGCGCGGTTCGGACGGCTCGGTCAGGGCGGGCCTGAGCGCGAGGATCCGGGAGATGCGGTGGCCGGCCGAGAAAGAGCGCTGTATGACGCTCAGGTGTTCCGAGAAGCGGAAGATGGGCTCGAAGAGGTAGCCCAGGTAGAGGACGAACATGACGATGACGCCGACCGTCATTTCCCCCTTGATGGCCATGGCGCCCCCGAAGCCGAAGACGGCCGCGGTCGCGGCGGGGTGCAGGAAGACGATGCTGAGGAAGAAGAGGACGGTATAGACCTCCACTCCTATCTCGGCCCGGAACTTGCGCTGGTTGAGCTCCTCCATCTTGGCCGAGGTGTCCTCCTCGCGGCTGAAGGCCTGGAGGACCCCTATGCCGTTGAGCTGCTCGGTCAGGAAGCCCGGGACCTCGGCGGCTATCTTGCGGACCTTCACGAACATCGGCGAGGTCACGCGCACGAAGATCCAGCCGAACAGGAAAAGGACCGGGAATACCGGCAGCAGCGTCAGCGTCAGCTTGAGATTGTAGTAGGCCATCACGGCGAAGACGATGACGAACATCATAGCGTCGTTGACGATGGTGATGACGGTATTGGTGAAAAGGGCGTAGAGGGTGCTGGTGTCGGACTGCACCCGCGCCGTCAGCCGCCCGACCGGCTGGGAGGAGTAGAACTCCAGGTCCAGCGAGAGCATGTGGGAAAGCAGCCTTTCCTTGAGGTCCACGATCAGGTCCTGCCCGGCCCTGGCCAGCTGCACCACCTGCAGGTAGTTGAAATAGAGGAAGGCGACGGTCGTCAGGAGGTAGATCCCGGTGGCCGCGAGCAGGGCCCGGGGGTCCTTGGCCGGGATCGCCGTGTCGATGACGTACCTGGCGATCATGGGGATCATCAGGCTGACCAGCGTGGCCGCCGTCATCCAGCCGAAAGCGACGGCGAAAGGCCTCTTGCGGGGCGCGATGAGGCCCGCAAGGAGGCGGAAGGCCGCCCTGTAGTTTATCCGTTCTTTCGGATCGTGTTCTTCGTCGCCTATTTCCGGATGCATATTCTAAAAAAAGGGCCCGGGCGTTCCCGGGCCCTTTCATATTCCGACGACGCCGGTCAGTTCAGCTTGAACTCGGCGCCCTTCCTGAGCGCCTTCACGTTGAGTTCGATGACTTCCGGCTTGAGCTTCTTGTACACCTTGGGCAGCGCCTTGGCGATGGCCTCGATCGAGACCGCGCCCGTGGCCGCGGCGAAAGCTCCGAGGGCCACCATGTTCATCACCTTGCCGTTGCCCAGCTGCGCCGCTATCTCGTTGCAGGGCACATTGAGGACCTTTATGTCCTTGCGGGACGGCTTGGAGTTGATCAGCGAGGTGTTGACTATCAGCAGCCCGCCGGGCTTCACCATCGGCTCGAACTTGGCCAGCGAAGGCTCGTTGAGCACTATGGCCGTGTCCGGCACCGACACTATCGGCGCGGCCACCTCTTCCGAGGAGACCACCACCGAGCAGTTGGCCGTGCCGCCGCGCATCTCCGCGCCGTAGGCCGGGAAGAAGCTTACTTCCTTGCCGTCCTCCAGGCCCGCCTGGGCCAGCAGCACGCCGGCCGAGATGACGCCCTGGCCGCCGAAACCGGATATCCTTATTCCCTGGTACATGATAAAGTCCTCCGTCTTTGTCGCACCCCGCTTCGCGGGGCCGCTTCTCGTCCCGGCCTTCGTCGGCCGGGTGCTCTACAAGGGGAACCTAAGGTTCCCCGTTTCATCGTCGCTGCGCCTTCGCCTGCTGCTCAGGCTCCGCTGAACCCCTCCTAAGAGGAATTACTTCTTATCGGCCGCGCAGGCGTCCTTGTACACGCCGAGCGGGAACACGGGCAGCATGCCTTCCTGCACGAACTTGGTGGCTTCGGAAGGGTTGTCCAGGCGGGTGCCCCAGTTGGTGGGGCACATCGAGAGGATCTCCACCAGCGAGAAGCCCTTGCCGTCTATCTGGGTCTGGAAGGCCTTCTTGATGGCCGCCTTGGTCTTGATGACGCCGGGGTTCGTGTGGACGGTGGTGCGCTCTATGTAGGTCGCCCCGTCTATGGTGGCGAGCATTTCGCTCATCCGGATCGGGTAGCCGGCCTGTTTGGCGGTGCGGCCGTCCACGCAGGTGGTGGCCTTCTGCCCGATCAGCGTGGTCGGGGCCATCTGGCCGCCGGTCATGCCGTAGATCGCGTTGTTAACGAAGATCACGGTGATGTTCTCGCCGCGGATGGCCGCGTGCACTATCTCGCCCATGCCGATGGAGGCCAGGTCGCCGTCGCCCTGGTAGCTGAACACTATCGTGTCGGGCTTGGCGCGCTTGATGCCGGTGGCTTCCGCCGGCCCGCGGCCGTGCGGGCCCTGGATCATGTCGCAGTTGAAGTAGGTGTCGGCGAACACCGCGCAGCCGACCGGGGCCACTCCGATGGTGCGGCCGCGGATGCCGAGCTCGTCCATGACCTCGGCGACCAGGCGGTGGATGATGCCGTGCCCGCAGCCCGGGCAGTAGTGCATCTTGACGTCCAGGAGCGATTCGGGGCGCTTATTTAACAGCTGCATATTCTTTGGCCTCCTTCTTGGAGATGGATTCGAGCGTCTTGGCCACTTCCTCGGCGGTGATGATGGACGCGCCGGGCTTGGCGTGCAGGTAGACGTCCGCCCTGCCGTTGATGGCGAGCTGCACGTCCTGTACCATCTGCCCCAGGCTCATCTCGACGGCGACGAACTTCTTTACCCGCTTGGCGAGTTCCGCCAGCCGGACCCTGGGGAAGGGCCAGAGGGTTATCGGGCGGAACAGCCCCACCTTCAGGCCCTTCTCGCGGGCGATCTTCATCGCGGCCGCGGCTATGCGCGAGGAGGTGCCGTAGGCCACCATCACTATGTCGGCGTCCTCCAGCTGCTTCTCCTCGTACATCACTTCATCGGCCTCGATCCGGTCGTAGCGCTTGACGCGCTCGTTGATCATGATTTCCACGCCGCCTTCCTTGAGGTCGTAGGACTTCACGATGCGCTTGTTGCGGCCCTCGCATTTGCCCAGGGCCCACTCGGGCTCCTTGAGCGTCTTCACGTCCACCTCGGGGTTCTTGAACTCGACCGGCTCCATCATCTGGCCGATGATGCCGTCCGCCAGCACCATCGAGGGGATCCGGTACTTGAAGGAGACCTCGTAGCACTTGTGCGGGAAATTGGCCATCTCGTTGACGCAGTTGGGCGCCATCACGAAGCAGCGGTAGTCGCCGTGGCCGCCGCCGCGGGTGGCCTGCCAGTAGTCGCCCTGTCCGCCGGCGATGTTGCCCAGGCCCGGGCCGCCGCGCATCACGTTGCCGATCAGGATCGGCAGGTCGGCGCCGGCCGCGTAGGAGATGCCCTCCTGCTTGAGGCTGATGCCTGGGCTCGACGAGGAGGTCATGCAGCGCACGCCGGTGGCCGCCGCGCCGTAGACGGTGTTGATCGCCGCGACCTCGGATTCGGACTGCAGGAAGGCGCCGCCCACCTGCGGCAGGCGCCAGCTCATATATTCGGGAACCTCGTTCTGAGGGGTTATCGGGTAGCCGGCGAAGAAGCGGCAGCCGGCGCGGATGGCGCCTTCGGCCAGGGCTTCGTTGCCTTTCCAGAGTTTCTTTTCAGCCATGGTGTCTCTCCTTATTTGTAGACCTTGACCGCGAGGTCGGGGCAGATGCGCGCGCAGGCCAGGCAGGCGATGCAGCAGCCTTCCTTGGAGTCCTTGGCCGGGTAGTAGCCGGTCTTGGAGAACTTGTCGGACTTCTCGATGCACTTTTTGGGACACACCTGTATGCAAAGGTAGCAGCCTTTGCACTTATCCACGTCCACTTCCATTTTGGGCATGTTTTCCTCCGGTGTGGCTTGGAGAGCGTGCAGCGCGGTGATCCGGGGGCGGGCGCGTACTCAGGTCCGTTCCTGTGTCGCCCTGCGGCGCCTGAAAGCCTTTTCAGACTACTTAGTTAGTATAAAAAATAAGACGGGGCAAGGCAACCGGTAAAACGGGGCCGGACCGCGGCGCGCCGGGGCGGGATGCGCGGGCCCCGGGAGGTTATCCGCAGGAGGCGCCCGGTTCCGCGCAGGCGCTTTCCAGCGCGTCGAGCCAGGCTTTCAGCAGGGGGGCCGAAGAAGCCGGAGAGGCGTCCTGGTAAAGAAGAAGACGCCGGGCTTCGTCCCGGAGTACGGGCAGCGGGGCCATTCCCGCTCTCGCCAGGGTCAGCGCGTTCCCCTCTTCGCCGGGGCGGAGATATCTCAATTCCATCGAGTTCAGTCTGAATTCCGGCAGGTCGGAGCGCCGGACGAAGACGGCGAGCTTGAGGTCCCAGAAGACGACGGCCCATTCCTCCCGAGGAAAAAAATCCTCGTAGCCGGGGCGTATGAGCCAGGCCGTCGCGCCGTTCTTAAGGCGCGACTTCTCGAGCCGCCGCTCCCGTCCCGGGGGCAGGACGGCCAGTCCGGGCCCGTATTTCGCCTTCATGGCGAGCCAGGCGGACGGGTTATCCCGCGCCGCGGCGAATTCGGAGAGCAGCGGATGAAAAAGGTACCTGCCGTCGGCAAAGAGCCTGTACCCCGCCGGGCCTGTCTCATAACCCAGCCAGGCCCCCCAGTTCCAGGTGTTGAAGAGCCTCAGTCCCGACAGGTCGCCCGCGTTGTTCCGCAGGAAAGCGCCCGTGGGCGGAGAGGAAAAGAGCGAGCCGTGAGGCAGCGTGAAATCCGGTTTCGCGGGGGCCCAGGCGAACCCGAACGCCGCCAGGACCGCGGCGGCCTGCGCGGCGAAAGACCTGGGCCCCGCGGCGGCCGGAGGGAGGAGCGGAGGGATGAAAGACACGGCGGCGGCGGTCGAGAAAAGCAGGTTGCGCGAGTGGGAAGCGGCCGACCAGACGAAGAACGCCAGGGCGAGGATATGGGCGGCCGGCGGCATCCGGCGCCTGGCGACGGACCGGAGCAGGGCTATGAGCGCCGCGGCCATCAGGATTATCCCCGGCGCCTGGTAGGGCACGGTTATATCGGGAGCCGCCCATTCCCCTATCTCGGCCTTGAGCAGCGGCATCTCGGCCTGATGGCGGAGGACCACGCGATAGAGTTCCGCTCCGTTGGGATTCAGGAGCAGCGCCGCGGCGCAGACCGCGAGCAGGCCGGTCCATTCGCGCCAGCCGCGGCCTTTGGACTCCATGACCGCTCCGGCCCCGTAGAGGCCGGCCAGGACCAGGCCGAACAGGCAGCCGGGATGGAGGTTGGCCCAGACGGCGAAGAACGCCGCGCCGCAGGCCGTCTGCCGCGGCGAAGGGGGTTTCCCCGACAGGCGCAGGACCTCCAGCCTCCACAGGAGGAGCATGAAGCACAATATGGAGAAATTATCCGGCCTCAGGTCGGACATCGGAAGCAAAGCCAGCGAGAAGAAAGGCAGCGCCGCCGGCGCCCAGCCCTCGCGTCCGTGCAGGCGGAGTATCCGCCACAGCGGGAACAGGCAGGCGGCCAGGAGGGCCGTTTTGAGAACGAAGAGGGCGGGCCAGCCGCCGGCGGTAAAGAGGCGGTGATATATGAGCTGCACCAGCCATTCGAAATTGGTCCAGGGCTCGCCCGCCATGGTCCACGACAGGAAATCGGCGCGTATCAGCGCGCCGGTCGCGGCCATCCGGCGGCCGGCCGACAGATGCCAGAAAATATCCGGATTGTTCACCCCCGTCAGCAGCGGCGGCAGCGCCAGCAGCGCGGCGGAAAGGGCGAACCAGCGTCCGGGGGTTTTCATGGTCGTGCGGGGAACGCGGCCGTTCAGGGCGCTCCTTCCTCCATTTTGAGGAGCCGCTTTATCTCCCCGATGAGGACTTGCGGGCCGAGGGGTTTTTTGAGGATGGAGACGGCGGAGGCGAGGGCCTCCTGCTGCACGCTTTCCGGCTTGCCGGTGGCGAAGATTATCGGGATCGGGGACATCAGCGTTTTGCGCAGGCGTTCGAACACTTTCCGCCCTCCCCCGCCCGGCATGTCAACGTCGAGGATGACCAGGTCCGGCTTCACCTCGTTGAAGCGGCTCATGGCGGCTACTGAGTCCTCGGCGGTGTGCACCTCGAAGCCCGCGTCGCCGAGCATGTTCCTGTAGAGCTCGAGGATGAACAGGTCGTCGTCCACGGCCAGTATCTTTTTCCGGGCGGACCGGTCCCTGCCGATGGCCGCGGAATTTATCAGCCTGGCCACGGTCCCGAGTATGGCCGCCGGTCCCAGGGGTTTCCTGAGTATCATTATGCCGTTCATGCCGGCTACGGAGGCCAGTTTGTCGGGCATGCCGGTGATGAAAAGGGCGGGAGTGCTCTCCCCGAGGGTCTCGCGTATGAAGGTGATGACGGCTTTCCCCCCGCCTCCGGGGAAATCGGCGTCGAGTATCAGCAGGTCCGGCTTTTCCCCGGTATAGGCCTCTATGGCCGAGGCGAAGTCGGAAGCCTTGACGAAGCCGTAGCCGGCCCCGCTGAGTATCTCCCCGTAGAACTCCAGCGTGTTGGCGTCGTCGTCCACGGCCAGTATCTTCTGCATGTCTCCCCCTGTCTATCCCTTCAGCCGGCCGTAAAACTCCAGGATGGCGGCGTTCATCGCTTCGCAGCCGAACCTGGCGCGGCCGGCGGCGTCCCGTTCCCGCGCGAAAGCGGAGGCGGCGCGGCCCATGGCGGCGCGGAGCTCCCCGTCGCGGGCCAGCCTCGCGACCGCGGCGGCGATCTGTTCCGGCGAGCCGGCCTTCACCAGTACGGCGGTCTCCCCTTCGCGCACGACGTCGGGTATGCCGCAGACCCGGCTGGCCACGACGGGCAGCCCCATGTGCTGGGCCTGCAGCACCGTGCGGCCCATGGCCTCGTTGAGCGAGGGCTGCACATAGATATCCATGACCGAGAGATAGGGCAGGACGTCCTTCTGGAAGCCGGCGAAGAGGCAGTCGTCCATGATGCCGGCGGTCCGGGCGAGACCGTAGAGGCGCGAACATTCCGCCCCGTCGCCCACTATGAGGAAGAACGGGTTCATCGGGCCGAGTATTTTCTTCAACGCCCCGGCCGCCTTGACGAAGTATTCCACGCCCTTGACCGGCTCCAGCCGCGCCGCGGTGCCGATCACGAGGCGGCCCTCCGGCACGCCCAGTTCCTTGCGCGGGACGCGGGCCGGGCTCTCTGGCAGGTCCACTCCGCCGTGGACGACCGCCCATTGCTCCGGGCGGCCGATCCCGGCGGCCGTGGACTCGCGCTTCTCCCCCTCGGTCAGGGCGATGAAACCGTCGGTGAAGCGGGCGGCGAATTTCTCCGCCGCGAGGAAAAGCCGGGTCCCGGGTATGTCGTAATAGCCGTAGAGCAGGTGGCCGTGCGGCGTGTGCACGACCTTCGCGCCGCGGCCGGCGGCGGCCAGGCGGCCGAGGAAACCGGCCTTGGAGGTGTGGGTGTGAACTATATCCGGCTTCAGTTCCCTGAATATCCGTCTGAGCGCGGCGTAGGCGCGCAGGTCACGCAGCGGCGAGATCTCGCGGGCGAGTTCCGGCAGTTCGATAGTGCTGACCGCGACGGGCACGGGCAGCGAGCCGCGGCCGGGGCCGTGCACCAGCGTCACTTCCATGCCGCGCCCGGCCTGCCAGGCGGCGCTGGAGACGGTGTTCTCCGACGAGCCGCCCGGCTCCAGCCGGGTTATGATATGGACGACGCGTTTCAATGTGTTTCCAACTTGAAGCCCAGTTTATACCAGACGGGGCACAGCGCCAGGCCCACGGCCAGGTTTACGGTTATCCAGACGGCCGGCCAGGGGCAGATAGCGGGCGGCGGGCTGCCCGCCACGGCGGAACCGACGCCGATGAGGAGGCAGAACACCGATATGCCCGCCGTGAACATGGCCGCGACGGAGAGCGCCAGCCTGCGCGGACCGTTATGCGCGTGGTCCTCGCATTCGACCGCGATCCGGTGCCAGAAGCCCTTGGGCCGCACCAGTTTGTAGAAGTTGTGCAGGTGCTTCCTGTCCTCGGGGCCGAAGAAGTAGATCGCGGCCAGCGAGGCGGTCATCGAGATCGCGGCCATTATCAGCAGGCGAAGCGCCTGGTCGTCCACCCATAGCAGCAGCGGCAGGGCGGCGACGGCGGAGACGCCGATGGCCGCTATCTCGGACCAGGCGTTCACGCGCCACCAGAGCCAGCGCATGATGAGGATCGGCCCCATGCCCGCGCCCAGCAGCAGGCTGGCCTGCCAGGCCTGGTTTATCGACGAGAGCCGCGTCATGATGACCAGCGCGATGCCGATGAGCATCACGTTGGAGCCCCGGGCCACCCAGACCAGCGACTTCCCGGCCGGCTCGCGCTTGAGCCAGGCCTGGCAGATGATGCGCTTGTAGATGTCGTTGGCCCAGTAGGAGGAACCCCAGTTGATGTGGGTGTCCACGGTCGAGGCCAGAGCGGCGAGCATGCCCGTTATCATCAGGCCTTTGACGCCCGGCGGCAGCAGTTCGGCCATGCCGCGGACATAGACTCCTTCGCGGTCGGCCTGCAGCAGGTCGCTGGCCAGGCCCGCGACCGGCGGGAACAGGACCAGCAGGCCAAGGCCCAGAGGGAGCCAGAGCAGGCTGCGCAGGAAAACCTGCGTGCCGGTGAAGACTATGGCGGCGGTCTTGGCGTGCTTCTCGTCCTTACAGGCCATCGAGCGCTGCGCCAGGTAGCCGGTGCCGTCGGAGTTGAGCTGGATTATCCACTGCAGGGCGAAGAGCGCGAGCAGCGGGAAGGTGACATTGTAGGCCTGGCCGGGGGTGAAGGCCAGTATCTCGGAGGGTTTTATCCCCCCCAGGGCGCCCGCGGCGTATATCTCTTTGAGCCCGGCGTGAATGCCGCTTATGCCGCCGGCCTTGAAGAACACTATGCCGGTGAAGATCATCGTGGCCCCGAACATGATGAAGACCTGCATCACGTCGGTCTCAACGACGCTGCGCAGGCCGCCGGTGGCCGAGTAGAAGGTGGTTACCAGGAGTATCGAGAGGACGGAGATGAGATTGTTTGCCGAAAGCACGAAGGCCGCGTCTGTGCCGGCCATGGCCGAAGAGAGATTGATGCCGACGGCCTTTACGAGGGAGACGAAAGGTCCGAAGGCCCAGGCCGGCAGCCATTCGTTCCAGGGCAGGAAAGGCTCGGCTATGCGCGAGGCGGCGAAGAAGACCCAGGCCAGCACTACGCAGTTGAAGATGGTGCCGAAATAGACGGCCTTGAAACCGCGCAGGGCCAGCGCCCGTCCGCCGCCGTAGCGGATCTCGGTCAGCTCCGCGTCGGTGATGACATTGGCGCGGCGCCAGTGGGAGGCCAGGACGAACCCCATCATGAGGAAAGCGAGGGCGTAGATCCACATCTGCCAGAGGGCGAAGATGCCCGAGACAGCGATGATGCCGGTGACCAGCAGCGGGGTGTCGGCGGCGAACTGCGTGGCGGCCATGCTAAGGCCGGCTTTCCAGCCGGGCAGCGAGCGTCCGGCCAGGAAGTACTCCGTCAGGTCCTTGGACGCCTTGTCCTTGTTGCTGAAGCCAGACCATACGGAATAAGCGATGAACGCCAGTATGATGGCTATGTCTATGCCTGCCATGCTTTACCTCCTGTGTTTAGCCGCTGTGCCCTCGGCTCACCGTGGGGACACGCGCTCGTCACGCTCCCCCCGCTTACAAGGAACACTCATCGGGGTCCTGTCGGCGGTTCGCTTCGAAAAAACAGCGTCGCGTACACCGTACGCGCGCTTCCCGTTCTCGCCGCGAGCGCTCGTATGCGCCTCCGCCCCCTCGAGATGTGATTCCACCGGCTAGCTTCGGCGCATACTCCGTAAGTTCGCGGCTCCGAAGGGTTTTTCTCCGCGAATCCGCCGCCACCCCCATTGTTTCCCGATAACCGCGGGGGACTCCATAAGGAGACAGCCGGGGGAGGCAGGGGGCCGGCGCGGCAAAACCTTCACGGAGGCCGGAGCATCGTAAGCGCGGAGGCCGAGTGAGGAGGGCCGAGCGCTATGCGCGAGAGCCCGTGTTTTGCGGGCCGGCCCCCTGCCATGCCCCCGAATGATTGTTCCTGCCGGCGTTACGCCGTTTTCTTTATCTCCTCCAGCGACTCGGCTATCATGTCCGCCGCGTAGTTGAGGTCCTTGGGCGTGTGGCGGTAGCAGACATAGCCGTGGTGATAGGGCTGCAGGAACACCTTGCGCCGTATCAGCTGGGTGTAGAAAGCGGTGCGGAGCTTCTTGTAGCGCCCCGTCTCGTCCTTGTCGAAAGTGATGTACGGCATCCAGGGCGAGCCGGTGAAGGTGACGGGCAGGCCGCTGTGCCTGACGTGCTTCTTCACCTTGTTGGAGAAGGCCTTGCCGCGCCGGGCGATGACGTCCAGTATCCCGTCGCGCTCCAGCATCTCCACCGTCTTGAGCGAGGCCACCATCGGCAGCGTGTTGTTGAAGTAGGTGGAGCTCACGAAGGCCTTGCTGACCAGCACGTCCATGATATCCTTGCGGCCGGCCGCCATGCTTATCTCGTAGCCGTTGGCCATCGCCTTGCCGAACACCGCCATGTGCGGCGTCACGCCGAAATACTGCTGCGCGCCGCCGAGGCTCATGCGGAAGCCGGTGCGGATCTCGTCGAAGCAGAGCACCGCTCCGTACTGCTCGGCGAGCTTCTTCACCCCTTCCAGGTAGCCGGGTTTCGGCATCTCCACCTCGTGGGCGTTGGGGTGGCCCAGCGGGGTCATGATTATCATCGAAATGTCGGAACCGTGGGCCTTCATCGCGTCCTCGAGCCCCTGCAGGTCGTTGTAGTGGACCTCCAGCACGTCCTCGTAGGACTTGGGCAGGATCCCCCCCTTCTGCTCCACGCACCAGTCGTGCCAGCCGTGGTAGCCGCAGCGGACGATCTTGTTCTTCCCGTTGAAGGCCCGCGCGATCCGGCCGGCCAGCGTGGTCGCGTCGGAGCCGGTCTTGCAGAAGACGACCTTCTCGGCGCAGGGCACCAGGGAGATCATTTTTTTCGCCAGCGTGTTCTGTGTTTCCTGCACGATGGACATGCAGAAGCCCTTGTTCTTTATCTGTTCGATGACGGCGCGGTCGATCTCCTTCTCGCGGTGGCCGATGATTATGGGGCCGTAGGCGCAGAGCATGTCGATATACTCGTTGCCGTCCACGTCGGTGACCTTGCCGCCCTTGGCGGATTCGAAGAAGATCGGGTATTCGCCCGGCACGAAGTTGTACGGGCGGCGTATGCCCATCATGCCGCCTGGGATGAGCTCCTGGGATTCCTTGTAGAGCCTGTCGGAATTGTCGAGTTTGAGGTGTTCGGCCATGATGGTTTCTCCTTATTTCCTGAGTTGGGTCCTGGCAAGTTTCCTGACGACGAAAGTCGCCACGTCTTCCGCGAAAGTCCCCGGGCCGAAGCCGGCGTCGTAGCCGAGCTCCTTGGCCAGTTTGTTGTTGACGCGCGGCCCGCCGACGACCATGACCAGTTTGTCGCGCAGTTTCTCGGCCTCGGCCAGTTCTATGAGGTTGGTCAGGTTGTGGATGTGCACGTCCTTCTGCGTGACTATCTGGGAGACGAGCACGGCGTCCGCCTTGAGCTTCTTCGCCTGCTCCAGGAGCTTCTCGTTGGGGACCTGCGAGCCCAGGTTATGGGCGTCGATCATCGCGTAGCGTTCGAGACCGAAATGATGGTCGTAGCCCTTCATGTTCATGATGGCGTCTATCCCCACCGTGTGCGCGTCGGTGCCGGTGCAGGCGCCCAGTATCACCAGTTTTCGCCCGAAGTTCGCCTTTATGAACTCGTCCACCTGCGCCATGGTCATGGACTTGTCCACGGCTTCGACGTACTCCACCTTGCTGTAATCCAGCGCGACGTCCGTTTTGGCGTAGGCCACGAAGAAAGTGAACTCGGGCGAGAGCGGGTGCGCGTGCACTATTTCGGCGTGCTTGAAGCCCAGCTTGAGCACGTACTGGCGGGCGCCTTCCTTGGCGCGGCCGCCGGCGGCGACGGGCAGCGTGAAGGAGAGCTGGACCGCGCCGTCGTCGAGAGTGTCACCGTAGGGTTTTATGAACATATGGTCTCCTGTTCTCTCAGCGGGCTGACTTCAGTTTGCGGCGGAGATGGTCCTCCACCGGGTTCCAGTAACCGGGCGCCTTTTCCATGACCCCGTCGAGGCCCTTGCCGCCGTCCTTCGGACGTTTTACTTCGGCGAACAGCCCTTTCGCGATGGCGTCGAAGATGCCGGCCTTTTCCACCTCGCGCAGCATGGCGACCGTCTCGTCGAGCACCTGCGCCGCGCGCCGCCGGATCACGCCGCCCTTGCGGAACTCTATTTCGGAGGCGAAGTCCGCGATGTTCTCGTGGACGTAGCGGGCGTTGGCTATCGCGAGGTAGCGGTCCTGCAGGTAGGGCGTGTGTATGGCCTCGGTCAGCATGCCCAGCAGCTCTATGCTCTGGCCCGTCGCCTTGGCGACGAAGTTGAACATGGTGTTCATCGCGTAGCCCTTGAACACGTCGCCGGTCATGAACTTGGTCGGCGGCATGTACTTGAGCGGGTGCGCGGGGAAGATCTCGCGGGCCATGAGGGCCTGCGAGTATTCGTAGAGGAAGCCGTTCCTGGTGGCCGGGTTCATCTCGAAGGCGTGGCCGAGGCCCATGAGCCGTTCGGGCATGCCCGCGTTGGCGGCGAAGCGCTCGTTTATGAACTGCGAGGCCAGCACCGTGTGCGCCTTCTCTATGGCGTCGGAAGTGGTGAGGTAATTGTCCTCGCCGGTGTTTATAGTTATGTCCGCGGCCGCGTTTATCATGCGGGAGAAATGCTGGTCGGTGAAGGTGCGGTACATGTTGATGTCGCGGAAGAGGATGCCGTACATCGAGTCGTTGAGCATCATGTCCAGCCGTTCGAGGGCTCCCATCGCCGCGATCTCGGGCATGCAGAGGCCGGAGCAGTAGTTGACCAGGCGGATATAGCGTTTTTCCTGCGCGGCGACCTCGTCGAGGGCCTTGCGCATGATGCGGAAGTTCTCCTGCGTCGCGAAGGTGCCGCCGAAACCCTCCGTCGTGGCGCCGTAGGGGACATAGTCCAGCAGGCTCTGCGCCGTGGTGCGGATGACGGCTATGATGTCGGCGCCCTGCAGAGCGGCCGCCCGGGCCTGCTTCACGTCCTCGTAGATATTGCCGGTGGCGACGATGACGTAGATGAGGGGCGATCTTTCGGCGGCCTTCCATTCGGCTAGGCGCTCTTTGCGGAACTTCACGTTGCCTGAGACGCGCGCGTCCAGGCGCTCCACCAGGTCCGCGGCGCGGGCCTTCACCTGCTTTTCGTCGGCGGCCGGTATTTTCGTTATGTCCAGCCCGCCGGCTATCTCCTCGTTGAGCTGCTCGGTGGTGCTGGAGCGCTTGATCAGGGCGTTGATATAGGTCCGGGCGGCCCCGCCGGCGGCGGCCTCGCCGCACTGCGAGACCACGATGTTCGGCACGGGCACTCCGTCCTTGTCCGCGCCGTCGGCGCCCAGCAGGCGCAGCGTCGCGCGTTCCACAGTGACGGTGGTGTGCTTTTCGATGTATTTCTGTACGGGGGCCGCTATTTTCGCGGCCAGGGCTCGCGCCCCGGCTATCTTCTGCTTAGAGAGGCCTAACTTGGACTTAGTCGCGGGCATTATTTTCCTCCATCGATCTTTCCGCCGCCTTTATTATCGGGGCGGGCACGCCCAGTATCGCGGCTATGCTGAGGGCGTCGGCCGGGCCGGCGGAGTCCTTCTCCGCGGCCAGGCCGTAGCGCATGAACCGGTTGATCGTCCTGAGTTTTTCGCGCAAGCCGGCCGAGGTCTTCCCCTTGTAATGGCGCCTGAAGGCGGCCGTGTCGAAGCCTTTCATGCGCAGGGCCGCGGCCTCCCGGGGCAGCGAGACGCGGAAATGGGTGGCCAGCAGCAGGCGGACGTTCCGGTTGGCGGCGGCGGCGCTCAGCACGCCCGAGATCAGTGCCGAGGCTTCGGCCGCGTTGGTGGTGCGGGCGAATTCGTCCATGACCAGCAGCAGGGGTCTGTCCGCGGCCGACCAGGCCCGGTTGAAGGCCTCCATTTCCAGGCCGAACGCGCTGAGACCCTCGGCCTTTTCGTCCGGGTCCCCCCAGACGGCGGCCAGTCCGGCGAAGACCGGGGCCGAATACTTTTCCGCCGGCACGAAGAAGCCGGACTGCGCGGCCAGCTGCAGCAGGGTCACGGTCTTGAGGACCACCGTCTTGCCGCCCATGTTCGAGCCGTGTATGACGGAGAGGGGTTTGCTGAAAATGAAATCGAGCGGGGTATAGGGCAGGCCGTATCCCGCGAGCGTCCGCTCCAGGGGGAGCAGCCGGCCTCCTTCGACCGATATCGGCGAGCCCGCGGGCGCGAGCCGCGGGCGGGACAGGGACAGTTCCTTCGCCATCCGCGCCCTGGAGAATGCCCGGTCGCAGAGCTCCACGGCCTTCTCGCAGGCTTCCAGCTCGGCCCGCTCGCCGGTCACGGCGGCCCAGAGTTCCGCGCAGGCGCGCGCCTCCTCCTTGCCCTCCTCCGCGCGCAGGCGCTCCCGTTCCCCCGCCAGTTCCAGCCAGGCCGGGGTCATGATCGGCTTCGCCACGACGCGGCCCGCGTCGTAGGGTTCGGTGAAGACGCAGCCGCAGAGGCAGCGGGCGCGGTCCTCCCCTATCACGAGAAAATCCAGTCCGTCAAAATCCAGACCTGACTTCTTCCTGATCTCGTCGAGGCGTTCCGCGCGCAGCCCGGCCAGATGCCGGTCTATCCCTTCTATGGCGCGCCGCGCTTTCGCCAGGGCGGGACTGAAGGAGTCCGCTATATGGAAGGCCCCCGACTGGGCTCCCTTGTCCAGCAGCGTAAGCAGGCCGGCGCAGGTCCACCGGAAGCCCAGTTTTCCGGCCAGCGGAGAGGGCAGCAGGCCGGCCGCGGCCTTGAAATTAGAAAGGAAACGGTGGACCAGGAAAAGCCCGGCGGGCCCCGAGGCGGGTCCGTCGGAGGGAAGCTCCGGGATGTTCTTCAGGTGCCAGGAGAGCTTGTCGGCTTTCGCCTTGTTCCGGGAGAACGAGACGAAAGCGTCGGTGAGATCGTAAAGAAGCGTCAGCGCGCCGGGCGAGGCATAGAACGTCCCGCGGGCTTTTTCCGTCCGGCCATAGGGCGTCAGCGGCTCGTAATGGGCCAGGAACTCGTCGAACCCGCAGAATTTGGCGGCTGTCTCGTTCATTTTCTCAGGTAAGGGTTGTATACCAGTTTCGCCCGTGCGGCCGGCGTCAGTTTTCTCTCGAACTCCCCGGGGGCTACATTGTAAAGGTTCGCGGCCACCGCCTTGAGCGGGAGACCTACCGCGAAGACCGTTCTCACGCGGCGGCGCAGCGCCGACCATTCGCGCCAGCCGACGAAGACCTTGGTCAGGTCCTCGAGGACCAGTTTCCGCGCGTCGGCCGGAACGGCCGCCGCGCGGGAGGAGGTGAACGCGCCTTTTACCGCGAAGGCGCCTTTTTCCCGCGGCGCCGCGCCGCCGGCGAAGAAAGCCTTCCACTCCGGCGCGGCCGGGCAGCCGGCGGCGTCGGCGAGCAGGTTCACCGCGTCGGCCGCCGAGGACAGCGTGCCCGGCTCCACCCGCGTCACGTAGACTATGCCGGCCTTCGCGTCGGCGGCGGCCTGGGTTATCCGGTCCACCGCGCCGTCCACGAACACCGTGTTTATCCCGGCCGCCGCTATGTCGCGGAGCATGCCGCGCAGCCCGGAATTGGTCGAGGGCCCGGTTATTTCCGCGGTCCCCTCCCTCCTGGCGCGTGCCAGCGCCGGCCGGCCGACGGCCGTGGCGGACGGGTAGACCTGCAGTATCTCCAGCCCCGCGTCGGAGGACGCGAGCGAGGCGGCCGGGACCACGGCCGCGTCGCCGGGGCGCAGGCGCACGCGCGGCTTAGGGGTGCCGAAGACCCTGTCGGGGGAGCCGCTCTCCAGCCCCACGCTCAGGCAGGCCGCCGGCCGGCGGCGCGCCGCCAGGGCGTAGTTGAGGAACGTCGTCTTGCCGGCGTTCTTCCGGGAGCCCACGATGAAAGTCGTGCGGCCTTCGAGCTGACCGATAGGGTCCAACGCTTCTCCTATTTGCGGTGCCGTTTCGTCCTGACGAGGTGCGCGGGCTCCAGCGTCAGCTTTTCGCCGCTGAGCAGCTTGGCCACGCCGTCCATCGGCTTGTACGCCTTGTCCGGGCAGTTCTCCCCCCCGCAGGCGGCCGAATAGCCGGAGGGCTCGGTGTAAGTGGTGATGACGCCCTCGTAGTTGCGCAGCACCACGCGCTTTTCCGACATCGAAATGAGGTAGTTGGGCATGACGGGCGTCTTGCCGCCGCCGCCGGGGGCGTCCACGACGAAGGTCGGTACGGCCATGCCGGTGGTGTGGCCGCGGAGGTTCTCCACTATCTCTATGCCCTTGGACACCGTCGTGCGGAAATGGCTGATGCCCTTCGACAGGTCGCACTGGTAGATGTAGTAGGGCTTCACGCGGGCCATCAGGAGCTCGTGGACGAGCTTCTTCATGGTCTGCGGGCAGTCGTTGACGCCGCGCAGCAGCACGCTCTGGTTCCCCAGCGGGATGCCGGCGTCGGCGAGTTTCCGGCAGGCCTCGCGGGCCTCGGCCGTCATCTCCTTGACGTGGTTGAAGTGGGTGTTGACGTATATCGGGTGGTACTTCCGGAGCATGTTCACGAGCGAGTCGGTTATGCGCATCGGCATGACGACCGGGGTGCGGGTGCCTATGCGGATTATCTCGACGTGCTTTATCGCGCGGATCCTGCGGATTATCCCTTCCAGCATCTCGTCGGTCAGCACCAGCGGGTCCCCGCCGGAGATCAGGACGTCGCGCACCTCGGGGCTGCGACGTATGTACTCGATGGCCTTGTCCAGGTTCCGCTGCGACATATGCACGTCCGTGAAGCCGACCAGGCGGCGGCGGGTGCAGTGGCGGCAGTTCATCGAGCAGATATTGGTGACCAGCAGCAGGACGCGGTCCGGGTAGCGGTGGGTCAGGCCGGGCACCGGCGAGTCCACGTCCTCGTGCAGCGGGTCCGAGAGGTCGGAAGGGTCGTCCATGAGCTCGAGGCCGCGCGGGATGGCCTGCATGCGGACCGGGCAGCCGCGGTCGCGCTTGTCCATCAGCGCCGCGTAGTAGGGGGTGATGGCCATAGTGAACTTCTTCAGGCAGGCCTTGAGGTCCCGCTTCTCCTGCGCCGTCAGGACCGCGACCTTCTCGAGCGTCGGGATGTCCTTGATGACGTTGCGCAGCTGCCACTTGTGATCGTTCCAGTCGCTCGCGGGCACGTTCTTCCAGAGCGGGACCTTCCTGTAGTCGACTTCGGCGTATTCGCGCATGTTATCTCTCCTTATGCGTAAAGCTTCTCGTAGGCGGCCCTTATGGCCGGGGATTCCCTGAGTATGTTAAGCGTGGTCTCGGCGTGGTGGCGGGTGTAGCCGTTGCCGACCAGCATGACTATGTCCTTGCCGACGCCCTCGGCGCCGAGCGCGGCCTTGGTGAACGAGGTGGCCATGCTGAAGAAATAGACCGTGCCCTCGTCGCGGCACATCAGGATGGAGGCCATCTCGGTATTGGGGATGTTGACGCAGTTGATCACCACGTCGGCGAGCTTCCCCCCGGTGGCCTCCGTCAGTTTGGCGTGGCAGTCCAGCGCGTCGGTGGCGCTGGCCCGTATCACGTGGTCGCAGAAGCCGAACTCCCGCGCCTTGTCGCAGCCCTCCTTCGAGTATTCTATGCCGACGACTATGCCGGCCACGCCGGCTATCTTGCTGGCCTCGTAGGCGCAGAGCAGTCCGGATTTCCCTCCCGCCCCGATGACTACGACCACCTGGTTGGGCCGCACCAGTTTGGCGGTCTGGGCCGGCGCGCCGGCCACGTCCAGCATGGCCAGAGCCAGTTTTTCCGGGATATCCGCGGGTATTTTCGCGTAGATGCCGCTTTCGAAGATGATGGCCTTGGCCTTGACGCTGACCTGCTCGGTGCCGGGTTTGATGCCTATGATCTTCTCTATTTTCAGCGGGGTGAGCGAGAGGGAGACCAGGCTGGCGATCTTGTCCCCCGCGTGCAGGTCCGTCCTGCCTTCCAGCGCGGGGCCGATCTTCTCGACCCGGCCTATGAACATGCCGCCGGAGCCGGTGACCGGGTTCTGCATCTTGCCGCGTTCGCCGACGATCTTGAAGATCATGGCCTTGATCTTCTCCTCGTCGCCGCCGCACTCCTTCCTGATCTGCGTGAAACTGGCGGAATCGATATTGAGCGTGTCGACGTCCACGAGCAGCTCGTTGTCGTAGATGAAGTCCGTGGTGTTGTCGAGCTTTACCGCCGGCTGCGGAAGGCCTCCGCGCGGCTCCAGCACGCGGTGGGCGCCGAAGGGGTTGCCGCCTTTCTTTATCGCTGGTCCGGTCGCGGTCATGCGTCTCCCTGGGCCGGCCAGGCTCCCGGACGACCGGGAGCCCGGCCGGAGGCCTCAGGCGTACAGCTTCTCGTAGATGTCGCGCAGCTGCTTCGACTCGCGCAACAGGTTGAGCGTGATCTCGGCGTGGTCCTTGGTGTAGCCGTTGCCGATGATCATGTCCACGTCCTTGCCGACGCCTTCGGCGCCGAGCGCGGCCTTGGTGAACGAGGTGGCCATCGTGAAGAAGTAGACTATGCCCCCGTCGCGGCACATCAGGATGGAGGCCATCTCGGTGTTGGGGATGTTGACGCAGTTGATGATCACGTCCGCCATCTTGCCGCCGGTGACCTTGCGGACGGCCTCGTAGCAGGACAGCGCGTCGGTGGCGCTGAGCTTGAAGCACTCGTGGCAGAAGCCCTGCTCCTTCATCTTGGCCAGGCCGCTGTCGGAGCTGGTGATGCCGATGATCCTGCCGGTGCAGCCGGCGCGCTTCTTCGCCTCGTAGGCGCAGAGGACGCCGCTCTTGCCCGCCGCGCCGATTATGACCACGGTGTTGCCGGGGCGGACCAGCTTGGCGGTCTGGGCCGGGGCGCCGGCCACGTCGAGGACGGCCAGGGCCAGGGTCTCGGGCATGTCCTTGGGGAGCTTGGCGTAGATGCCGCTCTCGAAGATGATGGCCTTGGCCTTGACGTTGACCTGTTCGGTGCCGGGCTTGATGCCGATGATCTTCTCTATCTTCAGCGGGGTGAGCGAGAGGGAGACCAGGCTGGCGATCTTGTCGCCTTCCCTGAGGTTTATCTTGCCCTGGAGCTTGGGGCCGATCTTGAGCACCTTGCCGCGGAACATGCCGCCGGAGCCGGTGACCGGGTTCTGCATCTTGCCGCGCTCGCCGACGATCTTGAGGATCATGGCCTTGATCTTCTCCTCGTCGCCGCCGCATTCCTTCTTGATCTGGGTGAAGCTGGCGGAGTCGATATTGAGCGTCTCGACCTCGAGCAGCAGCTCGTTGTCGTAGATGTAGTCCATGTTATTGTCGACCCTGACGGCGGGCTGGGGCAGCACGCCTTTGGGCTCCAGCACGCGGTGCGCGCCGAAGGGATTCCCGTCTTTCTTCACCTGAACGTCGATCTTCGTGGGCATGGTATCTCCTTGGTATTCCGGTTTAAGTTGGTCTTTACTTCTTGAGCTTGAATAACTGTCTCGCGTCGGAAGGGGTCGCTATCTCGAGGCCGGCCTCTTTCGAGAAGCGGACGGCCCGCTCCACGAACTCGGCGTTGGACTTGGCCAGCCGGCCCTTGGAGTAGTAGATGTTGTCCTCGAAGCCCACGCGGATGAACCCGCCGGAGGCTATGGCGCCGCAGATGCCGGGGATATGCGCGCGGCCTATGCCCATGACCGTGAAGTAACTCTCCGGGGGCATCTGGTCCATCATATAGGAGAGGGTCTTGACGCTCATGCTGAGCGCCGCCGGCACGGCCATCACGAAGCCGTAGTGGTACGGCGGCTTGATGAGGCCCTCCTTGATCAGGATATGCGAGGACTGGACATGGCTGACGTCGAAGCATTCCAGCGTGGGGCGCACGCCGTGCCTGTTCATCTCGGAGGCGAACTGACGCATGATCGGCAGGGTGTTGACGATGTACTCGTCGCCGAAATTCACCGTGCCGCAGTCGAGCGAGGCCATGTCGGGCTTCAGCGCCACCGGAGCGATGCGCTCCTCGGGCGTCATGCCCACGGCTCCGCCGGTGGTGATCTCTATGACCACGTCGCTCTTCTTGCGGATGAGGTCTATGGCCTTCTTGAAGACCGCCACGCTGGCGGTAGGGGAGCCGTCGTCGTTGCGGGCGTGGAGGTGTACTATGGACGCGCCCGCTTCGCAGGCTTCCGCCGCGGCCGCGGCCAGTTCCTCAGGGGTGACCGGCAGGGCCGGCTGCTGCTTCTTCGTGGTCTCGGCGCCGGTGATGGCGCAGGTTATCACCATTTTGTCGGCCATATCGTCCTCCTCAGAATTTGCCCAGTTTGCCCGCCACGTGCAGCGGGGCCTCGGTCGCCTTTATCACTTCATCCACCGTCGTGTCCTCGGCTATCTCCTCGAGGACCAGTCCCTTCTTGGTGACGCGGATGAAAGCCATGTCGGTGACTATCAGGTCGACCTCCCCCACCGCGGTCAGCGGCAGGGCGCATTTCTTGAGTATCTTGGGCGCGCCGTTCTTGTTGACGTGCTCCATCGCTATGATGACGTTCTTGGCGCCGGCCACCAGGTCCATAGCGCCGCCCATGCCCGGCACCATCTTGCCGGGGATCATGTAGTTGGCGAGATTGCCTTCCATGTCCACTTCCAGCGCGCCGAGCACGGTGTAGTCGACGTGCCCGCCGCGGATTATGGCGAAGCTCATCGCCGAGTCGAAGAAGGCGCCGCCGGGGACTATCGTGACCGGCTGGCCGCCCGCGTTGACTATGCTCTGGCTCTCCTCGCCCTTTTTCGCCGCCGGGCCGAGGCCCGTGAAGCCGTTCTCGCTGTGCAGCAGTATCGTCCGCCCGGCCGGGATGTGGTTGGCCACCATCGTGGGCAGTCCTATGCCGAGGTTGACCAGCGCGCCGTCGGGAAATTCCTGCGCTATGCGCTTTACGAGCCTCACTCTTTTGAGTTCCTTGGGGTCCATGAAATTCTCCTTAGGATTTGAGCTGCAGGTTCGAGGCGGGCAGCGTCGCTTTGACTATCACGCTGACGAACACGCCGGGTATCGTGACCTTCTCGGGGTCCAGCTCGCCGGGTTCCACTATCTTTTCCGCCTCGAGTATGACGTGGTCGGCGGCCATCGCCATGGAAACGGCCATGTTCTTGGTGGAGCCGGGCAGGAAGGCGTTCCCGTACTTGTCGGCCACCTCGGCCTTTATGAAGGCGAAGTCGGCGCCGAGCGGCATCTCGAGCAGGTAATCCCTGCCGTTGAGATTGAGCTTCTGCTTGCCTTTCTCTACCTCGGTGCCGACCCCCGTGGGGGTGAGCACTCCGCCCAGGCCGGCGCCCTTGGCGCGCATGCGCTCGGCGAGGGTGCCCTGCGGGACCAGCGTGACCTTGAGCTCGCCGCAGTTCATCTTCTGGCCGGAGACGGGATTGGTGCCTATGTGCGAGGCCGTCAGGGTGGCGGCGCGGCATTCGCAGATCAGGCGCCCCACGCCCACGTTGGGATAGGCGGTGTCGCTGGTTATCAGATCGAGCCCTTTCGTGCCCTTCTTTATCAGGGCGTCGATGAGCGTGAAGGCGTTGCCGCAACCCATGAATCCGGAGACCATCAGCGTGGCGCCGTCCTTTATATCTTCCACCGCTTTTTCGGCGGTAACGACTGGTTTCATTTTCTCTCCTTGCCGCGGCTGCCGCCGCGAAAATCGTCCCGGGAACGGGATATTTGCGTTTATTATAACAAAATAATATATGATGGGAGAGGAATATGCGACAGGCACATATCGGTCACCACCCGGCCCTGATAACGGCGCTGTCGCTGCTGCTGGCGGGGCCGGCGGCGGCGTTCGAGCCTTTCTCCAGCTTCGGCTCCCGCCCCGAAAAACCCTACCTGGAGTTGGATTTTTGCCGGCGGGGCCTTTTCGTGGTGCTGACGGGGGACTGCTCGCCGGCGGGCCGGAGCGACAGGGACGCCGTTTCCCCCAAAGGCTGCGCGGAAACCGCCTCGATGCTGGAGAGCGGCATAACCTCGCTGTACCCTCTTGCCCGGGTGGAGATCCTCGAGCCCGCGACGGCGGAGGAGGCCTTCAACATGCTGGCCCGCACCTCCGTCTTCGGCTTCGCCCTGCTGGGCAGGGGCGACCACAAGGGCGGCTTCGCCGCCGGGGAGCAGCCGCTGTATCCCGAAGGCGGCGCCTGCACCTCCAGGCGCGAGCTTTTCGGCGGTTTCTACTATCACAGCAAGTATTCCCCCGCCGCGCCGGCCCCAAAAGAAGCGCGCGCCCGCGTGCTGAGCCGTTACGAGATACTCGAAGATCCGGAAAAGGCGCCGGCCGGCTCCTGGCCGAAGCTATGCCAGATCCCGGCGTCGCTGGTCTTCCCCACCCGGACTTTCGCCGGGCGGCTGAAGACCGACGCGAGGAAATTCCTGGAGTTCCTGGCGGCCGAGAAACGGCGCCACATAGAGCGGGACTTAAAGGCGATCTGCGCCGCCTGCGACCAGTACAAGGAGCACGGGCATACCCTGGCGCAGCTTTGCCCGCCGAATTCGGATGTCTGTCCCTCGGCCAGGATCACTCCGGCCAATGAGCGGATCGTGATGAGGAATTACTGCCTGCTTACGCACCCGGAATACGACGTCGCTCCGCCCCGGTGAGGGCGTCGCGATAGGCGGCCAGGGCCCCGGGGAAAGGCGATAGCACCCTTTCCAGCGCTCCCCTGCACTCCGATATGGCGGTCCCGTAGTTGGTTATCGGCACGCCGGCGCCCGCGGCTCCGTGCATCCGGGCCAGTATCTCCTTCCTGCCCAGCATGCAGCCGCCGCAATGCACGGCCAGCCTGTAACCGGCCATGTCCGGCGGCAGGTCCCGGCCCGCGAAGACGTCTATCCTGAGGTCCCCTCCGGCCTTTTCCCTGAGCCAGCGCGGAAGTTTCACCCGGCCGATGTCGTCCTCGACGGCGTGATGGCTGCAGGCCTCGAGCACCGCGACCCTGTCGCCGGGCCGCAGCCCTCGGATGGCCGCCGCGCCGGCGGCGTAGACCGCCAGGTCGCCCTTGAAGCGGGCGAAAAGAATGGAGAAGGTGGTGCAGGGGACTTCCGGCGGGGTGAGCCGCACCATCAGGTCGACCACCTGGGAATCGCAGACCACCAGGGCCGGCGGGGTTTTAAGCGAGGCCAGGGCGGCTTCGTATTCATGCTCGCGGCAGGCGAGGGGAAGGGCCCCGTGATCGAGCAGGTCGCGCATCACCTGCACCTGCGGCAGTATTATCCGCCCCTTGGGCGCTTCCTTGTCTATCGGTATGATCAGGACGACGGTGTCCCCGGGGCGCACGAGGTCGCCGATTATGGACGACGGCGCTCCCGGCCGCTCGGCGGTTAAGCGGAGCAGGCGCTCCTTTATGGCCGCGACGGTCTCCTCGCGGCGGCCGGCGTCCGTCGCCGAGCAGAGTACGTGGTCCAGTCCTTTATCGCGCAGGGCCGCCGCGAGGGCGCCGGAGGGCGCGCCCAGGTCCGTCTTGTTGACCAGGACGATGACGGGCGTCTTCCTCGCCGCGGCGGCTTCGAGGACCCCGTCCTCCCATTTCCCCCACACCGACGGCTCCGCGACGAGAAGGACGACGTCCGCGCGGCCGAAGACGCGGCGGGCCCGTTCCGTGCGCGGGCCGCCCAGAGCTCCCGTGTCGTCGAGCCCGGCGGTGTCGAGGAACAGCACCGGTCCCACGGGGAGCAGCTCCATGCTCTTCTCGACCACGTCGGTCGTGGTGCCGGGCACCGGCGAGGTTATCGCCGCGTCCTGGCCGGCGATCATGTTCAGGACGCTGGACTTGCCGACATTGGTCCTTCCGAATATGGCTATCTGCAGCCTCATCGACTTCGGGGCGGCGTTCATGCCGCCCCCTTAAGCGTGTGACCCGGCCCTTCGGCCCGGAAACGGCCGAGTTCCCGGAGCATCCCTTCGAAGCGCGCGGCCCGTTCCGGCAGCCGGCGCGGGGGCACGGGCTTGCCCGGATAGAGGCTGTAATGAGGGAGTTCTTCATGCGGCGTCAGGTTGGGCATGATGACGTTGGCTCCGCAGCGCAGCGCCTTGCGCCTGCCGTCGGGATCGAGGGCCTCCATCGCCGTGGTGGCGGGGATGTGCGCGTCGCGGACGGTTATCCGCGTCAGGGCCATGACGCGCAGCGCGGGCTCCAGCCCGCCGCATTCGGCGCCCGCCAGCGGGGTGCCGGGGCTGGGAATGAACGGCCCTATGCCCACCATGTCGAGTCCCAGCCCGCGGAACAGGAGTATGTCGTCGGCCAGGCTCTCCCGGGTCTGCCCGGGCAGGCCCGTCATGACGCCGGAGCCGACCTGGAAGCCGGCTTCTTTCAGCCAGGCCAGGCAGCGGAACCTGTTGTCGTAGTCGGAATCCGGCTTGAGCAGCGAGAACAGGCGCCGGTCGGAGGTCTCGAAGCGGAGCAGGAAGCGGTCGGCGCCCGCCGCGCGCAGCGCCCGGTAGTCCTCGCGCGAATGCTCCCCTACGGAAAGCGTGATAGCCAGCGTCGTTTCCTTCTTTATCCGCTCCAGCACCGGAAGCAGTTCCGCCGGACCCCAGGAGGGGTCCTCGCCGCTCTGGAGGACGACGGTGCCGTAGCCCAGCCGCGCGGCGGCGCGGACCCGGCCGACTATCTCCCCGGCGGAGAGGCGGTAACGGCGCACCCCCGCCCCGGCGCGTATGCCGCAGTAATAGCAGCGCCGGCGGCAGACATTGGAGAACTCTATGAGGCCGCGCAGGTGCACCCCGTCGCCGACGGCCTCGCGCCTGACCTTGTCGGCCAGCGCGAAGAGCGGCGCCGGGTCGCGGTCCGGGTCCAGCCAGTGGAGTATCTCGTCCTTGTTCATACGGTTTAAGTCTTCACGCCGGCCCCGCTTTCAAGGAATGACCATCGGGGTCCTGTCGGCGGTTCGCTCCGAAAAAACAGCGTCGCGCACACCGTGCG
>CAYPYG010000030.1:0-32072 GCA_964415175.1 uncultured Elusimicrobiaceae bacterium
TTCTTAAACAGCAGAAATGTGCCACGAAAACCAACACGGAATTTTAATTAACTCAGAAAAGAGAGGGCGTAGACCCAGGCGCCGACGGCGAAGATCTCGCCGAACTGGGCTTTCGTCATAAGGGCGTCGCCCAGCACGCTTTTCGAGACCGTCAGGTTGTAGCGGCCCATGTAAAGGAAGGCATAGGCGAAACCGAGGGGCACCCAGTTGAGGGCGCGGCGGAAACGGTAAGCGGAAGAATGTTCAGGAGCGTCCATATCCAAATAATACCTTTTTTTGTAAAACCGGCCGCCGCCGCCCGTGTAAAATCGGGGTAAAAAAAACCGCCCCGTCGCCGGGGCGGCCGCAGGCGGGGCGCTTCGGAACGGCTCAGCCGGGCCCGTAATGTCCGCGCGCGCCTGTTTCCATGCTTTTCTCTCCGGGGACCGGTCCTAGCCCTGGCTCGAAGCGGCCGACTGGACCTGCCTCAGCATCTGCTGGACCTTCCCTATCTGCGCCTCTATCCTTTTGGCGACTTCCTTGGAATAGCGCTTGTAGAATTTCTCTTTCTCGTCGCTGACCGATACGTATTTTTTCAGCAGGGCCTTGCGGTCGGCCGAGAGCTTCTTAACCTCTGCCTTAACGGCTTTCTTGTCCGCCCCCTCTTTAGCCGCGGAGATCGCGGCGTCCTTGGCGTCTATCTCCTTCTGTATGCCCGAAAGGGTCGCCTCGAAATCCGCGGCGCTCGTCTCCAGTTCGGCCAGCCAGGGTTTCAGCTCCTCGATAAGACCGGCGTAGCCGTCCAGCAGCGGCTGGAAACAGTACTGGCAGGCGGAACGGAAGGCCGGCTTGGCGGCCGGGACGGGAGCCGGCGCCTGTTCCGCCGCGGCGGGGACTTCCGCCTGTGTTTCGACCGCCGGCAGGACAGGGGCCTCCGTCGGTGTTTCGGCGGCGGCCGGCGCGGCCGGCGCTTCCGCCTGCGCTTTGGCGGCGGCCGGGGCGGCCGCAGCCTCCACGCGGGTTTTGGCGGCTTTCGGGGCGGCCGCCGGCTTTTTTTTGGCGAGAACCGGCGCGGGGCAGGCCAGCGCGACCGCCAATAGAACGAGTCCGAACTGTTTCATCTTCGACTCCTTGATGCTCCGGCGGGCGGAACCGGCCGGGAAGCTCTATACTTCGTAAGAACCGGATAACTCAACAAGTCAACAACTCAACAACGTCCCCTGGCTCCCTAGCTGCCGCGGATGAGGCCGGCGACCTTCATCTCCAGGGCGTCGAAATTCGGCGGCTTGGCGACGAAACCTTTGAAATTGCGTTCCTGCGCGAACATCCTCTGCAGGCCTTCGTCCACGTTCCGGCTGCTCATCACCAGCACCGGGATGGAAGCCGTGTCATAATCCGAGCTCAGCTCGCGCAGCACCTCGATCCCGTTCATGTCCGGCATCATGATGTCGAGGAAGATCAGGTCGGGAGGCGAATCGGCCACCTTGGCCAGGCCGGTCTTTCCGCCGGTCGCCAGTTCCACTTTATAGCCGCGCCGGGTGAAGAACTCGGAGGTCAGCCCGCTGAAATCGTCGTCATCGTCTATCAACAGTATGGAAGGCATTTTTCGCTCCATCCGGTCCGGCGGCCGCGGCCGGGGTCAGTTCTTGAGGACCTCGTTCATCTTTCGCTGCAGCGCGTCGAGGTCCACCGGCTTGGAGATCACGCCGCGGTAGTTGCGTTCCTGCGCGAACATATCGCTCATGCCCGGGTCTATGTACCTGCCGGTAAGCACGAGCACGGGGATACTGGAAGTCTCGGGGTCCGAGTTGAGCTCGCGCAGCACCTCGATCCCGTTCATGTCCGGCATCATGATGTCGAGGAACACTATGTCGGGCCCGGCGGAGACGGCTTTCGAGAGTCCTTCCCGGCCGCCGCCGGCCAGGGTGACGGTATGGCCCTGTTTGGAGAAATAAGCCGCCGCGAGGCCGCTGAAATCCTTGTCGTCGTCTATGATAAGTATTCCCGCCATGCGCTCCCCTTGGACTTACCGGCCTATTTTAGCAAAATAAAACCGCCGGGGGACCCCCGGCGGTTTCACGGCCGCGGAGCGCCGCGGACCTCTATTTCACCTTCATAGAACCTATACCGCCGCCGAGGAAGAGCAGGAAGCCGACCGACGCCAGCGCGGCGGAGAAACTGCCGGGAGCCAGACCCTCCGGGCTGAAGTAAACGTACAGTTCGTAGCTGACCATCCCCAGCCCCAGCAGCCCGGCCAGGACCAGCGCGTATTTAAGGAGCGGGAGACCTTTTTTCTCGGGCTCCGGCGCGGCCGGGGCCGGCCGGGAGACTTCCACGCTCTCGGCGCCGCCGGTCAGGCCCAGCAGTTTCTTGAGCAGCGCCAGCTCGCGCGGGTCCAGCCAGATACCGCCGCAGGCCCCGCACTTGTCCACCAGCAGAAGCGGGTTGACCAGGCCGCCGCGCGACATCTTCACATTGCACCTGGGACAGGGCAGGCCCTCGGGCCTGGGCGAGATCAGCTCGAAACCGGCGGGCACATCGCCCTGCGACTGCTTGAGCAGGGCCTCGAGCTCGCCCTTGTCGAAAAAAATGCCTTTGCAGCCGGGACAGACGTCGAGCGGGATATTCCCCAGCGCCTCGGTCTTCACCAGCGTTTCGGAACTGCATTTGGGACAATTAGTCATCTTACCGCCTCCTCCGAATTTAAAGCTCCGTCTGTACCATAAGATCCGCGCGGCCCGCCGCCCTATTTCAGCAGCGGCAGGGCGATGGTGACCCTGGCGCCGCCGCCGGGGGCGTTCTCCGCCTTCGCCGAACCGCCGTGGCGTTCGGCGTACTTGCGGACTATGCTCAGGCCCAGGCCCACGCCGCGCGGTTTGGTGGTGAAGAAGGGCTCGAAAGCTTTCTCGCCGTCCCCGTTAGGGAAACCCGGTCCGCCGTCGGTGAAGGTCAGCCGGGCCGTGTCCGCGTCGTGCGCGCACTCTATCTTCACCGTGCCGCCCTCCGGCATCGCCTGCACCGCGTTGGTCATGACCAGGCGCAGCGCGTAACGCATCGCCTCTATATCGACGCTGACCTTGGGGTCGCCGGGGTCGTGCGCGGCCTCCACTTTCACGCCCTCGGGCAGCGGGAAGGCTCCGACGATGTCGTCGATACCGGCGTTCATCTTGGCCGGCGCCAGCTGCAGTTCGCGGTCGCGCGTGAAGCAGAGCATCTCCTCGATGACCTCGTTGGCGTGCTTCACCTCGCCTTCGATGATGCCGAGATGTTTGGCGACCTTGGGATCGGGTCCCGCGCCGCCGGCCGACAGCTTGGTCTTTATGAAATAGAGCGAATTGGAGATTATCGCCAGCGGGTTGCGTATTTCGTGGCTCACCACGCTGGACATCTGCCTGAGCAGGTCGGGCTTGTCTTTTTTATCGGTGTCGGCCATAATTACGATATTCTATACCTTTTTGAGGCTTTTTCGCGCCCGTCTTCCGTAAATATCCGGAAAAACCGCGCGGCGCCATACGGGAATTTAAGAACTAAACAACGTCCCCGGCTATAAGGTAAACTTGTACATATGCGCTGGCTGAAGAACCCGCTGGACCGCGACATCTACCGCATCGCCTTCCCGGCTTTCCTGGGCTTCCTGGCCTTCGTACTCTTCGACGCCGTCAATATCTTCTGGATAGGGAAACTGGGCACCTCCGCCATAGCGGGGGTGGCTTCGGCCGCCTTCCTGACCTGGGCCGTCTACGCGGCGATGAACGCCACCAATGCCGGCGCCAACAGCCTGATAGCGCAGGCCTATGGCGCGGGCAGGCGGGACGAGGCCCGGGACGTGGCCGTGGAGGCCGCCTGGCTGAGCCTGGGCGCCTGCCTGCTCTTCATGGCCGCGCTGCTGCCCTCGGTGAACGCCATCTTCGGAATGATGGGCCTTCAGCCCGGCACCGCGGAGTACGCGCGCCGGTACCTGACCATCTTCGCCTGCGCCCTGCCGCTCTATTATCTCTGCAACCTGGCCGGCGCGGTCTTCAACGCCTACGGCGACACGCGCACCAACGTGCTCATAATGTCCTCGTCGGTGGCGCTCAACATAGCGCTCGACCCGGTGCTGATACTGGGCTGGGGCACGGGCCGGCCTTTCGGCGCGGCCGGCGCGGCCGTCGCCTCGGCCGTCTGCACCGCCTGCGCCCTCTCGGTGCAGATAGTCTTCCTGCGCCGGCGGGAGTACCTGCCTCCGCTGCGCGAGGTGCTGCGCCTGCCGCGGTTCACGCGCTCCCTGAACATACTGCGGATAGGCGTGCCGGCCGCCTCGGTCAACGTGGTCTGGTCGCTGGTCTATCCCGCGCTGACCGCCATCATAACGCGCTTCGGCGAAGCGCCGCTGGCGGGCCTGAGCGTCTGCTTCCGCCTTGAGGGCGTCCCTTATTTCCTCGGCATCGGCTTCTCCACGGCCATGGCCGCGCTGGTGGGGCAGGCTTACGGCCGCGGCGACATGGCCCGCGTCAGGCAGGTGGTGACGCGCGGCCGCTTCCTGATAACGGCGCTGCTCATGCCCGTGGCGCTGGCCTTCGTCTTCATACCGGAGCTGCTCGTGCGCCCGCTCACGCAGGACCCCGAGGTGATAGCCAACGCGGCGCGCTACCTGCGCACTATCGGCTATTTCGAGGTCTTCCTGGGCTGGGAACTGCTCTTCGAGGGCGTGTTCACCGGGCTCGGCCACACGCGGGACTACATGCTCATCTCGGTGCCGCTGACCGTGGCCCGCTGGCCCGCCGCCTGGCTGCTGGCCATAAACTTCGGCCTGGGCACCGCCGGCATCTGGTGGGCGATAAGCGTCTCCACTTTCCTAAAAGGCGTCTGGACCTCGCGGCTCTTCCACCGCGGCGGCAGCACGCTGCGCCTGCTCGAACCGGGCGCGCCGCGACTGGTCCCTCAGCAATAAAAAAACCGCCGGGATGTTCTCCCGGCGGCGGCTCCCGCTTCCGTTCGAAGATTTAATTGCCGGACCGATCCTGCCCGGCCTGCTCCTGCGCCTGCTTCATTATGGTGGAAAGGTCGGGCATCGCCTGCTGACCGCCAGCGCCGGAGGGCGAGACATTGGTGGGGGTAATGGATTTGAAAGGGGTCGTCGTCATGCGGGGGATGACGGTGGTCTTCGCTTTGGGCTTGGCGGAGGAAGTTTTTTTGGGAGCCGGCGCGGCGGACCTGGCGGCCTTCGGCTTCACCGGAGCTACCGACGCGGCCGGCTCCTCTTCCTCTTCGTAATACCCGGACCCCGCGTTGGTCTTGCTGAACATGTCCAGGGCGCCGCCGCTGGAACTGGCGGAACGCGACAGCGGGTTCAATTCCGGGGGCGGAGCCGCGGTGTCGGAGGGAGTGAATATTTCCCTGTTCTCAAGAGGCTCCGCAGGCGTCCCGGAAGAACTGTCGCTCATCATGAACTTGATGCCGGCCAGGGCCAGCAGCGTAACCGCTATTATCGCCGCGGCTATGAGGATCCGGTTCCCGCCATTCATGTTCATATTCGCCATACCTGTATTTTACAAAACAAAACCGCCGGGAGAACGTCCCGGCGGCCTCGTTCGGAAGACCCGGTTCAGCGCACGATGTCGAGGCGCACGAAAGTCGAATAGTGGTCCGGCGTGTAGTAGATCTCGCGGTGATCGCCTATCAGCAGGCGCTCCGCTCCGCGGAAGCTGAGCACGGGGCCGGCCATGTAGGTCTGGCCGCCTATCACCACCGGCTCCGGGCCGGAACCCGTCGGGCGGCCGGGAACTATCAGCGTGTATTCCCTGTAATAGCCGTAAGGTTTCCTGGGCAGGCCGGGCCGCGGCTTGCTGTGGATATTGCCGTCATTGTCGTAGGGCATCGGCCGGCACACCGCCAGCCTGGCCAGCAGGTCTTCGATGGCCCGCTCGCGGCGCGCGTCGCTGACCGCCGGGAAGAACCCCCTGCCGGGCAGCAGCTCTTCGCTGGGCACGCAGGGCGGGTTCTCGTACTTGTATACCCCGTCCTCCGCTTCGAGAGCCTCGGGGACCGGGAGATCGACGGCGGGCGTCCCGGCCAGGCCGGAGAGATATTCGTAAGCGGGACCGGCGGCGAAGAGCAGCGGGAGGCCGGCGGCGAAGATGAGGGAGACCAGCAGTGGCGCGCGTAATCTTTTCATACCATCATTATCACAATTACACGGCGGGGGCGTAAGGGAAGAACGGCCCAGACCGCAACAGGGCACTTCGGCCCCCGCCGAAAAAGGACCGCCGGGGTCCCCCGGCGGTCAGGCGCGTTTTATTTTCTTGTTGTCTTCCCGGCGGTGGCGGTGCCGGCGGCTGTACCAGAGCTGGGTATCGACCAGCTTCCCGAGCAGTTCCATCAGCACTTCCCTCTCTTCGCCGCGGCTTTCGAAGCCGGCCTCCCCGGCCTCGCCGCAAAGATGGTAGATGGCCTCGATGGTGGAGACGCAATGCGCTAGAGGCTGGCGCTTGATGGAGAACCGGGAGACATAAGGCCGGGCGAAGGAGAGCCGCGGCAGCGCTTTGACGTTCGGGCTTTTGTTGAGCAGCGTCCGCGCGGTGTTCCAGGTGCCGTCTATGACGAAGACCAGCGGCGCCTTGCCGGCCGGCAGCGCGGCGCGGTCCATATCCCTGAAATTGACGGCCTTGGGCCCGGGATAGAGCACGAAAGGAATATAGGCCGGGTCGCGCAGCAGCGCGTTCACCCTCTCGTCCTGCCCGAATTCCGTGCCGATAAGGAGTTCGGAATTCTTCAGGCACATGGCGGCCAGCCGCGCCGTCCCGGTCCGCTGCTTGCGCGCCTCCTTGGTGTGCATCAGGATGACGAAGCGCATCTTTGTGGCGAAGGGCTTCACGCTGCCGCAGAGGCAGTTCTTCTTCACCCGGAAGCAGGTATAGCATTCCTCGCGATGAGGAGGGAGGGCCGTCGCCTTCATGGATAAATTCTACGAAATATCCCGTCTCGTTCCGGCCGCCCCTTTCTAACGCGTTTTGGCGAAGAGCAGCGCGTCGATGAGCCGGCCGCGCTTGAGGTGCTCCTTCGCCAGCCGGCCCTCGTACCTGTAACCGGCCTTAAGCAGCACCCGCGCCGAAGCCTTGTTGACCGGGAAGACCTTGGCGTAGACGCGCCTCAGCTTCAGCTTCTTCAGCGCGTGTCCGGTAAGCGCTTTCACGGCCCGCGGCATTATCCCCCTCCCCCAGTACTTCACGCCCAGCCAGTAGCCTATCTCGGCCCTGTGGCCGCTGATGTCGAACAGGCCTATACCTCCGATGACCCGGCCGTCCAGGTCTATGGCCAGGTTCAGCTGGGTCTTATCGCGGCTCGCCGCCAGTTTACGGTTGAAGTCCACCCAGCCGCGCGCTCCCGCCTGGGTGTAAGGGTAGGGGATGCGCAGCGTATAGCGTTCTATGCGCCGGTCGTTGATGTTCTCCGTTATCGAGGGCTCGTCCCCCCTGCGGAAAGGCCGCAGCCTGTATTCGCCGAATTTCAGTTCCATTGATATCTCCTGCGGCCGCCCCGGGCGGGCCCCTTCATGCTCAAATTCTACAAAACAAGCGCCCGCCGGTCTGGAACTTTCCGGCCCGGACCGGCATCAAAAGAGCGATGGATATGGAAACGATGCAGCCCTACATACTGCCGGCGGTCATCGCCGGCTACCTTATATACAGGCAGGTGCGATTCATGGCCGCGAAGAAAAAAATCCCGGCCCTGGCGGAATACGCTCTAGTACCCCTCAGTTTTTCCAGTTGGAAGAGTCGAAAGTCTCTTTTTTGCCCAGGAAGCCGCGCAGCTTCATGTGCTTGACCACCACGGTCGGCAGCATCCTGGCTATGAGCAGGCGGTGGCCGGTGGCGTTCCTGAACACCTTCAGCGCGTTGCTGCTGCAGGAATTGGTGAAAGTGTGGTACTTCTCTCCCTTGAGGTCCCGGACGGCCTCTTTCACGGCCTCGTCGAGCATGCGCAGCTTCTCCGCGCGGTCGAGCTTCATGGGATAGACGTCTACGCGCAGGCCGTCGCGGCCTATCGAGGTCTCGAGGAAACTGTTCCACTCCACCACGTTCCAGACCAGCGGGTAATGGCCGGAGACGCCGTCGCTGAAGGGCTTGAAAGGCTCGCCCTTCTTCTTCCACGGCAGACCCTCTATGACGATGCCGGGAACGTCCCTGTCGCCCGATCTGGCGGAATTGAAAGTAAAAAGTATGAAGATATGGCCCGTACCGCCCGACCTGTATCCCCAGTAAACTTCCTTGAGGTCCTCGTTCGCGAAGCTGACCTCGCGCCAGGAGTAGAGCCCGGTATCCGGGAAACGCTCGAACCTCACACCGCCCAGCACGCGCTCGCCGCCCGACTCCGACACCATGAAAGCCGGTTTCCGGTCCTGCTCGTAATCCGGGAAGGTCTCCCCCGCCGGCGGCTCGGGCACTTCCGGGACCGTCACGTCGGCTATACCCGGCAATTCGTCCAGCACTGACGCCCGCAGGACGGGGACCTGCGCGAAAGAAACGGAGATGAAGAGGATAAGGGACAGGAATGAGCGGGCTTTTACCATGTATAAAGTATACATTCCCGCGGCTGCCCGGTAATGAGGCTTCGGGACCAGCGCCCGCTGGTCTTTGGTCCTATCCGAAAACAAGACCGCCGGGGTACTCCCCGGCGGTCCGGCGGGCGGGACCCTTCGGTCAGGCCGTCCACTGGCGGCCGCAGAGGCCGCGGAAGGCGCAGCCGCGGCAGGGTTCGTCGTCCGCGGGCGGCGAGAAAGGCAGGTCCGGATCGAGTATCTCCTCGACCAGCGTCTTTATCGCCTCTTTGTAGATGCCGAAAACGACGGCCTTGTCCGGCGCCTTCTTATTGCGCTCGCGGTAGAGCGTCTCCTCGGTTATACTCTCCGAACCCAGCAGCATCAGCGAGGCGTCCATCCGCGAGGGGTCCTTCACGCCGTTGGCCTCCATCCAGGCCAGCACGTAGAAAGGCAGCTGCACGGACCGCAGCGTCCGCGGCCAGTCCTCCCTCATGCTCAGGTCGAACTTCTGCCAGTTGGGGACCTTGGCCGTGGAACCGGTCTTGTAATCGAGTATATGCGTAACGCCGCCGCGCTCGTCCACGCGATCGGCGAAGCCGCGCAGCGCCACCGGGCCGAAGCGGGTGTCGAGCTCCGCGCGCAATTTTGTCTCACAGCCGAGTATTTTTATCCCGGCCAGGTTGTCGCGGTGATAGTCGAGTATGTCGCGCAGACGCCGCTCCACCTGGCGCTTTATCAGGTATTCCACGCCGGCGCCGTGGCCGCGCAGGTCCCGGTCGAAGATCCTCCCGGCCGACTCCAGCGCCTCGGCGTGATCCTCTTCCTTTATCTCCAGCGGCTTGCCCTCGCGCGCCTTGAAAAACTCTTCCAGCACCGCGTGCACCAGAAGGCCTATATCGCGCTGGTCCACCTCGTCGGCTATCTCCGCCTTCTCGTCCAGCCCCAGCGCGTAGCGGTAGTAGAACCGCAGGCCGCAGGCCAGGTAGGAGTCTATCGCCGAAGGCGAGAACTCGCGTTTTTTAAGCGCCGCTATGAGCTCCGGCGTCTTGGCCGCGGGCCGCGGCTCGGCCTGCGAGAAGTCCACGCGCAGGTGCACCTCCGCGCCGGACGGCTTCCCGCCCGCGCGCTCCAGCTCCCAGGCCAGGCGCTCGACGAAGGGGCTCCGTTCCTTCTCGGCCGAGTCCTTGTAGAAGATGTGCGCCTCGCGCGCGCCGGCGACCAGCGCGGAAAAATGGTAGCGGGAGAGCCGCTCGCGGGTCTTGTAGGTGGAAAGCCCCAACCCCTCGCGCACGAAATGCGACAGGAGGGTATCTTCCTTGCGCGCGGCCGGCAGCACGTCGGCGTTGGCGTCGAGGAAGAAGACGCGGTCGAAGCGCAGCCCGCGCGTCTCGAGCAGGCCCAGCACCTGCAGGCCGCGCAGCGGCGTGCCGGGGAAAGGATAGGAGGCGCCGGCGAGCGCCGTCTTGAAGAACTTGAAATAGCCCGACGGCGAGGCGAAGGCGGCGCCGGCCAGGCGGCAGTTCTTCAGTTCCAGTATATGCTCCATCGCCTTCTCGGCGAACGGCGCCCAGTAGGGATGCAGCGGCGCGGTGCTGTTCTCCAAGACATAGGAAAGAAGTTCCAGCAGCCGGGAGGCGAAGCCGGCTATGTCCTTGACCGCCTCGAAAGGCCGTATCAGCGCGCCGTGCAGGCCGGAGAGATGCGCCTTCACTTCCGCAGGCGTTACTCCGTGACCGTAATCCTTGAGCCGCGCCGCCGCGCCGTTCAGGACGCGCTCGTCGTTCTCGAGCTCCTCCAGCCGGACATACTTGTCCATCCGCTCCGAAAGCCGCTCCTCCACCGTCTGGAAGATCACGCGTCCCGGTTCCGCCGAGCCGTCCAGGAAGACGTTCTTGACGTAGGGATGGAAGACGAACTTAAGATAGTTGGGCGCGAAATAGGCGTCGCCGCTGCGCTTATCTAACAAGTCGCCCAGCGCGTCGATGAGCGCGTACACCGGCGTCGAGGCCAGCGGGTAGCCCATCGAGATATTGTATTCGCCGGCGGCCGGCAGGACGTTCTCCATGACGGGGAACAGCGCGGCCGGCTCGGGCAGCACTATCACGTCGCCGGGACCGGGATCCTTGAGCGCCCGCGCCAGGCCGAACACCTCGCCGTGCAGGTCGGCGGCCTTGTAGAAAAAAGGCGCGGCGCGCTCAGGCGCCGGCGGCTGCTCCGCCTTGCCCAGGAAAGCGAACTGTTCCTCCAGCCCGGGGCCGGGCTCCAGCAGCACGCGCGCGCCGCGCGCGGCGAGATGTTTAAGTATCGCCTTCTCGGACGCGGTGAGAGCGAAAAGCCCCGCGAAGACGATGTTCTCGTATTTCTTATCGTCGAATTCCGCTATCCGCTCCGCCACGGCCGCGTACTTCATCGCGCGCGTCAGCAGGCCGGCCTTCGCCGCTTCCCCGTAAAAATCGTCGTAGAGGCGGCTGAAGCTCTCCAGCCGGCGCATGAAAGCGTCGCCGCGCAGGTCCTCGGGCAGCAGCTTGTCGTAAGCCGCCAGGTCGCGCGCGGTCTTGCGCTCTATCTTCAGTTCCTCGAGATCGCCGATCAGCTTGAAGGCCCAGGGCAGGAAGGCGTCCAGCGGCAGCTCGCCGGGGTCCCGGGCGATGACGCCGGCCAGTTCCTTGCCCAGGCGCTCATACAGGAGTCCGGCCAGGTCCAGCGCGGAGGCGGACGGCCCCTTCACGCCCAGCCGTTCCGCCGCCAGGTCGATGAAGCCGTCCATCGAGACGATGACCGGCGCGCGCTGGGCGGCCCCGCGCTTCTCCGCCAGGTAACGCCGCAGGAAATGCCCCGGCCTCTTGCCGGGGAAGACGACTATATTGTCGGGCAATGACCGGGCGCCGAGCAGGATCTCCCCCGCCCGCTCCACCAGGCTTTCTTTATGGCCGATGACCTCGAGACTCATTAAGGTAATTATAAAACATCGGGGCGACAGCGTGCTGTCGCCCCAGTGGATTCGGTCAGGTTTCCGGCTAACAACTCAACAAGTCAACAACGTCCCCTTTATGCAAAAACGAACCGCGGGAGCGGCCAGGCGGCCGGTCCCGCGGGGAACTCTGCTGCAGGTCGCTTACTCCCGGTAGCTCACCGCCAGGCCGCAGACCCCGTGGCTGATCAGGAAAACGGCGATGGCGAAATTCAGCCAGTAGTCGCCTATCCTGACCGGCCCGAAGCTGGAATCCTGGAACATGTTTATCAGGACCAGACCCAGTATCAGCGGCGCTATGGTCAGATTGCCGGCCTTGTAGAAAAGCTGCAGTTCCCGCTCGTCCGGCTTCTTTTTGCCGAAGAACGCCATGAACGCCATCAGCGCGAAGCTGGCATAGCCGGCCGGGCCGAACAGCAGCACGCTCGCCAGCGTGATCACACCCACCCCTATTTCGAACATATACCTCTTATTCATTTCACTTCCTCCTTTATATTGAACACTTCCTCCACCTTCACCCCGAAAAAGGCCGCTATCTGCAAGGCCAGCATGACCGAAGGATTGAACTTGCCTTTCTCTATCGCGTATATGGTCTGACGCGAAACCCCAAGTTTTTCGGCGATAGCCTCCTGGGTCAACTCTCCCTTCTCGAACCTCAGTTTCCTGAGATTGTTCTCCAGCGACACTTCTTTCACGGAACCTCCAAGCACTAATGTAAACTTCGATATACAAATTGTAAAGTATATTTTACCTATGTCAAGCACGCTTTACATTGCTTCAGAAAAAATCATTATTTTATATATATTTTTTGTTTTAAATTCCCCCACCTCAGTTAATTGCGATCCGCGCATAAAAAGGAACCGCCGGGATTTATCCCGGCGGTATCGCAGTCCGTGACAGTTCGGAGCGGCCCGTGCCCCGACAGCCAAAAGTCAACAAGTCAACAACTCAACAACGTCCCCTCTCCGGGGAGCAGGAGGGCCCGGCTGCCGCTTCCGGCGGAGCCGCGCTGGAGTTTCTCCAGGAACTCGGCGGCGGCGGCTTCTATCTCCGCGGGACTTATCGCGCCCAGCGGATAAAAGATCGTTCCTATGACGGCATTGGTCTCCGGCCGCACCTTGGTGCCCATGCCGTCCTTGATGGGATTGACTATCGGCCGGGAAGAGCCGTCCGGCGAGACCTCGCAGCCGCAGACCAGGTCGGCCAGGTCTATCTCCTGGCCGGAATTATTGAAGACGTATTTTTCGCCCGCCCGACCCAGGCGGAACTCGAAAGCCGCCGACTGGCAGCGGCCCGGGTCCCAGAGGGATATCGGCAGCACATACTTCAGGCTTATGAAATTGTTCACGTCCACGAGGGCGCTGACCCGGGGGAAGGAGCCCTCCCTGGCCGCGCCCAGCAGGTATTCGCTGGCCGGCTTGCCGCGGCCGGTCGGCTTATAGCCCCCGTTGCGCAGTATGTCGCGGCACGCCGCACGCCGCCGCTCCTCGTCCGCGGACAAGGGCGCGGCCCGCCGCGACTCCAGCAGCGCGGCCAGCTCGCTTTCGGTATCGGGAGGGAGCGCCGCGCCGCCTTTCACCCCGGAGGCCGCCACGACGGCGACGCCGATGTCCTTGCGCGGGATATTATGGCGGAAAGAGTATTCCATGCCGTTCCGGCGGGGGCGTCAGGCCCCGGCCGCCGTCCTCTCCGCCAGGCCCTTGATATAGTCCGAGAACTCGGGGTCCTCGCCCTGCAGGAGCCCGGGCAGTTCGGTGCGGAAATCGTCGCGGCGGCACCAGTCGCCCATGTAATCCTCCCAGGACCGCCAGCGCCGGGACTGCTTCTCGTCCATCGTGTCGTCGTAAAGCAGCAGGTAGGCGCGTTCGAACAGCGAGATCAGCATATCGAAGATGATCAGCATCCGCTCGCGCTGGTCCGGCGACAGTTCCGCCCCCTTCTCCTGGGAGAAAAGCCGCAGGTCCGGGTTGTCCAGCGCGACCCGCAGGAATTTATCGTAACTGTCCGACAGCAGCTGGTATACCTCGTCCTCCTCGTTCTCGCGCCCCTTGCGCTGTTCATAGATGAAGACGACGATGGCCATCGGCAGACCGATGACGGTCACCACGTAGCTGAGCATTTCCCAGGTCTCAAGATCGAACATATCCCTCCCGCTCCCGCCGGCACGGCGGACCGCTCTTATGATATCAAAATCCGCCGGGCTCTTCCCCGCCAGCAAAAACAAGACCGCCGGGGGTTCGCCCCGGCGGCCGGCCGAAACAACTAAAGAACTTAACAACGTCCCCGTCGTCCGTCAGCTTACGGCTTGTTGCCCAGCGCGGCGAGCAGGCAGTCGGTGTAGGCCAGCAGTTCCTCTATGCTGGCGCCGGGGCCGGGCTCCGTGCAGCCGTTCATGAATTCCAGGCCGGGAGCGGAGACGTCCTTCATGTCCTTGAGGAGATCGTCCCAGCCGGTGTCGCGGGCGAAGAGCAGCTGGTCGTACTTCTCGTTATAGCCCTTCATCGGCATATAGATGGCCAGGCCGTGGGAATTGGCGTCGCGGCCGTAGGCCTCCTCGTAGGCGATATTGTTCATCACCAGCTTGCCGGTCAGCACTTGCGTCATGGCGCGGCCCTTTTCGGCCACGGCGGGATCGGCCTCTCCGGCCAGCCGCGCGAAGTCGGCGAGGTCCCTGTTGTCCTTGTCGGTGTAGGCTTTGGCGGAATGGACCTGCTTCTTTATCTGCGGCTTCTTGTCGGAGGCGCGCAGCGCGCCGGTCCAGGCCTCGAAAGCGGACATGAACTCGGGCAGGGCCGACATGCGCACGGAGGAGAGCGTCACTTTCTTGCCCTTGGTCGAATAGAAGCCGTCGTAGGCGCGCACCATGCTCATGGCCAGTTCCTCGCCGGAGCGGGCGCCGGAAGCGAAGTGGCGCAGCATGGCGTCGTAAGGGAAGCCCAGGCCGGGCACGACCTCCTCGGAGGCCACCACGAAATCCGCCTGGTCCTTCACCTCGTAGAGCAGCTCGGCCATCTGCATCAGGCAGGCGTCGTAGGCCAGTATGTCCACCTTGCCGATCTCGCGCATGGCCGCGCCCAGCTCGGGGGTGGAGATGTGGTTCTTGGTCTCGAAATCGTAGGAGATGCCCTTGCTGACCGCGCCCTTGTCGGTGAGCCAGCCGGAACCGTGGTTCCAGATTATCAGCGCGTAATGGCGGGCGGGGTAGTTCTTCTTGGCCCACTTGCCGAAGTCGGCCAGCTGGCGCCAGTCGCCCATGTCCACCTTTGAGAACTTCTGCACGACCTTGGACTTGACCTTCTCCTCGTTGGAATCTTTGGTGATATAGAAGCGGCGGGAGCCGGTCCAGTTGCCGTCGAAAGAGACGTCGTTCTGCTGGCCGTTCATGCGGCCGGTCTCGGTGACGATATTGAGCGAATCGCCGGACCCGACCAGCTCCATCTTGTTGAGATTGTAGAGCCCGGCCACTTCCAGGTCGTTCTTGCCGTTCATGAAGACCATGACGGTCCATTCTTTCACCGGCTGCGGCTTGCCGGCGTCGTCATTGGAGAACCAGCCCTTGTCCGCCGGCGCGGCGGAGACCGCCGGCACCTCGATATCGGCCAGGGCGGCGTCGATGCCGCCGAAGCCCCTGTCGAAATCCATCTGGGCCGCGGCCCAGGGCGAACCGGAAAAAAGAATGGCTAACGCCGAAATGAAGCGTTTGATCACGGGACCTCCGGGGAACGTTCTGGCTTTCACCGCTGATAGTATAACGCTATCGGCTCGCTGACGGATGAAGCGAAAGGCCCACGGCGGCCGCGTATTAAGGTAATCGGAAGGATAGGCCCCCTGAACGCCGGCCCGGGCCTCAACGGCCCGGCCGCCGCTTTGCGCCCGCCCGCCAAATAGCGCATAATATGTGGAACGATCGGAATTCTTCGCAGAAAGGGAGAAAACGATGAAAAAGACATTGATCGCCGCGCTGCTGACCGCCGGTACCGCCATGGCCATCATGGCCGCCCCCTCCTCCGACACCGTACACTGCCAGAAGATGGTGAACAGGATCATGGAAAAGCTGATGCTCATTTCCGACACCATCGAGTCCAAAAGCCCCGCCGAAGTCGCCGCCATCACCAAGATACTGAAAACAACGGACGCTAAACTGGCCAAGCACGTCCCGGCAAAGGACAGCGCGGCCCTTTCGGAGCGGATAAAGACGCTGATCATAAAATCCCAGGAAGGGTCCGCGAAAGGGGCCCTCTCTTCCCTGCGCGCGGCCATCATGATCTATTACGGCGATCACGAAGGGGAATATCCGGCCGACCTTTCCAAGCTGACCCCCGACCTTACGGCCGTGATCCCGTCGATAGAAATACCCGGGCACCCGGAAACGAACGAGGTGCGCGTCGTCACCAAAGCCGAAGGCAAAAGCGTCGTCCCCTACATAAAGGACACCGGCAAGTGGCTTTATTTCAACGTTCCGGACAACCTCGACCTGTACGGCACCCTGATCATAGACTGCTCGCACAAGGACAGCCGCGGCGAACACTGGTACAATTACTGACCCGCGCCTGGAGCGCGCCGCCGCACGCCATACGAAACAAGACCGCCGGGGGTTCGCCCCGGCGGTCCTTTTTTATGCGCTGAAGTCTTTTACTGCAGGTTCAGCTTGTCGGACTTGATATAGCCCTCGGTCCAGTCGCCGGCGGCGACCTCGGACTTGCGGACCTTGTAGTAATCGCCCTTGGTCTCGGTGATGATCACCTTGTCGCCGCTGTTGAGCTCGGTCACCTTGCCCGGGAAGAACCAGCTGGCCTTCTTGAGCACGTCGGTGCCGTCCTTGATGACCACGCCGACCTTGTTGGGATTGGTCCGCGTGTACATCTGGCGGAAATCGCCCACGGGCTTGCCGTTCTCCGTGAAGACGACCCGCAGGGCGTCGGAGTTGGGCGCGACCACGTCGTGCAGCCTGCCGACGGCGAGGTTCACCATCCCCGTCGAGCGCCCGCCGACCGCGGCGGCGCTCAGGTCGGAGAGCAGGGTTATCTCACCGCGCTCGCTCCTGACCGCTATGGCCACGGCGCCGGACGTCCGCGCGCCGTAGTTCCTGATCTCGGCCCGCAGCATGACGTTCTCGCCGGCCTCGAACTTGCCGTCGCCGTTCTCGTCGTAGAAGGCCATGTCGAAGGCCTTCAGGACGGCGTTCCCGGCGTAGTACTTGTCGGCCGCCGCGATGCCGGACTGCTTGCCGGCCTCGAAGGCTCCGGGATAGACCTGGGCCGCCGTGTCGGCGTAGCCGGCCTTGTAGCCGCGCTTGTTCTGCTCGGCGCAGCCGGCCTCGAAGCCCTCGCGCTGACCGTTGACCTGGCCGTCCCTCATACCGCGGGAGCGCTGCTCGGAATATTCCCGGTTCTTGTACTCCGCGAAGTAGGCGTTATAGGCGGAGTTGTACGCGGCGCCGTAGGCGTCCTGGTAGCCCTCCTCCCTGCCCTCGGTGTAGCCGGTGCGGTAGCTGATGGAATACTGGGCGTCGTAGGCGCGCCTGTACTCGTGGCGGTAGGTCTCGTCGTAGGCCCTCCGCTTGGAGTCGTTGTACTCCCGCCTGTAAGCCCGGTCATAACCTTCTTTATACCCCTTCTCATAGGCCCGCTTCTCTTCGGGAGTGGCATACCCTTTGCTGACCAGCTCCAGGGGAAGGCCCAGTTCCACGGAGAAACCCTTGGTTGAACCGCCCTGCGCGGCGAGCGCGGCGGGGAAGGAGTTATGGATCTCGGTCTCGCGCTGGCTGAAACCGGCCTGGTAGCCGGCCCTCTGGCCGTTCTCGACTTCCATCACGGCGGCGTCGGCCTGGCCTTTCGCGTAACCGGCCTCGTAGGAAGCGGAATCCTGCAGACCGAGCGCTTTAGCCTCGGCGTAGGCGGGATTGTAGGCGTCGGAGTAACCCTCGTCGTAGCAGCGGCGTTCGCCGGCGGCGGTACCGTTGGTGATACCGGCGCTCTGGCCTTCACGGCTGCCGTTCAAAGTCCCGGCGGCCTGGTCGACGCCGTAACCGTCGCGCTTGCCGGCGGCGCGGCCGGCCACATCGCCTTCGCGATTGCCGTTCCTGCGGCCTTCTCTTTCGCCTTCGCGGCGGCCGTCCTCACTACCCCGGAAGCGGCCCTCTCTCGTGCCCTTCTCGGCCCCGTCCCTTACGCCGGCGTTATAAGCGTGGGTGGTATCCACCGGCTTGGGCGGCTGAGGCTGCGGAGGCTGGGGCACAGGCGGCTGGGGGTGCGGCGGTTGCGGCGGCTTGGGCCCGGGATGATTGGGATTGTCCGGCTTGGGCGGATGGGTGGGGTGCGAAGGATGATTAGGCTGGCCGGGTTTTGGCGGCTGGTGATGCCCGGGCTGGCCGGGTTTTTCGCCCGGCTTGGGCTTGACATGGTTGTCCTTGTATTCCTGAAGGATCTCCGAGACGCTGTCGCTGACGTCCGACAGCTGCATGACAGACCCGTTCGAGGCGAACACCACGCTCGAGGCTATCAGAAGAGACGGGACCAACGATACTGCGTAGAAAGGCTTTTTCATCAACACACCCCTATCCTGGATTTACGGATAGGATATTGTAGCCCTTGACGGCAGGCGGCAAAAGGGCGGAAAGTCCCGGTTTTAAGCGGAAAAATAGCGCTCCCGGAATAGGTCCTTAGGTCCCGGTCCGCTTTTTTTCGAACACGGCCGCGGCGGCGGCCGCGGCCAGGGAGGCGAAGACGGCGAGAACGCCGGGGATGACGAAGCCGACGGGATCGTCGTTAGCGCCCGCTGTCATGAATATATAGACCACCGCCCCCGCGATCAGACCCGCGTTGGCCAGCGCGCAGTACTTTATGGTCCGCAGAGCCTTCGCGGCGGCCGGCGAACGCGTATCATCGCGCCCGATATACCCCAGCAGCTTGAACACCTGGTACAGCGCCGCGAAGAACGGTATCGAACCGATATATACATAGGCCAGGAACGGGTCCTTGAAGTATACCTCGAACAGCGTCGCGCCCGCGGCCCGACCTTCATGCGGCGGGAGCCAGAGCATGAAGGCGAGAATGCCGATGCCGGCGAGAACTACGACCGTCCTGAGGACTGTAATAGTAATATTCATTAAGGTACTCCTTAATACCGCAGTTTACCGGGAACAGAACCGCCGCGCAACGCCGAAGACCGAGACATCAAAAGTAAAGACCCGCCCCTTTAAATCAGAAAAGTTCAGACACTTTCGCCCGGACACCGTCGAACTCACGGTAAGAATCCGGTTTGCCGCTGAGCCGGGCGCTCTTTTTCAACGCGGCTTCCATCTCCCCCGGTCGGCCCAGTATCCCCAGCGCCAGGGCGTAATGAACATAGGCATTGTAATAATCGGCCTTGTATTTAAAGAAATTCTCCCAGGCCTCTACGGCCCGGCGGGCCCACATCTCCGCAAGCCCGCGGCGCCCACCCTCCGCATGCGCGTAGGCGTAATTGGCCGCGCCCACGCCCTGACCGTAATATCCCCAGTTATGCCCGCCGGCCGCGGCTTCCCGCCCTAAAAAATACTGTTTCCTGAACTGGCCGGTATGGTAGTAGTACTCATTGCGTGCCGCGATATTCCACTCCCACCTGACATTGCCCAGTTTCCGCAGCAGCCCGCGCAGCATGGCGCGGCTGCGCGCCTTAAGCGCCTTACCGCGCGCGCCGCCCAGGATCTCGGCGTAATCGCCCAGTGCCATCGCGTAAGTTTTGGCGACCTTAAAATCCCGCGGATATTTCCTGTACAGGGGCGTAAGCAGCGACATAGCCCGCCCGTATTCCGCGTCCTCTACCGCCTTCCATATCTTCTTATAGCTTTCCAGCCATTCAAGCTGCGGCATTATGCCCGGAGGATCCGTCAGGACGGTATTGGGCAGGAAAAGGTTCAGGCAGTCCACCTTGAACCCCGCTTTCCGGAAGAAGCCCTGCGAGGCCGGATTGAAAGAGTCCACAGCCGCGATCACGGAACCCCCGGCTTTCCGCTTAAGCCAGGCCAGCATCAGCCGCTGCACATGCCGCCTCTCGTGGAGAGTAAGCGTCCTTTTTATCCACACCCAACCGATTATCTTAACGGGCCGGCCGTCGTATTCATAATCCTTTAACATCATGAGCCCGGCGAGACTACCGCCTTTTACGGCCCGAAAAGCCATACCGGGACTGAGCCCCTTATAAAATTTCACCCCGGCAGCCAGCCGTTTCGCCCATTCTTTTTTCGGGAAATGCGCTTGCACCAAGGGCCGGGAGGTCGCTCTATAAGCGTTCAAGATCTCTCTTAAGTCACTGAACGGTCCGGTCTTGAGCGAAGCGCTGGAAGAAAGAGCCTCTGGCACCTTTATATCCTCTTGCTTCGCGATATATACCAGCCGCGCCTCATACCGCTTCGGGATATTCTTCTGCAGCAGGGCGTAGAGGCCATCGACCTGTCTGCGCGGATAAAAAGAAAGTTTTTTGACGTCCGCCGGATGCTTTATCCGCGCCAACATCTTCCCGTCCACCGCGGCCAGCGAATGCACCTTGAACGACAATTTTTTAGGAGCCAGCACGGCAGCCTTGTCTTTTTTCCCCATATTAAGACCGGACATCCAGGCCTTTTGTGGTCATTCTTTCAGGTGGACCATATCGCCGAACTGGCGGTAGAAGGATTCACGCCGGTCGGCAGGGATAAGTTTCACCATCTTTACCAAAGCGCCCCAGTTCTCGGTCATCTCGAGACCGCCTATAACGAAGCCCTGCTTGAGCTTGAGTATTAGTATGGACTTATTAGTCGGTTTATGATGGCTGGAGATGCGCTCATATCCCAATTCTCCCAGGTAGGAGACGAAGGCCTTAAGGAAAGCACTGTATATACCGCGGTCCTGGTATTCCGGAAGTATGCCGGTATTGCGCATGTAGAAAGTCTGGAAATCCTCGGCCTCTCCCATATGCCAGCCGACGGGCCGGCCTTTCGGGCCCAGGAAAAGGAAATACTCATGATGCAGGACTTCATATCTCTTCCTGAACTCTTGCGCTTTTTCCCTTCGCTCAGGTGTCATGCGGAAACATGCCGTCTCTCCGCGGTCCGGGAAGACCACGGCGTATTTTTCGGCCACCAGGTCCATGACCTCTTTCCTGGTCGCCGACCTGATAGAGAATCCGCCCTTAACCTTCAGGGGGAAATACTTCCCCCGCAACGCGTCAATGTTCATCTTTTTCGTTTTCATATAGTTCCAATTTTTCCGTGATTTACCGATGCTCTCGAACCGACTGAACACCCGACGCGCCGGCTTGCCAGTCGAACACCTTGTAGGATCTCACATCGAGCTCCCCTTTATAAAGCAGGTGCGGGGCATATCCCCACATGACAGGCGGTCGTTTCTTTTCGAAACTCCGCCGATAATAGCGCAAGTTGCGGTCAGGCATCCCCGAAAGTTCTTTAACACGCGCCGAAGCGACAGGCTCGAATTCATCTATGGACAGTTTCCGCTCTTTTCCGTCCTTATCCCCCTCTTCTTCGTTCCGATAAATAACGGAGTCGGTCGAAAGAACGTCTTCCAACGGCACCTCGAACCATTCCCGGCTGACCTTATGATGCCCGAAACCCGTCTCCGACAGGGCCTTGTATATCACTGACGGATGCATCAACGAAAAATGAAGGACGTCGTTCCAAAGACAGCCGAAATGCTCTATCACGGCCCGAGTCAACCACTCGCGCCCCTCATACTTCTTCATATATCTGGCATAAACGTCAGGATACACCGTTTTCAGGCGATTCAACGGATAAAGCCGCGTCCCCTTAAAGTCCGCTTGTTTAATGTGGTAAACGCAGATCCCGCTAGTGTTCATAAATTCTGCCGACTACTTTTTCCGGGTGAAAAAGATCCGGTACGGCTTAAGCCCGAAGCGCGACTCGTCCTTCTGTGATTCCTTGTTGTAGTCGAAATTAGCGGAGGCCATATGCGGCTGAGCGTTATCCTTGACCCACCTGGTGATCTTGTACCTGGCGTCCTCGTATTCCGCCTTCGGGAGACGCTTGTCTATCCATGACCAGGTGAAGGTACTGCTCTTCCTGACTTCAGGCCTGGGAACATCCCCCAGCGAGGCGATACCGACATTCCGGCCATTCTTAAAAAGAAGCACGGACCGGACCTTACCTTTCTGCACCATATCCAAATACTGCTTCTGTTCCTTATAAAAAGCGGGGCCATTCTTTGCTTTTCGCGCGGCGTTATAGCGGCAAAGAGTCGCCCTGGTCACCGCCGCAGCCTCGGCCGCGTTCCTGGGCGGCCGGGCGATTATCGGCGAATTCTTGAGCGGCTTGCCCAGGGGCTTAAGCCCGCTCGTCTTGCCCCCGAACAAATATCGTATCGCGTAATCACTCTTAAGATCGTGCTTCACATAGCCGCCGGCGGGCGCGAAAGGCTTGAAAGTGAATGAGAGCATATCCACGTTCTTCGGCCAGTTCACCGCCGCCACCAGTTCGTCCGTGACATTGGAAAAATCCACGGCGTTGTACATGACGATCCTGTCGTTCTGCATCATCTTTTCAAGGAATTTCATCGATCCCTCCGTTTCACCCCACCGAAGCGCGTCAAAGTCCTGAACCGCGGCAACCGTACGGTTATATGCGCACCACGCGGATACGATCCACCTTGAACCCCAGCATCGAGAAGAACCGTATCGATTCTTTATCGAAGAACTCCACACCGACAATAACTCGGTGTTTCGCTTCGCGGTCCATCCAGACGGCCGCCTGATGGAAAGCGCTGCGCAGCTCCGCGGGAGAAAGTTTCGCGAACGCGCAATGCCAGGTGGCGATATCGGCAGTCCCAGCCTTTATTTTGAATTTAAGAAGCGAAAACAGCGCCACCGGCTTTCTTTTACGGACGACAATAAGTGACCTCGTCTTGGGCAGGTGCCTGGTCTCATACGTATTGGTAGCGTCGAGGAAAAATCCCCCGATTTTCTTCCCCCAGGTCTTTAAAAAAACCTTGTGCGCCAGGCGGTTAACGCGCTTCAATTCCGCGAAGTTCCTGGGCGGACGGACATCTATGCCGGCGGCCGGCACCGCTTTACCTTTATATCCGAGCTTCTTCCCCACAGCCCCGCAACTGAGGCGGAGCAAAGCGTCAGGCGGCAGTTTGGTCGGCGGCAGCTTGGCCAGCTTCAGCGTTTTCTTGAATTCGAAGCGCACGCTGGGCTCTTTCTCAGGCCAGCCGTACTGTTTCAGCATAGCCGCGTCTATCCTCCGGGGCACGGCTATCTTGTGCACCGGCCCCATATTCTTCCACACGCGAGTCTTTTTCATTAAGCCTCCTGCCTGGCCACGGTTACGTAGTTAGGTTTAAAACCGCGCAAGCGGGCCTGGCGTTGCGCGCCGCGCATGAATGACCTGGTCTTAAAATCCACCGGCAGTTTGGATTTCTTAACAAAAGCCCAGAAATCCTCGTCCACCGCCAGCGCCTCCCTCTTAGACAGGTCGGGAGAGCCCCAGCCGGTCAGCATCCAATCGGAATTTTTACCTATGTAATTACTGCGACGGTATATAGCGTAAAGCGTCACCGGCCGGCCGTTCTTGAACAGCAGTTCGCGCCGCGCCTTACTTAAAGCGGCGAGAGCCGTCTTTATCTCCGTTTTAAAAGCTGGCCCGAGTTTTTTTATCTTTTTGTGGGTCTTAGTCAGGATCTTCCGGTATAAAGTCCGCGTTTTCTCCAGGGACAGGTCCCGACGCTCAAGCGTCTCCGGAAGCGGGGTCTTTTTCACTTTTATCGCCGCCGGACGGGCGGTATAAATAAGCGCGACATTGTATTCGGGGCGCAGCGGTTTGGTTACGCTCCATTCATTCTTTATCGGTTCCCCGAACTCGAAAACGGCATGAGTGGCCCCCTTAGGCCATTCCTTATGGAGTTGCGCCAACAGATTATTGTTCAGCTCTTTGAACTTATTCAGCTTGTAGACCCTGTAAGCGCCTATCTTTTTCCCCGGTTTTAATTCCATATATCTCCTCGAACCATAATGTAAAAAGCACAAAGCAATTTTTATGCCGGTCCCGTTTTCCCGACCGCCAGCCAGACGGTGTGCCCGCCGCAGGCCGGGTCCTCCACCCTGTGCAGGACCACGTTCAGCCCCTGTTCGGCCAGCAGACGGCGGTACTCCGCGGCGTCCAGGCTGGAATAAGGGAATTCCTCCCCTTGTATGGCGCCGGTAATATCGCCGGCCGAAGGGCCCGAGGTGAAGAGCAGGCAGCCCCCCGGCTTAAGATGGGCGCCGAAGACCGGGAACATGGCGCGCTGCTCGTCCATCGAAAGATGAAAGGAACTGTCCCAGGCCAGCACCGCGTCGAAGCGGCGCCCCAGTGCCAGGCCGCGCATATCGCCGACCAGCCACTCCATGGACGGGAAGCGCTCGCGGCACAGCGCTATCATGGCCGGCGAGCCGTCCACGCCGGTCACCTTGAAACCTTTGCGGATGAAATAACCGGCCAGCGGCTCGCCCGAACCGCAGCCCAGGTCCAGCACGCTGCCGCCCTCCGGCAGCCGCGCCGTCATGGCTTCCAGGTATTCGCGCTCCATCAGCTGCCTGCCGCGGTTGGCGTCGAACCACCCGGCTATCTTCTCGTATTTCCCGCAGACATCCCCCGGCATAGCTAAATTCTACAAAACAAGACCGCCGGGGATTCTCCACGGCGGCTCGCTTTGCGCGCATTTTGTTTTTGGGCGGCCACTGTAGTATTATTTTCGCATGCAAAAAATAAAGATCGAAAACCAGGCCTTCACCGGGTTCTCCTGGCTGTCGGGCTGGCTGTTCACCATAGGTTTCCTGCAGCTCACCTTCTGGAAGGGCGTGATGGCCCTGTTTCTCTGGCCGTATTATATCGGGGTCCACATCCGGCTAATAACCGCCGGGTGATCTAGCGTCCGGCTCCTTCCCGACCGCAATAATGTCAAAAACCTGACCCAGTCAGGGGAAATAAGAGGCCGGCGGAAGGCCGGCGCTGACGGTGGCGGTGGAAAGCGGGCCGTAATAAAGGTCCATGAGCCCCTTCGGCTTGTACTCGCCGGCGAGCAGGCGTTTTATCCTGGCCACGCGCTCGGCGTTGGCCTCTGGATGGCCCTTAACATTGAAAGTGGCCGGGGCGATGACCATGGCCACCAGCGCCAGGTACTGGTCGCGGGAGAGCTCCTTGAACTTGCGGCCGAAGTATTTCTCGGCGGCGGGACCAAACCCGCGCACATCGCCGTAACCTCCGCCGCCAAGCCCTATCACGTTGAGGAAGATGGTCAGCTGGTCCTCCTTGGAAACCAGCCGGTCCAGCGCGAAGACCGAAGTCAGCACCAGCTTGTACTTGCGGACGCCGGGCCTGAAGGGATCGAAATAAAATATCTTTCCTATGCCCTGCGTGATGGTAGTGAGGCCTGCGCCGGGGGTGGTGTAATCCGCGCCGTTGTGGTCGAAGAAGGCCGGGTCCTCTACCGCCAGCAGGGCCTTCAACTGCCACTCGTCCAGGTCCTTGTACGTGACAGCGGCCGAGCGCAGCACCTCCGCGGCCAGCGCCGGCGTCGCCCGCCGCGCATTCACGACCACCGCTACCGAATAGACCAGCAGCAGCGCCGCCAGCCCGGCCAGGGCATATAGTATCCGCCTCTTCATGAGGATAGAGGCCGGCGTCCCTTTTTCCTTTTCTCCAGCAGTTCGCCGCCGAAGGCCGCCCGCCCGCGGGCCGGGGGCTCGTAGAAGATATGGACGTTCTCCGCCGGCCTGGAGCAGGCCCGCCCGATCGCCCTGGCCAGCGAGGCGGCCTCCTTGAGGCGCGTCTTTTCCGGGTCGGCAACGGCCTTGAGCAGATCCACGAAGACCGGCCTGATGGCGGCCGGCACAGCCCCGCCGCACTCCGCGTATTGCGACCGCGGCAGGTACCGGAGCCTCACCCAGACGCGCCCGGGCGGCGCTTTCAGCACTTCCGCCGCCGCGTCGGCGATGCGCCTGGCCAGGCCGTCCTTCCCGGCGGGGACCTTGCCTACTATCTCTACTCGGAGTATGGGCATGCGCCTATTCTACAAAACAAGACCGCCGGGGGTTCTCCCCGGCGGCTCCTCGCTAAAGGTCGAAAGTAAAGACCTGCCCCCTATTCGAATAATTTCCGGGCCAGGCGGTGCAGTTCCTCGTTGGCCAGGGCCTGCGCTTTCTTTTTCACCACCCGGGAGAAATACTCCCGCTCGGTCTTGGAAAGCTTCTCGTGGCGCAACTTCTTGAGAAAAAGCGCTTTCTGGCCGGGCGAAAAGACCTGCGACATGGCGTACTCAAGGCCGAGTTCCTCGCGCTCGGCCAGCGCCTCCTTCTCGGACGAGCGTTTTCCGCGTCTATAGACCAGGAGATTGGAGAGCAGCTTTTCGGCGCGCAGCGAGACCCCGCCCACCTTAAGGTTCCCGCCGCTTTCCAGCTTTGCCAGCCGGTCTTTGAGCGCCGCCCGCGGAAACCCTTCCGACAGCCTGCGGGCCCAGCCTGTCTTTTCTCCCGCCGACAGGTAGCAGGCCGCCGAAAGCAGCACCAGCTCATCGAAAGCGGCCCGCTCCCCGCGCCCGAGGTCCCCGCGCGCCGCGGCGGGATCGAAACCGCCCTTTTCCGCGGCCGCGGCCAGCATGACCGGGAATCCCTCCATCAGGCGGGCGTCGCCGCTGCGGGCAACCTCGGCCAAGGTGCGCGCGGCGTCGGGCCGCGCCTCCGGCTCGAAAAGCCGGAACCCCAGTTCGGCCGCCTTCTTCAAAAGTTCGTCGCGTTTCATGATAATCCCTCTTTTTCCAGCAGGCGCATAAAGCTCGCCAGGTGCGGCAGGACCCTGGCCTCGGAAACATCGTAGGAGGCGGTCTCTTTGAACCGCTCCCTCAGCTTCGCCAGGTCCAGCTCCCCGCGCACGGCCCGCACCAGCCCCAGACAGTCTTCCCTGTCGACCGACGAGGACCGGAAAAGCTTGCTTATCAGGATGTCGTAGTGGTTCAGCACTCCCACGTATATCCGGTCGAATTCTTTCAGCGGCATGTTCCCGCCGGCCTCAAGCGGCGAGGACAGCAGTTCCGTCTCATAGACGCGGTTCCCCGGGAACAGATCGAACACGAAGCCGCCGTCCTTGCTCCACCCGTACCTTGTGACGGGGCTGTACCCCAGCTCGGCGAGCCGGGCCAGCAGGTACTTGTATTCCCCCTCGTCCGGGACGATGAAATCTATGTCCTTGGTGGAGTCTTTTATTCCCAGCAGCGTCATAGCCGTGCCGCCGCAGGCGATAAGCCGCACACGGCGCTTAAAGAATCCGCTCCATGCGGCGAGGACGGCGAAAAGCCCCTCTTTATCAATTCTGTATGCTTTCATACACTATATAGTATATTTTTATACAATTCTTTGTATAATATTATACAATATATTCCCTTTTTGTCAATGCCCCGCCCACGCCTGCTATAGCGTAGAGGGTGGGAGCGACAACGTAGCGTCGCACCCCATCAACCTACAGCTCGTTCAGCTCGTATCTGCGCCACATGTCCCCGAAGAGGGCTTCGGGATCGGCGGGAACGCCCCACTTGCCGAAGAAGGCGCAGATATTGCGGATATCCCTCAGCAGGAGCTCCGGGGCGTTGCGGTTGCGCACGGCGTCGGAAGCCTGCGGGAAGTCTATCACCACCACCCGGCCCCGGTAATACAGCACATTATACGGCGACAGGTCGCCGTGCACTATATTGCAGCGCAGGAACAGCTCCACGTTGCGCATCACCCGCGCGAAAATGCCGCCCGGGTCCGTTATCTCCCGCTTCGCCTCTATGAGCTTGGGGGCGCGCCCGTCGCCGTCGCCCAGGTACTCCATCACGAACGAATCCTCCCCGCCCTTCACCACCATCGGCACGTCCGCGCCGGCGGCGAAAAGCTCCTTCAGGCAGGCTATCTCGCGGTTCTGCCATACCGCCTCCTCCACCGCCCTGCCGAAGCGGCTCTTCTTGCGGATGGCCAGCAGCGACCTCCGCTGCAGCACGTTCTGCTCCACGAAATAGTCCGCCCTGTTCTTAAAACCGCGCTCCTCCCTTTTCTTGTAGACCTTGGCGCCGTAATACCGCTTGCCGCCGCCCTCCCTTTTAGAGACGACATGGACCACCGCCTCCTTGCCCTCGCTCAGGAGGCGTTCATAACCGTCTATGGTACCGTCGTCGAAATACTGCCGCAGCGCCGCCGGACAGGCTCTGACGCCGCCGGGGTACGACTCTCCGATATTATTCATTCAGGCTCCGTTATGGATAGGCGAGGCCCCCGCGCTGCAAAGCGCGGCGGCCATCGTGGCGGAGCCGTCAGTTTTTAATTAATGCGTGAAAAAGGAGGCGGCGTCCGCGGATGTTATGCTGTTGCGGATAGTTATGTCGTTCATAATGCGCCTCCTTTACCAAGGAATGGAACTATTGTAGCAAAAACAAAGGCCAGTCCCTTCAAAGCGGAGTGGGTCAGGCCCGGGTGTAATGCATCAACGCGAGATAAACGAAACAGAAGACGACCGGAAGGGCCGTGGCCGCCGCGGTGATGGAAGGCGGAGTCAACTCTCGACGCCGCGCTTCACTGCGTGGGAACGGGCGGCGGCCATCTCGGCGGCGTAGGCGGCGCGGCCCGCCCGCTTTATGCGCCGCAGACTGGCCGGCCGGTCCGACCGGGTGAAGAGGCCTATAGCCCGCGAGATGAAATTATTGAGTTTGCGGCAGTCCTCGTAACGCTGAAAGTCGCCGCACTCGGCGCAGGTGGCGTAACCGCGTTCGCCGCAGCACTTGCGCACCCGGCACCAGGTCGCCTTTTGATTGCCGGCGCAGCCGGAGCAGCGCCCTTTAAGATAAGCCCCGCAAGCTCCGCAGTAAAGCCCGCATGCCGCCACCAGTTTCTCGTCCGCGATCATCTCCTTCATCCCCTCATTCTACAAAACAAGACCGCCGGGGGTTTTCCCCGGCGGCTCCTCACTAAAGATCGAAAGTAAAGACCTGACTCCGTCAGCGGAGCTTTACGGTCTTGCCGGCGATGAAAAAGTCGGGTCCGTAGCCGGGATGGAGCGCCCCGCTGGCCCGCCAAAGAACCGCCCGAAGGCCCATTTGCCGGCGAAATACGATACGACAGAGACGATAAAAGGGTAGAGCAGGGCGAGGATGGTGATGAAAGAGTTCTCTTTGTATCTTCCGCCGACCGGGAACGCGGCGAGCACGTGATCCACCAGACGGATCACCGGAACAGGGAACAGCAGCATCCCTATCGCGCCCCAGAATCCGGGGGCCAGAACATTCTCCCGCGGAAGAGCGCCGACGGCGGCTCCGGATACTCCCCTGTTGTACCAGGATATACCCGCCACTATGGCTATGGCCATCGCCACCGCGACCGACAAGAGCAGCGGCACTCCCACAAAAAGCATAGAGGTCTGCCCGATATCACCCGAATGGTAGCCGCGCAGGTCGCCTATAAAGAATCCCATCGGGAAATAGTACCAGGCCGCACCCGCTACGGCGCCGAAAACCAGGGCGAGGCCCGTCCTGAGGGAGCCGAAGCCGCTTTTATACGCCATCGGAGGCACTATCACACAAAGAAGCAGTATCGAGAATGTTATCGCGGTGAGGAGCATATCAGTTAATCTTCCGCCTATTTCCCGGCGCGAAGCTTTACGGTCTTGCCGGCGATGAAAAAGTCGGGGCCGCCGCGGTGATGGAAGGTGGCGGGGTTCTTTTTGGAGCCGTCCACCCAGGCTTTGACCACTTTGAGGATGAAGAGGTTGTACTTGCCGGCCAGGCGGGCGTCGTGCAGGCGGCATTCCAGGCTGGCATAGCATTCCTTGACCAGCGGGGCCTTCACCCTGGAGGCCTTCACCGTCGTGAGGCCGAACCTGGCGAACTTGTCCACCTTGGCGCCGCTCACATCGCCGCAGGCCAACGCCTTGAGGGCTATCTCGCGGGTGGGGATGTTGACCACGCACTCTTTGGCGGCCTTGAGGGCCCTGAAGGTGAGGCTCTGCTCGCCTATGACGCAGCCGATCAGCGGCGGCGCGAAGTCTATCATGGTATGCCAGCTCATGGGCATGACATTGTCCCGCCCCTTCCAGGCCGTGCTCACCATGATGACCGGCCCCGACTCCAGCAGCGTATAGACCTTATCCAAAGGAAAATTCTTTTTCACGAGCCATCCTCCCTTTCAACTATCTCACACCACGAGACCGCCCGGCTTTCCAGAACCATAAAGTGGCCAATAAAAGCCCAGCTATCGATCCCCACAGCAGGCGCGCGCGCCGTTCCGCCCGCCATAGCTCACCGTTGAGCCTCTCCCCAAAAGCGCCGAAATCGCGGTATTTATCCCGGCCGGAATCGTACTCGCGCAGGATGCCCACAAAACGGTCGATATCGCGGAAACCGGACTTCCTGTAGATGGACAGTTCCAGAGCGGCGTCATCCGGTCGGCCCGCCTTCTCCGCCAGCAGGACGGACGCAGCGCGGGCCAGGTATTCCTCCGTGATGGAGGCGGAGGAAGTATAGCCCGACATCAACATGCGCGGGAAGGAGAGGAGGAACATGAAAGGTCCTGACGCGGGCTCCCGGTCCTTCAGCGCCGCGGCGAGAAGCCCGTGCGAGAACTCGTGCCTGGCGATGGCCCGCACCTTGAAGCAATCCCCGTACATCCCCGGAGCATACCCGTATACCGCATAGACAGCGGCCCCGCCGGATGTCCCTACCGCCCCGCCCCAGCCGCCGCGGCCGCGCAGCAGCATGGTGGGCGCGAAGATGAACCGCTCCGGACTGAAACCGAAGAACCCGGCTGCTGCCTCCGTCACGGCGGCAGCGTCGCCGCAGGACGCCCCCGCAACCCCGATGCGACGCAGTTCCGCAGAAGAAGAAGCGAAGAATTTCTTAAAGAGCGCCGCCCGTTCCGGAGCGCGCAGGCAATCAAGGTACTCATCGAGCTCCGCGTCCGATATCGCCTCTCCGCCGTGATACTGCACGAAAGGCGCGAACCGCTTAAGTCCCGGCGGCTCAGAAAGTGAAAGTGCGAAGCGCAGCAGGGTATCCCGGCGCAGCCCCTTCCGCTTGAGAGCCAGCGCCATCTCCCGGCACGGCGCGAACGGCTCCGAAGAGGCCAGATCCAGCGCAGCCATAAAATAACCCGACGCCGGCGGGCACATCCCTGACGTAGGAGAGCACCCCTCGATCGCCATGGCGGAAAGAAGTTCCAGTTGAAGCACGGGACCCGTCTCGGCGACCTGCGACGCAGCGACGACCTGAACGGGAAGGACCGCCACAAGCGCGGCCACGACAAGGCATTTCTTATCCATGCATCAATTCTACAAAACAAAACCGCCGGGGTTTCCACCCAGCGGATTTCCGACGCCTCATTGACGGGCCCCAGGCCGTCTGCTATACTATTTTCAACAAGTAAGTCCTCGTCCGTGGGGTTCCGCAGGGTTCCTCTTAAATAGCGGGCGGGGCTTTGTTATTTCTAGGGGAATACTTCTCGTCCTGCAGCCTGGTATAAACCCGCCGCTTGTTCAAATAAATGATCATCACTGAGCAATCTTTCTCAGCCAATCTGCGCAGCAAACGGTTGCGTGTGGCCGGTTCCTCCCGGGCGGCATGCAGCCAGGAAGAGACCCTCCGGTGTCTCTGGCGCAGCGCGGCATGGACCTCGCGCACGCACTTCTCTACAGGGCGCTTGTTCTCACAGACCAGGAACGTCAGGATAAAATAGCGGCTGGTCCCGGGCTTTGTAAAGTCGAACCCCAGGTCCCCGGACTCGTCCATGAAGATATAGGCCATAGCCTCCCCCCGCTGCTCTCACTTGCCGCGCAGGTCGCGAAGATAATGAAAAGTCCGCTCCTCCGACCGGAGCTCCACCCCGATAAGCTCGTTGAAGGCGGTCTCCAGGATATACCCGTTCTCCGAGACCATATTCCGCACCGCGGCCTCCGGCGACTCCCCCCGGCCGAAGCCGATTACCTGCAGATTCTCGATATCCGGCATCACGCTCTCCGACCCCGGCTGATACGTGGACCCCTCGTCCGTATAGAAGATATAGTTTCGCATCGTCATACCGATATCGTAAACCACCCGCGCGACAACGTGGTGTCGTACCCCCGCGCCGGCAGGATCTACTACATCAGGGACGGCAGGACCGAGCCCCGGGACCTGGCCCTGAAAAACCAGCCGCCCACGGACCGGAAAGGCTGGACGCTATAGGTGATGAGTTGCGTGGACAGGCTGGGCAAGAGGGATTTCTCGCTGGACGAAGTCCACGCGTTTGAAGAAACGCTCGCCGGCAAGTTCCCCGGCAACCACCACATCAGGGACAAGATCCGCCAGCAGCTGTAGGTCCTAAGGGACAAGGGCTATCTCGAATTCAAAGGCGGCGGCCGCTACCACCTCGCCCGCTAAATGCAAACCGCCGGGGGTTCGCCCCGGCGGCTATAAGGTCAAAAGTAAAGACCTGACCCCGTTCCCGCGATTATTTCTTGATATATCCCCGGCGGCAAAGATAGTATAAAAACTTCCTCTCTGATTCAAGCAACTGGACTTCGTGCATATTCCGGGCCAATCCAGACCACCATTCCGGGGCAAACCAGACCAGCAG
>CAYPYG010000031.1:0-9552 GCA_964415175.1 uncultured Elusimicrobiaceae bacterium
CGGATGCTATCCATCTACCCGCTTACGCGCGTAGAATTCCGGCGGTATATTAAAATTCTGTTCTTCAAACTCAATCCACCTTAAATCCTCTGGCTCCCACAACCGCTTCTGTTTAAGCTGAAGTTCCACGTTTTCAACAGACTTAATAGTATCCGAGAGTTCGGAAAGAGTTTCCCTTGCCTCAACCGGCCCGCCTCCATACTTAACATCTATGCCTACTTTGTCCGCAATTTTTTCAGAAAGTTCGGCCCAATAATGCTGTAATTTGCTTCGAATCTGGATTTCAAAAGGCTTTCCCTCTACATATGGGATGACATGAACCGCACGATAGCCATTACTAGAGCGCTCTCGCCTATCAACAACATCTACTAAATCAAAAATCTCTTCAAGTTTTGATACAACATCATTCTGCATAAAAACATCTTCAACGACTATTCGATATCCTGAAATATCCTGAATCTGGCTCAACCTAGATGTTTCGCGATTTAACTTTTCTATTAAAGATTTTGTTGATTTAACGGGTCTTCCTGTATAGTTAAGTTTTAACCGCGACGAAATTTGTTCAGTAATTTTGCTGTAAACATTATCAAATGACCGGGTATATGCGTCGGTTTTTCTTAAGATGTCAACAGTTACACCCTTTCGTAGATTTTCGCCAAGTTTATCAACTTGAGTATTGGAAAAATTCATAACACCCAATCGTACCATTTATTGCAAAGATCAAAAGGAGCAACAACACTAAAAGAATTTTCCTAAAACGACAAATAGCTAGGCACACCGCTGAGCCTTGAGGCAAGCCGCATGATGAAGGCTTTTTCCCAATCGCGCTTTAATAAGGGAACAAGCCGGGACGGCGGGGGCCTCACCTAAGAAAAACCGTCCGAAGCCGCGAGCTTACGGAGTATGCGCCGCAGCTGACGGTGCTTTGCTCCTCGCGGAGCGGAGGTGCATACGAGCGCGAGCGGCGAGGTCGGAGCGCGAGCACGGTGTGCGAGCGGTGTTTTTTCGTGGTGAGCCCCCGGCGGCCCGGAATAGTTCTCTTTGCCCCCTATATAAGCCCCGCCATATATCCTAAAATATAGGGGCGGGACACCTCTTTCGGACGGATAAGGACCTAACTATGGCCAGGAAAGTGCTGCTGATCATCAGGGACGGCTGGGGCATGTACAAACCCGACAAGTACAACGCCGTGGTCAACGCCCGGACCCCCAACATGGACGCCTACCTCAGGACCTGGCCCAACACCGTCCTCGAACCCGCCGGCGAAGCCGTAGGCCTCCCCAAAGGCTACATGGGCTCATCGGAGGTCGGCCACCTCAATATCGGCGCCGGCCGCATCGTCGTGCAGGAACTCAAGCGCATCAAGGACATGATAGAGGACGGCACCTTCTTCAAAACGAAAGCGCTGGCCGCCGCCCTCGACAACTGCGTTAAGAAAGGCTCGGCCCTCCACCTGATGGGCCTCGTCCAGGACGAAGGCGTACACGCCCACCAGGACCACATGTATTCCATCATGCGCGAAGCCAGGAAGCGCGGCATCAAACAGGTCTGGATACACTTCTTCGCCGACGGCCGCGACACGCCCCCCCGCAGCGCCCTCTCCTTCGTCAAAATGCTCGACGAGGTCATAAAAGAGACCGGAAACTCCGCCGTCGCCACCGTCATGGGCCGCTATTACGCCATGGACCGCGGCGAAAAATGGACGCTGACCGACCGGACCTACAACACCATCACCAGGGCCGAAGGCGCGAAGGCCAGGACCGCCGCCGCGGCCCTCGAAGCCGCCTATGCCTCGCTGAAGAACCCCAACGGCCAGCCCATAGTCGACGAATACATACCGCCCACCGTCATCGGCGATTACCCCGGCATGAAGGACGGCGACTCCGTCGTGCACTTCAACTTCCGCCAGGACCGCGCCATACAGCTCACCAAGTGCTTCGTCGAGGAGAACTACCCCGGCGAGCGCTGGAAGAAGATGGACGTCGTCTATTGCGGCCTCACCCGCTACTACGACGCCTTCAAGTTCAACGCGCTCTCCGCCATGGACGAAGGCGGCGGCATGGACAACCTGCTCGGCCAGGTCATCTCGGAGAAGGGCCTCAAGCAGCTGCGCCTGGCCGAGACCCAGAAGTTCAAGCACGTCACCTCGTTCTTCAACGGCAAGCGCACCGCGCCCTACCCCGGCGAGGACCAGGTCGAGATAAAGGGCAGCTGGGACCCGGCCAGTTTCGGCGAGCACCCCGAGATGGACGCCCCGCGCGTGCGCGAGCGCGCCGTCGCCGAGATAAATTCCGGCAAGTACGATTTCATCGTCGTCAACTTCGCCAACTGCGACATGGTGGGGCACACCGGCATCTACGAGTCCGCCGTGAAAGCGGTGGAGGTCACCGACGAGAGCGTCAGAACGCTGGTGGACGCCGCGACGGCGAAGGACTATGTCGTCATGATCAGTTCCGACCACGGCAACGCCGAGGAGATGTGGGATTACAGGATAAACATGCCCAAGACCGCCCACACCACCAACCCCGTGGAGTTCATCTATATCGACAAGGACAGGCCGAAGGCCAGGCTGCGTCCGCACGGCATCCTGTCGGACATCGCCCCGACCGTCCTGGAAGTAATGGACCTCGACCAGCCGGAAGACATGACCTCGGAATCCCTGCTGGCGGACTGAGGCGGACCGATGTTCATAAAACTGCGGGTGCACCCCGGCGAGCGGCGCGACAAGATAATGAAGAAGACCGCCGACACCTACGAGATCTGGACCAAGGCGAAGCCCGAACGGGGACTCGCCAACGCCTCGGCCATCCGGCAGCTCTCGCTGGAGCTCAAGGTGGACGCCAGGAAGATAATGCTGGTCAAAGGGGCGCAAAGCTCCTCCAAAATAGTTAAAATCATCTGATAATGAGAATACCCGGGATCAAGGACAAGCGCGTGCTCTACCGCAAGCTGGCGGCCGCCGCGGCGCTGGTCTTCCTGGCCACGCTGGCCACGCTGCTGGCGCGGCACATGAACCTGGGCCCGGAGCGGCCGGTGCCGCCCTTCCGCGATACCGGCCCGGCCGACGCTCCCATAGTCATAGAGGAATTCACCGATTTCGCCTGCCCCGCCTGCCGCCACGCCTATTCCGGCGTGAAGGAAATAAGGAAAGCCTATCCGGACAAGGTGCGCGTAGTTTTCAAGCATTACCCGCTGACCAATATCCACCCCTGGTCGGTGGAAGCCGCCATGCGCGCAGACTGCGCCGGCCGCCAGGGCAGATTCGAGGAGTACACGGACCTGCTCTTCGAGTTCCAGCGCGACTGGGCGCTGGAGCGCGAACCGCGGAAGATATTCGACGAGTACGTCGAAAAAGCCGGGCTGGACCGGACCGCCCTGGAAGCCTGCCTGGCGGACCCCGGCACCGAGCGCCAGGTGCGCGGCGACATGGCCGAGGGCGATATGCGCGGCATAAACGCGACCCCGACCTTCTTCGTCAACGGCAAGAGGGCCGTCGGCCTGGGCCAGCTGGTGGACAAGGCCAGGCCGCTGATAATCCCGCTGAAATGAAACACCTGAAAACCGCCTCTTTCGCGCAATGGGCCGCCCTCGCCGGCCGCGTCACGCTCGGCCTGGTGTTCGCCTGGGCGGGCTTCCTCAAGGCCGCGGCCCCGGCGGAGGAATTCGCCTACGCCATAGAGACCTACAGGCTTTTCCCCGCCTGGACGGCGACCCTGGCCTCGCTGACCGTACCGTGGGCGGAGATCTACCTGGGCCTGCTGCTGGCCGCCGGCCTGTTCACGCGCATCACCGCCGGGCTCACCGGGGCGCTTATCGTCTTCTTCCAGGTGCTGCTGGGCCAGGCCATGCTGCGCGGACTGCCGATAACCAGCTGCGGCTGTTTCGGCACGGCCAGGAGCAACCCGATAGGAGTGGAGCTGGGCCTCAACTTCATACTGCTGGCCCTGGCCTTCCTGGCCTGGTCCCGCGGCAGGGACCTGCTTTCGCTGGACGGGGCGATAGAGTCCCTGCCTTCCGGCGGAGGCGGAAAGGAGAAACCATGAGAAAGCTCGCCATCGCGCTCCTGGCGGTCTCGGCGGCCGGAGCGGCCTGGGCCGCCCGCCACGGGGCTTTCACGGCCACCGAAGAGGCCGCCTGGATGAACATAGTCTCCAAGAAGAAAGGCTTCGTGGATTATTATTTCGAGATAGGGCAGGACGGCGCGGTCATAGTGCGGGACGAATCCAAGGCCGGCGAGGTCACGATCAGGCGCGGGCGGATAAAGTCCATGTTCGCCAAGGATTTCTTCCGCGAGATAAAAAGTTCCGACATCCTCAACGCGCAGAGCGGCACCGGCAGCAAAATGGTCTTCTACAAAGGGGACCTGCTGCGGATCTCGGCCTATATCAACGGCGAACTGCGCCGCTTCGAGGCCCCGCTCAACAAGTTCGGGGAGGCCTTCTCCTACGCCATGACCGAGGCCCGCAAGGCCGCCGAGAAGCTGCCCGCCGACGAGACCATGGCGGGCTTCCTCAGCGCCGAGCCCCTCGAGGGCCAGCTGCGCGACACTTTCCTGAGCCGCGTCGGCCAGGATTACGAGTTCAACCTGGTGGAGACCTACGACCTGCAGAAGAACAAGCCCCTGATGACGGCGGTCAAGCAGCCCCACCGGCTGGTCCCGCTGGAGTCCGAGAAGGATATCAAGGCCGTCTCCGATTTCATAACCAGGCACAAGATCTACGGGATGCGGGACCTCTTCTATATAAAGACGACCAGGGGCGAGTTCCGTTTCCGGATGCAGTACTCCCGCAAGAAGTGAGACCGCCGCCGGGCGGCGGCCGACGGAGAGAGGACGAAGACATGGAACGACCCAGGATAAAAGTGATAGCGATAGACGACGACGAGGCCATCCTCGACATCTACGAATCCGGCCTCGACGCGTCGAAGTACGAAGTGAAGGTCTTCGCCGACCCGCGCGCGGCCCGCAGACACATCGCCGACGGGAACATCCCCGACGTCATCATAACCGACATCATGATGCCGGCGGTGGACGGGATCAGCCTGATGAACGAGTTCCATTCCGACCCGGCCACGGCCTTCGTCCCGATACTCGCGGTCAGCGGCCTCAACGACGCCGCCACCCTCAACGACGCGCTGCTCTTCGGGGCGATGGATTACGTCGTCAAGCCTTTCGAGATGCCGGCCCTCGAGGCCAAGATACAGAAAGCCTACGAACTCTCGCAGAAACGCAAGCAGGGCAACTGACCGGCCGCAGCCGCACCGGCCCGCCGCGCGGCCCGCCTACGCGGGCGGAACGGACGCGCGGCGGTGAAATTCCGCCGGGATTTATATATAATAAAAATTAACCATCCGCGAGAGGGACCAAAAAGATGATAAAAACGCTCAAGACCGTCTTCACCCAGAAAACGCACGAAGGCACCACCGAGAGACTGCTGCAGCTCTCCCTGGGTTACTTCATAACCTACATCGCCACCGGCATAGCGCCCAAGTACTTCCTCAACACGGCGCCCGGCTACCCGGGCATGAGCGACGTCTACTTCATGGTCTACTCCACGGCGCTGTCCAGCCTTTTCTGCGTAGGCCTGGTCATCTACTGGAAGTGGTACAAGTTCAAGTCGCAGCAATACACCACGATGTTCGGCGTCACCTTCCCCAAGGAATTCCTCTACATCATCCCCTCGGGCGTCTGCACCGCGGTCGTCATCCCCACGACCACGCTGATGTACCTGCTGCCCATCTCGGTCATGGTCGCCATGATCATCATGCGGGCCAGCGTCATCGTGCTCAGCCGCATCATAGACGCCATACAGATAAAGCAGGGCATCCTGAAGAAGACCGTCTACTGGGAGGAGAACGTGGGCGTCGTCCTGGCGCTGCTCGCCGTCGGGCTCAAGCTCTACTATGTCCGCCCCGGCGACTTCGACTTCGTCCACAACGTGGCGGCCATGACCATCCTGAGCTCCTACATAGTCGCCTACGGCATACGCATCTACATAATGAACTACTTCAAGAACACCCGCACCAAGGGCGTGCCCTACGACAACAAGGGCTTCTTCGCGGTGGAGCAGATCTCGGCCAGCAGCACGATGATCCTGGCGACGCTCTTCCTGCTCTTCTTCGCCAGCGGGAACCCGGAGAACTCCAAGGACTTCGTGGTCAATTTCCAGAACGCTTTCCACGAACCCCATGAGCAGTGGTTCAAGGCCGCGCTGGCCGGCGTCCCGTACGGCATCGGGGCCTTCTTCTCGGTCTTCCTGTTCATGTTCCAGGGCCGCACGGCGACCTTCGCCGGCCTGGTCAACCGACTCACCTCGCTGATCGCCGGCACCGTCGCCACGCTGGTCGTCTTCTTCCTGATGAAGATGAAGCCGCCGAAGCCGGAGGACTGGTTCGCCCTGGTCATCATCTTCATCGCCCTCTGGTTCCTGGGCCGCTCCGAGAAGAAGCGCGCCTGCGAACTGGCGAAGGCCAGGGAGATAGTCCTGGAGCCGGGCGCCGAAGCGCCCTGCGCCCCCTCCGACGGGGCCGCGCCGGCGAAATAACTCGGTCCTTTTTCCGAACGATACCGCGCCGGCATGCTCGACGAGCGTGCCGGCGGCTTTATGAGGAAGCGATGAAAAGAACCAGGAACGAAAAAGTGAACATCTGCATGGTCGGGGCCGGCTACGTCGGCCTCGTGTCCGGCGCCTGCCTGGCCGAACTGGGCCACCGCGTGGTCTGCGTGGACAACGACCCGCGCAAGATAAAGATGCTGGAAAAAGGGATCATGCCCATCTACGAGGACGACCTCGAGCGCGTCGTGAAGAAGAACGTGAAGGCCGGCCGCCTGCACTTCGCCTCCTCCGTGAAGGAAGGCATGCTGCACAAGGGCCACCGCGCCGCGGCCGTCTTCATCGCCGTGGGCACGCCGCCGCGCGACGACGGCTCGGCGGACCTCAGCGCCATAGAGAAGGTCTCCGAGCAGGTCGCGCTCAACATGACCGACTACACGGTCATCGTGGAGAAATCCACCGTGCCGGTCTCCACCTGCGACCGCATCGAGAAGACCGTCGGCCGCCACAACAAGCGCCACATCCCTTTCGACGTGGCCTCGAACCCCGAGTTCCTGCGCGAGGGCACGGCCGTCCGGGACTTCCTGGAGCCCGACCGGGTGGTGGTGGGGGTCAGCTCCGGGCGGGCGGAAGAGGTGATGCGCCGCGTCTACAAGCCGCTCAAAAAAGCCCCGATCGTGGTCACCAGCGTCAAGAGCGCGGAGCTCATCAAGCACGCCTCCAATTCCTTCCTCTCCACCAAGATCTCGTTCATCAACGCCGTGGCGAACGTCTGCGAGCGCACCGGCGCCAACGTGGAGGACGTGGCCCGGGGCATGGGCCTCGACAGGCGGATAGGCCCGGCCTTCCTCAAGGCCGGCATCGGCTTCGGCGGCTTCTGCTTCCCCAAGGACCTCGAGGCCTTCCACTGGCTCAGCCGGCAGGTCGGCTACGATTTCGACCTGCTCAAGACCGTCAAGGACATCAACGAGGGCCAGAAACTGTGGCTGGTCCGCAGGATCGAGGACGAACTCTGGAACCTGGAGGGCAAGACCGTAGCGCTGCTCGGGCTGGCCTTCAAGCCGGAGACCGACGACATGCGTTTCGCCCCTTCTATAGACATAGCCGCCGAGCTGCTCAAACGCGGCGCGAAGGTGCGCGGCTACGACCCCGTATCCCAGGAGAACGCGAAAAAGGTCATGAAGGGCGTCCTTTTCGCTAAGGACGCCTACGAGTGCGCCAGGGGCGCCGACTGCGTCTGCCTGGTCACCGAATGGAAGGAGTTCGCGGAACTGGACCAGAAGAAACTGCTCGCCGCCGCCAGGCACCCCATCATGATCGACGGGCGCAACCTCTACGACCCCGCGGCGATGAGGGCGCTGGGCTGGACCTACAAGTCGGTCGGGAGGCCCTGATGCGGATACTGGTAACCGGCGCCGCCGGCTTCCTGGGCAGCCACCTCTCGCGCTATCTGCTGGCGAAGGGCCACTCGGTCATCGGCCTGGACAACTTCATCACCGGCAATATCGCCAACATCGAGGACCTTTTCGGCAACGACAGGTTCTCGTTCACCAAGTACGACGTGACCAACTACCTGCACGTGCCCGGCAAGCTGGACGCCGTGCTGCACTTCGCCAGCCCGGCCAGCCCGATAGACTACCTGAAGCACCCGATACCGACGCTCAAGGTCGGCGCGCTGGGCACGCATAAGGCGCTGGGCCTGGCCAAGGACAAGAAGGCGATCTTCATGATCGCCTCGACCTCCGAGGTCTACGGCGACCCGCGGATAAACCCGCAGCACGAGGGCTACTGGGGCAATGTGAACCCGATAGGCCCGCGCGGCGTCTACGACGAGGCCAAGCGCTTCGCCGAGGCCATGACCATGGCCTACCACCGCTACCACGGCGTGCAGGTGCGGCTGCTGCGCATCTTCAACACCTACGGTCCCAATATGCGCCTCGAGGACGGCCGCGCGGTGCCCAACTTCATGGTGCAGGCGCTCAGGAACAGGCCGATAACGGTATACGGCGACGGCGGCCAGACGCGCAGCCTCTGCTATGTCTCGGACCTCATCGAGGGCATCTACCGGCTGCTGAAGAGCGGCCATAACGGCCCGGTGAACATAGGCAATCCGCACGAGATAACGCTGCTGGAACTGGCCCGGACCGTCAAGAAGATAACCGGCAGCAGGTCGAAGATCGTGTTCCGCCCTCTGCCGGAGGACGATCCCAAGGTGCGCCGTCCCGACATCGCGAAAGCCCGCAAGCTGCTCAAATGGGAGCCTAAGGTCGGCCTCGAGGAGGGGCTGAAGAAGACCGTCTCCTACTTCCGTTCCAAAGTCAGATAAAGGGGCCGGGGCTTTACTTTCGACCCCAATAAGAAGGCCGCGGGTGCGGAGCCCGCGGCCTTCTTCGTTTCAGCCCGATCTTTTTACGGCTGGTTCATCCAGGTGACGAACTCGTCCCAGCGCGAATCCCTGGCCCAGGCCAGCTCACTGTAGCCGGCGGCGAGGTTGTAGGAGGGGAAGTAGGCCGCCATGCCTTTGGCCAGCGTATACTGCTTGGGGCCGCTCCAGAAGCCGCCCTGGCTGTCGCGGGCGCGGCTGTGGATCATCAGCGAGCCGGTGATATAGTCCATCAGCGCCTGGCCGGCGGCCTTCACGTTCTGGTCCTGCGAGCCCTCCACGACGCGGCGGGCGAAGTCGTACATATCGCGGTTCTCGTACACGGCGAAGTTGATCGTCGCGTTGCGGGCGCTTTTCGCCAGTTCTTTCTCGCCGGAGGCCATCATCGCGTCGGCGAAGGCGTTGCTCGCGGCCAGCAGGCCGCGCACGGCCGAGGCGCGCGCCAGGCTCTGCGTATAGCCCTGGTCGATCCTGTCGTAGTGGTCGCTGTAGGCGTCCACGGTCAGCCGGCCCACTTCCCGCGGCGTCATCGCGGGCCGCGCCACCAGCGGGCCCAGGAAGTCGTTATAGGTGTAGCCGTCGCCGGGCTCGGTCTCCTCGGAGCCGACGATATAGTCC
>CAYPYG010000031.1:9652-31383 GCA_964415175.1 uncultured Elusimicrobiaceae bacterium
ACGCTGTCCTTGAGCTCGTAGACCACCTCGGCCATCTGCATCAGGCAGGCGTCGGTGCTGAAGACGTCCAGCTTGCCGATCTCGCGCAGCGCGGCGCCCAGCTGCGGGGTGTTGATATGGTTGCCGCTCTGCTCGTCGTAAGAGATGCCCTTGTTCTCCACGACGGCCTTGCGGACGCCCTTCTCCCAGCCCGAGCCGTGGTTGGAGACTATCAGCATGTACTTCCTGGCGGGGAAGTTCTCCTTGGCCCATTTGCCGAAGGCGGCCAGGTTGCGGTAATCGCCCATGTCGGTCATGCCCATTTCCTGGATGAGCTTGGAGCCCATCCGGCTCATGTCGTCGTCCTTCTGTATAAGGTAGCGGCGCACGCCGGTCCAGTTGTCGTCCGAGGAGTCGTAGCCGTCCATGCGGCCGACCTCGACCACGATATTGACCTTCTTGCTGGAACCGACCAGTTCCATCTCGTTTATGTCGCTGAGGAGGAAGCGTTCCAGGTCGTTCTTGGCGTTGGAGAAGACCATGATGGTCCACTCGGCCTCGCTCTTGCCGAAGAGCCAGTCGAGTATGCCCTTATCCTGCGCCTCGGGGACCAGGGCTTCGGCCGGAAGGGCCAGCTCCACCCGGGAGATCTCGTCCATTATGCCGCCGCCGCGGGAGGCCCCGTCGAAATCGACGGACCAGCCGGCCGCCGGCATCAGAAGGGCCGCTATAGCCGTAATCGTTGTCTTACGCATCATCGTTCCTCCAGGCTTGACCATCGTCAACCGCGGTATAGTGTAGCCCGGCCACGGCGGCCGGGCAAGGAACGAAGGACCCAGGAAGGCGCGGCCATTGGGCCCACGGGAAACGCGAAGGCCGCGGGGCGGAACCCGCGGCCTTCTTCGTTTCAGCCCGATCTTGTTTACTGCTGGTTCATCCAGGCGGCGAACTCGTCCCACTGCGAGGCCGAAGCCCAGCGCAGTTCGTCGTAACCGGGGGCGAAGGCGCCCGAGGGCAAGTAGGCCGCTATGCCCTTGGAGGGCGAATAGTCCACGGCCGGGTACCAGTAGTAGGCCGGCTGGTTATTGGTCCGGTTGTGGCCCACCAGGCGGCCGGTGATATTGGCCATAAGTTCCGCGGCGGCGGTCCTGACCTCCTGGCTCTGCGAGCCGGCCGCCATCAGCCTGGCGAAGTCGTAAAGGTCCTTATTGTCCGGGAGCGCGTAGCTCATCGCGGAAGAGCGGGCGTTCCTGGCCGCCTCTTTCTCGCCGGCGGCCATGACGGCGGCCGCGAAGGCGTCGGCCTTCTGCGTGAAGCCGGCTATCTCGGCGGTCCTGATATAGCTCTGCGTGGAGCCCTGGTTGATGTCCCGGTAGTGGTCGCTGTAGCCGTCCACCGCGACTTTGGCCATCCGCTCGGCGCTCATGCCGGGCTCGGCCACGATGGGCCCCAGGAAGAGATCGTAGGTATAGCCGTCGCCGGGCTCGGTCTCCTCGGAGCCGACGATATAGTCCACGCTGTCCTTGAGCTCGTAGACCACCTCGGCCATCTGCATCAGGCAGGCGTCGGAGCCGTACACGTCCACGCCGCCCATCTCGCGCAGCGCGGCCGCGAGCTCGGGAATGGTCATGTGGTTGCCGGTCTCGTCGTCGTAGGAGATACCCTTATTGCTGTTCTCCTCTTTGGCGGCCTTATTCTTGAGCCAGCCGTCGCCGTGGTTCCAGACGACCAGCATGTACTTCTTGGCCGGGTAATTCTCCTTGGCCCACTTGCCGAAAGCGGCCAGCTGGCGGTAGTCGCCCATGTCCACGGAGCCCAGGTCCTCGATCACCGGGGAGGTGACATTGGCGGTATCGGTGTCCTTCCGGACCAGATAGCGGCGGGTGGTCTGCCAGTCGCCCTCGCCCTCGTCGAAGCCGGCCATACGGCCGATCTGGACCACCACGTTGACCTTGTCGGAGGAGCCGACCAGCTCCATCTCGTTCATGTCCTTGAGGCCGAAGCGCTCGAGATTGTTCTTGCCGTTGATGAAGACCATGATGGTGGCTTCTTTCCGCGCCTTGCCGAAAAGCCAGTCGATCAGGCCCTTCTCCTGGTCCTGGGCGGTAATGGCCTCGGCGGGGACGGCGAGCTCCACCTGGGAGATCTGTTCCATTATGTCGCCGTTGCGGACGGAACCGTCGAAATCGACGGACCAGCCGGCGGCGGGTATCAGAAGAGCCGCTATCGCGGTGAGGGCGGTTTTGCGTATCATGGCTTCCTCCTGGCTCACTTGACCTTTGTCAACTCCCATGAATAGTCTAGCCCCCGCCAAAGAAGGCTCAAAGGGCCCGGGGGCCCTGAGTTTTATAGGCCAAAGGGCCCAGAGAAAGGGCGGTCCGGCCTTATTGACCGCGGGCAGGGGCGCGCGGCGGCCGTTTTTTGGTACTATGTAGGCAGGACCCCATTTTCAAGGAGAATACATATGGCTAACCCCAAGTTCATGAAACCCATGCAGCCGGACGCCGACCTGGCGGCCGTGATAGGCGACCAGCCGGTACCCCGCCCCGAGGCGGTCAAGAAGATCTGGGACTATATCAAGGCCAACGGCCTGCAGGACAAGGTCAACCGCCGCAATATCAACGCGGACGACAAACTGCGCAAGCTCTTCGGCAAGGACCAGGTCTCCATGTTCGAACTGGCGGGCATACTGGGCAAGCACCTGAAATAAGGCTTTTCCAGCCAACGGAAAGGCCGGCTTCACAGCCGGCCTTTTCCATTTATGCCCCGGACCGGGGGCTTATTTGAAGATTATAAGGAGGGTGCCGGCCGCTATCATGGAGGCCCCGGCCCACTGGTAAGGGCCCAGCCTCTCTCCCAGGAACACCACCGACAGCCCTATGGCGAAGACTATGCTCAGCTTGTCTATGGGCGCGACCAGCGAGGCCGGGCCGGTCTGCAGCGCCCGGTAATAGCAGATCCAGGACAGGCCGGTGGCCAGGCCGGAGAGTATCAGGAAGATGACGCTGTGGCGGTTGAGCTCCAGCGGATTGCGCCATTCGTTCCTGAACCAGACCAGGCCGCCCAGGAATATGATGATCACTATGGTGCGTATCAGCGTGGCCAGGTTGGAGGGGATGTCCTTCACCCCCACCTTGGCCAGCACGGCGGTCAGCCCCGCGAAGAGCGCCGCCCCGAGAGCGAACAGTTTCCAGTCGGTCATGGGTAAATTTTAGCAAAAGGCGGGGCCCGGCCTAGAATCCCAGCAGATGCCTCAGCGCCAGCCACGGGTGCCGGAGGGTCATGCGCGGGCCCGCATAGCGCATGACGGCCCGGACCCGCTCCCTCATCGCGGGCGAATAGCAATGAACGCGGCAATCCCGGCAGGCGGGCTTAGGGGCTTGCGGGCAGGCCCGCAGCCGGTCTGTACCGTAGGCCAGCAGCGCCCGGCACTCCCCGCATGGCGGGGCGCACCCGTGGACGCCGCTGCAATAGAGGCCTATCATCCTCTCCAGGGTCAGCAGCTCCGCTTCTTTCCCGCCTCGCATACCGATATTATAGCAGGACAAAGAAAAGGCCGTCCGCGCTGGCGGACGGCCTTTTTGCCTGGCGGCCGGGAAGGCTATTTCCCGGCTTCGGCCGCCTGCTTCTTCGCGGCGCCTGCGAAATCGCCGGCCCGGAAGAAGGATATTTTGGAGGGGTCTATGTGCTTCCTGAATGCCTCATGCAGATCGGAAGGATCCAGCGCGGCGACCTTCTTCTCCATGTCGCCGTACCAGGCCATACGCCTGCCCAGGTACTCATTGCCGGCCAGCCAGCCCGCGAGCCCCGGATCGCTGCTGCGCGCCAGTACCTGCTTCTGCAGCCAGCCGCTCTTGGCCTCGGCCACCTCTTTTTCGGTGAAGCCGTCGGCTATTATCCGGGCCAGTTCCTCGCGGAAGGCTTTCTCCAACTTTTCGGCGTCCTTGGGGCTGAATATGGCGTAGCCGTAGAAAAGGCCGGACTCGTCCTGGGAGTCGGCCGACAAGCCCGAGCCTACGCCGTAGCTCAGGCCCTCCTTCTGTCGGATACGCACGGCCAGGCGGGAGCTGAGGAAGCCGCCGCCGGTTATAAAGTTGGCCAGGACCATGGCCGGGTAGTCGGGGTGGTCGTCGCGCATCTTCAGCGCCTGCCCGAGGTACATCTGCGCGTTGGCCTTGTCCGGCGTCTCTATGGGAACATTGACCGCCGGTATGTCCTTATACTCGCTCACCAGGCGCGAGTAGGGGACCTTCGCCGTCCAGTTACCGAAGAGGTCTTCCGCCAGCGCCGCGGCCTTGTCCGGGTCGAAATCGCCCACCATGGAGAGCTCGCCCGCGGAGGCGCCGTAGTAGTCGCGGTGATAGTCCCTGACCGCGTCCAGCGTGACGGCCTTGACCTGCGCGATCCGCTCTTCCAAGGTCGCAGTATAGCGCGGGTCGTCGGACGGATAAGGGCGCAGGTGGCGCCGCCAGGCGTTCACGGCCTCGAAATCGGGCTGGCCTCTCTGCTTCTCGAGGCCGGCGAGCTGCTCCTGCCTGAGTACATCGAATTCTTTTTCGGGGTAGGCGGGCTCGCGCAGGATCTCGGCCGCCAGGCGCATGGCGGCCTCCAGGTTGGCCGAGTCGGTCTCGAGGGAGGAAGTGCCGCCGTTGATATTGGCGCGGGTCTTTATGCGGTCCAGTTCGTCCTTTATCTGCTGGCGGGTGCGCCTGGCGGTGCCGCGCATCAGCAGGTCGCTGGCGAAGGACGGGACCTCGCCCAGTCCGCGCAGCGTCTCCAGCGAGCCCTTGCGCAGCGTCAGGTGGACATTGACCGAGGAGCCGCGGGTCTTCTTGGGCAGCATGACCAGCTTCATGCCGTTCCTGAGCGTCCGGCGCACGGTGCGCGCGTCTATGTTCTCGGGCGACGGGTCGAAGGCCTCGCCGGCTGACACGGCCTCGCCGCCCTTATAGTCCTTTACCAGCGCGGCCACGTCCGGCCGGGGAGGGATCTCGGAGCGGTCCGGCTTCTCGGTGGGGACGAAGAGGCCGAGCGTGCGGTTGCTGGGCTTGAGGTACTGCGCCGCCACGCGCCCGACGTCCTCCGCCTTGACCGCCTTTATGCGGTCCCGGTCGATGAAGAACAGCCGCCAGTCGCCCGCGGCTATGGACTCGGAAAGGTACATCGCTATGCGCTCGGAGGATTTCAGGGCCATGTCTATACCCTTGAGCAGGGCGGTGCGGGCGCGCTCGACGTCCTCGTCCGCGAATTCGCCGGACGCGGCCGCCTCGACCGTCTTCAGCAGGGTGTCCCGGGCCTCTTCGAGCGAAGACTCCTTGCGCACCGTGGAGAGGAACATCATGACGCCGCCCTCGCGCAGCGTCCAGGCGCTCCCGGCGGCGGAAGCGGCTTTTTTCGTCTCGACCAGGGCCTTATAGAGGCGGCCCGAGGGGGTGTCGCCCAGGATGTAGCCCAGCACGTCCAGCGCCGCGCTGTCCGGGTGCGAGCCCGGCGGGATATGGTAGGCGGCTATGACCTCCTGGGTGTCCCCCACGCGGCGCAGCGTGACCTGCCGCTCGCCGTCCTGGGTCGGGTCCGCGGTATAGGTGGGCTGCATGGGTTCTTTCGGCGGCTTTATGGCGCCGAACTTCTTTTTGACCAGCGCGAGGGTCTTTTCAGGGTCGAAATTGCCGGCCACTATCAGCACGGCGTTGTCGGGCCGGTAATAGCGGCGGTAGAAGGCCCGCAGGCGGTCGATGCTGACGTTCTCGATGTCGGAGCGCGCCCCTATCACCGACTTGCCGTAATTGTGCCAGAGGTAGGATGTCGAGAGGACCCTCTCCATAAGTATCCCGCGCGGATCGTTCTCGCGGGACTCGAACTCGTTGCGCACCACCGTCATCTCGGAGTCCAGGTCCTTTTTGGCTATGAAGCTGTTGACCATACGGTCGGCTTCCAGGTCCAGCGCCCATTCCAGGTTCTCGTCCGTGGCGGCCAGCGTCTCGAAATAGTTGGTCCGGTCGTAGCTGGTGGAGGCGTTGTTGCGGGTGCCGTGGGCCGTGAACTCCTTGCTCATGTCGGGGTACCTGGGCGTGCCCTTGAACATCAGGTGCTCCAGGAGATGCGCCATGCCGGTCTCGCCGTAGTTCTCTTGCCGGGAGCCGACCAGGTAGGTGACATTGACGGTCACGGTCGGCTTGGTCGGGTCGGGGAAAAGGAGCACCCTGAGGCCGTTGGGCAGGGAATACTCGTCGATCCCCTCTACGGAGGCTCCCCGGGCAACGCCGGCGGGCAGCTTTATCGCGGCGAGGGCGTACTGCGGGAGCAGCAGCGCCGACAGCAGCAGGGCGAAAACGGTTCTTTTCATCATCTGGATCTCCTGGGACGGCGGCCGCTGGGCCGCCGGGTCTCTCTCAGCGGTATCATTATGTTATAAAACGCGCTTCCAGTCAAAACGGCCGGCAATGAAAAAGGCCGCCCGCCTGCGCGGACGGCCTTTTTTGCCTTACGGCTTCCCGTTTACCTGGCGGTCCAGGTTATGAAGTCGTCCCAGTTGGAGGCCGCGGCCCACTGCAGGTCGGCGTAATGCGCCGGGGCGGCGCCGCCGGGCAGGTAGACGGCGATGCCGTGGGAGTTGTCGTAGATCTCGGGCCCCCACCAGCCGCCCTCGCTGTTGTTGGTGCGGTTATGCACCACCAGCGGGCTCTTGATGTAGGACATCAGGGCCTGACCCTTCGCCTTCACGTTCTGGTCCTGGGTCTCGGCCAGGATGAGCTGGACGAAGTGGTAGAGGTCCTTGTTCTCCGGGTAGGCGTAACTCTGCGCCGCGCCCATCGCTTTCTGCGCCAGCGCCTTCTCGCCCGAGGCCATAACGGCCGAGACGAAGTCGTTGGAGACCTTCAGGAAGCCGTCGATGGCCGACGACTTGATCAGGCTCTGCGTGGAGCCCTGGCCCAGCTGCTGGTAGTGGTCGCTGTAGGCGTCCACGGTCACCTTGCCGGCCTCGAAGGCGCCCATATAGGGTTTGGCGACGATGGGGCCGAGGAAGGTGTCGTAGGTATAGCCGTCGCCGGGCTCGGTCTCTTCGGAGCCGACGATGTACTCGGTATAGTCCTTGATCTCGTAGACGAACTCGGCCATCTGCATCAGGCAGGCGTCGGAACCGTAGACGGTCACTCCGCCCATGTCGCGCAGCGCCCAGCCCACCTCCGGGGTGGTCATGTGGCTGCCGGTCTCGTCGTCGTAGGAGAGGCCCTTCTCCCCGAAAGCGCGGCCCTTGATCCAGCCGGCGCCGTGATTCCAGACTATCATTATGTAGCGCTTGGCGGGATAGTTCTGCTTGGCCCATTTGCCGAAGGCCGCCAGGGTCTTCCAGTCGCCCATGTCGGTCTTGCCCAGTTCCTGCACGACGGGCGAGGTCACCTTGGAGGTGTCATTGTCCTTCTGGACCAGATAGCGGCGGGTGCCTTTCCAGTCGCCGTCGGACGAGTCGAAGCCGGCCATGCGGCCCATTTCGACCACGATGTTGACCTTGTCGGAGGAGCCGACCATCTCCATCTCGTTCATGTCCTTGAGGCCGAAGCGCTCGAGGTTGTTCTTGGAGTTGAGGAAGACCATGATGGTCCACTCTTTGACCCCTTTCGAATCGGCGGCGGGCGCCGTTCCGGGCAGGGCGATCTCGGCATTGGCTATCGCTTCCTTCAGGTCGAAGGAGGATGGGCTGTCGAAGTTGATCCCGGCGGAGAGCGAAGCTGCGAAGAATATGAAGGCTACTGCGGACAACATTGCTTTTTTGAACATGTCGACTCCTTGTTTTCTGGACCCGCGCCCATGTATATACACAGGATGCTATCTATATTAACATATGTCAAAGGACTTTGGACCTACCTTTTTTTATACCTAAGGGCCCACCCGGATATAGGCCCTTGGACCCATCAAGCCGTGGGTGTTCATAGGAGAGGCCGTAAAACCGGGCGAAGATCGGTCATAACACGGTCCGGCACCTCCCAGGCGAGAATAGGACCACGGGCCCCGGCATAGGCCTTTAGGGACTAGGCCCCAAAGGCCCAGAGAGGCCTGGGATATTTTCCGCCGCCCGCCAGGGCCTCCGGGACCTTACGCCGGGGGCCTTATTTTAATATCCTTTAATAATGGGGGGAAGAACGAAGTGAGGACCGGAGAGAGCGTATGAACACGGCACAGGACAACCCCGACGATAAGCACGCCAGGGACAGGGAGCACCCCCATCTCATAAGGCTGGTCGAATCCAGGCCCGGCTGCCGCGGCGCCTATCTCTGGGTTTTCAATCAGGGCCGCAGGCCCGCCAGGAAATGCTGGCGGGACGGCCGCAACACGGTCAACTGAAAGAGCCCGCGGGCGCCGAAGAGAAGCCGGCCTCAGGCCGGCTTCTTCTTTTTACGGACGCGCAGGACCGTCCTCACCGTTGAACCGTGGACCCGCGCGGCTCCGGCCGCGGTCCTGCGGTAACCGCCGCCGAGCGTCACCACGAGCGGGATGTCCCTTTCCAGGCAGAGCCCGGCGACGCAGGCGTCGCGGCGGCGCAGGTCCGCTGGCGACAGGGCCAGGCCGCCCAGCAGGTCGCCGCGGCAGACGTCGGCGCCGGCCAGATAGATGACCAGGCCCGGCTTGAACCGCTCCAGGGCCCTGGGCAGTTCCCGGCGCAGGACGCGCAGGTAAGCGGCGCCGCCGGTCCCGCGCGGCAGGGCGGCGTCGAGCGAACTTTTTTCCTTCCGCTCCGGATAAATGTCGGCCTGGTGCATCGAAAAAGTGAAGGCCGAACGGTCCCCTTTCAATATCGCGGCCGTCCCGTCGCCCTGGTGCACGTCGAGGTCCACGATCATGGTCCTTTCGATACCGAAGTCTTTCCGCGCCTTGCGGGCGGCCAGCGCCAGGTCGTTCACCAGACAGAACCCCGCTCCGCCCTCCGCGCGCGCGTGATGGGAGCCGCCGCCGCAGTTTATCCCCAGCCCCCCCTCCAGCGCCAGCTCCACGGCCCGTACTGTGCCGCCGGCGTGCAGGAGATGCGACTTTATCACGTCCCGCGTTATTTTCAGCTCGGCGCGCGCCGAGTCCGCGGCCGTGAAACGGCCGGAGAGGCATTTGCGCGTCCAGCCGGGCGTGTGCGCCAGGAGCAGGTCCTTCTTCGAGAGCTTCGCGGGGGCGGCGACATCCGCCCGGGAGACGACGCCGTCCCTCAGCAGCGCATCGAAGGCGAGCCGGAACTTGTCCGGCCGGAAGACATGGCCGGGCAGCGGGGCGGAATAACCGGGTGAATAGACTATTACAGCCATGGGTCCAGGTCCAACAGGACGATCGTTCTCAGGGCGAGATTATGCAGGCCGTGCAGCAGGCAGGGCACCGCCAGGCTGCCGGTGCGGCGGTAGGCCAGCGCGTAAAGGGCCCCGCTTGAAAATATTATCAGCAGGCCTATCCAGTTCCTGTTCCCGTGGAAGACGGCGAACAGGAAAGAGGTCCAGAGCAGGGCTTTGACGAAGCCCGCGCGTTTCATGATGTAATTGAGGGCCAGGCCGCGCAGCATGAGTTCCTCGCAGCAGGCTATGAGCATGGTGCTGACCGCCACGAAGAACCAGTTCCCGTGGGAGGTCCAGACCCTTATGAGCCCGGCGGGGGCTTCGGTGTCCGGATAATAAAGGGCGACCAGCTTCAGTCCCGTCCAGGTAAGCGCCAGGTCGGCCGCCAGGAAAAGCGCCAGCGCCGCCGCGCTGCGGCCGAAAGGGCGCAGGGACAGGACCGCGCGCAGGTCCAGCCCTATCCGTTCCCTTTCGTTATAGCTCCTGAAGGTGAGCGCCGTCAGCAGCATCGCCGCGGAGGCGGCCAGGAACTCCGCCATATGCGCGGGCAGAGAGGGATAGCCTTCCGAAAGGATCTGATTGAAACCGAAATAGGTCAGGGAAGGCACGGCCAGCGTCAGCCCGGCCAGCGTGGTCGAGCGCCAGAGCCAGGGCTCCCGCTTCGGCACGGGGGGCGCGGGGGTCAAGACTTCGGCGGCGTTCACAGGAAGAACACCGCCAGCAGGAAGGCCGCGCAGACGGTGAGGCACAGCCAGCCGAACCAGTCGCCGTTGCGCGCGTAGAATGAGGGAGGCAGGTCCGGCGCGGCCACCTCCGCGGCCAGAACGCCGGGCTCGTCCAGGTCCAGGCGGTGCGTGACGCGGCCCCAGGGGTCTATGAACGCGGAGATCCCGTTATTGGCCGCGCGCAGCATCGGCCGGCGGTTCTCGGCCGCGCGGAAGACGTTCGCCGCGAAATGCTGATGCGGGCCGGCGGTGTCGAGGTACCAGCCGTCGTTGGTCATGTTGACCAGCAGGTCCGCGCCTTTGAGCGAGTCCACGCGGGAAAGATACGGGAACACCGATTCATAGCAGATGCCGGCCGACAACTTCAGCCCCTCGTGCTCCATCAGCCCCTGGAACCGGGTGCCCGCCGAGAACTCGCCCAGCGCGCCCAGCGTGCGCAGGACGCCGCCGAAAATGCCGGAGAGCGGGATATACTCCCCGAACGGCACCAGTTTGCGCTTGTTGTAAAAAGCCTCCTGCTCCCCGCCGGGCCCTATCAGGAAAGCGGAAACATAGCGGCCGTCGCCCTTTGAAACGGAGCCGACCAGCGAATGGGTCCCGCTCGAGACCGAAGTCAGCCAGTCATAGATCTCCGCGTCGTCTATCCAGCCCGGCAGGGCGTTCTCCGGCCAGATGACGAGACCGGCGCCGGCGGCGCGGGCTTCCGCGGCCAGGCCGCCGAGCCGGCGTTTTATCTCGCCGGCGTAGGATTCGTCCCATTTGCGGTAGAAGTCTATGCAGGGCTGAAGCGCGGCGGCCCTGACGGTCCGGCCGGCCGGCAGCGCGTCGGCCTTTTTCAGCTCGCCGTTGCCGAAGAGCCACAGGAAACCCGCTATGCCCAGGACCCACCCGAGGCGTCGGAGCCGGCGGGCCGGCGTCACCTCTTTGAAGAACGCCGAGCCGATGAGCGCGCCGGAGAAGGCCAGCGCGAAGCTCAGCCCCCACGGCCCGGTGAGGGAGACTATCTGTATCAGCCGCTCATTGGGCCACTGCGTGTAGGCCAGCAGGAACCAGGGGAACCAGAGGCCGCCGTCCGTAAGCGCTACCTTCAGCCATTCGATGAGGGTCCAGAGGGCGGCCAGCGCGAAAGGGAAGGCCGAGATCCCGGCGCGCTTGAAACTCCGGCCGAACAGGCCGAAGAGCCCGAACTCCAGCGCCAGCAGGGCCGCTAGCAGCGCCACCCCGCCGGCCGCCAGGCCGGGGCCGAGGCCGCCGGCGCGCATCGTGGGGAAGAGCCAGTAGAGCAGGCCGCAATAGAACAGGAAACCGGCCAGCCAGCCGTGGAAGAAACCGGCGCGCCTGGAACCCGAAAGCCAGAGCGCGGCGGTCAGCGGGGCCAGAGCGGCCCAGGCGAAGACCGGGGAACCGATGCCGGGAGCGGAGAGGGCGAGCAGCAGGGAGGAAAGGACGGAGAGAAAAAGAGGCGAGCGCGCCAGCCGCAGCGCCGGGCGGAGGGCGGTCAGGCGGGAGCGGAGCGAGGCCGCCGCCGCGGGCGCCGTCTCCGGCGCCCGGCGCGCCGGAGGCTCCGTTCCGGCCGGTCTGTCCTGGTCAGGCGCGTTCCTGGTCAGAAAAAGCCCCCTCCCCGGGCGGCGGTCAGCCGGCGCCGTGGCACTTCTTGTATTTCTTGCCCGAGCCGCAGGGACAGGGGTCGTTGCGCCCCACTTTGAGGTTCGAGAACTTGTTCTCCTGCTTCTTCGCTGCGGCCGCGGCCGGCGGCCTGGGCGGGGCGCCGCCGCCCGCCGGGACGGCCTGCGGTTCCATTTCGGGCCGGCGGCGCACCACCGGCGGCAGCTGGACGCGGAAGACGTACTCGACCATCTGGTCGCGCACGCGCCCGAGCATCCGCTCGAACATCGCGTAGGACTCCTTCTGGTACTCTATCAGCGGGTCCTTCTGGCCGTAGGCGCGCAGGCCCACGCCTTTCTTAAGGTGGTCGAGCTCGTAGAGATGGTTCTTCCAGATATGGTCGATGATCTGCAGCAGCAGCACGCGCTGCAGTTCGGCGAAATCCACGCCGCGCTCCTTGAACTCCTCCATGCGGCGCTCGTAGGCCTTCTCGGCCTCCTCGGCCAGGTGTTCGGAAAGGCCGGCGCCGCCCAGTCGCTGCAGCTGCTCCTCCGTGAGATCGGAGGCGAAGCCGAAGGTCTTGCGCAGGAAGGCGTTGAGGCTCTCCATGTCCCAGAGCTGCACGTGCTTATCGGCGGGAGCGAACAGAGCGCACTGCTCCTCCACGCTCTCGCGTATCATGCTCCGCACGCGGCCGGCGACCTCGCCGCCGTCGAGCACTATATTGCGCAGCTCGTAGACGGCCATGCGCTGCTTGTTCATCACATTGTCGTAATCGAGCAGCTGCTTGCGCGCGTCGAAGTTCATGCCCTCCACCCGGCGCTGCGCGCCCTCTATCTGGCGGGTGACCAGGTCGGACTCGATGACCTCGCCCTCCTCCATGCCCAGTTTCTCCATGACATAGGAGATGCGGTCGGAGCCGAAGAGGCGCATCAGCTCGTCCTCGAGCGAGACGTAGAAGACCGAGCCGCCGGGGTCGCCCTGGCGCGCGCAGCGGCCGCGCAGCTGGTTGTCGATGCGGCGGCTCTCGTGGCGCTCCGAGCCTATCACCTGCAGGCCGCCCAGCTCGCGCACGTGCGCCTGCTCGGCGTCGTCGGGCGGGGTGCCGCCCAGGATGATGTCGGTGCCGCGTCCGGCCATGTTGGTGGCTATCGTGACCGCGCCCTTGCGGCCGGCCTGCGCGATTATCTGCGCTTCCATCTCGTGGTACTTGGCGTTGAGCACCTGGTGCGGTATGCCCTTGCCGCGCAGCATGGCGGAAAGCTTCTCGGAGCGGTCGATGGAGCGGGTGCCCACCAGCATCGGCTGGCCCTGCTTCCAGCGCCGTTCTATCTCGGCGGTTATCGCGTTGTTCTTCTCGCGCTCCGTGCGGTAGATCTGGTCGGCCCAGTCCTTGCGGGCCAGCGGCCGGTTCGGCGGGATCTCCACGCAGTCGAGCTTGTAGATCTCCCAGAACTCGCCGGACTCCGTCATCGCGGTGCCTGTCATGCCGGACAGCTTGGAGTAGAGCTTGAAATAGTTCTGGAAGGTGATGGTCGCCAGGGTCTGATTCTCCTCCTTGATGCGGAGGTTCTCCTTGGCCTCGATGGCCTGGTGCAGGCCGTCGGACCAGCGGCGGCCCGGCATCAGGCGGCCCGTGAACTCGTCGACGATGATGATCTCGCCGTCCTTGACCACGTACTCGTCGTCCTTCTTGAACAGGTGGTAGGCGCGCAGGCCCTGCGTCAGGTGATGCGCCCACTCCGCGCCGACGTCGTCGTAGATATTGCCGACGCCCAGGATCTTCTCGGCCTTCTTCACGCCTTCCTCGGTGATAGTGACCGTATGGCTCTTCTCGTCCACGATGGCGTCGTAGCCCTTGCCCAGGTCCGTGCCGTCGCGCTTGGCCTCGATCTCCTCCTTGTCCGTGATGAAGCGGACATTGAGCAGCGGCACCACGCGGTTGACGATGTAGTACTTGTCCGTCGATTCCTCGGCGGGGCCCGAGATGATCAGCGGCGTGCGGGCCTCGTCGATGAGGATCGAGTCCACTTCGTCGACTATGGCGTAGTGGCGCTCGCGCATGACGCGCTCGGACTTCTCCATCACCATGTTGTCGCGCAGGTAGTCGAAGCCGAACTCGTTGTTGGTGACGTAGGTGACGTCGCAGGCGTACATCTGCCGGCGCTCCTCGTTGCGCATGTCGTGCTGGATGAAGCCGACGGTGAGGCCCAGGAACTCGTGGACGGGGCCCATCCAGAAGCGGTCGCGGCGGGCCAGGTAGTCGTTGACGGTCACCACGTGGACGCCCTTGCCGGTCAGGCCGTTGAGGTAGGCCGGCAGGGTGGCGACCAGGGTCTTGCCCTCGCCGGTGCGCATCTCGGCGATCTTGCCCTGGTGCAGGATGACGCCGCCGACCAGCTGCACGTCGTAGTGGCGCATCTTGAGCACGCGGCGGGCGGCCTCGCGCACCGTGGCGAAGGCCTCCGGCAGGATGGAGTCGAGGCTCTCGCCCTTGGCGAGGCGGTCCCTGAATTCTGCGGTCCTGGCCCTGAGCTGCTCGTCGGAGAGCTTCGCGGTCCCCTCCTCGAGCGCGTTTATCCGCTCCACCACGGGGTAGACCAGTTTGAGCGCGCGCTCGCTCTTCGTGCCGAAAAGGGACTCCACGAGTTTTGTAATCATATAGACTCATTAAACAAAATTCGCGCCGCCCGGTGAAAGCGGGCCGTAATACTTTCCCGCGGCGGGCGTATACTAAGGCGGAGGACCGCAAAGATATGCTGAACCTACTGCTGGCGCTGATGCTGCCGCTGCAGGCCGCGGCCGAAGGCTGGCCCGCCTTCGACCTGAACAGGGGCAGGGCGCGCGGGCGGATCGTCCCGTCCGATCATATCTGGGTACCGCCGGTGCCGGAGCCGATCGCGGTGGACCTCCCGCCGGAGGACATACTGCCCTGGGAACGCGCGCCCCTGTTCAGCCCTTACAAGCACGGCGCGGTCCATGTCCGGGGCGCGGTAAAGGTGGAACTCCGCGGGAGGTCCGGCGAGGCGACGCTGGTCTTTCCCGAGGTGACCTTCGGGGAGCCGGCGCCCGGCGACAGGACCGAACTTTTCATAATGGTCTCTTCCTCGGGCGGGCGGCCGGCGGCGGTCTCCTGGGCGACGGCCATCTGTTTCGGGCCTCATTATCTGGGCTACAAGGCGGCGGAACTCGTCCTGCCGGACGGGAGCGGCGACTTTTCGGTGAGGGAGACTTTCGCCACGGGACTGCCGCGGGACGCCATAGCCTCCTCGCATCCCTGGCTTTTCGCCGGCGGGCTCGGACCGAAAGACCTGTGCTCCGGCAAGGCCGGGACGGTCCTGGCCGGCTTCCGCGCCTCCGGCCTGCCCCCTTCGGCCGGCGGCGCCGGCCTGCGCTACGACGCGCGCAGGAGGACGCTCACGGTGACCTGGAAGCGGTGATCAGCGCAGCCGCCGCAGGCCCTCGTAGAGGGCGATGCCGGCGGCGGTGGAGAGGTTTATCGAGCGCATGCGCGGCGCGCTCATCGGGATGCGGTACATCCTGTCGGCGTACTTTTCGTAATATCCGAGAGGCAGGCCCGCGGTCTCGCTGCCGAAGACCAGGCAGGAGTCCGGGCGGTAAGGCGCCTCCCAGAGGGTCTTTTCCCCGCGCGTGGAGAAGAACAGCAGCGAAGGGTCGGGCCCCAGCGCCGCCAGGAAGTCCTCGAAGGCCGGGAACACCGAATACTTCAGGTCCGGCCAGTAATCCAGCCCCGAGCGGCGTATCTCCTTCGAATCTATCCTGAACCCCAGTTTTCCCGCGAAGACCAGCTCCGTGCCCGTGGCCACGCAGGTGCGGCCGATATTGCCGGCGTTCCAGGGGATGTCGGGATTCACCAGGACTATCTTCATCGCTTCAGCGCAGCAGGAAATAGATGCCCGTCAGCAGGCGCTCGACCTCTATGGGCTTGCGGAGTATGGAGACGCGGTCCAGCGTGAGGTCGACGTCGAGGTCGCCCTGCATGCCGGTCACGAAGAGCACGGGCACCTGGATCCTGAGCAGCTGGCGTATGCTCCGGAAGACCCGCTTGCCGCCGCCGCCGGGCATCTCCCAGTCCAGTATGAGCAGGTCCGGTTTCCAGTTCTGGCAGGCGGCCGTGCCGAAAAGCCCGTCCTCGGCGGTCCTGACCTCGAAGCCGTAGTCCTCCAGGACCGTCTCATAAAAGGTCCTCATGTTGGGATCGTCGTCCACGGCCAGTATCTTTTTCCTGTCCATCGTTCTTCCCCGCCGCCTCAGTCCAGCCGGAAATCGTCCGCGAACTCGCGGTGCCAGAGCTCCAGCATCATGACCGCCCAGAGCCGGTAACCGTTGTCGCGGCGCCCGGTCTGATGATCGTCCCAGAGCCGGCGCAGCTCCTCCGGCTTGAAATAACCCCTGCCCAGCGCCTTCTCCGAAAGGCAGTTCTCCGCCCAGGAACCTTTGAGCCCGCCGCGGAACCACTGGCCCAGCGGTATACCGAAACCCATCTTGCCGCGGCCGTAGACCTCCGGCGGCAGCATATCGCGGAACGCTTCGCGCAGCAGCCACTTGGTGCCGCGGAAGCCCTTTATCTTGAGCCGGCCGGACAGGCGGAAGGCCAGTTCGACGACCTTATGGTCGAGGAAAGGAGAGCGCGCCTCCAGCGAATTGGCCATCGACGCTATGTCCATCTTGGTCATCAGGCATTCGGGCAGGTAGGAATGGTAATCGGCGTAGATGACGCGGTTGAGCAGGTCCTCGCCTTCGGTCTTCTCGAAGAGCCCGGCCATGTAGCGCTCGGCGTAGTCCAGGCCGCGGCCGCAGGAGTTGCGGAAGGCGTCGGAAAGCAGCGCGTTCTTCTCCGGCGTCTTGAAGAACGAGACCGTGGCCAGGTAGGTGGACGGCAGTGTGCCGCCCAGCGTGGCCTGCAGGAACTTGCGCGCGCGCCAGATCGTGTTGTACGGCGCGCCGCCGCCGCGGTCGGGCAGCAGCTCCGCCAGCGCCAGGCCGGCCTTTTTGAGCGGCGCGGGCAGCCGGCTGAAAGGCCAGGCGGCCTTCATGGCCGAGTAGCGGATATAGCCGCCGAAGGCCTCGTCGCCGCCGTCGCCGTTGAGCGCCACCGTGACGGCCCGGCGCGTCTCGCGGGAAACGAAGTACGAAGGCAGCGCGCTGGAGTCGGCGTAGGGCTCGCCGTAATGGCGGACCAGCTTCGGCAGCACGGAGGCCATGTCCGACTCCACGACGAACTCGGTGTGCTCCGTGCCGTACATCCTGGCCACCTGCGAGGCGTAGGTTAGTTCGGAGAAAGCGTCCTCCTTGAAGCCGATGGCGAAGGTCTTGACCGGCCTCTCCGAGGCGCGCGCCATCAGCGCGACGATTATGGACGAATCTATCCCGCCGGACAGGAAGGCGCCGAGCGGCACCTCGGAGACCAGGCGCAGGCGGGTGGCCTCCGCCAGTTCCGAGCGGACCAGTTCCTTGAGCTCCGCGAGGGGAAGGTAGTCGAGTTTCTCCCTGCCCAGCGGCAGGTCCCAGTACTTCGAGATCTCCGTCCGGCCGTCCTGCAGGACCATGACGGAAGCGGGCTCGAGCTTGCGCACGCCCTTGTAAACGGTCATCGGACCGGGGACGTACTGCAGCGTCAGGAAAGCGTCCACCGCCAGCGGCTCCACTTCGCGCGAGACGCCGCGCGCGGCCGCCAGCGGGGCCAGTTCCGAGGCGAAGGCGATGAAATCGCGGCCCGGGGCGTAGAACAGCGGCTTCTTGCCCATGCGGTCGCGCGCCAGCACCAGCCGTTTCCGCCGCGCGTCCCAGATCGCTATGGCGAACATGCCGCGCAGGTACGCGGGGAAATCCGTTCCCTTCTCCTCGTAGAGATGTATTATCGTCTCGGTATCCGAGCGCGTGCGGAACTTGTGCCCCTTCGCCGTCAGTTCGGCGCGCAGTTCCTCGAAATTGTAGATCTCCCCGTTGAAGACTATCCAGGCCGAGCCGTCCTCGTTGGAGATCGGCTGGTGGCCGGTGGAAAGGTCGATGATGGAGAGCCGGCGCATCGCCAGGCCGACGTTCTCCTGCGCGAAATAGCCTTCGTCGTCCGGGCCGCGGTGGACCAGGCCGTCGTTCATGGCCCTGAGCTCCTCCCGCGTCACCGGCTCCGTCGAGCCGAAATTATACCTGCCGCAGATCCCGCACATTTTCAGTTCCCTCTCATGCCTCCGGACCGGGGAGGCCTTCGCCGCGGCCGGCGCCGGGAGCTCCGTGACCGGCCGGTTCAGCGCCGGCGTAGATATCGAGCAGGTCGTCCGTGACCCGCGCCATGGAATAACGGGAAACCGCCACCTCTCTCGACCGCTCGCCCATCCTGACGGACAGCGAGGGCTCCGCGATGAACTTCAGGATATGTCCCTTCAGTTCGCCTCGGTTCAGGGGATCGAACAGCAACCCGTTCTCGCCTTCGGCCACCGCCTCCCGCGCGCCGCCGACGCGGCTGGCCAGCACGGCCAGGCCCGAAGACATGGCCTCCAGCATGGAGTTCGAAAGGCCCTCCGCTATCGAGGGGAGGATGAACACGTCGGCCGCCCTGTAATAGGGACGCAGGTCCTCCTGCATCCCGGCCAGGAGCACGCTGGACGAAAGCCCCAGGGCCTCTACCGCCCCGCCGACGGCGGCCGCCTCTCCGCCGGTTCCGACTATGACCAGCCGGGGCTCCGAGCCCGCTCCTTTCTCCTGGAGCACCCCGGCCCACGATTCGACCAGTTCCCTGACCCTTTTTTTCGGGTCCAGCCTGCCCACGAAAAGGAACACCAGCGAATTGCCCAGCCCCAGGGCGGCCTTGGCGTTGAGCTTTTCCTGGTAAAGCGGCGGGGAATACCTGCTGGTGTCCACGCCGTTGCGGAAGGGGATGAGCCGGACCCCCCCGAAGCCAGGCTGGCCCTTAAGCCAGTCCAGCACCTCGGTATTAAGGACCATGAGGCTGGGTTTCGCTCTTTTGAAGAAGGCCAGTTTGAGGCGGCCGGCCAGCGTGCCGCGCGAAAGGGTGATCTCGTTCTGCGCCTTGCCGTCGGCCAGCTTGACGAAGGTGCGGCTGCCGGTGAACCTGGAGGCCAGCAGCGCGGCCACCGCGTGGGAGGACGCCAGGTGGACGTGGACGACCTCGTAGGCGGAGCCCTTCCTCAGAAGATGGATAAAGGCCCCGGCCATGAACATGAAAGTCCCGAGGACGCCCGGCCCGGGACAGCTCAGCCGCAGGACCCTGACCCCCCCCATCTCCTCCAGGGGAAGCGTTCCCGGCAGCCGCCTGGTTATCACCGTCACGGCCACGCCCCTGGCCGTCAGGGAACGGGAAAGCTCCAGAGCCTGCCTCTCCGCCCCGCCCACGGCCGGGAAGAAGCTCTGTATCAGCATGGCCACGGCGCGCGGCCGCGGGCGTTTCACGGTCTCAGCCGCCATGTCGTCCTGAAAAGTCCCTCCATATCTGCCCGAGCGACTGCCCCATGCCGTACAGGAAGATCAGGCCGGTAACGGTTATCACGAGATAACTGATGATGTGCACCCAGCCCGCGTAGGCCACGCCCAGGCTCATGTCCAGCCCCCATTCGGAGGCGACCCTTGCGATGGCGTACTCGAAATTCCCGAAATAACCCGGCACTCCCGGCACGGAAGCCGCGGCGGCGCCGGTAAAGATCAGGGTTATCCCGCGGGTGAAACCGATGATGTTCTCTATGTCGAAGGCCAGGGCGGCGAACCACATGTTGAGCGCGTCCAGCGACCACTGGAAAAGACTGAGCAGCAGCAGTTCCACCGCCCGCCGCGGCTTATGGAAAGCTTTCGCGCCCAGAGCGGCCTGGCGCAGCAGTTTCTCCGCCAGCGGGAAACGCCGGAACGCTTTTTTCAGGAAGGAGCGCTCCAGCACCTCCTCCGCGAACACCAGCGCGGCCACGACCGCCGTGACCCCGCCCAGGGCTATCCAGAAGAACCCGGAATGGCCGGCGACCGAAGCCGTGACCCCGCCCAGGGCCGCGGCCGCCATGAACAGGCCTATGAGCGCCACCGTGTCGAGCACGCGCTCCACCACGATAGTGGAGAGCACGGTCAGAAGCGGTATCGAAAAGTATCTCGAAGCGAAACCGGCGCGGGCCAGTTCCCCCAGCCGGAAAGGCAGTATATTGTTCAGCGCCAGCCCGGCGGACTGCAGGCGGAAGCAATCCAGGACCCCGACCCGGCCCACCGGGTCCAGGAGCAGCTTCCATTTTACGCCGCGCAGGAAAAGCTCGAAAAGTCCCACGGCCGCCAGGACGGGCAGCCAGCGCCAGTCGGCCCTGGAAAAACTGGCGGCCATAAGACCGGTGTCGATGTTCCGCAAAGCGAGGTAGAGGAACCCCAGCGAGACCGCCGCGCCGGCGGCTATGGACAGGCGTTTTTTCATCGTTCGGCCTTTTTGCGGCCTGTGTCATTATATATAAAGAATATACCCTAGGTCCTACTTCCGGGTGGGCCCTAAAACGGGCCCTCTTTGGGCCCTGCGCCTCTTATGAGGCCCCGTTTTTAGCGCTAAACTATATACACAGCAAAACCAGCAGGAGGAAGTTCACGATGAACCTTAAAGCCCTTTCCCTCATACCCGCCGCCCTTCTCATGTGCGGCTCGCTCCGCCTCGATGCCCAGGAATTCGACCTGGATTCGATGACCCTTCCCGAAGTGACCGCCATAGAGGTCCCGGAAGCCGCAGCCGGGATCGCCAAAGCCAAGCCCAAGCCGATGCCGCAGAAGGAGTGGACGGTACTCGTGTTCATGAACGCCAAGAACGACCTGAGCGAAAGCCACCTGCTGGGCATGGTCGGCAAATGGGCCGAGCGCGACATCAAGGAGATGAAGCAGGTCGGCACCACCGACAAGGTCAACATAGTGGTGGAGCACGGCAAGGCCGGCGAGGGCTCCCGCCGCCTGCTGATAAACAAGAAAGGCGGCTTCTTCTCCAGCGGCGAGACCGAGTATTCCGAGGATAAGAACTCCGACATGGGAGACTACCGCCGCGTCATAGACTTCGTCAAATGGGGCAAACGGACCTTCCCGGCCAAGAAGTACATGCTGGTCCTCTGGAACCACGGCCTCGGCTGGATCGACCCCAACCTGCAGCAGCACTCCGCCGGCACCGGCACGGGCAACAAGGGCATCCTCTTCGACGACGAGACCAAGAACTACGTCCGCACCCACCAGCTCGGCGAGATCCTGCGCCAGGCCGGCTACGTGGACATCCTGATGCAGAACGCCTGCCTCCAGCAGATGGCCGAGATCCTTTACGAGATGAAGGACGGCGCGGGCCTGTTCGTCGGCTCCGAGGAGACCATGCTGGCCCAGGGCTTCGATTACGAGAAGCTGCTCAACTTCATGAACGCCGACACGAACTTCACGCACGAGAAGTTCAGCGACTTCCTGATGAGCTGGTACCGCGAGTTCTACGCCGGCGGCATGAACATCGGCCCGATCAGCGTGCCGCTCAATACCATCCCCGCGACCCTCTCCGTGGTCCGCCCCGGCCCGCTCTCCGCGCTGCCGGCGCAGCTGGACGCCTTCGCGGCGGCCGTGATGGGCAATAACGAGACCGCGGCCGTCAAGAAAGCCGTGGCCGGGGTCATACGCTTCACCAGCATCGACCCCTCCGACAAGAAGAAACTCATCGCCTATTACGCCGACCTCTACGACTTCGCCGACATCGTGGGCCGCAACGCCGCCTCCGCCGAAGCCCGCCGGGCCGCCGAGTCGCTCAAAGCCTTCATAAAGAACGACCTGGTCCTGCGCAAGATAGGCCTCAACGCGGACGCCGAGAACGGTTACGATTACTCGAAGACCGGCGGCCTCGCCATCAACATGACCCTCAAGGCGGTCAACGTGCCCCCGCAGCTGGCCCAGGTGCACGAGACGGACTACTCCACGCTGTCGCTCTCGCGCGACTCGCAGTGGGACGAGTTCCTCTCCTGGACCGACGGCGTCTGGCGCAACTGACGGCCGCTTAAAAAGAACTGCCCGAAGCCCCGCCACCTCCCTGGCGGGGCTTTTTTTTGAGTTAATTAAAATTCCGTGTTGGTTTTCGTGGCACATTTCTGCTGTTTAAGAA
>CAYPYG010000032.1:0-30569 GCA_964415175.1 uncultured Elusimicrobiaceae bacterium
GCTCCTCATGTGACTCGCCGCGTGTCCCCGTGGGAAGCCGACCTGTTAAGCGTCCCATAGGGAGACAATCGGGGGATGGCGGGGCATCACTTTAGCAAAGCCGTCCGAAGCCGCGAGCTTACGGAGTATGCGCCGCAGCTGACGGTGCTTTGCTTCTCGCGGAGCGGAGGCGTATACGAGCGCGAGCGGCGAGGTCGGAGCGCGAGTACGGTGTACGAGCGCGTCTTTGCGGAGTGATGCCCCGGCAGCACCCGGCATAGTTATTCCTATTCCCCGATTTTGCTAATATTAAGTCCCGATGAAGCTGCCGAGAGTGAAACTGTCCAGCGCGCCGGCCGGCCCCAACGCCTTCCGCCGCATGATAGAGTCCGCCGACCGCGAACTGCGCCCCGGCGACTTGGCGGCCGTCTACGACCGCAACGGCCAGCCCTACGGCCTCGGCCTCTTCAACCCGCGCAGCCAGATAGCCCTGCGCATCTTCACCCGCGACAACCCCGAAACCTTCGACCTCGACGCCTGGCTGGCCGCGCGCGTGGGCCGCGCCGTCGAGTTCCGCCGCGAAGTGCTGCGCCTGCCGCTGACCACCGACGCGTACCGCCTGGTCCACGATTACGGCGACGGCCTGCCGGGTCTCACGGCCGACATCTACGGCGGCCACATCGTCCTGGAGTTCTACTCGCTGGGCATGTTCAGGATGGCCGCCTCGATAGAGAAGGCCTTCCGCCTCCATTACCCGGACGCCGTCTTCCATCACCGCGCCAGTTCCTTCACCCAGGAGATGGAGGGCTTCGAGATAAAGCCCGCGGTCATGCGGCCCCGCGTGAAGATAAAGGAGAACGGCGTCCTTTTCGAGGTGAGCCCCTCGGGCGGCTACAAGACCGGCTTCTTCTGCGACCAGCGCGAGAACCGGCTGCTGGCCGCCTCTTTTGCCGCCGGCCGCAGCGTCGTGGACCTCTGCGCCTATACCGGCGGCTTCGGCGTCTACGCCGCCAAGCTCGGCGGCGCCAAGGACGCGACCTGCGTCGAGCTCGACCCCGAGGCCTCGGCCCAGTGCAAGCGCAACGCCAATCTCAACAAGGTCAAGGTCGACTCCGTCTGCGTGGACGCCTTCGCCTACCTGCGCCAGATGCAGGCCAACAAGCGGAAGTTCGGCCTGGTCGTGCTGGACCCCTACAAAGTGGTCTCCTCCCGCGAGGAGAAGGAGAAGGGCCTCTACAAGTACAAGGATTTCAACCGCCTGGCCATGGCGCTGGCCGAAGAGGGGGCCGTGTTCGTCACCTGCTCGTGCAGCGGCATGGTCTCGATGCAGGAGTTCTCGCAGGTCGTGCGCGCCGCCGCGGCCTCCTCGGGCAGGCGGCTCCAGGTCTTCAAGAAGACCGGCGCGGGCTCCGACCACCCGGTCGCGGCCGATTATCCCGAGGGGGAATATCTCAAGGCCATCTGGGCCAGGGTCTATTGAAAAGAACATGAACAGGGCCTATCGCATACTCTGCGTCGACGACGAGGATTTCAACCTCGACCTGCTGGAAAGCCTGCTGGTCCCCAACGGCTTCGAGACCTTCACCGCGCAGGACGGGAAAAAGGCCCTGGAGATCATCGCGCAGAAGAACATAGACCTGGTCCTGCTCGACATCAACATGCCCGTCATGAACGGCCACGAGGTCTGCAAGGCGATAAAATCGAACCCCGAGACCAGCCATATCCCGGTCATCATGATCACTTCGCTGGACTCGAAAGAGAACAGGATGAAGGGCATGGAGGCCGGCGCCGAGGAGTTCCTGTCCAAACCGATAGACCTCCCCGAGCTGCTGCTGCGCGTGAAGAACATCCTGCGCGCCACCGAGTTCGAGGACGCCTTCAACTACGTGATACACGCGCTGGCCCGCGCCGCCGAGGCCAACGACGTGGACACCGGCAACCATATCCTGCGGGTGGGGGAGTTCGCCGCGCTGCTGGCGCGCGAACTGGGGCAGTCGGAAAAGTTCATCGAGGACATCCGGGCTCAGGCCACCCTGCACGACGTGGGCAAGGTCCATATCCCCAGCCATATACTGAAGAAGCCGGGAAAACTCGACGACGCCGAGATGGCCGAGATGCGCAAGCACCCGACCTTCGGCGCGATGATAATCGGCGACCACCCGCACCTGGAGATGGGCAGGAAGATAGCCCTCTGCCATCACGAAAGGTGGGACGGCACGGGCTATCCGAACGGGATAAAGGGGGAGGCCATACCGCTGGAGGCGCGCATCTCCTCGGTGGCCGACTGCTACGACGCGCTGCGCGCCTCGCGGGTCTACAAGCCCAACTACGACCACGCCGGCGCCGTGAAGACGCTGCTCGAAGGCGACGGCCGGATGATGCCCTCCCATTTCGACCCGAAAGTGCTGGAAGCCTTCGCCCGCCTGGCCCCCCAGTTCGAGGCCCTCTACGACAAAATGAAAGACCCCGCCTGACGGCGGGGTCCCGTGAAAGCAGGCCGCGCCCGCGCGGCTTCTTCTTTTTCAGGCCTTCTCCCCTGCCCTCCGCCTGAGCCACTTGTCCGCCTCCACCACCAGGAACACGGTGGAAGCCGTCAGTATTATCCTGATCCACTGAGCCTCGTGCAGGTCGGTGGTATGGAAGAGCTTCTGCATGGTCGGCTCGTAGACCACCGCTATCTGCGCCACCAGCGCCGCCAGCATGCTGAAGGCCAGGAACGGGTTGGAGAGCGGGTTTATCCTGAAGATGGACCTCGTCTCGGAGCGCGAGTTCCAGAGCTGGAAGAACTGGAAGAAGACCATCGTCGTCACGGCCACGGTCCTTGCCTCCTCTATGGAAAGCCCCTCGGCCAGCGCGGCCTTGAAGTTGAGCAGGACCCCCAGAGCGATCAGCGTGCCCACGACGAAAGTGCGCTGCAGCATCACTTTGGAGAGTATGCCCTCCTTCGGGTCGTTGGGCGGCCGGGTATAGACCGAGGGTTCGGCCGGCTCGAAGGCCAGCGCCAGGTCCTGCAGGCTGTTGGTGACCACGTTTATCCAGAGCAGTTGTATCGCAGTGTAGGGCAGCGGCAGCCCGGCGAACATGGTCACGAATATGGACAGGACCGACGCGAGCCCCGTCGGGATGAGGAAGAACACCGCCTTGCGGATATTGTCGAAGACGACGCGCCCTTCCACCACGGCGTTGTAGATGCTGGCGAAGTTGTCGTCGGTTACTATCATGTCCGCCGCCTCCTTGGAGACGTCCGTGCCCGTGATGCCCATGGCCGCGCCGATATGCGCGGCTTTCAGCGCCGGCGCGTCGTTGACGCCGTCGCCGGTCACGGCGGCTATCTCGCCGCGCTTCATGAGCTGGCTCACTATGCGCAGCTTGTGTTCGGGCGCCACGCGGGCGTAGATGGAAACGTCCTTCACTGTCCCGTAAAGGTCCTCGTCGGTCATCGTCGAGAGCTCGCGCCCGGTGACGACCCGGGGGTCCTCGCCGCCTATGCCCAGCTCGCGTCCTATGGCGCGCGCGGTGACCGCGTGGTCCCCGGTTATCATGACCGCCCTTATCCCCGCTTTCCGGCAGCCCGCTATGGCCTCCACGGCCTCGGGCCTGGCCGGGTCTATCATGCCCTGCAGGCCGGTGAATTCCAGCCCCTTGAGGTCCTCGCGCTTGAGCCCGGCCCCGCCAGGCAGGCCTTTTTGCGCCGTCATCAGCACGCGCATGCCGGAGGAAGCCAGGTCCTCGGCCGTCGCCATTATCTCCCTGCGCCGCGTTTCTTCGAGCGAGCACATCTCCGAAACGAACTCCGGCGCGCCCTTGACCAGCAGGAGGCTGCCCGAACCCGCCTTGTGCAGGGTGGCCATGTAACCGTACTCCGATTCGAAAGGCAGCATGCTGGTCTGGGGGTAGTTCTTCTTCTCCTCCTCCGCCTTGAGACCGCCCTTGGCGGCGGCCACTATCAGGGCCGCCTCCGTCGGATCGCCCGTGACCTTCCAGGCCCCGCCTTCGCGGTAGACGGAGGATTCGTTGCAGAGGAGACCGGCGCGGAGCACCTTGTCGAGCTTCTCGCGGCGGCCGCCCTCGCAGGCCTCCCTGCCGCAGAACACCTCGCCCTCCGGCGAATAGCCGGTGCCGGACACCTGGTAGAGCTCGTCGCCGTCGTAGACGGCCTTCACGGTCATCTCGTTGCGGGTCAGGGTGCCGGTCTTGTCGGAGCAGATGACGGTGGTGCTGCCCAGCGTTTCCACGGCCGGCAGCTTGCGCATGATGGCGCCGCGGCGGGCCATCCTGGTCACGCCTATCGACATGGCTATCGTGACCACTATCGGCAGGCCTTCGGGAATGGCGGCCACTATGACGGCGATGACCGTCATGAACATGTCGCGCAGCGACTCGCCGCGCGCCACGCCCAGCGCCAGGATGACGACGCCGACGCCAAGCAGGCCCAGGCCGAGGACCCGGGAAAAACGCTCGAACTTGTCCTGGAGGGGGGTCTTCACCGACGCGGTGTCCTCCATGAGCCCCGCTATCGCGCCTATCTCGGTGGCCGTGCCGGTGCCGGTGACCGCCGCCTTCGCGCGGCCGGAGACCACGGCCGTGCCCATATAGAGCATATTGTGCCGGTCCCCTATCTGCGCCTTCTCGTCCGCGACCAGGGCGGTATCCTTGGAAGCGGCCACCGACTCGCCGGTCAGCATGGCCTCCTCGACCCGCAGGGAATTGGCCTCCAGCAGCCTGGCGTCGGCCGGGACCTTGTCGCCGGAGGCGAGCAGGATGATGTCGCCGGGCACCAGCCCGGCGGCCTTTATGACGGACTCGGAGCCGCCGCGCAGCACCCGCGCCGAGGCCACCACCATCTTCTTGAGGGCGCGCACGGACCGCTCGGCCCTGTACTCCTGGTAGAAACCGATGGCGGCGTTGACCAGCACGATGAAGGCGATGACGCCGGCGTCGGAGACCTCGCCGAGAAGCAGGCTTATCAGCGCGGCGCCCAGCAGGATCCAGTTGAGCGGGCTGCCGAACTGCGAGAGGAAGATCTTCAGCGGCCCGGGGCCCTCTTTCTCGGGCAGCGCGTTGGGGCCGTACTCGGCCAGGCGCCGCTCCGCCTCCGCGGCCGACAGGCCTTTGGGCGACGAGCCCAGCCCGGCGAGGGTCTCTTCCGCGGTCTTCAGATGCCAGTCTTTTTTCATAGGCCCTTCCCTCCGTGGTACGGACAATATTCTACCACAGCCCGCCGCCGCCTTTGATATAATTATTCCTTATGAACACCCATTTCAAGGACCTCTACTCCAGCCTGGCCCATACCGCCTCGCAGGAGCCGGAGAACACGGCTTTCATAACGGGGGACAAGCGCACCACCTACCACGAGCTGCTCTATTCCGTGGACAGGGGCGCGGACATGTTCTGGCAGCTGGGCGTGCGCAAGGGCGACCGGGTGGCCATAGCGCTGCGCAATTCGGTGGAGTTCGTGGTCTCCTACTACGCGCTGGCCAAGCTCGGCGCGGTCGCGGTCCCGGTCAATTTCATGGTCTCCAAGCCGGAGGAACTGTTCTTCATCCTGGACAATTCCCGCGCGAAAGGCGTGGTCACCGAGAAGGAGTTCGCGAAGAACTACCTGCGCGTCCGGCCGCGCCTGCCGGAAATGAAGTTCATCCTCTCGGCCGATTTCACGGGGCTGGACGGGGTGGAGGAGTTCTGGCAGCGCCTCAAGAAGGCGCATTACCATCCCCAGACGCAGAAACCCTGGGCCGACGAGCACGACATCATCTCCGTCCTTTATACCTCGGGCACCACGGGGAATCCCAAGGGGGTGCTGCTCTCGCATCATAACCAGCTCGAGAACGCCAGGGCCGCCATCGACGGGCTCAAGCCGGTCCGCAAGGACGTCTTCATGTGCCTGCTGCCGATGTTCCACACCTTCGCCTGGACCGGCAATGTCGTGACCCCGCTGCTCATCGGCGCCAAGACGCTCATCGTCAGGGGCCTGACGCCGCCCAAGCCCTGGCTGCAGGCCATGGGCCGCGAGGGCGTGACCATCATGATAGCTGTCCCGCAGATCTACGCCGTGCTGGCCAAGGAGGCCAGGGGCCTCAAGAAGTTCTTCCTGAAGTACTGGGCCTTCCGCCGCGTGCGCTACTGCCTCTCCGGCGCCGCGCCGCTGACCCACAGCACCAGGAACCTCTTCGAGGAGGCCTTCGGTCTGCCGATACTCGAGGGCTACGGCCTCACCGAGACCAGCCCCGTCGTCTCCATCAATCTGCCGGACGCGCGCAAGCACGGCTCGGTGGGGCGCCCGATATCGGGAGTGAAGGTCAAGATAATAGACGAGCGGGGCCGCGAGCTCTCCTGCGGGGAGGAGGGGGAGATCTGCGTGCACGGCCCCAACGTGACGCGCGGCTACCACGCCAACGACGAGGCCACGAAAGCCCTGTTCACCGACGACGGCTGGCTGCGTACCGGAGACATAGGCGTGGTGGACCAGGAAGGATTCATCTTCATACGCGACCGCAAAAAGGACATGATCATCGTGAAAGGGCTCAAGGTCTTCCCGGCCCAGGTGGAACAGGTCATCTGCCACCACCCCAAGGTGCAGGAAGCCGCCGTCATAGGCATCCCCGACGAGTTCGGCAACGAGACCATCAAGTGCTTCTGCGTGGTCAAGGCCGGCGAGACGCTGGAACGGAACGAGCTCAACCAGTACATGAAGGCCAACCTCGACGGCTACAAGCGCCCGCGCGACGTGGAATTCGTCGAATCGCTGCCCAAGAACAGCCTGCAGAAGGTGCTCAAGCGCGAGCTCATCCGCCTGGAGCTCGAGAAGCGCCTGAAGACCAGGCTCGCGTGAAAAAGGACGCGGCGGCCGCGGTCGAAAAGATCTTCGGCCCCTCCTACCTGGTCGGCGGGGCGCCGCGCGACCTGCTGCTGCGCCGCCCCGTCAAGGACCTCGACTTCGCCGTTCCCCCGTGCCGCGACTTCCGGGCGCGGGCGGCCTCCCTGGCCCGCCTGCTGGGCGCGGCGGTCTTCCCGCTCGACGAAGAGCGCTCGATCTACCGCCTCTCTCCCCGCGGCGCCGAAGGCGCGCAGATAGACCTCGCGCCCATGGAGGGCGGCTCGATACTCCCCGACCTGGGCCGCCGCGACTTCACGATAAACGCCATGGCCGTCCCTGCCTGGAAGCTGAAGGCCCGCTGGACCGGCGCCTCCTTCGCGGTGTCCGGCGTGAAGCCGGACGCGCTGATCGACCCTTTCGGCGGCCTCAAGGACCTGCGCGCCCGCCGCCTCAGGCTGGTCTCGCCTTCGGCGGTGCAGGACGACCCGCTCAGGATGCTGCGCGCCTTCCGCTTCGCCGCCGAACTGGGCTTCGCCCCCGGCCGCGGCCTGCTGGCCGAGACCGCCGCCCGGGCGGCGCTCATAAAGTCCGCCGCGGCCGAAAGGGTCCACGAAGAGCTCTCGCGCATCTTCGCCACGCCGGTCTCGGCGGACGCGCTGCGCGCCATGCACAAGGCCGGGCTGCTGCTGGAGATCTTCCCCGAACTCGCCCCGCAGGCGAAATGCGCCGAGGTCTATTACGGCAGGGGCGGCGTGCTCAAGCACACTTTCAACGTGGTGGAGAGGATGGACTACCTGCTCTCGCATCTGCCCTCCGCGATATCCGGGGGGAAGGCGATAGCGGCCATGAAGCCGCCGGCGCGCGCCCTCAAGACCGCGGCGCTGCTCCACGACATCGCCAAGCCGGCCCGCGCCAAGGTGATGGGGGACCGCCTCCGCTTCTTCGGCCACGAGGAGCACGGCGCGGCGATGGCGGAAAAGGTCATGGAGCGGCTGCGTTTCTCCCGCTCCGACATACGCCTGGTCTCCGCCGTGACCGCGCAGCACCTGCGCGTCGGCAACCTGGCCCACAACGACGAGATCTCGGACCGCGCCGTCTACCGCTTCTTCCGCGAGATGGGGGAGTACTCGCTGCCGCTGCTGCTGCTCTCCTGGGCCGACCATTCCAGCTATGTCCGGCCGGCCGACCTGCTGCGCGCCCTGCCGGAGACCAGAAAACCGCCTTTCCGCATCCCCCCGAAGGGACTGCCGCGCACCGGGCTTAAGAAGACCCTGCGCTTCCTCCAGGCCGTCAATATGCTCTTCAGGACCTACCTGTCCAAAGGCATAGCGAAGCGCACCGACCGCCTGCTCAACGGCAACGAGGTGATGAAGGCGGCCGGCGTACCCGAGGGCCCGGAAATAGGCCGCCTGCTGGACCAGGTCAACCTGCTGCATTTCGAAGGCCGCCTCAGGACGAAGAAAGAGGCCGTCGACTGGCTTAAAAAGCGCCGCAAGTGAATCACCTTCCCTGCCCGAAAGGCCCAGCCGTCCCTGGGCCTTTTTAAGGACCGGCGGGGGGAAAAATGACCCGTGAAAGCCTTCCCGCCGGACGCTAAACTATGGATGCAGGGACCCGGCACCGGAGGCGTGTGATGGAACTGAAGAACAAAATACTTATGACGGCCGTAGCTGCGGCTTTGACTTTCTCCTCTTTACCGGCCTTCGCCGGCGCCGCCGCCGGGGAGTCCTCCGTCCGGGACACGGACTCCGTCGCGGCCGGGGACATAGCCGGGCTCAAGGACATCCTTTCCAAACTGGTGCGCCAGGACGGGCTGCTCGACGAGGCGATAGAGAACCTGGAAGGCGCCGGCGGCCCGCTCACCGTTAAGGACCTCGCCGGCATAAAGAAGACCCTCGGCGTGGTGCGCAGGAATCTCGACCATATCTCCTGGCTCGGCAAAGAGCGTCTCGCCGCGGTGAAGCCCGGCTCCGGGACCGAAAAATACACCCGCGCCATACTCAGTTACAGCGGCAGGATAAGCCGCAAATCCGCGCGGATAAGCGCCATCGCCGCGCGCGCCGCCTCGGCCAAGAGCAGGTCCGCCCTGCGCGACGCTCCCTCCTCCAAAACCTCCCGCGAACGGGCCGGCGGAAAGAGCGTCAAGCTGATACTGGCCGAAAAGGACGCGTGGGCCGGCATCGCCGCCGAAACGAAGAACCTCAAAGGCTCCTCCTACAAACTCAACGCCACCAGCCGCTGGCTCCACGTGGCTTCCAGGTAAGCCCGGGGGGACCCTTCCCCGCCGGAAAAGCCCGCCCGCTAGGCGGGCTTTTTTTGTAGAATTTATCCCATATATGGCTCTCAACATCGAACCCCTCGTCGAAACTATATTGAAAGAGATAGGCGAAGACCCCTCCCGCGAGGGCCTGAAGCGGACCCCGGCCCGCGTGGCGAAGGCGCTGCAGGAAATGACCTCCGGCTACCGCGCCGACATAGACGCCATCTTCAACGGGGCTTTCTTCACCGTCCCCTACCGCGAAATGGTGGTGGTCAAGGACATCGCCTTCCATTCCATGTGCGAACATCACATGCTGCCGTTCGCCGGCAAGGTACACGTCGCCTATATCCCCGACCACACGATAGTGGGCCTGTCCAAGATCCCGCGGCTGGTGGACGCTTTCGCGCGGCGCCTGCAGCTCCAGGAGCGCCTGACCATACAGATAGCCGAGACGCTGGAGCGGAAGCTCAAGCCCAAGGGCGTGGGCGTGATAATAGAGGCCCGGCATATGTGCATGACGATGAGAGGGGCGAAGAACGAGACCTCGCTGGCGGTGACCAGTTCCCTGCTGGGCTGTTTCGGCAGCGACCCGAAAGTGAGGCAGGAATTCCTGGCGCTGGCGGGCCCGGGCGGACATTAAGGGCCCGCTCCGCGGCGGTTACAATATCTTTTATTTTTACTATAATAGTTCCGCGGTAATAAGCGGGCGTAGTTCAATGGTAGAACGAGAGCTTCCCAAGCTTTAGACGTGGGTTCGATTCCCATCGCCCGCTCCACCGCGCAACTTAATTATTAAAGGAAACCCTCTTTCTGCCCTCCCGACCGACCGACAGCAAAACCTTCTGGGCCCTCTCGGCCCTCATAAGTTTCACGATACTGGGCGCGGCCGCCTGGTCCCTTTACGACCGCGTCAGCCTCTACTTCAGCGAGGACATCGTGAGCATCTCCCCGAAACCCGTCCCTTTGCCCGGCGCCGGCGAAGAGGAGAAGGAGCGCGGGGCCGCGCCGGCCGCCGCTGCATCCGAAAAACCGGCGGAAAAGCCGGAGGAAAAGGCGGCGGAGGCCGCCCCGGCCAAAGCCAGGGCCGTAAAGACCGTCTTCGAGTACAGGGGAGCCGGTAAAAAGGTCGCCCTGGCCGGAAGTTTCAGCGTCTGGCGGGAACTGCCCATGTCGCGCAGGGACGGCGCCTGGAGGACAGAGGCCTACATCTTTCCCGGCACCTACACCTATCATTTCATCGTCGACGGCGTAAAAACGGCGGACCCCGGCAAGCCCAGGGCCCGGACCGGCGACTCCATCGTCGCCGTTGAATAAGGGCTTAATTTTAAAGAATCGTTAACAATCCTGTAACAGGCTTTCGATAGACTATCACCGGACGCGGCTATATGAATTTCAGGAAGACCCTGGCATTGTCCCTGCTGGCCCCGGCCTTTATGGCCGCGGGCGCTTTCGCGCTTTCCACCCCTCGCCATAATCACGCCGTCACCCTGCTGCCCGACGGCAATATCCTGGTGACGGGGGGGAACACCGCCGAGAACACCTACCTGGCTACGGCGGAAATGTGGGACATGACCGCCAACGCCTGGTCGGTGTGGGGCGGCGGGCTCGGGGTCGCGCGGTCCTCCCATACCGCCACGCTGATGTCGGACGGCCGCGTCCTCGTCGCCGGCGGCTTCACCACCGGCGGCACGCCGACGGGCGACCTGCGAATCTGCGATCCCCTGACCAGGACCTGCGCCGACGCCGGTGTGGACATGGCGGCCCGCGGCGGTCACACGGCTACGCTGCTCTCCGCCGGCCCCAGGTCCGGACACGTGCTGCTCTGCGGCGGGCAGACCACAGTCTCCTCCGCGTCCATCACCGGGTCCTGCGAGACTTTCGACCCCGTGGCGGGCGCGCTTTCGCCCGCCGCCTCCATGGCAAGCTCCAGGATAGGTCATGTCGCCCTGCTGCTGCGCTCCGGGAAGATCTTCGTCAGCGGAGGCGGCAGGCCGGGCGGGCCCGGAACGGAGCCCTGGATATTCGAGCCGACCAACGAGATGTACGACCCGGTAGCCGGCACCTGGAACCCGGTGGACGCGCTGCTCCAGGGCAGGATAAACCATACCGCCACGGTGCTCAATAACGGCAAGATCATGATAGCCGGCGGTTATAACGGCAGGGACAGCATGGTCTGCCTCCTCGATCCCGACGGTCTGGACGAGGACTGCTGGCACCTCGCCCACCCGGACGCCGCCCTCGCCCAGGGGGTAGGCAGCAAGGGCTACCTGGACGGCGCCGAGTTCTTCGACCAGGACAGCGGCGCCCGCGTCACCCTGATGGAAGATGTCTTCAATCTCATGCCATACCGGGTCGCCCGTCACTCGGCGGTGCTCGAGACCGACGGCCGCTGGCGCCTGCACAGGGGTTACGGCAATATTTTCCCGACCTTCTTCAACTTTTCCCCCGGGCTCGCCAAAGGCGGCGTGCTCCGCCTCAGCCCCACCGCCGATGAAAGGGTGGCGGACATACTGCCGACCAGTACCATAGGATTCCCCCTGGATTTCAACCTGTCCCGGCCCGTGTCGGGGCGCCTCGTGGACGCGGAGATCTTCTTCTCCCCGCCGACCGAAGCCGACGATCCGTCCATAAAGCTGGCGGGCGCCGAGTTCTACATAGGTATCAGCACCGCGAGGGCGGACGGCTACGCCGTGGGGAAACTTATAGACGAAACTTACTCTCACGGCCGCTTCAGTCATATAATCAATCTCCCCCTGCCCCTCGGCACGGCCTCCTTCCTGCCCGTCAGAGCGACCTCCCAGGGCAACACCGTAAGTTCCAGTTTAACGCTGCCGGGGCCGATCTATCCCGAAAGCACCGGCGATATCACGGGCGGGACGCTCCAGACTTCCGTGCGCTTCTGGCTGCCCTATAATTACCAGAGCCATGTGATGGGAACGGCCAGGATAGACAGCGCCGCGATCATGGACCCCGGCGAGCAGTTCACCATAAGCCTGACTTCCGGCTCAGCCGCCTTCGACATACAACAGTCCGGCTGCGACTACCTTGAAAAGCTCTGCCTGTTCACGGCCGCCATCACCTTTTCCAACATAGAGGGGGAACTCACCAATCTTACGCTGCTGGACGAGGGAACGACTTTCTATACCGGATTGAACATAGGCGTGAAACCGATCGAGATGGGTCTTGAACTGTCCTTTACCGCGGACGAGGTCCACGTCATGGAGGAAGCCGAAACGACCTATGATTTCGACAGGTCCACCATGGTCGTCCGGGAAATGATATTCTCCAACAACCTGACTTACGTTCCCGCGACCAACCGCTGGGGGGACCTGAACGGCGGCGAAGAGGGGCTTGACGCCCCGCCGCCCACCTTCGACCATACGGCGATCTATACCCCGGCGGGCGATACAGTACTGCTGGGCGGCCGGAACTGCGAGGCTACTCCGTTCACCGACTGCCGCCACGATGTCAAGCATTTCCTGGCGGGCGACCTTGAGGGCGTACTGATCCCCGTGGTGGAGGGCTCCTGGCTCGCAGGGCCCTCCCTGCTCTCCAGACGCGCCGCCCATACCAGCACGGTGCTGGCCGACGGCAGCATACTGACCTGCGGCGGCAGCGACGGGACCCGCCCGCTGGATTCCTGCGAGCGCATGGACCCCGGGACCATGCAATGGAAGCAGACCGGGCCCATGACCTCCCCGAGGTCCAATCACACGGCCACGCTGCTGCCCAACGGCAATGTCCTGGCGGCCGGCGGCATCGTCCCGGGCGGAACGGCGGTAGCCACGGCGGAGCTTTATTTCCCGGAAACGGGCACCTGGGTACGCACCTCTTCCATGACGCATATCCGGCAGCTGCACACCGCCACGCTGATGCCGGACGGCAATGTCCTGGTCACGGGCGGGGCGACGGCCAGCACCTATTCGGCCACAGCCGAGATCTACATAACCTCCGCCGCCCACTGGGTCCCCGGCGGCGCGCTCGTCGAGGGCAGATCGCAGCACACCGCCACGCTGCTCAAGAGCGGGAACGTGCTGCTGGCCGGCGGCGTGAACGGCTTCGGCGCGATGAGACAGACCGAGATCTACGACTACCTCGCCCGGGCCTCGGCGGCCGCGGACGACCTGGCCGAGCCCCGCTACGGCCATACGGCCAGCCTGCTGCGGGACGGCCGGGTGGTGGTGGCGGGCGGCTCCGACAATATACAGAGCCTGAACACCAGCGAGATATTCGACGGCGCGAACTGGTACGCCGGGGGCGGCCTGACCTGGCACCGCGCCAATCACAGGGCCGCGCTGCTGCCCAACGGGAAACTGATGCTCACGGGCGGAGAGGTCTCCGGCGCCGTACGCACCGTTCCGGAAGGCTTCGATCCCGACTTCAATGTCTGGAGCGAACAGGGCCAGACCTCCGGCCGGTCGCGCCACACGCTGGTGATGACCAGGGACAACAAGATCCTCAACATAGGCGGCTGGGACGGCGCGCAGTACCTGGACACCACGGAATACGTGGACTTCAATTTCGACCCGGACTCCAAGGGCCTCGCGTCGGATACGACCAGGCAGGCGACGATCTCCGACGCCACCCCCTATTTCAACCAGGGTTCCACCATAACCCTGCTCAGCGCGACGACCGATTTCCACGGCGTCACCGAAGCCTCCGGCGGCGGGGCGGGCTCCCGCAATTCCTCGCACAGCAATCCGCGCGTCTACCTGCAGCAGATAGACAATCCCAGCGGCTTCATGATCGACCTCTCCACGCGCATCTACTCCCGCTACATGAGCCCGGAGACCAACCCGGTCTGGAGCAGGACCACTTCCTCCATAACGATCAAGACCCCGGACCTGCCGGGCGAGATGCCTCACGGCTGGTACCACCTGCGCGTCGCCGCCAACGGCGTTTTTTCCATGCCCTTCACGGTGCAGGTGACCACCCCGCGCCCCGCCGGCCTCCCCGCTTTCACCTCCCCGGCCGGCACGGTGCTGGGGACCAGTTCCATCACCTGGACCTGGAACAGGGGGACCATCCCCGAATACGGGGCGGACGGCTTCGCGATCTACGCCGCCAGCAACAGCGTCTTCATCACCACCCTGTCCTTCGTCAACGGCAGCGACATAGCGTCCTACACGCAGACGGGGATGGCGCCGAACACCCCTTCCTCCGTCATGGTGGCCGCCTATAACCAGGGCGGCTACGGCGCCCTGGCGCGCTCCTCCACCCATTACACGCTGGCGCTGCCGCCCTCGGACCTCGAGATAACGGACTCCGGTTTCGAGAACATAACGCTGGAATGGGACCGGCAGGACAATACCCCGCTGACGCGTTACGAGCTCAGCATGCAGAAGTCGCTCAACGTCATAACGCCTGATTTCTCCGTCAATGTCTCGACCCCCGTCGCTTTCGAGGACGCCTTCACCGGTTCCAGCTACACGATCACCGGCATAGAGCCGAACTACAATTATTACGTCAGGGCGCGGGCGCGCAACGGCGACGGCGTGCTGACCGCCTTCTCGGACTTCGTCTCCACCATCACGGTGGGACAGGTGCTCAACGTGCAGGGCGTCCCGCTCAGCGGCCACGAGATCAACTGGTCCTGGATGCAGTCGGGCGGCGCCGATTATTATGAGCTCTTCGACATCAGCGACGGCACCGAGACCGCGGTCCTGATCAGCTCCCCGGTCTACGCCAACAGTTACACCCAGACCGGCATCTCGACCAACACGCCGGCGCAGGTGGTAGTCTACGCGGTGAAAACGGTAGGGGGCGACCCCGTCAAGGGGACGCCGGGCTTTTCGCCCGAGGTCTATACTTTCGCCCTGGCCCCGCTGCCCTGGACCTTCACGAACATTTCCACCGGCTCCCTGGCGCTGAACTGGCTGCCCAACGGCAACCCGCCCGAGACCAACTACTGGGTGGAGCTGAGCTCCAGTTCCGACTTCAGCTCCTCTTTCGTGACCGAAGTCAAGGGGCTGTCGACGGCCAAGTTCTACGGGCTGATCCCCAACACCCGCTACTACGGCCGGGTCCGGGCCCGCAACGGCGACGACGTGGCCACCGCGATAGTTTCCCTGGGCTCCCGGTACACCCTGGCCCAGCCGCCGATCCTGGTGACCGCGCCCTCCATCTCGATGTCCGGCGTCACGCTGACCTGGAGCGGGGCGGACAATTCGGACGAGACCTTTTTCGAGGTGCGCAGCAGCACCAGCAGCGCTTTCGTGGCCGTCTCCACCCATATCCCCTTCTCCGCCCTTTACAACGGCGACAACGCCTTCATCTCCGGCCTGCTCACCTCCACTTCCTATTATTTCGACGTCGCGGCCATCAACGGCGAAGGGGTCATCACCCCGCGGACGCAGTGCGTGCCCCTGGTCTACACCTCGGCCGGCCCCGCCGGCACGCCTTCCGGGGCGGTGGGCGGGACCAGCGACCCGAACGACGACACCACCATAGCCGGCACGCTGCCCAACGGCCACACGGTCTCCATCTTCGTCCCGCAGGGCTCCTTCCAGGCCAGGACCGGCATAGCCATCGCCTCCCATTCCGTGGCGCTTTACGGAAGCAATCCCTGCGGCCAGAGCGCCGCCGACCTTCCCACGCTGGTCTTCGACATCTACAGCGAGGGGGAGTCCCAGCCCTTCGAGCCGGTGTCGCTCACCATCGGCTACGGCAACCTTTCGTCCGCCCAGATAAGCCAGATCAACCAGAACATCTCGAAGCTGGTGCTGGCCAGGTACAACCCGGTCTCGGGCCAGTGCCTGCCCCTGGAGACCGTGGTGGACCAGTACGGCTCCGTCAACGGTTACCCGAGGACCATACGCGCCTCGCTGAACCATTTCAGCGTCTTCCAGCTCATCATCAAGGAAGCCGCGACCAACCTCGAAGGCACGCTGATCTACCCCAATCCCTTCTATCCCAACCGCGGCCAGGGTTTCGTGACCTTCACCAACATGCCGTCCCGCGCCAAGGCCACCATCTACACCATCTCGGGCACCAAGGTCTGGGAGGGCACCGCCACCGGCTCCGGCGTGCTGGTCTGGCGCGGCGTCAACGAAAGCAACGTGCCCGTGGGCAGCGGCGTCTATTTCGTCTCGATCAAGTCCTCTTCCGGCGATAAGATCTTCAAACTGGCGGTGGAGAGATGAGCGCCGTGAAGACCGTCCGCCGGTACCGGCGCGCCGTCCTCCTGGCGGCCTGCGCCGCGCCGCTGCTCGCCGCGGCGGCCGCCGCGGCCCCCAACTATTTCACCTCCAAGGCCATCGGCATCACCTCGGGGGACTTCCTCAACCTGCCGGTCGGCGCCCGCGCCATCGCCATGGGCGGCGCCTACACCGCCGTCAGCGAGGAGGCCTCGGCCATCTACTGGAACCCGGCCGGCCTCATCCAGATACCCAAGCTCTCCGCCATCTTCATGCGCTCCCAGTACGTGGCCGAGACCAACTACCAGTACGCCGCCTACGCGCACCGCATAGGCTTCGACTCGGTGGTCGGCGGCTCGGTCTTCATGACGGATATCGGCAGCATAGACCACACCGACATCTCCGGCACCAGGCTGGGCAGCTTCACCCCGCGCGACCAGGTCTACACCATCTCCTACAGCAAGGCCATACTCGAGTTCTCGGACAAGGACATGGACGTCTCCATAGGCGTCTCCGGCCGCTACATCTCCTCCAGGATCTACCACAGCGCCAAATCCTACGCGGCCGACGTCGGCGTGATGACCTACAACTTCACGGCCATTCCCTACCGCCTGGGCCTCGTGGTCTCCAACCTGGGCAACGGCCTGCGCTACGACCAGGAGTCCTCGCCCATCCCGCTCACCGTCCGCATGGGCGGGGCGGTCAACCCCTTCCGCAACATGCTGGTCTCGGCCGACGCCGTGTTCTCCAAGAGCAACAGGCCGTACATGAACTTCGGCGGCGAACTGGCCACGGAGCCCAACGAGCTGACCCGCCTCTCGCTGCGGGCCGGCCTCAACACCGCCCGGCTCAGCGACGGCCTGAGCGGCTTCACGCTGGGCGCCGGCGCCACCATGCATTTCTTCAGCCTGGATTACGCCTTCGTCCCGATGGGGGAACTGGGGACCACCCACAATATCTCGCTGACCTTCGACTTCCCCTTCCGCAGCCCCATCTTCCAGCGCAGGGACCGCTCGGTCTTCACCAGGGTGGAGAGCCTTTCCATACAGAAGTGACCCCTCTGTTGATTAGCGGCTCCTTTTTTTTATAGATTCTCTAACCGGACCTGAGCGTAGGCGCCTGCCTTCGGCGGCGCCTGCCGGATTTTTACGGACATTCGCGAGCCATGAGATCTCTCGGACAGCACCTCGTCGTCGAACTATACGATTGCCCTCCCGGGCGCCTTTCCGCCGTGGACGAAGTACAGGAGGCCATGGTGAGAGCGGCCAGGGCGGCCAAGGCGACGATAATCGACTCCGTCTTCCACCATTTCCAGCCGCACGGCGTCTCGGGGGTGGTCGTCATAGCGGAGTCGCACTTCGCCATACATACCTGGCCGGAACACGGGTACGCGGCCATAGACCTTTTCACCTGCGGGAACTCCACCAGGCCCTGGGAGGCCTTCAAAGTGGTGAAGCGGCTTTTCGGGGCCGGTCATTCCAGCGTGATGAAGATGGAGCGGGGACTGCTGCCCCGGTAGGCGGCGCGGACTTATGAAGGCCGGAACTTTCTCCTGGATCAGGGATTCGCGCGACGGGCTGCCCGCGGGCCGCTGGTTCGTCGAATTCTTCTCCGCAGGCGAAATGCACGCCCACCGGCTGAGGAAAGTGCTGGCCTCCTCCAGCACCGCCTTCCAGGACGCGGTGCTGGTGCGTTCCGCCGCTTTCGGCAAGATGCTGATCATAGACAGCGAGACCCAGTCCAGCGAGAAGGACGAGTTCATCTACCACGAGGCGCTGGCCGTCCCGCCGCTGCTCTTCCACCAGGACCCGGGCTCGGTGCTGATCCTGGGCGGGGGGGAGGGCGCCACCGCCAGGGAATTCCTCAGGGGCCGCGGCGTACGCTCGGTCGTGATGGCCGACATCGACCACAAAGTCCTCCGCTTCGCCCGGAAGCACATGGCCTCCTGGCACCGCGGCGCTTTCGACGACCCCAGGCTGCGCCTGCTGGTGCAGGACGCGCGGCTCCCGGTGCTGCGCTCCCGCCGCCGTTTCGACATCGTCTGCTCGGACCTGCCCAGCCCCATCGAGGGAGGGCCGGCCTTCAGGCTCTACACCCTCGAATTCTACCGCCGCCTCAAGGAGCGCCTGGCCCCGGGCGGCCTCTTCGTGACCCAGGCCGGGCCCGGCCTGCCGTCGCAGTTCGGCCTGCACGCGGCCCTGGCCGCCACCCTGCGCCGCGTTTTCAGGCGCGTCTTCTCCTACTCCGCTTTCATCCCGTCCTACGACATGCCATGGACCTTCCTTCTCTGTTCGGACTCGGCCGGCCTCGACCCTCTGCGCCCCTGCGCGGGGGAACTCGACCGCAGGGCGGCCCGGAGGCTGACCGGGCGGCCGCTGTTCGCCGACGGACAGGCCATAGAGGGGATGTTCCGGACGCCGGTCCATTACAGGGAAGCGATGAAGAAGAACCGCAGGATGATCACGGAGAGGTCGCCCATGTACTTCACGACCTCTCAAGGCTGATTCCGACAGGCAGGAGGAACCATGAAAACCAGGAAGATCAGGCCGCCGAAGAAGTCCGTCAAGCCGCGCGGCAAGGCGGCTCCGGCGAAGACGAAGCGTCCCGCGAGGAAGGCCTCTCCCGCCGCCACGGCGCACGCCAGGGAGCAGGCGGGAATAGGCCGCAAGGAAGCGGAAACGATAAAGAAGAAACTGCTCGAGCAGCGGGAGACCATCTCGCGCACGGTCGAGGCCAAGAAGAACCTGGACCTCAACGAGCCGGAAGTGGGCGACTCGATAGACCAGGCCACCCAGAGCCTGGACAAGGAGATACTCTTCGAGCTCTCCGACAACGAGCGCCTCATGCTGGAGGATATCGAAGCGGCCCTGCGCAAGATAGACCACGGCATCTACGGTCTCTGCGAGCAGTGCCAGAAGCCCATAGCCTCCAAGCGCCTCAACGCGCTGCCCTCGGCGCGCTACTGCCTGGTCTGCCAGGCCGGCGCCGAGAAACGCCGCTCCTACTGAGCGCGCGGAAAAAAGGAGGGAGGCCGCCCGCTCGACGGACGGCCTCCCTTTTATGCGCCCCGCCGAGGCGGGGCTACTTTTTTTTGACGCTGGAGGCGCTGACCTCGGTCTTGCGCCAGTTCCTCGCCCTGGCCTTCACCAGGAAATTATCCCCGTCCGTGGCTATCTGCAGCGAGGGGGGGTCTATGCAGTCCAGCAGCTCCCGCCTGAACCGGGCCACGTCGCCGCTCAGCGCCGCCAGGCGCCGTATATCGTCGGTATAGACGCCGTACCTGTCCATGTGCATGTCCTGCAATTTCGCCACGGCGTTCACGCCGCGGCGCGCCTGGGCCACCTGCCTCTTTTCCGAAGGCGTCATGGAGAGGAAGGTCTGGTTCAGCCAGGTCACCCCGAAGAACAGCATCAGCAGCCACGAAAAGGCGAAGACGACCCCCTGGGCCGCGTCGCCGCGCTCTTTCACGCTCACGACGCGGCTGCCGCCGATATAATCGTGCAGCGCCCGCTTCTGCCGGGTGAAGAGGGCCAGCAGGTAGCCCAGGTTGAGCGGGATGGAACTGGCGAAGTAACCGAGCGAGCGGAAGAAGGCCCTGGGGACGGAGAGGTCGGAGCCGTCGGCCGCCCTGACCCGGATGCCCATTATCAGTTTGCCCACGGTGGCCCTGCCGCCGGAAGAGAGCCAGGTCTCGTAGACCAGATAGAGGATTATCCAGAGCAGTTTCCATTTCAACTGCCCTCCGGGGGTGTTCTCCAGCCGCCCGGCCGAGACCAGAAGCCCCATGGTCCAGTAGGCCGCCAGCACGAAAGGCAGCGCGTCGATGACGTAGGCGATGAAACGTTCGTTGAACCCGGCCGGTCTGGGCCCGGCCTCCGCCGGGACCGCGCCGATCGCGGCGGCGGCCGGCATGATATCGTCCTGCTGCATAAGACCCTCCTCCCGCGGACGCGCGGCCGCGGTCGGCGGCGGGGCGCGTCCGGAATTGATTATATCAAAACGCGGCCCGGCCGGCGCAACGGTCCGCGAACTATATTTCAATGCCTCCTTGATGCGCCCGGAGGGAATTTGATTAAATAATGGCGCTTCTATGTGCAGAATGGCCGCCTATATCTCGTCGGGAAAAGGACCGGTCCCGGCCTGCCTGGCCGAAGGTCCGCGCTCGCTGACCGCGCAGGCCTCCGCGGACCCGTCGCGGCCGCAGGCGGACGGCTGGGGGGTAGGCAGGCTCGCCCCCGGCGGCCGGCCCGCCGCGCTGGTCCGCCGCGCCGCTCCGCTCGCGGAAGAACCCCGCGCTTTCTCCCGCGCCCTGCGCGCGGCGGCCGGGCCCGGCGTCCTCATCGCCCACGCCAGGGCGGCCTCCAACCCGCTCGGTCTCTCCCGCTCGCGCCTGGTGCGCCCGGAGAACAGCCACCCTTTCCAGGCCGAAGGCCTGCTCTTCGCCCATAACGGCACCCTCGACATCGCCGCCGAGATCCGCGAGAACCTGGGTTACGGCGCGGGGCGCCTGCGCGGGGGGAGCGACAGCGAGGTGCTCTTCCGGCAGGTGATCAAGATGCGCGACGCCTACGGCGACCTGGCCCTGGCCGTGGAAATGGCCCTCGACGAGATCTGGACGGTCTGGGGTTCCTGCGCCGGCGACAGGCGGGACCTGAAGGCCCCGTACCGCGGCCTCAACCTTTTCGTCTCGGACGGGACCCGCCTGTGCGCCCTGTGCCATTATCCCGGCGCCGGAAAGAAGCGTTCCCTGCTTACGCCGGGCTGGGGCTGGGGCAGGCTGGCCTGGCGGACGACGCCGGGCGGAGCGCTGTTCTCCAGCGAACCGCTCGACGCGGGACGCTGGCGGGGGCTCGGCGACGGGCAGCTGGCGGAGGCGGTGCTGGAAGGCGGCGCGGTCAAAATATCCGTGCGCGGGCTGGGCGCCGCGTCCGGCAAGGCGGCGGCCATATGAAATGGATACTCTTGCTCCTCATCTTCATCGGCGGGATCTATTACCTGGTACGGCAGGACAGGCAGGAAAAGGTCCTCGTACAGCAGGCGGAACAGCTCAAGAAGGACCAGGCCTCGGAAACACTTCCCATAAAGACCGAGAAGCAGGTCAACCTCCGGTTCTCGGCCGATACGGTCCAGACCCTGCGCGGGCTGACCCAGGACGCCAATGAAAAGGTCCGTTTCGCGGCCGCGGAACTGCTCTGGCAGCTGCAGGACGAACAGGCCCCTTCGGTCATCAAGAAGATGCTGCAGGAGGAGACCGACCCGGCCACCAGGCAGGCGCTGATCGCCCTGCTGTCGGCGGAAAAGACGAAGATCAGCCTGGCGCTCCTGGCGGAGGCCCTGAACGATTACGACAAGGAAACGCGGCTGAAGGCCGTGGACGCCATCGGCGGCTTCACGAGCAAGGAAGCCCTCCCCGTCCTGGGAAAGGCCCTGAAGGATTACGACGAGGACGTGAAGCTCAAGGCCCTGGAAGCCATAAACAAGGTGCGCAAGGACCTGGAGACGCAGAAGGCCCAGCAGCTGCAGCAGCTGGAACCCGACCCTCTGTTCAAGACCAACCCCTGAAGTTTCACCGGCCGTCCGCCGCGCGGCGGACGGCGAAAGGAGCGTTCGGATGGAACTAGACATAGCCCAGCTTAACAGGAAAGTCCGGGAGGAAAGCCTTTTCCTCCAGGACCTGCGCAGGGAGATCGGCAAGGTGATAGTCGGCCAGGAGGACCTGGTCAACGGCCTGCTGGTCGCGCTGCTCTCCAACGGCCACGTCCTCGTGGAAGGCCTGCCCGGACTGGCCAAGACGCTGACCGTGAAAACGCTGGCCGAGGCGGTCACGGCGCAGTTCCAGCGGGTGCAGTTCACGCCGGACCTGCTGCCGGCCGACATCGTCGGCACGCTGATCTTCAACCCCAAGGAGGGGACGTTCTCGGTCAAAAAAGGCCCGGTCTTCACCAATATCCTGCTCGCCGACGAGATAAACCGCGCGCCGGCCAAGGTGCAGAGCGCGCTGCTCGAGGCCATGCAGGAGCGCCAGGTGACGATCTCCGACTCGACCTTCGGCCTGCCGGAGCTCTTCCTGGTGCTGGCGACGCAGAACCCGATAGAGCAGGAAGGGACCTACCCGCTCCCCGAGGCGCAGGTGGACCGCTTCATGCTCAAGATCAGGATAACCTATCCCACGCGCGAGGAGGAGTCGAAGATACTCGAGACCATGTCCCGCGCCGAAAAGCCGAAAGTCGGGACCTCCATCCCGGTCGAGACCGTGCTCAAGGCGCGCCGGACCTGCGACGGGATATACATCGACGAGAAGATCAAGAAATACGTGCTCGACCTGGTCCTGGCCACGCGCCGCCCGGCGGACTACGGCCTGGAGAAGCTCAAACCCTGGATACTCTACGGCGGCAGCCCGCGCGCGACCATCTTCCTGGTGCAGGCCGCCAAGGCCTACGCCTTCCTCAACGGCCGCGGCTACGTCACGCCCGAGGACATCAAGGCCGTCGGCTACGACGTGCTGCGCCACAGGATCCTGGTGACCTACGAGGCCGAGGCCGAGAACGTCAGGTCCGAGGACATCATAAAGACGGTCTTCGAGACCATCGAGGTGCCGTAAGTCCGGCCGGCGGCGGCGCTCCCCCGATATGAATACCGCGGAGATACTCAGCAAGGTCCGCCAGATAGAGATCCGCACCGGCAAGCTGGTCTCCGAGACCTTCGCCGGCGACTACCTGAGCGTCTTCAAGGGCCGCGGCATGGAGTTCGCGGAGGTCAGGGAATACACGCCGGGCGACGATATCCGTTCCATAGACTGGAACGTGACCGCCCGTTTTTCGCGGCCTTTCGTCAAGCAGTTCATGGAAGAGCGCGAACTGACGCTGATGGTCCTCTGCGATCTCTCGGCCTCGCAGTTCTTCGGCAGCCGCGGCCGGTTCAAGAACGAGGCCGCCGCCGACCTGGCGGCGCTCTTCGCCTTCGCCGCGCTCAAGAACAACGACAAGACCGGGCTGATGACCTTCACGGAGCAGCCGGAGCTCTACATCCCGCCGCGCAAGGGACGGACCCACGCGCTGCGCATCATCCGGGAGATGCTGGCGCACGTCCCGAAAGGGCGCGGCACCGATATCACCGCCGCGCTCGACGCGGTCAACAAGATACTCAAGCACCGCAGCATCCTGATACTCATCTCCGATTTCGACGGCCCCGACTACGAGAAGGCCGCCCGCCGCGCCGCGCTGCGCCACGACCTCATCCCGGTCATGGTCAACGACGAACTGGAGAAGGAACTGCCCCCGCTGCCGGCCGTCCTGACGGCGCGCGGGCTGGAGGACGGGCTCCTCTACACGGCCGACCTCTCCGATCCCGCCGTGCGCCGGGCCTACGCGGAGGACCGCGCGCGCAGGATAAGCCGCGCGGAACAGGTCTTCCGCCTCTGCGGGGTGGAACCCATCCGGATAAGCACCGGGGGGGAGATCTTCGACCCGGTGGTCAGGTTCTTCAAAAAGCGGGAGAAGAGGACCTGACCCGTGGCGCCCGGACCGCTCGCCGCTCTTTTCCTCTGCACGGCGGCCGCCGTTGCGGCCCCCGGCGTCTCCATCTCCGTTTCCAAACCTTCGGAAAAACCCGTGCTCGGCGAGCCGTTCCGTCTCGAGTACGAGGTCTCCTGGCCGGCCGATTACGCCATAAGCCTCGACACGGCGGCCCTCCCCTCCGGCTCCGGCGACTTCGGCGTCCTCGAACATTCCTTCAAGGGCAATGGGCCGGGCGGGGGGAAGTTCCGTATAAAAGCGGTCCCGTTCGCCATGGGGATCTCCACCTTCCCCCCGCTCTCCCTCCTTCTCTCCGGTCCGGACGGGGAATTTTCCGCGGCCGCCCCGGACGTCCCGCTGGAGATCGAGCCGTTCATAAAAGAGCGGACGCCTCCGAACCTCATACGCGACATCTACCCGCCGTTCAGGTTCGGCGTACCGCGCTGGGTCTGGTGGCTGGCCGCCCTGGCGGCCGCAGCCGCCGCGGCCCTGTGGTGGAGGCGGCGCCGCCGCGGGTTACCGGCGGGGGACGCGGCCGCCGGCGGGGAGCCCGCGCTGCCGCCCTATGAGAACGCGCTCCGGGAACTGGACCGCCTGCTGTCCTCCGGGCTCTGGGACCCGGCCGCGCCCAAGGCTTTTTACGTGCGTCTTTCCGCCATCCTGCGCGACTACCTGGACGGCGAGGGGGGAATGGAAGCGCAGCTGATGACCACTTCCGACCTGCTGAAGGAGCTCAGGAGGAAAACCCTCACGGCCTCCCTCCTGGCCGACTCCCGCGCCTTCCTGAACAAGGCCGACCTGGTCAAGTTCGCCAGGCTCCCCGTATCGGAGCGGGAGAGGGACTCGGACGCGGACAAACTGCGCGCGCTGCTCGGCGGCCTGCACGGCTTCTTCGCGCCACCCCCGCCGCCGCCCCCTCCGCCGCCGCCCGGACAGGGAGGCGCGCGGTGACGGACCTCTCCTTCCGCGACCCGCTCTTCCTGCTGCTGGCGCTGCCGGCGCTGGCCGCGGCCCTTTACGCCTGGCGCGGCAGCCGCGCCAGGGGGGCGGCCATCTCCCTGCCGGCGCCGCTGCCCGCCGGGACCACACCCAGGGCGCGGGCCGTCCTGCTCCTGCCGGTACTCCTGCGCCTGGCGGCGCTGCTCCTGCTGGTCCTGGCCCTCGCCAGGCCCCAGAAAGTGACGCGCGGGGCCCTGCCGCCGGCGCAGGGCATAGACATACTGCTCACGATCGACACCTCCCTGAGCATGGCGGCCACCGACTTCATCCCCAACCGCCTGGGGGCGGCGAAGAAGGCCGCGCTCGATTTCGTAGCCGGACGCGCCAACGACCGCATCGGCGTGGTGGTCTTCGGCGGCACCGCCATGCTCGCCTGCCCGCTCACGCTGGACTACGAGGCCGTGACCGAGTTCGTGGAGGCGATAGATTTCGACATGACGCGCGTCGACGGCACGGCCATAGGGGACGCGATAGTCACTTCCGTCAACCACATAAAGGACAGCAAGGCGAAGAGCAAGGTGGTCATACTGCTCACCGACGGGCGCTCCAATTCCGGGATGATAACGGACCCCGCGGCCGGGGCCAGGGCCGCCGCCGCCTACGGGATAAAGGTCTACACGATAGGCACCGCCGGCAAAGGCCCGGCGCAGATACCGACCGGCGACCCGGCCATGCCCGTCGTGGCCATAGAAGAGGACCTCGACGAGCCGACGCTCCTTGAAATAGCGCGCCTGACCGGCGCGGAGTTCTTCCGCGCCAAGGACCAGACGGAGCTGCAGCGGATCTATTCGCAGATCGACTCCATGGAAAAGACGGAATTCCAGGCGCGGAGCCTTTCCTCCTATCACGACGCGCACATGACGCCCCTCGCCGCCGGGGCGCTGGTCCTCGTCCTCTGCTTCGTTCTGGAGAAGACCTGGCTGAGGAGGCTGCCGTGATGGACCTCTTCCGCCATCCGGGGCTTTTCGCCTGGCTCCTGGCGGCCCTGGGCGCTCTCTTCTTCTTCCGTCTGTCGCAGGATAAAGTGCGGGCGGAACTGCTCTCCCGGCTGGCGCGCACCGGCCTGGACCGGCTGGTCCCGCAGGCCGAACTGGCGCGCGCCAGGAGACGGGACGGCCTGCTGCTGACGGCCTTCGCCCTGCTCGCCCTGGCCCTGGCGGGCCCGCAGTGGGGCGTGGAACTGGAGGCCGTGGGCGAGCTCAGCGGGAACGTCATGATAGCCGTGGACACCTCGCGGTCCATGGACGCCGCGGACGTCAAACCTTCGCGGCTGGAGAACGCCAAGCTGATGCTCAAGGCCCTTTCCGAGGACCTCTCCTCCTACCGCATAGGCATAGTGGCTTTCAGCGGCGAAGCCTTCGTGCAATGCCCCCTGACCACCGACACGGAGGCCGTGAAATATTTCGTGGACGCGCTGAGCACGCGCATGCTCATGACCCAGGGCACGGAGATAGCCGGCGCGGTGGAGACCGCGGCCGGGGCAATGCGGCGTTATCCCGGCGAGAAGACGCTCATCCTCATCACCGACGGGGAGGATTTCTCGGATTACATGGACCGCGCCATAGAGAAGGCGAAGGAAGCCAGCCTCCGCGTCTTCGCGGTCGGCATCGGCTCCCCGGAGGGGGAGCTTATCCCGGACCCCGAGGGCGGCTACCGCAAGGACGCCTCCGGGCGGCCGGTCGTGACCCGGCTCGACGAGAACACCCTCATCAGGCTGGCCCAGGCCACCGGCGGGGAGTATATGCGCTACACCGGCCCCGAGCGGGTCAGTTCGGAACTCCGCAGGACGCTTTCGTCCCTCGAGCTCGGCGGCGCCAGGCTCAAGGGACGCTCCTCCTTCAAGAACCGCTACCAGTTCCCGCTAGGGGCCGCCGTGCTGCTTCTTTTGATAGAATTATCGGTCATGGCCCGGCCTTTCGGCTGGCGGGGATTACTGGGCGGTGTGGGCGGCCCTTCGGCGCCGCTGGCCGGCCTGCTCCTGCTCTGCCTGCCGGCCGGCGCGGCTGCCGGCCCGGCGGACAGGGAGGCGCGCCTCGGCAGCGGCCTGTATGAGAAAGAGGAATACGACAGGGCCCTGGAACATTTCAGCAGGGCCGGCGAACTGGCTCCGGACGACCCCCGGATGAAGTTCAACGCGGGCGCCGCGCTCTACCGCCTGGACGACCATGAGAAGGCGCGGGAAGCTTTCGAAGGCGCGGCCGGGGACGCGGAACTCAGGCCCCGCGCGCTCTACAACAGGGGCAACGCCCTCTTCAAGGCCGGGGATTACGCCGGGGCGGCCGAAAGCTACAAGCTGGCGATAATGGCCGACCCTTCCGACGACAACGCCCGGCACAATCTCCAGAAGGCGCTCGAGATGAAGAAGCTCAAACAGCACGGCGGTGGGGGCAAGGACAAGAAGGACTCCCCGGGGAACGAAAAGAACGACAAGCGGGAAGGCGGCGGGAACGACCCCAAGGACGGCCGGGAGAAGCAGCAGCCGAAAGGGGGGGACGGCGGGAAGGAGAAGAAGGAAAGGGAGAAGCAGAACGCGGACAGACTGCTGGAACTCATGAAGGAAAAAGAGAAACAGAGCGCGCGCCCCGAGGTCCTGAACGCGCGCAACAAGCCCTTCTCCAAGTCGCCGGCCTCGCTGAAGAAGAAGGAGAAGGACTGGTGAAACCGGGCAAGGCGCTGCTGGCGCTCTCCCTGCTCTTCCTCTCCGCGCCCGTCCGCGCGGGGCTGACCGTGGCCGCCTCGGTGGACCGCCACGAGGTGGACATCGACGGCAGCGTGCGCCTCACCGTCACCGTCTCCGGCGACACCGCCAATGTCCCCGAGCCGGAGATACCGCGGCTGGACGCCTTCAATGTCTACTCCTCGGGACGCAGCCAGAACATTTCCTTCATAAACGGCCGCGTCAGCAGTTCGGTCTCCTTCACCTACGTCCTGGAGCCCCGCTACATCGGCAAGGCCGTCATCCCGCCCATCTCCGTTTTCACGGGAAAGGAGAAGTTCCTGACCCGGCAGATAGAGATAGCGGTGCGCGGGACCGCGAAAAGGCCCCAACCCCAGCCCCGCCCCGCGCCGCGGCCCGGCGCGCCGGCCGCCCCTCCGGCCGGCGGACAGAGGGCGCAGGGCTCGTCCGGCGGTACCAAAGTCCCGCAGGGCGCGGAAGAAGCCCCTATTTTCATGGTGGTGGAGGCCGACAAGGATTCGGCCTACGTCAACGAGCAGGTCACCATGAGCGTCAAATTCTTCACCTCCGTGCCGCTCACCTCCAACCCGCAGTACGTGCCGCCGTCCCTCAAAGGGCTGCTGGCGGAGGACCTCCCTCCCGTGCGCACCGGCGAGACCGTGCTCAAGGGCCGCCGCTATTCCTACAGCGAGATCAGGACGGCCCTCTTCGGCCTGCAGGACGGCCAGGCCGTCATCGGCCGTTCCAAGATCATCGCCCAGATCACCGGGGATAACTTCCTCGACCCGATGGACCCCTCCTTCTTCCAGAAGTTCTTCTCGATGAGCATGGGCCAGGGCCGCGCGCACGAAGTGACCAGCGAGCCGCTCTCCCTCAGGATCCTGCCTCTCCCCGAAGGCGCGCCGCCCGGCTTCAAAGGCGCGGTGGGCAATTACATCGTCTCCGCGTCCGTCGACCGGAAAGAACTCAAGGCCGGGGAGGCGCTGACCCTCTCGGTCAGCGTCAGCGGCCGGGGCCATCTCAACACCGTGACGGCGCCGGACCTGCCCGAGACCGGGGACTTCCGCTACTACGACACCGCCAGCTCCTATTCGCTCACCAAGCACGACGATATCGTCGGGGGGAAGAAGGTCTTCACGACGGTCATGATCCCCCGTTCCGAAGGGCGGCAGGTCATCCCCCCGGTGAAGTTCCCGTTCTTCGACCCCGGGACGAAACGCTACCATACCGCGGAGACCAGGCCCATAGAGATAAACGTCCTCAAAGGGGACCCTTCCGCCAGGGCCTATTCCTTCGTGGGGGCCAACGGCGGGGGAGGGGAGATAAAACCCATCTCCAGCGACATCCGCTACCTCTCGCGCAGGGAGGGTCTCCCCGCTCCCGCGCGCCTGGCCCTGCTCCTGACCGCTTTCCCGGCCCACAACGCCGTCCCGCTCCTCCTCCTGCTGGGCGCCCTGGGCTACGCGCGCCTGCGCGACGGCGCCCTGGCCGACCCGCGGCGCCTCCGCTGGCGCAGGGCGTTCAGGGCCGCGATGAAGCGGCGCGACGAGGCCCTCAAGGCCATAGAAGCGGGCGACAATCCCAGGGCGGTCGGCGTTCTCTACGACGCCCTGACCCGTTATCTTTCCGACAAGAGCGGCGACGACATCGAGTCCTTCACGCTCAAGAGGACGCTCGAACACGTCCGGAAGCGTTTCCCCGCGACCGGCGAGTTCTCGCTCGGGGAGATACGCACGCTCTGGGAGCAGCTGGAGTTCTACCACTTCTCCTCCTCGTCGATAACGAAGGAGAACGCGACGGACCTGGTGAACAAGTGCGCCGTGCTGCTGGAAATACTGGAAAAGGAGTTCGACGGAAAATGAGGACCGCGATCCTGGCAGCTCTCCTGTTCGCCGCGCCCGCTCCCGCGGCCGCCGACGGCGCGGACGCGGGCGGCAGGGCCGGGGCCGACAAGCTCTATAACGACAGCCTCTACCAGCAGGCCGCCGCCGCCTACGAGGAGCTGCTGCGCGCCCTTCCCGGCGACCCTTACCTGCTCTACAACGCCGGCAACGCGCAGTTCCGCGTGAAGCGCCCCGGCCGGGCCCTGCTCTACTACGCCAGGGCCTGGCGGACGCTGCCCCGCGACGCCGACGTGCGCTATAACCTGGACTTCGCCCTGAAGAGCACGGGGCAGTCGCTCGTCCCGGAGGGCGTTCCGCCGTTCCTGCACCGTCTCTACTACTCGGCCTCGGACCGCGAGATCGCGGCGCTGGCCTCCCTGGCCTTCTGGGCCCTCTGCCTGCTCGGGGCCGGCGCGGCCCTGAGGCCGGCCCTGAAAGACCGGCTCCTGCCGGCCGCCGGAGCGTCGGCGGCCCTGCTGCTCTTCTTCTGCGCCTGGGGTGCGGCGCGCCTCTCCGCCCCGCTGCGCGGCGCGGCCGTCGTGGTGCAGCACGAGGCGACGCTGCGCAGCGGCCCCAACGAGACCTTCAACGCCTACGCCGCGCTGCCGGAGGGCCGCGTGGTAAAGATAATCGACGACTCGCGCGAGGATTTCTGGGAAGTCGGGGTCCAGAAAGAGGGCATAAAAGGCTGGATCACCCGCGACGAACTCGAAAGGATATAGGAGACGAAATGAAAATAGCCATCGCCAGCGACCACGCGGGCTTCCCGCTCAAGGCGGCCCTCATCCACAAGCTCCGGATGCTCGGCCACGAGATCTCCGACCTGGGCACCAGTTCGCCCAACGAGTCCGTCGACTATCCCGACTTCGCCGCCGCCGCGGCCCGCGCGGTGGCCGGCGGCCAGGCCCGCCGCGGCATAGTGGTCTGCGGCAGCGGCGTGGGCGCCTGCGTGGCCGCCAACAAGTTCAAGGGCGTGCGCGCCGGCCTCTGCCACGACACCTACTCGGCCCACCAGGGCGTGGAGCACGACGACATCAACGTCCTCTGCCTGGGCGCCCGCGTCATAGGCGAGAGCCTGGCGCTCGAGATCGCCTCGGCCTTCCTGGGCGCGGAGTTCAGCAACGAGGAACGCCACGTCCGCCGCCTCGACAAGGTCAAAAAGTTCGAAGAAGGCCTCTCTTCCTGACAGCGGCCCCCGAAGCCTCCAGCTAGCCGGCAGGTCGGCTCACCCCGGGGATATGCGGCGAGCCACATGAGGAGCAACTGTAATGTCTGACAGGCGGATTTTCACGGGTTCAAGCCCC
>CAYPYG010000033.1:0-30193 GCA_964415175.1 uncultured Elusimicrobiaceae bacterium
TCTACCTGGTCGCCATACTCTTCGTCATGTTCGACATAGAGATAGTCTTCCTCTACCCCTGGGCCGTTTCCTTCCGCCAGCTCGGCCCCGGCGCGCTGGCGGCCATGGCGGCCTTCATCCTGGTGCTCGGCGCGGGCCTGTTCTACGCCGTAAAGAGGGGGGCGCTGGAATGGGACTAGAGACGCTCTTCGGCAATTCCTTCCTGACCACCCGCCTCGACGAGGCGATCAACTGGGGACGCAAGTACTCCTTCTTCCAGTACCCTTTCGTCACGGCCTGCTGCGGCATGGAGTTCATGAGCGCCTGGGCCTCCACCTACGACATCGCCCGCTTCGGCGCGGAGTACCCGCGGTTCTCGCCGCGCCAGGCCGACGTGCTCTTCGTGGTCGGCACGGTCAACGAGAAGCTGGCCCCGGTCCTTAAGCGCGTCTACGACCAGATGTGCGAGCCCAAGTGGGTGGTATCCTTCGGCGTCTGCGCCACCTCCGGCGGCTTCTACGACAATTACGCCACCGTGCAGGGGATAGACAAGATAATCCCCGTCGACATCTATATCCCCGGCTGCCCGCCGCGCCCCGAGGCCGTGCTGGACGCGCTGGTGAAGCTCCAGGAAAAAGTCTCCAAAGAATCCGTGCTGGACCGCAAACATGGCCGCTGAGAATATTTTAGAGGCGCTTAGAACGGAACTCGGCGGCAAGGTCGTCGAGACTCACTCCTTCCGCGGGGACGACACCGCCGTCGTAGCCCCCGAAGCGTGGCTGGAGGCGGCGTCGCTCCTCAAGGACAAGCTGGGCTTCGACTTCCTGATGGACCTGGCCGGCGCCGACTACCTGCCGCGGGAGCCCCGCTTCGAGGTCGTCTGCCATTTCTACGGTTCGAAGACCAACGCCCGCCTGCGCCTCAAGACCCGCCTGCCCGGCGGCAAGCCGGCCGTGGATTCGCTGGCCGCCCTCTGGCTCTCCGCCGACTGGTTCGAGCGCGAGGCCTGGGACATGTACGGCATAGATTTCAAGGGCCACCCCGACCTGCGGCGCCTGCTGATGTACGACTCCTTCGAGGGCCACCCCCTGCGCAAGGACTACCCGCTCAAAGGCCGCCAGCCGAGGATAGACCATGCGGATTAAGGGAATAACGGGGATGCCGCCGGTTCACCTAAGAAGAACCGTCCGAGGCAGGAGCGCGAGCACGGTGTGCGAGCGGCGTTTTTGCGTGGTGAACCGCCGGGATACCCGAATGGTTCTCCGCTAATAACATGGAAAGACCGGCGCACGAACTCCCTAAGAACTGGTCGCTCGAGAACGCGGGCGACGGGCGGCTATTGCTCAATATGGGCCCGTCCCACCCGGCCATGCACGGCATAGTCCGCATACTCCTGAGCGTGGAAGGCGAGCGCATCAAGGACGCCGACGTAGAGATAGGCTACCTGCATCGCGGCTTCGAGAAGACCTGCGAGAACCTCACCTGGAACCAGGCCGTCCCCTACACCGACCGCCTCAACTACGTCTCGCCGTTCATAAACAACGTAGGCTACGCCCTGGCCGTCGAGAAGCTCATGGGCATAGAGACGCCCGAGCGCTGCAAATACGCCCGCGTCATCATGAGCGAGCTGTCGCGCCTGACCGACCACCTCACCTGCCTGGGCGCCAACGCCATGGAACTGGGCGCCTTCACCGTCTATTTCTACCTGATCAACGCCCGCGAGGAACTCTACCGCCTGACCGACGCCGTAGCCGGCGGGCGCATCACGCCGGGCTGGGCCCGCGTGGGAGGGGTCACCCGCGACCTGCCGGGCACCTTCGCCGCCGATACCGCCGCGGTCTTCAAAAAAGTGCGCGCCAACATAGCCGACGCGGACAGGCTGCTGACCCGCAACCCCATCTTCAACGGCCGTCTGCGCGGCACCGGGAAGATATCGAAGGAGGACGCCGTCTCGCTGGCCTTCACCGGCCCCGTCCTGCGCGCCTCGGGCGTGCCCTACGACGTGCGCAAGGCCTCGCCTTACCTGGTCTACGACCGTTTCAGTTTCGATATCCCCGTCGGCGACGCCGGCGACAATTACGACCGCTACCTGGTGCGCCTCGAGGAGATGCGCCAGAGCATGCGCATCGTCGAGCAGGCGCTCAAACAGCTGCCGGCCGGCCCGGTCAATCATCCCGGCTACGGCGTCATCCTGCCTCCCAAAGAGGAAGTATACGGCAACATCGAGGCCCTGATGGCCCATTTCAAGCTGACCTACGAAGGCGTCAAGCCGCCCGCCGGCGAGGTATACCAGGCCGTCGAGGGCGGCAACGGCGAGCTGGGCTTCTACCTGGTCTCCGACGGCACGGGGCGGCCCTGGCGGCTGCGCGTGCGCCCGCCGTGCTTCACGCTTACCGCGGGACTCGGCCGCCTCATCAAGGGCGGCTATATCGCCGACATCATCTCCACTTTCGGCCAGATAAACATGATAGGCGGGGAACTGGAGCGATGAAGAAGTTCAAGTTCTCCGAGGAATTCAACCGCAAGGTGGCCGCGACGGTCGCCAGGTACCCGAAAGCGGACGCCGCGCTGATCCCGCTGATGCAGGAAGTGCAGCGCGAGCTGGGCCATTTCCCCGAAGAGGCGGCCCAGGCGCTGGCCAATCTCCTGGGCATATCCTACGCCCGCGTGAAGGGCGTACTGACCTTCTACACCATGTTCCGCCGCGAGCCCGGGGGAAAATATCTCCTCCAGGTCTGCCGCAACCTCTCCTGCCACATGACGGGCTCGGTAAAGCTCCTGGAATACCTCAAGGCCAGGCTCGGCATAGAGGAAGGCGGCACCACCCATGACGGTCTCTTCACGCTGATGACCGTCGAATGCCTGGGCTCCTGCGGCACGGCGCCGGTCATGATGGTCAACGACGATTATCACGAGAACCTGACGGTGGAAAAACTGGACAAGCTCATCTCCGGTCTGCGTGCGGAAGCGAAGGCGCATAAATAATGGCCGAACAGATACTGCTCAAGCACAAAGTGGTGTCGCTGGACGGCTACAAGGCCTCCGGCGGCTGGACCGCGCTCGAAAAGGCCACCCGCATGGAACCGGCCGCCATCATCGACGAGGTGAAGAAATCCGGCCTGCGCGGCCGCGGCGGCGCCGGCTTCCCGGCCGGCCTGAAATGGTCGTTCATCCCCAAGGACAGCGCCAAAGAGCGTTACGTCGTCTGCAACGCCGACGAGGGCGAACCCGGCACTTTCAAGGACCGCGAACTGATCCGCATGAACCCCTACCTGCTCATCGAGGGCATGGCCATAGCCGGCCGCGCGATAGGGGCGAAGACCGGCTACATCTACGTGCGCGGCGAATTCGCCCGCGAGGCCGCCCTGCTGGAGAAATGCATAGGCGAGGCGAAAGTGGCCGGCTTCCTGGGCGACAAGCTCTTCGGCTCCGGTTTCAGTTTCGACCTGCACGTCCACAAGGGCGCCGGCGCCTATATCTGCGGCGAAGAGACCGCCCTGCTCGAGTCCATAGAGGGCCGCCGCGGCCAGCCGCGCCTCAAGCCCCCGTTCCCCGCCGTCGAAGGCCTGTTCGCCTGCCCGACGGTCATCAACAATGTCGAAACGCTGGCCGCCGTGCCCGCGATAATAGAGAAAGGCGGAGCCTGGTACGCCGGCCTCGGCGCGGGCAAGAGCACCGGCACCAAGCTTTTCTCGATAAGCGGCCCGGTGAAAAAGCCCGGCGTCTATGAGGCCGAGCTCGGCATACCCTTTAAAACCTTCCTGGAAGAATACGCCGGCGGCATGGCCGAAGGCAAAAAACTCAAGGCCGTCATACCCGGCGGCTCGTCCACGCCCGTCCTCACCGCCGAAGAGGCGATGAACGCCAGGCTCGACTACGAGTCGCTGGCCGCCGCCGGCTCCATGCTGGGCTCGGGGGGGATAATAGTCATAGCCGAAGACACCTGCATGGTGGACGCCCTGCTGGTACTGGCCAGATTCTACCATCACGAATCCTGCGGCCAGTGCACGCCCTGCCGCGAAGGCACCGGCTGGACCGAGAAAGTCCTGCGCCGCTTCGAGGAGGGCGGGGCCGGGCCCGGCGACGCCGACCTGCTGCTCTCCATCTCCAACAACATGGTGGGCCGCACCATCTGCCCCCTGGCCGACGCCCTCGCCATGCCCGTCATCAGCTTTATAACCAAGTTCCGCGAAGAGTTCGACGCCCACGCCGCCGGCAACACCTGCCGTCCCGGGAGGACGAAATGAAGGAACAACCGGGGGAGGCGTCGCGCCAGTTTAGCAAAACCGCCCCGGAGCTCCGAGCTTGCGTAAGCGCGAGGAGCGAGGGAAGAGGGCCGAGCGCTATGCGCGAGAGCCCGTGTTTTGCGGACTGGCACGACGCCATGCCCCCGAATGATTACTCCGCTTTTTGGATCGTGATAGGATGAAACTGAAGATAGACGGGAAAGAGACGCAGGTGCAGCCGGGGACCTCGATACTCGAGGCCGCCCAGGCCATGGGCGTCCTTATACCCCGCTACTGCTATCACCCGTCGCTGAGCGTCGCCGGCAACTGCCGCATCTGCCTGGTCGAGATAGAAGGAGCGCCCAAACTGGTCACCGCCTGCTCCACACCCTGCGCCGAAGGGATGTCGGTACTCACCGCCAGCGAAAAGGTGCGCGCCGCCCGCCGCGACGTGCTGGAATTCCTGCTGATAAACCACCCGCTCGACTGCCCCATCTGCGACCAGGCCGGAGAATGCGGCCTGCAGGACTATTACATGGAGCACGGACTCCATAAAAGCCGCTTCCCCCAGGCCGACAAAGTCCGCCGCCACAAGCGCCGTGACGTCGGCAAATACCTGGTGCTGGACAATGAGCGCTGCATACTCTGCACCAGGTGCGTACGCTTCTGCGAGGAAGTGACCAGGACCGGGGAGCTCTGCGTCAGGGAGCGCGGCGACCACTCCTATATAGACCTCAAACCCGGCTCGCGCCTGGACAACGATTATTCGCTCAATATCGCCGACATCTGCCCCGTAGGCGCCTTCACCTCGGCCGATTTCAGGTTCAAGAAGCGCGTCTGGTTCCTGGAGCGCACGGCCTCGGTCTGCGCGGGCTGCGCCACCGGCTGCCCGATAGAGGTGCATCACAAAGACAATATAGTCTACCGCCTGATGCCGCGCCCCGAGGAAGGGTTCCCGGCCTGGCTCTGCGACGAGGGACGCATGACCTACAAGTCGCTGCGCGCCCCCGGACGACCGGCCGCGGCCTTCTGCGAGGAGGGGAACCTCAAGCCCGCCGCCGGCCTGCGTTTCGCCGCCTCGCGCCTGGGCAAGCTGAAGCCCGAACAGGTGGCGATCTTCGGCTCGCCGTTCATGTCGCTCGAGGACAACCTGGCCCTGGCCGAGCTGGCCGCCGCCATAGGCACCAAAAATTTCTGCCTCCACTTCAGTACCGAACCGGGCATAAAGGACGGCATACTCAAGAACACCGACCATTCGCCAAATTCGCGCGGCCTGGCGCTCATCCACGCGGTGTACGGCGGCTACACCCGCGAGCAGTTCAGCGAGCGTCTGGCTTCCGGCGAGGTCAGGTTCGTACTGGGCCGCAACGAGGAAGTCAAAGCCGCCCTGACGGCCGCCAGGACCGACATCCCTTCTTCCGTCTTCTCTTTCTCCGACGAGCCGGCCCCCGGCCGCGCCTGCGTGCTGCCGGCCGCCTCCCATTTCGAGTCGGACTGCCTGTTCATCAACTACGCGGGCCGCCTGCGCCGGGCACGGGCCGCGGTCAAGGCGCCCGAGGGAGTCCTGCCGGTCTGGCAGGCCGCCGACAGGATCGCCTCCATGCTGGGCGCGCCGATACGGCTGGAGACCCGCGCGGCGGTGCTGGAGCGGCTGAAGGCGAAGATACCGGAGCTGGCGGGCGCGCCGCTCTCCGACGACAAGGCGGAGTTCGAGCTCAAATGACGCCGTCCGTACCCGACTTCATGCTCGCGCACATGGACCTCCTGGTCTTCCTGGGCGTTTCTTTCCTCAAGGCCTGCGTGGTCTTCGGCGCCGTGATGGGCTTCGCCGCCCTGCTCACGCTGGCCGAGCGCAAGGTCAGCGCCCTCATGCAGGACCGGATCGGGCCCAACCGGGCTTCCGTGTTCGGCTTCGCGCTGGGCGGACTCTTCCATCCGGCCGCCGACGGTATAAAGCTCATGCTCAAAGAGGATTTCGTCCCGAAGTGGGGGGACAAGGTCCTCTTCACGCTGGCGCCTCTCTTCGCGCTCTTCCCCGTGCTGCTGCTCTTCGCCGCCCTGCCCTTCGGCAATTATATCGACATAGCCGGCCTGCGTATAGATCTCCAGATAGCCGACTTCAACCTGGGCATACTCTTCATACTGGCCGTCTCGTCGCTGGCCATCTACGGGGCTTTCCTCTCGGGCTGGGCCTCGCGCAACAACTTCGCGCTGCTCGGCTCGCTGCGCGCGGCCGCGCAGATGATCTCCTACGAGGTGGCGCTGGGCCTCACTCTCGTCGGCGTCCTGATGGTCTACGGTTCGGCCAGCCTGCAGGACATCGCGCGGGCGCAGGGGGAACTGCTCTTCGGCTGGCTGCCGGCCTGGGGCATAGTCTGCCAGCCTTTCGCCTTCCTGCTCTTCCTGGCCGCGGCCCAGGCGGAGAACAAGCGCACGCCGTTCGACGTGGTAGAGGGCGAAAGCGAGATCATCGGCTATTTCCTCGAGTACAGCTCGATGCGTTTCGCCTCTTTCATGTTCTCCGAGTTCGTCGAGATGATAGTGATCTCGATGCTGGCCGCCACGCTTTTCTTCGGCGGCTGGCAGGTGCCTTACCTCCAGCAATCCGGCTTCGTCTTCCCCTGGGACGCGGAGATACCGCTTAACCATTACCTCGTGGTGCTGCTGCAGGTCGGCAGCATAACGGTCAAGACCGTCTTCTTCAGCTGGCTGCTGCTGGTCATACGCTGGACGCTGCCGCGGTTCCGGTTCGACCAGGTCATGACGCTGTGCTGGAAGGGGCTGCTGCCGCTGGCCCTGCTCAATATCCTCGCGACGGGCGTCGCCATATGGTGGCTCGGATGATAAAGATAAAGAAAGTCGACAACCGCCCGCTGACCCTGCTCGAGCGCCTCTATTTCACCGAAGTGGCCGCCGGGATGCTGGTCACGCTGAAGCATTTCTTCCGCAATCTCTTTAAACCTTCGAACATAGTCACGGTCAGCTATCCCGAGGAGCGCATCCCGCTGCCCGGCAACGCCCGTCTGCGCACGCGCCACCGCCTCAAACTGCGCGCCGACGGCACGCCCAAGTGCGTGGCCTGCTACATGTGCCAGACCGCCTGCCCGGCCTACTGCATAGATATAACCGCGGGCGAGTATTCCGACGGGAACCCGGTCGAGAAATACCCGGTCGGATTCGATATAGACCTGTCCAGGTGCGTTATGTGCGGCATGTGCGTCGAGGCCTGCCCCGAGGACGCCATAGCGATGGACACCGGGGAGATCCCCGGCGGCGCTCTGAACCGCGACGACATGTTCATGACCAAGCGGGACCTGCTGCGCAACCTGCCGGGCGAGCCTTCCCTGCTCGGCGCCTCCAACCGGCTGCACAATGAATGGGATCGGAAGGGGAAGAAGAAATGAAGCCCTTCCTGCTCAACGCCGCTTTCTATCTGCTCTCGGGCGCCGTACTCGCCGGGGCCGCCGGCACCGTCCTCCTGCGCCGGCCGCTATACTGCGCCCTGTCGCTGCTCTTCACCCTGCTGGCAACCTCGGGCCTCTACATACTGCTGGGCGCCGAACTGGCCGGCTACCTGCAGATAATAGTCTATGCCGGCGCCGTCATGGCGCTGTTCATCCTGGCCATACATATGACCGGCCAGGACGAAGCGCTGAAAGTCCCGCCGCTGCCGCGGCTGCTGCTCATGGCCGCCGGCGCGGGCGCGGCCGGCCTCTTCGCCCTGCTGATGCTGGCCTCGGCCCGCTTCTTCATCGCTTTCGTAAAGCTGGCGCCCGAACCCTACTCCGTGGCGGAGCAGGCCGGGCTCATCTTCGGCCGCTACGCGCCGCAGTTCGAGCTCCTCTCGCTGCTGGTGCTGGCGGGCATAGCGGGGGCCGTGCTGACGGCTAAGAAGAAGTTATGATGAACTTCCTGCCCCTGACCGAGTCCGTGTCCCTGGCCCATATCGTCGGCCTGGGCGTGGCCGTCTTCGCCGCCGGGGCCTTCGGCTTCCTGGTGCGGCGCAACCTCATCGTCCTGCTGATGTGCGTGGAGCTTATGCTCAACGGCGCCAATATCGTCCTGGTCGCCTTCTCGCGCGCGCCCGGCGCCGTCGACCCGCAGGTCTGGGTCATCTTCATGTTCGCCGTAGCCGCCGCCGAGGCCGGCGTGGGCCTGGCCCTGGCCGTCCTGATATGGCGCAGGCTGGGGACCCTGGACATAGACGCTTTAAAGGAGCTTAAAGGATAATGGAAGGCAACTTCTACCCGCTCCTCAAATGGATGATACTGCCGCCGCTGGCCGGCTTCGTCCTCAACGGCCTCCTGGGAAAACGCCTGCTTTCCGAGAGGACGGGGGGGATACTGGGCTCGCTGGCGATATTCCTTTCCTTCATCTTCGCCCTGCTCTCGGTCTCCGACCTGCTGAACCTGCCGGCCGCCGACCGCCTGCTGCGCGACACGCTCTTCACCTGGATCTCCGCCGGGCCCTTCACGGTGGATTTCGCCCTGCGGCTGGACCCGCTCTCGGCCGTCATGGCGCTGGTCGTCACCGGCGTCAGCTTCCTTATCCATGTCTATTCTATCGGCTACATGCACGGCGACAGGTGCTTCCATAAGTATTTCGCCTATCTGAACTTCTTCGTCTTCTTCATGCTGCTGCTGGTCCTGGCCGACAACCCGGTGCTGATGTTCGTCGGCTGGGAGGGCGTGGGCCTGGCCTCTTATCTGCTCATCGGCTTCTGGTACGAGGACCCGGAGAAGGCCTCGGCCGGCAAGAAGGCCTTCGTCACCAACCGCATAGGCGACGCCGGCTTCCTGGCGGGGCTCATGCTGCTGGCGGCCGTCATGCACGCCGGCGGCGTCTACGGCCTGGACTTCGCTACGCTCTCGGCCAACGCGCAGCTGGCGGCCGGCGCCTCTTTCGCCGGCGTGAACGCGGCCTTCCTCATAGGGGTCCTGCTCTTCGTCGGCGCCACAGGCAAGTCCGCGCAGTTCCCTCTCTATGTCTGGCTGCCCGACGCCATGGCCGGCCCCACGCCGGTCAGCGCGCTCATACACGCCGCTACCATGGTAACCGCCGGCGTCTACATGCTCAGCCGCATGTTCTTCCTCTACGAGGCCGCCCCGGCCGCGCTGAACGTGGTGCTGATCACCGGCTGCTTCACGGCCTTCCTGGCCGCGGTCATCGCCGTCGCCCAGCGCGACATAAAGAAAGTGCTGGCCTATTCCACCGTCAGCCAGCTGGGCTACATGTTCATGGCCGTCGGAGCGGGCGCCTGGGCCGCCGGCGTCTTCCACCTCACGACCCACGCCTTCTTCAAGGCCCTGCTGTTCCTCGCGGCCGGTTCGGTCATTCACGGCCTCGGCGGCGAGCAGGACCTGTTCAAAATGGGCGGGTTGCGCAAGCACATGAGGACGACCTTCATACTCACCGCGACGGGCTGGCTGGCCATCTCGGGCGTGCCGCCGCTGGCCGGCTTCTATTCCAAGGACCTGATACTGGAGAAAGTATTCAACAGCGGCGCTGGGTTCGTCTGGCTGACCGGCCTGTTTACCGCCGCGCTTACCGCCTACTATATCTCGCGCCTGCTCATACTGGCCTTCATGGACAAATACCGCGGCAAGGAGCACGTCCATGGATCGCCGGCCGTCATGACCGCGCCGATGGGACTGCTGGCCGTCCTCTCCGTCGCAGGCGGTATGGCCGGCGCGGCCTGGCTGCTGCCCTTCCTGCAGCCCGGCGCACCGCCGGAGCATCACTCGGCGCTCATGATAGCCGTCTCGGTGTCGGCGGCCGCCGCGGGCATAATAGCGGCCTTCCTGCTGGTGGGCCGCAGGACGGAGGACCTGGCGGCCGCCTGGCCGCGGTTCCATAAGCTCCTCCTCAACAAGTTCTATCTCGACGAGCTCTACGAGGCGCTGATACTTAAGCCGCTGGAACGCTTCGCCGGCTGGACATTCCGCGTGCCCGACTCGAAAGTGATCGACGGCGCCTTCGTAAACGGCACGGCGGCGCTGTTCATGTCCATGGGCCGGGGCCTGCGCGCCGCCCAGACCGGCAACGCGCAGTTCTACGCGATAGTCTTCCTGGCGGGACTCTGCGTCCTGCTGGCGGCCGTACTGGCGGGGTATTACCTATGATGATAGGCCCCGACCTGCTCAATATCGCCATCTACCTGCCGCTGGCGGCGGCCGTCGGCATAGCCCTGCTGCCGCGCGATAAGGAACATTTGGCCGGTCCGCTGGCGCTGGCGGCCTCGCTGCTGGCCTTCGTCCCCGCGCTGGCGCTCTACCTCGGCTTCGACCCCGCCCTGCCCGGCATGCAGTTCGCGCAGGATCTGCCCTGGCTCTCCGCCCTGGGCGCGCGCTACGCCGTCGGCCTCGACGGCATAAGCCTGCTGATGTTCATGCTGACCGCCTTCCTGGGGCCGATAGCCGTGCTCTCGTCGTTCACGGCGGTCAAAGAGCACCGCCGCTTCTATTACGCCTCGCTGCTGGCGCTGCAGACCGGCATGCTGGGCGTCTTCGCCGCGCTCGACCTGCTGATCTTCTACGTCTTCTGGGAGGCGATGCTGATCCCGATGTACTTCCTCATCGGCATCTGGGGCGGGAAGCGCCGGATCTACGCCTCGGTCAAGTTCTTCATCTATACGATGGCCGGCAGCCTGCTGATGCTGGCGGCCATACTCTGGCTCTATTTCGACCATCAGAGCCGGACCGGCATTTACACCTTCGCGCTGAGCGCGTACGGCAACGCGGCGGCGGGGGGAACCGGGATGCTGCTGTTCCTGGCCTTCGCGCTGGCCTTCGCCATCAAGGTGCCGCTCTGGCCTTTCCACACCTGGCTGCCCGACGCGCATGTCGAAGCCCCGACGGCGGGGTCCATCATACTGGCCGGCGTCCTGCTGAAGATGGGCGTCTACGGCTTCATCCGGATAGCGGTGCCTTTCTTCCCCGAAGCGGCCATGACGGCCGGCTGGCCGATAGCGGCTCTCGGGGCCTTCGGCGTGATATACGGCTCGCTGACCGCCTGGGCGCAGGACGATATCAAGAAGCTGGTCGCCTATTCTTCGGTGGCGCATCTCGGCATAGTCATGGTCGGCGCGCTGGTCCTGGAGCCGGCGGCCGTCGGCGGCGCGGTGCTGCAGATGGTCAATCACGGCCTGAGCACCGGCGCGCTGTTCCTCTGCGTGGGGATGCTCTATGAGCGCCGTCACACGCGGCTGATGGCCGATTACGGAGGCATCGCGAAAGTCATGCCGGCCTTCGCCGCGGTCTTCATGATAGTCACGCTCTCGTCCATCGGCCTGCCCGGGCTCAACGGCTTCATCGGCGAGTTCCTCATACTCTTCGGCTCGTTCAAAGTATGGCCCTGCCTGGCGCTGATCTCGCTGGGCGGCGTGATCCTGTCGGCCGTCTATATGCTGGGGATGTACCAGAAAGTGTTCTTCGGTCCCGTCACTAACCCCGCCAATAAGGAGCTCCCTGACCTCAAGGTCCGCGAATGGCTCTGCGTCCTGCCCCTGCTGGCGCTGATAGTCTGGATAGGCGTCTATCCCAACTTCTTCCTCAAGCGCCTCGACACGGCCGTCAACGACTATATACGCCTGGCCGGCGGCCAGCGCCCCCCGTTCTCCCTGGTACAGGAGGGGAAATAATGGAAAAGAACCTCCTGGACCTGACCGCCCCGCTGCTGCTCGTCGCGGTGCCCGCCATCGTGGCCCTGCTGTTGCGCCCGGCCTGGGCCGCGCGGGCGGCGGGCATCGGCCTGTTCGCCGCGCTCCTCAATGTCTCCTTCGGCGGCCCGGCCAATATAATGCCCTTCGGCCAGTCGCTGGTCTATGACCCGCTGACGAAGCTCCTGTGGCTGCTCATACTCGGCGCCGCCTTCGCCGCCGTAGACCTGACCCCGCGCGCCGCCTGCGCCGCCCAACTGCCGGCCAATGAATACTATTTCCTGCTTCCCATCTCCACCGTCGGCCTGATGGCCATGCTGGCTACCGGCGACCTCATCGGCGTCTTCATCGCGCTGGAAGTCGTCTCCCTGCCGCTCTACGCGCTGGCCGCCGCCCGCCGCACCGCCGCCGGCGCCGAGGCCGGTTATAAATATTTCCTGCTCGGCTCCTTCGGCGCCGCGCTGACCGTGCTGGGCATCGCTTTCTTCTACGGCTCCGTCGGCTCGGTGCTGATACAGTCGGCCGCCGCCATCTCCGGACTGAAAGTGAACCAGGCCGCCGCCTCGGCGGGCTTCCTGCTCATCATGGCCGGCTTCGCCTTCAAGGCCGCGCTGGTGCCTTTCCATATGTGGGTGCCGGACGTCTACGAGGGGGCACCGACGCCCGTCTCCGCCTTCATGGCCTCGGCCGTCAAGGCCGGCGCCGTCCTGATACTCTTCCGCCTCTTCGCCGCCGCCGACCTGCCGCTCTATTACAAAATATTCTGGTGGGCGGCCGCGCTGACCATGGCCGCCGGCAATATAGCCGCCCTGCCGCAGGCGGGCGTCAAGCGCATGCTGGCCTACTCCAGCGTGGCGCACGCCGGCTACCTGCTGACCGGCTTCATGGGCGGCAAGGCCGCTTTCCCGGCCGTCTATTTCTACCTCGCCGTCTACGCCGCCGCCACCATAGGGGCCTTCTCGCTGGTCGCGATACTCGAGAAGCACGAGAAAGGCGTCACGCTCGCCGATCTCCGGGGACTCGCCGCCGCGGACCCCGCCAAGGCCGCCCTGATGGCCGTCTTCGTCCTCTCGCTGGCCGGCATACCGCCGCTGGCCGGCTTCTTCGGCAAGTTCTGGCTCTTCGCCCAGGCCGTGCGCGGCGGGAGCCCCGGGCTAGTCGTCATCGCGGTACTGGCCAGCGCCGTCTCGCTCTACTACTATCTCTCGATAATAACCGCCATATACGCCGGCAAGGCCGACACGCCCGCCGCACCGCGGGCCGGCACGCCGGCCATGCTGTGGCTGCTGGGCTCCTTCGTCCTGCTCGGAGGCCTGGCGGCGGACTTCTTCCTGCTCCCCGCGGCCAACGCCCTTCCTTTCCTTCCTTAAGCCGATGAAGACCTGGTTCTACGTCCTGTCCGCTCTTTATTTATTGAGCCCGATAGACCTGCTGCCCGAGCGGGGGCTCGGCCGCTTCGGCCTCATAGACGATATCCTGGTGATAGCGGCTCTTTACTGGTACCTGGTGCGGCGCCCGGCCCTGCTCAGGGCGGGACGGAGAGGGGAAAAGGCCGGGCCGGCGGAAGAAGGGCCCGCCGCGGAAGCCGGCGGGCCGGGACCGGAGGAAGACCCTTACAAGGTCCTGGGCGTCGCGCCGGACGCCTCCGCCGACGAGATACGCGCCGCCTACCTGAAACTGGCCAATAAATACCACCCGGACAAGGTCGACCACCTTGGGGACGAGTTCAAGGCGCTGGCGCACCGCCGCTTCAAGGAAATACAGGCCGCCTACGAGCGGCTCTCGTCCAAGGGGGACTGAGTTTCAGACGCGCAAAAGAAAGGGCCGGGAGGGATCTCCCGGCCTTTCCCTTTTAACGGGCGGATGCCCTATTTATAACTGGAATAGATCCGGCGGATGAAGGGGCCCCAGCCGGTCTCGACGGCGAAAGGCAGCGACCAGTAATCGGTCTCCTGCAGGGCCATGAAGCCCTCCAGCGAGTCGCCGACCAGCCTCACCGGCGGCACATGAGCGGAAATGCCGTGGGTGCGCGCGTATGGGAAGCCCGTAGGGGAAGTGCCGTACTGGTAGTAGCCGTGGAACAGCCCGTCCGAGATGAAGGACATCAGTTCATTCGCGCGGGCGACGGCCAGCGCTCCCTCGGGAGCGTCCGCGGGGGTCTTCTCCGCCACTATCCTGACGAAATCGTAAAGGTCGCCGGAGACGGACAGGGCCGCCGCTATATGCGGGGCGTCGGTGGCCATGGTGACGCCGAAGATATCGAAGCGGGCCGCTCCTTTTATCCCGGCGTTCTCGGCCTCGTGATTGTCGAAAGCGGTCTCGGCCTCCACCCAGGCGCGCACCCTACGGCCCAGCTCGTCGAGCGCGGAGGTATCCAGCACCGAGGCGTGGGCGCCCGGCCTTTCGAACGCCTTGGCCCGCTCGACATATCCGGCGGCTAGGAACTTCCCGAGCTCGGCGGAAGGAACGGCGGGGACCGAATTGAGCAGCTGCAGCATGCCGCCCATATCGTAGCCCAGAGCGTACATCAGTTCGCTCGAACCCACCACCACGTCGGCGTAGTCCTTGACCTGCCAGGCCACCTCGGCCATCTGCATGATGCAGGAGGTCATGACGAAAGCGTCCACATGCCCGGTGGCGCGCATCAGCTCGCGCAGTTCCGGCAGCGTGACGTAATTACCGGTCTCGGTGTCCATCAGCGTGCCCTTCTGGGCGGGCTGCTTTTTCCCGTCGAAGAAGCCGTTGCCGTGGCCGTAGATGAAGAAGGCGCGGCGCGAAGAGGGGTATGAGGCGGCGGCCCAGCGCGTGAAATCGGCGGCGGCCCGCCAGTCGCCGGTGTCCCCGGCCGGGGCGCGCCAGACTATGTCAGCGCCGAAGGCCTCGAGCGCGCTCTCGTCTATCTGCCCGCCCGAGAAGACCTTCTCCAGGGCGGCGTCCACCGCGCCCTCCGCGGCCGGGCCGCCGAGGGCTATGCGCACGGTGTCGGTCGAAACGGAGCCGTCGGCCTTGAGGAAAGGAAGAGTGGCCTGCGCCACGACCCGGACCTTTTCCGAAGCGCCGACGCGTTTCATCTCCAGCAGCTGCCAGAGCAGGGCGTAACGCAGCTGGTCGCGGGTGGTGGAATAAACCATCACGGTCCACTCGGCGGGGACGGTAGCGCCGGCATTAGGGACGACGGTCTCAGGGGCCGGCACCGGCGCGGCGACCACGTCCGAGGCGTTCATGGAATTGAGGGCGAAGGGCGCCGCGGCGGCCGGAGCGGCGGGGATCAAAAAGGCGAAGACGAGAACTTTGATGAAAGTGGTCATACGGATATCATATCAGAAGAGGGGGTGGTGGGCTAAGGTCTTTGGACCCAGCGGGAACATAGGCCCCAAAAAAAGGTCCGGGAGCATATCCCGGACCTTTTTCGGCAGACGCGCGGTATATCTCAGCGCGCCAGCTTGTACGGGTCGTCGGTCACGCTGAGCATGTACATCGCGGCCTTGATATTGTCGGCCACGACCTTCTCTATCACGCCGGCGCCGGGATAGAAGCCGCCGCCGCCCCAGCGCTTGGGGGTCATCTCGAAAGTGAAGGCGAAGATGCGGCGCTGCATATAGGCCCAGTCCGTCGTATCGCCGGTGGCGACATAGAGATCGCTGGACTGCTGAGGCACATAACCGGTATAGCCTGCGAAGGCTCTCGCCATCGTCTCGAAGACCTTGAGGTCCGTCTTGTCCTCGAGCGGCTCGTCGAGTCCGGCCCACGGGTAAAGTATCAGTTCGGAATAGGTGTGATAGGTGAGCAGCGTCTTTATGTTCGGCCGGGCCAGGACGAAGTCGCGCACGGCGCGGGTCTCGGGCTCGGAGAAGGCGTAAGGTCCGCAATAGGTGTCGGCCGACGGGTTGGTGGAAGAGCCGGCCTCGCACCAGCGCGCGTCGTAGTTGCGGTTGAGGTCCACGCCGTAGGAGCCGCCCGCGTTCACGGAGCGGTTCTTGCGCCACCAGCGGTACTTGCCGGCGGCGATATCGTACTCGGCTCCGTCGGGATTGACCATCGGGATGATATGGATGTCGAGGGTGTCGATGTATCTGCGCGCCTCGGGGGCGTTCTTGTTCTCGAGCAGCCAGACGGCGAAGAGCAGCGCGACCTCGTTGGTCAGGTGTTCGCGCGCGTGATGGTTGGCCATGAAGACGGCGCCGGGCCTGGCGCTGGGGGCCGTGCCCTTCTCCGCCGGATTGATGCGCAGCGCCCAGATGTCGCGGCCCTCCACCGTCCTGCCTATGGAGAACAGCGAGGTCTCTTCGGGATGGGCGGCGGCCAGCTGCTTCAGTACCTCGACGGTCTCCCCGAAGTTATGATAAGCGGCGTCGGCGAGGGGAAAATCCTTGTCGAAATTGTATATCGAGACCTTGTCGTCGATCCTGAAGCCCCCGGCGGCTATCTCCCGCACGGCGGACTCGCGGGCGAAGCCGCGCACGAAACCATTTTCTATCTCGACTATATCCAAACCCATTTCCAGCAGGCGGGTGCGCTGATACTTGTCGGAGGCGGCCACGGTGAGCCATGAGCGGTCGTCGGCCAGCAGGGACAGGTCGTCCTTCACGACCGCCGCCTCCGGCTCGGGAAGAGCGAGCGAGGAGTTGGAGACGGCCACCCGGGAGAGGAGCTGCCGGAAAGACAGGCCGTTCTCCGGGTTTTTCCCGCCCTCGGCGAAGACGGGGGAAACGAGGGCGCAGGACAGGAGCAGGAAAAGGGTCTTTTTCATAGGTACGGACAATATACGATTTAAGTTGACCGCGGTCAATGACGGATCATAAAAACCCGTTCTTCCCGAGCGCCTCGCGCAGGGCGGCGTCCCCGGCCGCGCAGGCGCGCGCGTATTTGCCGAGTATATCGTACTCGATGTTGACGGCGGAGCCGGGCCTGAGGGCGGCGAGCGCGGTATTGGCCCAGGTGTGGGGGATAATGGCGGTCCTGAAGGAGCGCGGGGTGACGGCGAAGACGGTCAGGCTGACGCCGTCGAGCGCGACGGAGCCCTTTTCGACCATGACCGCGCCGGCGCCGGTCTCCAGTTCGAGGGTGAAGCTGCTGGCTTCCTTATGGACGGCGAGCACTTTCACCGTCCCGTCTATGTGCCCGGTGACGAAATGTCCGCCGAGGCGGGCGCCGACCTTGAGCGCGCGTTCCAGGTTGAGCGGCGCGCCGGGGCCCAGCAGGCCCAGCGCGGTGCGCGAGCGGGTCTCGGGGCTGAGGTCGAAAAAGGCCGCGCGGCCCTTCGCCGAGACATAAGTGAGGCAGGCGCCGTTGACGGCGACGCTCTCGCCGGTCTCCAGCTTCCAGCCGGCCGGCACTTCCACGGCCAGCCTCCCGCCGGCATATGACTTCAGCTTTCCCACCGCTTCGATCATTCCCGTGAACATTACCTGAACCTCACGTCGAGCATAAGGTCGGGGCCGAGGCGCAGGATATCTTTCACCTCGGCCTGCACGCCCAGCACTTTGCGGGCGGCGTTGAGCCTGTCGGGCCAGACGGCGGAACCGCGGGAGTCCGTGCCGCCGATGACCATGGGGGCGATGATGCAGCAATAGCGGTCCACCAGGCCCTGGCTGATGAAGGAACCGGCGACTTTTCCGCCGCCCTCCACGAGTATGTGGCTTATCCCTATGGAGCCAAGCGCCTTGAGCAGCGCCGGCAGCGAAGGCCGCCCGTCGCGGTCCCGGGGGAGTTCCAGCACTTCGGCGTGACCGGGGAGGCGCTTTACCGCCGTCGTCGGGGCTTTGCCGGCGACGGCGACGATGACGCGGTCGTTCCCGAAAACACGCGCCTTCGGCGGTATGCGCAGCCGGGAATCGAGGATGACCACCCAGGGCTGGCGCGGGACTTTGAAACCGCGCACATTGAGCAGCGGGTCGTCCGCCAGCACCGTACCGACGCCGGCAATTACGGCGTCGGCTTCGGCGCGCAGCTTATGAGCGAAACGGCGCGACTGCGGGGAAGAGATCCAGCGCGAGCGGCCGGCCGCGTCGGCTATCCTGCCGTCCAGGCTCTGGGCCGTCTTGAGCGTGACATAAGGCAGGCGGGTCCGCATATACCTGGCGAAGGCCGGGTTGAGGTCATCGCACTCTTTCCGCAGCAGGCCCGTCGTCACCTTTACGCCGGCCGCGCGCAGTATGGCGCCGCCGCGGCAGCTGTGGCAGGGATTGGGGTCGGAAGCGCCGATGAAGACGCGCGCCACGCCGGCCGCCTTTATCGCTTCGGTGCAGGGCGGGGTCTTGCCGTGGGTGGAACAGGGTTCCAGCGTGACGTAGAGGTCGGCGCCCCGGGCGCGGCTCCCGGCCTTCTTCAGGGCGGACGCCTCGGCGTGCGGGCCGCCGAAACGGGCGTGCCAGCCCTCGGCTATGATCCGGCCTTTTTTGGCCAGCACCGCGCCGACGATGGGATTGGGATGCGCGCCGCGGCTGCCGCGCCGCGCCAGCGCTATCGCCCGCTTCATCAGTTCTTTATCGGTCATAAAACAAGGAGCAAGTATGGGGGGCCTGTCGGCGGTTCGCTCCGAAAAACAGGGTCTCGCACACCGTGCTCGCCCTTCCGACTCTCGCCGCTCGCGCTTACGCAAGCTCGCGGCTCCGGACGGTTTTTCTCCGCGAATCCGCCGCCACCCCCATTGTCCCCTTACAAGTTCCGGAACAGGTCGGCCATTTCGATGGCGGCCATGGCGGCCTCGGCGCCCTTGTTGCCCTGCTTGGTGCCGCAGCGCTCTATGGCCTGCTCCAGGTTGTCCGCGGCGACCACGCCGAAGATGACAGGCTTCTTGCGGCGCATCGACACTTCGGCCACGCCCTTGGCGGTCTCGGCCGCGACCAGGTCGAAATGCGGGGTATCGCCGCGGATGATGACGCCGAGGCAGACGACGGCGTCGTAATTCCCGCCGGCGGCCTTGTCGGCGGCCAGCGCCAGTTCGTAGGCGCCCGGAACCTTCACCAGCGTTATGTCCTTCTCGTCGGCGCCGTGTCTCTTCAGCGTGTCGACGGCCCCGTCGGCCAGCTTGCCGGTGAGGAAGTCGTTGAACCGGGACACGACCAGAGCGAACTTGAGTTTATCCGCTTTGAGTTTTCCTTCTATTATCTTCATTCGTCCTCCTAAATGAACATATGCCCGAGCTTGCGGGCCTTCGTCGCCAGATATTTCCTGTTGTGCGCGTTGGATTTCATCACCAGCGGGACGCGCTCCGCTATCTTAAGGCCGTAGCCGCCCAGCCCGGCCAGCTTGCGCGGGTTGTTAGTCAGCAGCCGCAGCCGGCGGACGCCGAGATCGGAGAGTATCTGCGCGCCGGTGCCGTAGTCGCGCAGGTCGGCGGGAAAACCCAGCGCAAGGTTGGCCTCGACGGTGTCGTAGCCCTTGTCCTGGAGCGCGTAGGCTTTTATCTTGTTCCCCAGCCCTATGCCCCGGCCTTCCTGGCGCATATAGAGCAGGATACCCGAACCCTCCTTAGCTATGGCGGCCAGGGCGGCGTCGAGCTGCTCGCCGCAGTCGCAGCGCCGCGAACCGAAGACGTCGCCGGTCAGGCACTCGGAGTGCACCCGCACCAGCGCCGCGGGGCCGGGCTCGCCCTTCACCAGCGCGATATGCTCCAGGCCGGTGAGCTTTTCGCGGTAAACGTGCATCGTAAAAACGCCGTGAGAGGTAGGGAGCGCGGCCGTGGCGTGCTTCTCGACCATGGTCTCGCGGCCGCGCCGGTACTTTATGAGGTCGGCGATGGTGGCCAGCTTGAGGCGGTGGCGGCGGGCGAAGGTCCTGAGCTGCGGCATGCGGGCCATGCCGCCGTCGGAGCGCATGATCTCGCAGATGACGCCGGCGGGGCGCAGGCCGGCGAGGTTAAGGAGATCGACGCAGGCCTCGGTATGGCCGGCGCGTACCAGCACGCCACCGGGCTTGGCGCGCAGCGGAAAAACATGTCCGGGACGGGTGAAATCGGCGGGAGCGGAAGAGGGGGAAGCGAGGGCCTTCAGGGTGCGGGACCTGTCGGCGGCCGAGATCCCGGTCGTGACCCCCTTTTTGGCGTCGACGGAGATGGTCCAGGCCGTCTTGTACGGGTCGGAGTTATCGCGCTCCATCGGGAAAAGGTCCAGGCGGCGGGCCAGGTCCGCCGAGAGAGGGGAACAGAGCAGGCCGCGCGCTTCCCTGACGATGAAATTGATCTTCTCCGGCGTGGCGAACTGGGCCGCCATGACTATATCGCCCTCGTTCTCGCGGCTCTCGTCGTCGGCCAATATCACCATGCGGCCGCGCTTTATGTCCTTTACTATCTCCCCTATCGGAGCGAAGTCCATCGGTTCTCCAATAAAAAAGCCCTGAAGTAGTCTTCAGGGCTGGGGAAAGCCGCCAAAAAGAACCGCGCGCGGCCTTTACACCGGTCCTTCTCTCATCCGGACTTTACCGTCGGCCCCGGGATCTCACCGGGTCCTGCCTCGGGCTTCCGCCCTCGGCTCGCGGGCTCGCCGCTTTCGCGGACCACCGCCGGTGGGGAATCGCACCCCGCCCTGAAGAACCGCTCTTATTATAGCACTTTGCTCCGGGACCATGAACCTTTAACCGGGATGAAATAACTTTGTAACCGGCCTCTATTATCATTTACAATGTAGGGAAGACGCACTCTTCCCTCCTTATGAGCATGCCGGTTATCATATTCCACGTGTCCCGCCGCTTCGCGCCGCCGGCGGGGAGGCGACCGTGAGCGCCGCGGAACCCCGGTCCGGGCCCGAGATCGGTTTCCTCTGGGACGCCATGTCCAGCGCCCAGGAGGAAGCCGAACGGCTTTCCGGCGACTACTCGAAGATCGTCAAGCGGACCGAGGAGCTCGATTCCCGCCTGGCCCATCTCGACCGCCTGCTGCTGGAAGCCTCCGCGCGGGAAACGGCGCTGAAGGCCGAGATCGAAGCCCTGCACGCCGCCGCCGCGGACAAGGACGAACTCGTCAAGAAAGCCGCGGGCCTCCTGCAGGCCCACGCGGCCATGGCGGAGCGGGCGGAAAAACTCGCGGCCCTTCTCGATTCGGAAAAGGAGCGCGTGGCGCTCATGGAAGCGGAACGCGCCGGCCTGGAAAATTTCGCGAAGGGGGAGGAGGCCCGGGCGGCGGCGCTGGAGGAACGCTTCCGTGCCATAGCGGCCATCGAACCGCTGGCGAAAATCCTGGACGCCGCCGCGCGGGGAGCGGAGAGCCGCGTTTCCCCCGAAGAGATACTTATCAGACTGACCTCGGCCGACTCGGAGACCGCTAAGCTTTCCGCCGCCCTGGAGGCGCGTTCTAAGGAAGCCTCCGAACTGGCGGAGAAAACGGCCGCCCTTACGGCGGGAAAAGAAGCTCTTGAAAGGCAGTTGAAGCTGACCTCGGAAAGGGCGGCTGAACTGGAAAACGAACTGACCGCTCTCAAAGCTTCCGCCGGCCGCGCGCAACGGGCGACGCAGGAAGCCGCGGACGCCGCGGACCTGGTGGACCGCGCTTCTCACGACAAGCTCCTCGCCAGGCTGGCCGCGGCCGAAGCCGAGACCTCTAAACTTTCCTCCGCTCTGGAGGCGCGTTCGAGGGAAGCTTCCGCCCTGGCCGGCGAAATGACCGGGCTCAAGGCGGGCAAAGAGGCGCTGGAAAAAGAACTTTCGCTCGCCCGGGAGCGGGCGCAGGTACTGGAGCGCGAACTGACCGCTCTTAAAGCCTCCGCGGCGGGCCCGGCCCGGGAGACGCCGGAGACCGTGGACGACGCGGGGGGAGCGGACCGCGCTTCGCACGACAAGCTCCTCGCCAGGCTGGCCGCGGCCGAAGCCGAGACCCGCAGACTCTCCGCCGACCTGGAAACCAACATTAAAGAGGCCTCTTCCCTGGCCGGCGAGATCGTCGGACTGAAGGCGGCCAAAGAGGCGCTGGAAAAGCAGCTGATACTGGCGGCGGAACAGACGGCGGCGCTGCAGCGCGAACTGGCCGTCGCCAAAGCCGGCGGCGGCGCGGAACAGGGGGCGGGAAAAGCGCCGGCCGGTCTGGACGACGCGGAGAAAAAGCTGGCGGCGGTGCAGGCCGAACTTCTGGAGTTGCGCGGGCGGGAAGAGGAACTGAGGAAAAAGGACTTCGGGCGCGAGGCCGAGCTGACCGCCCTGCGGAACCAGCTCGCGGAGGCGCAGATCCAGATCGAACAGGAGAAGCACGACTTCGAAGAAGCCGCCAATACCGTTTTCGACCTGCAGGGCGAGACCGCCGCGCTGAGTTCCAGCCTGGAAGAAGCGCTGGCGCGGGAGAAGGCCCTCGCCGCCAGGCTCGGCGAAAGCGGCGCCCCGGCGGACACCCGGGGACAGGCCGCGCTCGCCGAAAAGCTCGGCGGGGAACTGAACAGGATCTCGGAGAAACTCTCTCTTTTCAGCGGACGTCTGGCGGACCCGGAGCGCGCGGAACTGGCCGCCCTGCTCAAGGAACTGGCCGCCGCGGCCGCGCTGCTCAAGACCTGGCAGGCCGGCGGCGGCGGGTCCGGACCCGGAGAACCGCCGCCGACCCCGCCGACGGAACCCCGTTGATCGCGGGCGACGGGGCTTCCCGCCCCGCTCGCCGCCTTTCCCGCCCTTTTGATATCATATCGGCATGACCGAACTGGATTCCGTAAGCCCGGTCGACGGACGCTACGCGGCGGTCGCCCGGCCACTCTCCCGTTATTTCAGCGAAGCGGCGCTCATACGCCACCGTCTCGAGGTCGAGGCGCTTTACCTGGAACTGCTCTGCGGCCTGCCCGGGACCGGCATACCGCGGCTGCCCGCGAAGGGAAAAAAACTGCTGGAGGCCCTGCGTAGCGCCTCTCCCGCCGACGCGGCGCGCGTCAAGACGATAGAGAAAGAGACCCGCCACGACGTGAAGGCCTGCGAACGCTTCATCCGCGAACGTCTTGAAAGAGCGGGCCTGGGCAAATACAGGGAATACGTCCATTTCGCCCTCACCTCCGAGGACGTCAACAGCTTCTCGTACGCGCTGATGCTCTCGCGCGGCCTGGGCGAGGTGCTGCTGCCCGCTCTCGACGATATCATAGCCGGACTCCGCCGCCTGGCCCGCCGCCACGCCGCCGACCCGCTGCTGGCCCGCACGCACGGCCAGCCCGCCGTAGGCACCACCTTCGGCAAGGAATTCGCCGTCTTCGCCTCGCGCCTCGAGCGCCAGCGCGCTCAACTGCTCGGCCTGCGCCTCCAGGCGAAGCTGTCCGGCGCGGTCGGGAATTACAACGCCTACCTTGCCGCTTTCCCGCGCGCCGACTGGCCGGCCTTCGCCCGCCGCTTCGCCGCCGCGGCTTCGAAGGGACTTAAGATAAAGATCGAAGCCGCTCCTCTCACCACGCAGATAGAGCCGCATGACGCGGTCGCCGAGCTTTTCGACGCGCTGCGCCGGACCAATACGATACTCGTCGGCATGTGCCAGGATATCTGGCGCTATATCAGCGACGGCCTTATCGTGCAGCGCGCCGTGGCGGGGGAAGTCGGCTCGTCCACGATGCCGCAGAAAGTGAACCCTATACACTTCGAGAACGCCGAGGGGAACCTGGGCGCGGCTAACGCGCTCTGCGGCTTCTTCTCGGCCAAGCTGCCGGTCTCCCGGCTGCAGCGCGACCTTTCGGACTCGACGGTCGAGCGCAATTACGGCGCGGCCTTCGCCCATTCGCTCATCGCCTACAAGTCGGTAATGGAAGGCTTTTCGCGCATAAGCGTCGACCGCGCCGCGGCCGCCCGCTCGCTGGCCGAGCATCCGGAGGTCTACGCCGAGGCGGTGCAGACCGTCCTGCGCAGGGAGGGGGTGAAGGATCCCTATTCGCTGCTCAAGGAACTTACCCGCGGCCGCGCCGTAACCCTGCCGGACCTGCGGGACTTCGTAGAAAGCCTGCCCGTGCGCCCGGCGGTCAGGACCGAACTGAAAGCTTTGCTGTCCAAACCCTACACCGGCCTGGCCGCGCGCCTGGCCCGGGGGAAATGAAGGAGACCTCATGCCGGTAGACATAGTAGCGGGCGGTCAGGGCGGCGACGAAGGGAAGGGCAAGATCTGCGCCTACCTGGCGCACGAGGGCGATTACCGCTACGCGGTGAAAGTCGGCGGGCCCAACGCGGGGCACACGGTCTTCCACAAAGGGAAGATCTACGCGCTGAAATCCATTCCGGCCGGCTTCGTCAACCCGCGCACGAAACTGGTGCTCGGCGCCGGCACTTACATCATCACCGACTGGCTGCTCAAAGAGATAGCGCTGACCGGCACCGCCGGCCGCATAATAATAGACCCCAACGCCGTCGTGATAGAGCCGCGCCAGACGGCGGCCGAGCGCCGCGACGCGCGCATGATGAAGTCAATCGGCAGCGTCGGCACCGGCCTGGGCACGGCCGTGCGCGAGCGCATCGACCGCAAGAAGATAAAGTTCGCCAAGGACGAGCCGCGGCTGCGCCGCTGGGTGAGACCCGTGCCCGAGCTGCTCAACAAGGCGCTCTCCGCCGGCGACGGCGTCATCGTCGAAGGGACGCAGGGCATGAAGCTCTCGCTGCTGCACGGCGAATATCCCTACGTCACTTCGCGCGACACCACCGCCTCCACCTTCCTCGCCGAGGCCGGCCTGGGCCCCAAATACGTGCGCGACGTCTACGCCATCTTCAAACCCTATGTCAGCCGCGTCGGCCCCGGCCCTCTGGCCGCGGAAATAAAGGACAAGTCGAAACTTAATATACACCACACGAAGGGCCGCGAGGTCGGCTCGGTCAGCGGCCGTCTGCGCCGCATAGGCGCTTTCGAGTACGACCTGGCCCGCCGCGCCGTCGCGATAAACTCCGCCACCCGGCTGGCGATAACCCATATCGACCTCTACCAGGGCGCCGACAATCCCAGGCGGCTCGCCGACATAAAGGGCGAGGCCGCCGCCTTCCTCAAGAAAATCGGGGAGCTGTCCAGGGTCTATCCTTACCCGAAGCTCTCCATCGTCTCCTACGGCCCCGGCCTCATGGACGTACTCGACCTGCGGTAGCGCGGAACGGCCCGGCAAATGACCGACGAGGCCCCGAAGCCGCACAAGCGCCGCGTCCGCTACAGCGGCACGCACCCGCGCCGCTTCGCTCAAAAATACAAGGAGCTCGACCCCGCCAGATACGCGGACCAGATCGAGCACATAATCGCCAAAGGCCTCACTCCGGCCGGCACCCATCGGCCCATCTGCGTCGAAGAGATACTCTCCATACTCGATCCCAAACCCGGCGAGACCGGCTTTGACGCGACCCTCGGCTACGGGGGACACGCCCGCCGCATACTGCCGCGGCTGCTCCCCGGCGGCCGCCTTTTCGCCGTGGACGTGGACCCGGTGGAACTGCCCAAGACGGAGGCCCGGCTCCGGGCCGAAGGTTACGGCCCGGACGCGCTTCTCATACGCAAGATGAATTACGCCGGGATCATGGGCCTGCTGGGCGAGGCGGGGGGAGGTTTCGACTGCGTCCTGGCCGACCTGGGCGTCTCGTCGATGCAGCTGGACAATCCCGAACGCGGCTTCACCTACAAGGCCGACGGGCCGCTGGACCTCCGGCTCAATCCCTCCCGCGGCAAGCCCGCCGCCGAATTCCTGCGGCAGGTCCAGCTAAAGCGCCTTGAAACGCTACTCGCGGAGAACGCCGACGAGCCTCACGCCGCTCCGATAGCCCGCGCGATAAAGGCAGCGGCGCCGCCGCCGGCAACCACCGCGGCGCTGGCCGCCGCCGTGCGGGCAGGGCTGAAAACCGCGGCACCCGGGCTCTCGGAGGAAGATATAAAGAAATCGCTGCAGCGCGTCTTCATGGCGCTGCGCATAGAGGTCAACGAGGAATTCAGCGCGCTGGACCGCTTCCTTTCCGTCCTGCCCTGGTGCCTGAAACCCGGAGGCCGGGCCGCTATATTGTCCTTCCACTCCGGGGAGGACCGGCGGGTAAAGAAAGCTTTTTTCAAAGGCGAGGAAGAAGGGATTTACTCGTCGGTCTCCCAGACCCCGGCCAGGCCGTCGTCGGCCGAACGCCGCTCCAACCCCCGCTCCGCCTGCGCCAAACTGCGCTGGGCCGTACGCTCCTCCCTGCCGGCCAGGTAGCTTCCCGTCATGAACAGGAAAGAGGTCCTTGCGGCGATAGCGGCTTCCGGACTGCCTCCGCGACTTGCGGCATATCTCGGGCAGTTCATCGCGCAGGGAACGGCGTCAGAACTCAGGAAAGCCCTTAAAGCCGACCCTGCCCGGCGGCTCGGCAACATAAAGGCCCTGCTGGACTCGTCCGCCGCGGCACTGGCCCTGCCCGCCGAAGGGATACTCTCCATAACGGGCTTCGACTACAATAATTTCGCGCCTGACAGGCTGGAGGCGGCGCTGGCCGAGCTGAGGGCCGTTAACATCCTCGCGCGTCGCGGCTTCACGGAGATACGCTTTCTGCCGGGCGGACAGAGAAGGGAAGCCGATATCTCGGCGGTACTGGCCGGAGAAAAATACTTTTTCGAAGTGCACTGCCTGAAAAATCGGGACGCCTTTTCCGGCGCGGACGAAAAGAAAGAGCGGCGCCTGAAAGACCTCTGCCGCAAAAAGCTGGGCCAGGCGCATGCGAGCGGTCGCCGGGAACGGTCCGCCCGGGCCGGGGTCTTCCTCGTGGCGGACCCGGCCGGGGCCGTTTCACCCATGACGGATGGCGCTCTGACAGACCTGGCCTCCAGGATGCATGCGTCCATGGGTTCACCGGCCGGCGAGCATATCTGCCTGTCGGCGGGGGGAGAGTCGGCAATCTTCCCATCGTTTTAACGCCAAAGACTCCCATCCTCGACATTGACATAATCGGTATATTGACAAATATCCGTTCGTTTTGTGTAAAATCCTTAAATAGTCCGGGATATGGGGTTTAGGGGCCGCGCCGGACAACATCTCCGTTCTACATTACGCCGCTTTGTTCAGGCATCTTAGTGGGAGGATGTGTCTTTTCATGCTTAAAATACTGGTTTCAGCACTAGTCTTCTCGATAATTCCGCAATTTACTTCCGCGGAGGAATCCCCGGCTGCGAATGACGGATACGCGGTCGAAGAGCCGCCGCTGGAGGACCTCGAGCCCGGCGAATCCACCGCTCCTTACAAGGCCGGCGGGGTGAAGGTCTCGGCCTCGCTGCGCAAAAGGATCCAGGAACTTGAAAAGATAGCCGCCGGGGAAAAGGGCCAGGACGACGCCGCGCTGGAGCGGATCTCCGGAGAGATCGGCGGCAAACTGGCTTTATTGCGATTCAACAATGAATTAGTGGAAGTGTTGGCCGACAGGGACGTGGATTGGCGGGTACGGTACTTGCTCCTGCGCGTGAAGAAATTCATGGTGACGTCTAGGTCGGTGGAAAAACGGTTGCCCGCACTTAAAACCATTCTGGCGGACCGGACACAGCATCCACGGGTGCGCGGAAGCGTGGCGTTGCTTATATCTTCCGGGCTGGCCAAAGAGCACGCCGATATCAGGGAGGTTATGACCGCGATAGCCGTCGACACCACCGCGCCAGCGGCGCTGCTGGAGCCGGTGATGGCCGTGCTGGGCGGCGCCGGGATAGATGACGTGGACCGATTTTTGGAGATAATGAACCGCGCGCCGGGAAGCTTTAACGAGGTAGGCATAAATCTCAATGCCATACGCTCGCTATGCCGGTCCCAAAATCCGAAAGCGCCGGAACTGTTGATGAAGATTTTAGAGGAAAGCGCGCCGGATTCTTTCTTCAATGTCACGGCCATAGAAGGATTGCAATGCATGATAGTGTCCTCCCCGGAGCGCCGGGCCGCGCTTGTGCCGGTCCTGACGCCGAAACTATTGAAAATGGTGGACGACAGGTCGTATATGGGCGCCTCTCGAAACTATGCGGCGGAACTGTTGGTGCGCTTGAATGTCCGCGAGGTATATGAGCCCATCACCCGCTGGTTTTTGCCGGCCGGCGAAGACCGGATGCCTGTAAAAGATAGCGGGGGAGGGGCTGCAGACGTCTTTTGGGGCACCCGGCTTTTGGCCGACCTGTGCGACAAACGCGGAATAAAAGCGATGGAAGATGTCCTAAAAAAATATCCGGCAGATACAAGATTTACCTGGGAAAAGGAAAACCTGATAGAACGTGGGCTCAAATTCCCGGAAGGCTCGGTCCACTATAAGCGAATACAGGAGCACCTTGAGCGCCTCAAAAAATGCGTCCGCGAGAACAGGAAGGCTACATGGCATAAAGGTCAGGGGTATAGGTACTAGAAAATAGGTCCGGGGGGGGGCAATGAGCAGGAATAAAAATCTGGTAAAAAGACTGTCAGGGCTTCTTTTATCATGTACGATTGCAGTCGCTTCAGCAGAGGTTTTAGTCGCCGAGACATGTGAGACCTATGTCTGGCCGAGGTAAGTGCTTATTATAGGGATAAACTTCGTACTTAAAACATCTCTGCTTCTACTTCTGCTGACAGCCATGCCGGCCGTCATCTTCGCGGAAAATGCCGCGACGGTGGCGGCTCCGGCGGAGGACGACCCCTATCTTGAAGACGCGCCGCTGGAAGACCTTGAGCCCGGCGAATCCACAGCGCCTTACAAGGCCGGCGGGGTGAAGGTCTCTGCTTCGCTACGCAAAAGGATCCAGGAGCTTGAAAAGATAGCCGCCGGGGAAAAAGGCCAGGACGACGCCGCGCTTGAGCGGCTGGCCGAAAAGGCCGGAGGAAAACTTGATTCCCTGCGGTTCAACGCCGAGCTGGTGGAAGTATTGTCCGATAAAAGCGTTGACTGGCGTATACGCTACGGGATAATGCTGCAGAAGAATTACACCGTAAGCGCCAGGGCTATAGGCCGCTATGCCGACAGCCTTGTGGCGATCATGCGCGACAAGGAAGATCACGGCCGCGTCCGGGGCATGGCGGCCATAATGCTGCTGGAAGTCGCTCGTACCGACAGCCGCGTCAGCGAAGCGATGAAAGAAACAGCCAAAGACCCCGCCACCCCCGGCGAGGTGCTCAAGAACGTTATGACCGTGGTGGGCTATGCCGGCGGTGACGACGTCGATATGTTGATGGAACTTACCCGCCGTGAGCCGGCCGATTTCAATGAAATAGGCATAAATCTCAACGCCATACGCGCGCTCGGCAAATCCAAGGACCCGCGCGCCATAGGCTGCCTGCTGAAGATATACGATGAAAGCGCGCCGGATTCTTTTTATCATGCTACCGCCATATTACAGTTCTGGGAGCATATCCTCACACCTGAGGGACGGGAACTGGTGAAACCGCTGATAGTTCCCCGGTTTTTGAAGTTGCTGGACGATAGGTCGCGCTTGGGCGCCTCGCGCCAAGAGGCCGCCGCGATCTTAGTCTATCTGGGCGTAAAAGAGGCGGTCGAGCCCATATTGCGCTGGTTCTTGCCGGCCGACGGATTCAGTGCCAAGCCCGGCGGCGGCGGGAACACAATGGATGTTTCTGCCGGGGCCAGATTGCTGGTGCAACTTGGCGACGCGCGCGCCATCCCGGTGCTGGAGCGGATGATAGACAACTTCGCCGTTGATTCGCGCTGGACCTGGACGCAGGAGCGGATGGAGGCCCGGGGGGAAAAATATCCCGACGACCACATGGATTACAAACATTTGAAGCAGTGCCTGAAAGACCTCAAGAAAAAAGTGAAGGGATCGGGGGGATAGCATGAAGGGATTCTCGGCGGCTAAATATTCCGTCCTATTCGCCATGGTTTTATTGCTGCACACGCTCGCGGTTCCTCCGGCTTTTGCGTCCGACCCGGCCACCTGGCCGAGCCTCGCTATGGAGTGGAACATCGGTCCGGACAATTACTACACGCTCGACGCGCAGAGCGGCATCTCTTTCGGCACCGTCCGGGCGTCATGTCATCCGCCGGATTGCGCACCACTAGCTTTCAGCAGTGGTACTCTTCACGTCGACGGGGGAATTGTCGCTGGCTGCGGCGACGGACAACTCCTTGCCATGACCTGCAATGTGCCGCACCTGGGCCTATCCGAGGGGCCCCATAATGCGCGGATCAGCGGGGTGGCGAAGAATAGGGTGGACGGGAGCGAACGGTCTTTCTCGTTCAGTCTCAGTAAAGGATTCTATATCGACAATTCCTCTCCTACCATAGCCCTGACGGCGCCGGAAGACGGAGCCATCATTTCCACAAAGACAGCAATAGTCATCTTAGGTGAAGTGGCCGATTCTGGTTCAAAAATGAAGCAGGTCGATGTTACCCTTCGCCCTGGTGGCAGATCGTGCCAGGTGCGTAAATCCACGGACTCGGAGCCCGACGACTACAGCATTATGTGGCGATATTGCGACGAGAACTTCCCCGGTTGCGACTTTGT
>CAYPYG010000034.1:0-30110 GCA_964415175.1 uncultured Elusimicrobiaceae bacterium
AACCCGTGGAAGGGACCGCTGTGCCTATTGACGAGAGGACCTTTAATGAGCGACAACGTAGTGTCGGGCTCCCGGAGGCCGCGGGGCAATCCTCCGGACCCACTCCCGGCGACCCTCCGGGCGGCTAAAGCTTTATCCAGGTGAAGACGGCGAGTTCGATAAGGCCAAGCAGCGCGAAATACACGGCCGCGCCGCCTATGGCCGTATGCGGCTGCTCTATCCAGGCGCCGCTGCCGCAGCCGACGACCATCGGCCTGACTATCTCCGTCTTCATGCCGCGCCTGGGCAGTACCGTCAGGCCTAAAAAGATGCAGAACATATAAAGGATGAAGCCCGTGAGGCTGTGCGCCTTGAGCAGTTTGAAGTCGCGGGCGGTCATGAACAGCGAGGCGAAAACGGCGCGGCCTATCATGAGCATGACGAAGGAGGAGGTAAGGCCGGGGACCCTGAAGGCCCAACCGATGATGGCGGCGAAGAGCAGGTAGAAGGCGCAGAGGCCCACCATGACCGTTACAGGCGTCTCGGCGCGCGGCCCGAAGGTCGTCGCGAAAAAGACGCCGGAATGGATGATGATGAATTCCATCAGGAAGATGGCGATGCCGGAGCGCACCCAGTCCGGGTGATCGCCGGCCCGGGGATCGCCCCAGACGCGCCAGAGCTTTTGCGCCATCAGCAGGGCGGGCACGGCGGCCGCCAGCGCGCCTAAAAACTGCAGCACGCGGCCTCCGGAAGGTATCGTCCGATCTCCATTTTCAGCGCGCGGCGGCGCCGTCGAAGTCGGGCGGGAGACGGAAGGGGGCGGGGTCCGAGGCGTCGGGCAGGAAATCGGGCATCTCCATGGCGGCGGGCTTGAGGCCGGACTGCGCGCCGAAGAGCTCCAGCAGGCGGACGGTGTAGAGGACGGTCAGCGGCTTTATCTCGGCCAGCATGGCGCGGGCCAGGTCGCGCTCGGAGACCATCTCCGGCTTGGCGAGGGCGTCGGGCTTGGCGGCCATGATGGCGTCCACGAAAACGGCGTTTACCACCTGCAGGCGGGATTCCAGGGGCTTGGTGGGCGTGGCGCGGCCTTTGGCGCAGCCGTCCAGGCCGGGCTCGCGGCGGCAGGCGTCCAGCCGTACGGAGGCTTCTATCTCCAGCGAGCGGCGGGCCAGTTCCACGAAAAGCCCGCCCAGGTCGGTGGGAGTGGGCTCCTGCGCTATGCCGGGGACCCTTCCGCGGCCGGCTTCGTACTCGAAGGCGCGGTGCTCGAACTCCATGAAATTTATCTTGTGCGGCGTCACGTGCGCGGGCACGGACATATCGGCCAGCAGGTGGGCGACGCGGCCCAGCCAGTAATAGGCGCGCGCCTTGGCGCCGGGGTCCGCGGAGAGGTAATTAGGAATGACCTTCTCCTCCCAGAGCCGCATACCGCGCTCGCGGGCGCTCTCCCACTGGAAGGCGCCCTTGCCGCCGCATTCCGGGGTGGTGGCCTCCAGCAGGTTGGAGCCGCAGGCGGCCGAAGGACGCCCCGCCAGGAAGTTCTCGATGAAGAAATAATGGTTGCAGTACATGTGCCGCTCGCCGTAGAGCAGCTTCTCCTTGCAGGGCCCGTAGCGCTCCGGCTCCTCGTCGCGGAATTCGACGCCGTTGAAAACGGTCTTGAAGCCCTTGGCGGCCTTGTCCTCCATCACGGAACCGAAGCGCAGGAAATCGCCGTAGGCGCTCAGTTCGGCGCAGAGCGGCGAGTCGGTCCCGGAAGAGCAGATGCCGCCTATGGCGCTGGTCACGAAATCGGAATGCTCGGGGGTATTGTAAGCGAAGGCCGGCGCGGAGCAGAGCAGGAGGGCGGCGATCGAAAGGGTTTTATGGTTCTTCATGTAGATAGTTTAACAGAGGGCGCGGGGGCGGCCATGGGCCGGAAGGGCCCGGCGGCGCGGTAAATCGGCCCAGCCGGTACCGGGCCGAATGGCGGCTGGAGGGAGGGGACCGGCGGGCGGGCTGGACTATCCGATGCTGTAGAGGGTCATCGGCTCGGACTTGCCCTTCATCAGGACGGGCCGGCCTTTGGTGAAAACGATACCGGGGAAGTCCTCAGGCCGCACGCCGGCCATGACGGCCTCGCTGAGCAGGATCTGGGCGCCGGCGGTCCTGGTCTGGCTTTCGATGCGCGAGGCCACGTTGACCGTGTCGCCCAGGACGGTGTACTCCAGGCGGGATTCGGTGCCGACATTGCCGGCCACCAGGCCCCCGCTGTGCAGGCCGACGCCGAACTCCACCCGCGGGTATTTCCCCTCCGCGTTGAACCGCGCCAGCGCCTCCCGCATGCCCAGCGCCGCGCGCAACCCGGCCGCCCGGTGGTCCTCCACGCCGAAGACGGGCGAGAACACGGCCATGACCGCGTCGCCGATGAACTTATTGATGACGCCGCGGTTGGCCATGATGGGCGCGGTGACATGGGAGAAGTAGTCGTTGAGGAACCCGATAAGTTCCGCCGGCGGCAGCTTCTCGCTCAGCGGCGTGAAACCGCAGATGTCGGAAAAGAGCACCGTGGCCTGGATCTCCTCGCCGGCCAGGTTGACCTTGCCGCTCTTCATGATCTTCTCGGCTATCTCGATGGAGACGTAGCGGCCGAAGGTGTCCTTGATATGGTCGCGCTCCACCAGTCCGTCGAGCATCATATTGAAGTGGCCCTTGAGCTGGCCCAGCTCGTCGGCGTAGAAGACGGAGGTCTTGCAGGTGAAGTCGCCGGCCGCGACGGCCTTCATGCGCCGCACCAGCGCGCTTATCGGGACCTGCACGTTCCAGCGGTAGAAGAGCAGCGAGACGAACTGGAACAGGAGCATCAGCGCGACCAGGACGCCCATGACGAACAGCGGGGCCAGCGCGCGTATGGCGTCATAACCGAATATGGGGGCCTTGCCGGACTCGCGGGCGGTCCGGAGGAGGTCCATGAAGATGTCGACATTGGCGTAGGCGGGGATATAGACGCAGAGGGCCAGCGGCACCGCGGCCAGCGAGAACAGCATCAGCGCGTAGCGCAGGGTCAGGCCGACGGCGAAGCCGTGCTTGAGGCCGTAAGGGTCGGTCCCGCTGAAGAACGGCCGCGCGATATAGCGGCGGATATAGGCGCCGGTGATCTCCAGGTTCAGGTAGCTGACGAAAGCGCCCATCAGCAGCGACGAGACGGCGAAGACCAGTTTCATCCTGTCGGGCACCGGACCGTAGCTCTCCGCGTAGGACGCGGCGCTCATGAAGTAACGCTGCAGGGAGACCGCCCAGCTGAGGACGAAAAGGACGATAGGCAGGTTCACTATCCGCTTCTCGACCACGGACTGGAGCGGCCGCAGCTTGCCGAAATGGCGGCGGTAGAGCGGCCAGAGCCAGGCGAGGATGAACAGGAAATAGAGACCCGCGCCGGTGCCGCGGTTCTCGTAGACCTCCGTTTCTTTCCACTCGCCCTTTACATAGCGCAGCTGTTTCTTTTTCTCCACCTTGATGGGGCGGAAGATGCGCATCATTTCTTTCTGCGAGAGCTGGAACTTATCCCCCCGCTCCCGCGCGCCCGCGACGCGCGTCCATTCGGTCTTGAGCAGGTCCACGTCGATCAGGGAATACTTCTCGAAGAAGGCGGCGGTGGTGCCGCCGAAGAAGGCCATCAGGCCGAAGAGGAAGTACAGCCCCAGGTGCAGCGGCGCTATCTTGCGGGAGACCCACACGACGGGGCTCAGGACAAGGGAGAAGATCTTCTTCAGGAATATGATCGTAAAGACTCCTTAGAAACGGTAGCCGAGCGTGGCCTGCTGGCGGGGGTCCATCTCCTTGCCGGTATCGAAAGAGAGGTCCAGGGACCAGCCGCCGTCGCCGAAGCCGAGACCGAAGACCAGGCCCTCGGCGGGCCTGTCGAAAAGATAGCCGAAGCGCAGCCTCATCATCAGCCCGACGGCCATGTCCATGTCCAGTTCCAGGCCGGCCTGGTAATAGGAGTCCTCTTCGCGCGGCTTGACGACGTCGGCCGTGAGCAGCGTGGCGAAATAGACCAGGTCGGCGTCCTTGTCCAGCAGGTTGGGCGGATTGAACTCCACGCGCCAGGCCGCGCCCAGGCGGCTTACGGTCGGGGCCGGGTCGCCGTCGGTCTCGAAGGTGAACTCGCCGCCGGAGTTCAGCACGGCCGCGCCGAAACTCAGGCCCCGGCCGGCCTTGAACAGGAGTCCCGCGTCGTAGAGCAGTTCCGAGGCCGAGGCGGTCTCGGCCAGTTCCACGCGCACGTGCTTGAGCGTCGCGCCCAGGCCCAGCCGGCCGCTGGGCCGCCAGGCGGCCGAGGCGTAGAGCGCGCGGTCCTTCTCCGCGTCCACGTCGCCCTTGAAGCCGTTCGAGAGATTGAGGTACATATTGCCCGCGTCGAAGTACATGAAGCCGGGCGTGAGGACGAAGGCGCCCAGCGGCAGCGGGACGGCGGCGAAGCCGTGCGACACCTCGCCGAAACCGCGCAGGTAACTGGCCGAGACGGAGACCCGCTCCTCGAAGGCGAGCGCGCCGGGATTATAGTTCAGGCTCTCCCCGCCGCCGGCCACGGCCGTGAAGGCCTGGCCCATGGCCGCGGAGCGCGCGCCGAGCGACGCGTTGAGGAAAGGCGCGGCCGTGCGGCCGGGCTCGGCGGCCGCGGGCGCGGCGCAGGCGAGCGCTAAGAGCAGCGGGGCGGCGGCTTTCCTCATTTTATCAGCACTATCCTGGTCGTTTCCTTGAGCTTGGGCCCCGTTATGTGGAGCAGGTACAGCCCGCTGGCGGCGGTATTGCCGCCGTCGGTGGAGCCGTTCCAGAAGAAGGTGGTGGTGCCCGCGCCGGCGGGCGCGTCGTAAAGCTTTTTGACCAGCCCGCCGTTTATCGTGTAGACGTAGGCCCTGATCACGCCGGGCGTGAAGATGGTGGCGTCCACGCGCGCGCGGCCGCCGGAGAGCGGGCGGAAGAGATTGTCGGTCAGGCCGACATAGCCGGGACGGTAGTCCACGGTCAGCGCGTCGGCCAGCGCGCCCTGGCGGCCGTCGGGATTGACCGCCGTGGCCGTGTACTTGCCCAGCGGCGCGCCGGTGGGCGTGGCGTTGACCGTCAGTTCCATGTCCGAGACCCATGTCACGCCGGTTACCGGCAGCGCGGCGGGGCCGGTGAAGGTGAAGACCGCCAGGGCCGGGTCGAAGATCTCGCCGACGACCGTGAACGCGACCGCGCCGTCGTTGTCGTAGACCGCGGCCGGCGAGACGGAACGGACCTCCGGCGAAAGGGTCAGCGCGCTGTAAGCGTAGGAAGTGGCCGCCTGGTCCAGCCTGGAAGTGAAATAGAGGCGCCAGCGGAAGCCGTCGGTGGACCTGGCCACGTCGAAGCCTTCCAGCTCGTTGCGCGCGGCGTCCGTCGAGAAGACCAGGACCGGCGCCGTCGGGAAGGACAGCCCCGTCGGGCTGTCGGCGGCCAGCACGCGCGCCACCGTCGAACCGTCCACGGCCGGGGCGGCGGCGTAGAGCCGCACGGTCCCGCTGGTCAGCGTGGAGACGGCCACGCGCCAGGCGCCGGTGGTCTCCAGGGCCAGCGTCTCGCCCGAGAAAGTGTCGCCGCCGTCGGAACTGCGCGCCAGGTAGACCCGGCGCGCGTCCGCGGAATGCGGCGGGCCGCCGTCGCGCACGTAGTAGAGGTTAACCTTGTCCGCGCCGGCGAAATAGGGCTTTACGTCGTATATCCGCGCCGCCGCCGGGAAGGACACGGAGAAATCCGGGTCCGGGCTCCAGGCCAGGCCGTCCGTCGAGAGCGCGCTCAGCAGCGCGTGGCCGTTGGTGCTGACTCCCACGTAGTAGGCGCGCCAGGGGCCGCCGGCCAGCGAGGCGTCGGTATAGACGCCCAGCGCGGTTATCGAGCCCGCGTCGTGGTTATAGGCCCCGGCGCCGGTGGAAAGCCGCAGGCCCGGCTCCACCGTCCAGGCGAGCCCGTCGGTAGAACTGGCGCTGAAAACGCCGTAATGCGCGGCGGTGGAGAAATACATCCGGAACCCGCCGCTCATCGGCGTCACCGCGTGCACGACGGCGGAAGAGAGCCTGACCCCGTCCTGGAGGGTGAAGGACGGCGCCGCGGCCGCGGGGGCGGCGGCCGCCAGCAGGGCCGCGCAGAGATATGACCTTATCACAATAAGCCATTATACAAAACGGTCCGGGCGGCGGCCGGGTCCGGAAAAATGGTAAATTAACCATGCGCCAAGGGGGCCTTATGGCTAAAGCCGCTTTCATCCACCTGCACAATCACTCCGAGTACTCGCTTTTCGACGGTATGCTCCGCTTCACGGACTGCCACGGCCGGCCGTCGGAGTTCATGCGCTGGCTGGCGGAGCAGAAGAACCCCGCGATGGCGCTGACCGACCACGGCAATATGTACGGCGCCGCCGAGTTCTATTTCACCGCGCGCGAACTGGGGATCAAGCCCATCATCGGCTGCGAGGTCTACGTCCAGCGCACGCCGGTGACCGACAAGAGCGAGGGCTCGCACAAGGACGCCGCCCACCTGGTCCTGCTGGCCAAGAACGCCGATGGTTACGCAAATCTTTGCCGCCTCGTTTCCCGCAGCTACCTGGAGGGGTTCAATCACGGGCCCAAGGTGGACCTGGAGATGCTGGAAAAGCACGCCAGGGGGCTGATCTGCCTGTCGGGCTGCATAGCGGGCCCCGTCGCCCGCGCCTGCCGGGGCGGCGATGCCGCCGGGGCCGTCGGCGCGGCGCGGCGGCTGGCGGACATCTTCGGCAAGGGCGACTTCTACATCGAACTGATGGACAACGGGATGAAGGAGCAGGCCGAGGCGATGAAGGGCCTGCTGGAGGTCGCTAAAAAGACGAAACTCCCCGTCGTGGCGACCAACGACTGCCATTACTGGAAGGCCGCCGACTGGGAGACGCACGACGTGAAGCTCTGCCTCAATACCCGCTCGCTCGTCGGCGCGACTGACCGCTTCCGCTTCAGCGGCCGCGAGTATTATTTCAAGTCGCCGGAGCAGATGGCAAAACTCTTCTCGCACACGCCCGAGGCGCTCAGGAACACGCTGGCCATAGCGGCCAGGTGCGACGTGAAGCTGCCGGAGGGAGAACCGCTGACGCCGCCTTTCAAGTCGCCGGCGAAATTAAAGGAACTCTGCCTCAAGGGGCTCGGCAAACCGACGGCCGAACAGAAGAAGCGGCTCGACGCCGAGCTCAAAGCCGTCAAGGCGGCGGGGCTGGAGGACTATTTCCTCATACTGGCCGACGCCGCGCGCCGCGCGCGCGCGGAGGGCGTGCTGACCGGCCCCGGCCGCGGCACGGCCGCCGGCTCGCTGATAAATTTCGCGCTGGGCCTGACCGCCGTAGACCCGCTCAAGTACGGGCTCAGCTTCGACCGCTTCCTGGACACCTCGCGCTCGCCCTTCCCCCCGCTGACCGTCGAAGTGCAGGAGACCCGCCGCGGCAAGTTCCTGGAACTGCTGGCCAAAAAGCACGGCGCGGACGCCGTCGCGGCCGCGGGTTATTTCAGCGTCAAGCAGCCGCGCAATCTGGCCCGCGACCTGGGCATAGCCCTGGGGATAGACCGCGCCGCCGTAGAGCGGCTGGTCGCCGCGATACCGTTCAACCACCGCGGCGAAGTCTCGGACCTCGTCGAGGTAAAACACCTGCTGGCCGACCCCGCCGTGGAGAAGCTGGCCGACTTCACCGACCGGCTCTGCGGGATAAAGAACGGCTCGGGCGCCGACAATGCCGCCGTGGTGATAGCGCCCGGACCGGCCGCCGGTTTCATGCCGCTTTCCAACGCCGGCCGCCGCGGGGAACCGGCCGCGCAGTACGGCAAGCGCGACCTGGCGCGGCTGGGCTTCATGCAGTTCGACCTGGCCGGCCAGCGCGCGCTGGACGCGCAGCAGGCCGCGCTCGAGCGCATAAAGACGCGCGGCTTCGCCCTGGACGCCATAGCGGAGGACGATCTCAAGACCTGGACGCTGATAGCCAACGGCCTCACCACCGGCGTACACGGCCTGGAAACGGAAGGCGTCAAGAAATACCTGGTCCAGCTGCAGCCTTCCCGGCTGGAGGACCTGGCCGCGCTGCTGGCCCTTTACCGCCCCGGCCCCATACAGGCAGGCCTGCTGGACGCCTTCATCGCCGCGAAAGCGAAGAAAGGCGCCGCCGCGCCCCATGCCGCGCTGGAGCCGCTGCTTAAGGACACCTGGGGGGCGCTCGTGTACCAGGAACAGCTCATGGCCGCGGCGGAACGCATCGGCGGCTTCGGACCGCCGCGCGCCGCCGAACTGCGCCGCGCGCTCGCCGCCGGCGGCGGGGAAGCGCAGGAAAAGCTGCGCAAGGAATTCATCGCCGGCGCCAGAAAGAAGAAGTTCGGTCCCAGGGAGGCCGCCGCCGTATTCGACGCCCTTTCCCGCGCCGCCTCCCACGCCGTCTGCAAGGCGCACGCGGTCCCGCAGGCGCTGCTGGCCTACCGCCAGGCCTGGCTCAAGGCCAATTACCCGCGCGAATTCATGACCGCGCTCATAGAGAACGAGCGGGGCCGCCAGGACCAGGGCAATTACGCGCTCTACATGGCGGAAGCCAGGCGTATAGGCGTGAAGATCTGAACGGCTGAATAAGTCAACAACTCAACAAGTCAACTACGTCCCCTGATAGCGCGGAGGCCGGAGAGGGCTTTTTGGTCGCCGGGGAATTTTTCGAGGAAGCGGACGAAGTTGCGCTCGGCGGCCCGGTGGTCACGGGCCAGCAGCCGCGCCACCCCGGCGTCGTAGAAACGGCTCGGCTCCGACTCGGCCAGCCGTTCCATCACCGCGGCGGCGTCGGAGGGAGAACCAGCGTCCTGCAACACCAAGGCTAGCTGGAGGGTCTCGCCGGAGCCGGACGACGCCGCAAGCCCGCAGCCGGCGCTGGCGGCGGCCGCGTTCTTGAGCCCCACGGCCAGTTCGGCCAGGGCCGCGCGCAGGGCGAAACCACCGCCGGCGGCCGAAAGGGCCCGGCATTTGTCGAAAGACTCCGCGCCAGCCCAGACTCCACCCTCGCGGGATAAGACCGCTAGCGCGGATTCCAGCCGCCCGGCCTGGAGCGCGGCCAGCAGGTAGACTTCCCTGCCGGCTCCCCCCCGCCCTTCCGCGAAGAAAGCGTCGAAAAGCTCGCGCGCGCGGCGCCGGGAGCCGGCGGCGGCGTATAGCTCCACCGCCTCGCGGGCCAGCGCGGCCGTCCGCGGCGTCCCGGCGGAGTCCAGCGCTGCGGCGGCCTCGCGCGGCCGCCCGCCGGCCAGCAGCAGCCGCGCCCGCGCCGTGGTTTCCTCCGGCGTCGGCGGCAACGCGCGCCCGAGCTTCTCCAGCAGCCGGAGGCGCCGCTCCGGAGGCCAGTAATGGAGGGCCTCGAGCACGGCACCCTTCCTGAAATCGTCGGCCGCGGCGGCCTTGGCCGCTATGTCCCGGTCCACGCCCCGTTCCAGCCCGCGCACCAGCCACAACGCGCGGGCCTGCGTTGCGGCGAAGGTCTCCCTCGCCTCGGCGTCCCTGCCCAGTTCCAGCTGCCGCAACCCTTTTATCACGTGCAAATCCTTCGGCTTCAGCCAGCCATGGGACCAGTCCTCCGGCAACGACCAGAACACCCCGCCGGACTCCAACGAGGCCAGCGCCGCCAAAGCCCTCTGCAGCCCGGCGGCCGCCGCGGCGCGCGTGAAAAAGAGCAGTCCCTCGTGATCCCCGGCGTGCAGTGCATGGGCGGCGCCGTACCTGAGCAGGTAAGGATTCGCCCGCGCCGGGTCCCGCCGGGCGGCGTAGAACGCGTCGCCCGGCGCCACAGGCCACAGCAGAGCGCGGGTCACAGCGGCCAGCGCCAGGACCGAGAAACAGGCGGACGCCGCGGACGAAACCGCGGGAATCCAGTCGGCGCGGACAGGGAACCCGCGCGCCAGGCGGGCCAGCCCGGGCGCGGCCGCGCAGCAGAGAAGGAGCCAGAGCGGTTCCAGGTAGCGGGTCTCGATCGACATGAGAGAATGCGTGAACATGAAGCCGCAGGCCAGCGCCGGCAGCAGGAAGCGCCCGGCCGCGGCGCGCGTCAGCGCCGTCCCGGCGGCGGCCGCGGCCGCCAGCCACGGCTGCTGGGCCAGGATATGCTTCAGCCGGACCAAAACGGACGACAGGTAAGCGAGCGGCGAGGCCGCTATGGTCCGTGCGGCCCAGCCGTAGACGCCTTCGCCCGGCTGGAGCCCGGCCATCTCCCTGAAATTCCCCTCTATCGTGTACACGCTGCCCAGCACCGCGGTTACGATATTGGTATCGGCCCGGCCGTGCTCGAAAAAGGACGGCGTGCCGGCCGCCGACCAGGTGAGCGCCGCCCAGGGCAACAGCGGGACAAACACACAGCCGGCCAGGACCGCGGCCCGCCAGGCGCGCGCGCGCAGCGGGCCGCGGGTGAAGCATAATTCATGTGCCGACCAGATGAACGGAAACGAGACGGCCGAGGAACGTACCAGGAAGGTCGCCCCGAGCGCCAAGCCGGCGACGGCGGCGTTTCCGGCCGTCTCCGCCCCCCTGCGCCGCACGCCCAGAGCCAATGCGGTCAGAAGGAAACAGGAGAATACCGCCTGCTCCAGGTCCTCCGGAGCGTAGAACAGCGCGCCCCCGGCGGCCAGTAGCCCGGGATAGATTCCTCCGCCAAGCGACGCGGCTATGTAAAAACATAACGCGGCCGCCCAGCCCCGGAAAGCCAGCAGCCGTACTACGGGCGGCGGACCGTCCACCTCACTGCCGGTCAGCAGGGCGGACACCGGCATCACACTGGTTATCAGCGGATCGTCCAGGCCCAGTTTCAGCATCATGGCGTGGTCCGGGATCAGGTCTCTGACATGCCGGTTCTTTTCCAGCAAGCCGGCCAGGACCAGCACTAGGGCGGCCGTCAGCAGGGCTAGTTGCAGAGGGACCGGTAGACCGCGTCGCATCCCGTAATTATACAGAAACGGACGACTTCTCCGCCCGCGACGGGCACATACGGCCCAGGGGCGGCTGCCCCTTGGGCCTGCTTTTTGGGGGTCCAATAACTGCCGCGTACCGGGTCCTTAGCCTCATCAGCGAAAGCCCTTTAAAATTCCATAATTACCTTGCAGCCGTAAAGCCGGGCCGGGCCCGGCGCGGAACAAGGAGACAAAATGATCAGGAAAGCGCTCATCTTCTCCCTCATCATGGCCCCGGTATCGGCCTTCGCCGCCGAAGCCGACCATTACACCCTCGGCGACTACGAGATCGCCGACATCACGCAGGAGCTCAACGATTACTCCAACTACGCCCTCGGCCAGGTGCTCGAGCGCCTCAACCAGGACGGCGGCTGCTCCGCTCCCGCCGATCAGAAGCCAGCGCACGACCCGTTCATGAACGACGACTTCGACAATGAGCCGCCGGCCAAGACCCCCGAGGAGAAGCTCTACGCCGAACTGCGCACCGTCTTCGCCAACCACGGCAAGAGCCGGATGATCAACGACATCCTCGACGGCCGCCTGGCCCGCACCGTCATACCGCTCAAGGAATCGGTTTACGGCGAATGGTCCGTCGGCAACGGCTTCCTGCTGGGCCGCCGCAGCGCCGCCAGCAGCCCCCTGGCGCTCTCCCCCCTCATCAAGGTCAACGGCTACGTGATAGGCGTGGACAAGCTCGAGCACATGTTCGGCATGGGCTACGCTTACTTCAAGCGCCACCACATCCGCGGCATGAAGATGCGCCGCGTGCTCAAGCTGGGCGTCATCGCCGAGAAGACCTACCTGGGCGGCAACTTCCTGGCCACCGGCGTGTTCACCTACGCCGACCTCTCAGCCAACTTCAACGGCATGCGCTTCTGGAACCACATGCTGCAGAAGGACGACGACGTCCTGGGCAAGCAGCACAACCTGGGCCCCTACGTCACCTGCGAGGCCGGCCAGTGGAAGAAGGCCAACCCCATCGACTTCTCCAACTACGTGGACCGCACCTACCAGGAGAACTACAACTGCTCCAAGTTCGCCACCCAGAAAGGCGTGGAGAAGTTCAAGGAATCGCTGGGCCGCCTGGAGGCCAAGCACGGCAAGACCCGCGGCGGCTTCGCCTGCCCCGCCGATCCCGCCCTGCTCGAAGAGGCCGCGGCCAAATACAAGGTGCCGGTCAACGGCGGCACCACGATCGACCACTGGATAGTCAACCGCGACGGCAACGAGAAGGTCTCCTACTTCAACGAGTTCTGACCTAAGCCCCCCCCCGCAAAACGGAACCCCCGCCGGGTGGCGGGGGTTCTCATTTCCAGGGCCGGCCGCGGCCTTACAGCGCGGCGACGCTCATCAGCGCGGCGGTATTGTCGCGCAGCCAACGGCGATGCGCCCTGTAGTCCGGGCAGGCCGCGCGCACATGCGCCCAGAAGTCGCGCGAGTGATTGAGCTCGCGCAGGTGGCAGAGCTCGTGGATGACCACATAATCCAGGACGGCGGACGGCGCGGCGGCCAGCCGCCAGTTGAAATTGAGGTTCCCCTTCGCCGAGCAGCTGCCCCAGCGCGTGCGCTGCGAACGGATGGACAGGCGCTTGTAGGGGATGCCCAGCGCGTCGGACCAGTGTTCCGTGCGGGCCGTGATGAGCACGCGGGCGCGGGCGATATCGGCCGCGGCGGCGCGGGGAAGCGCGGGACGGCGGGCGCGGCGCGCCCGCCGGTACGCGCGGCGGGCGGGACGCGGAGGACGCGGTACGGTGAAAAGCCCCGGCAGGTCCTTCGAAAGCCCTTTGAGAAAACGGTCTATCTCCCGGCAGAGCCCGCCGGCCTTCCCGGTCATCAGTCTATCTCCAGGACCTCGCCGGCGCTGTCGCGCGGGGCGGTATGCAGGCGGAACTTCAGCGGCTTCCTCTTCTTTTTGAAATAACGGCGCACCTCGAGCTCGGGCAGGTCGGGGCGGTTGCAGTCCGCGCTCAGGTGCGCCAGCACCACGGCCTGCGGCGGACCGTCGGCCTCGCAGACCCGGCGGAGGAAATCGGCCGCCAGCGGATTGGAAAGATGGTACTCCGAGCCCGGGTGCGGGTTGAGCCGCCTCAGTTCCGGGTCGTGATTGGCCTCCAGCAGCAGCAGGTCGGCGCCCGCGGCGAAGGCCACGTGCATTTCGCTGAAAGCGTGGAGATCGGTGAAAACGGCCGCGCGGCGGCGGGCCAGGCCGCGCCCCCAGGTCACGTCCAGCGCGCAGGTGTGACAGCCGGGCGCGTGCGGCACCTCGGCCTGCGTCACGGTGAAATCGCCCAGCGCCAGCGCGCCGTCGAAGGACGCGACGACGCCGGCATACCCGCGCCCGCAGCGCGTTTCTATCTGTTCCGCCGTTAACGGGTGGCAGTAGGCCTTGAGGCCGGCCCCGGCCAGCGCCTTGAGGGAGTTCCTGTTGATATGATCGCCGTGCGCGTGCGTTATGACCGCGCCCAGCAGCTCGCCGCAGAGCGCCCTCGCCTCGGCTATGACCGCGCGGGAATCGCGCTGCGAGCCCGGCCCGAAATCGACCAGGAGCCCGCCGTTCTCGCTCCAGAGCAGGGCCGCGTTGCCGCCGCTGCCGGACAGGAAGGACTTGAACCTCAATGCCATAGCGCTCTATTCTAGTAAATACCGGAGGGCGGCGGGGAACGGGCGGGGCGCGCAGCTCAGCGCAGCCTGTCCAGCGCCTCTTCCTTCAGGCGCGCGGCCTCGCGGGCCTGGTCCAGCGTCACCTGCAGGAAGTGGATGGACTGGCCCGGCCCGTACTGGCAGAGCAGGTCCATGTCGGCGGAGATCACGTTGAAGATGCGCGGGTAGCCGCCGGTGGTCTGGCGGTGGCGCAGCAGGATGATGGGGCCGTCGGGCGTCAGCTGCACCGTGCCGTCGGCCACCGCGCCGGAGATCATGTTGCGCATATCGCAGTCCACGCCCGGATCGCCCGAAAGCCGCATGCCCATCCGGTCCATCTTGACCGTGGTGCGCCACTGCGTGATGAAGAACTGGCCGGGCTGGCGCATGCACTTGTATTCCGGGCCCGGCAGCACGCGGATGCGGCCCTGCGGGTCCGTCCAGCCGCCGACCGCGACGAAAGGCACGGCCTCGCCGGGAGGCGGACCGCCGCCGGCGCGTCCCCTGAAAGAGAAATAGGTGTAAGTGCCGTAGCGGCGGCCGCCGAAGGCGAGCCTGTCGCCGGCTTCGGCCTCGTAAACGCGGCTGTGGTCTATCTCGAGGGCGGGACCGTCGCTTTTTTTCAGGGAGGCGTCCAGCGCCCCGCCGGTCAGCGCGAATCGCCCCGCCGTCAGGAACTCTATCTCGGGCGGCCCCACTATCTCCAGCGCCGGCGCGCCCTCGGGGTTGCCCAGCATCAGGTTGCCGCGACGCAGCGCGAAGCGGTCCATCGCCCCGGCCGGCGAGATGCCTATGTCCTGCATGCCGTACACCGGCAGGCCGGCCGTGCCGCAGAAACCGGGCCGCACCAGCCGGATATTGCCGCGCACGCCGGAGGCGGCCGCGGCCTTGAGAGCCTTGTCTATGGTCTCGCCCAGCCGGCCGGCCAGTTCCAGCGCTATCGGCGAATCGGAATGGATGCAGAGCGTATCGGCCTTGATCTCTTTCCAGGACGGGCGGGCCGGGTCGCCGCTGGCGTTCACGCGGCCGCGGGCGACTATCTCCGTCGCCTGCGCCAGCGCCTCGGCCAGGTCCTTTATCACGCCGCCGGACTTGCGCGGCAGCAGGCACAGACTGCCGGACTGCCCGTCCCAGGCGTAACGCCGGTCGACGAAGGCCTCGCGCAGCACGGCCACGCCCTGCCGGCGCGCCGCTGACGCTATCTCGGAATCGTTGGGCGCCAGCAGCGCGGCTATACCCTTGCCCTTCAGCCAGGCGGCCAGCGTACCCGCCAGCGCCGCGTCGCGGCAGGCGTCGTTGTAAAGCGCGCCGTGGAATTTCACCAGCTTCGCGCCGGGCAGCAGCGAGAGCTGCGAGTCCAGCGAGGCCAGCAGCTCCGCCCCGGGCAGCCGCATGCTCTCACGGCCGAAATTGGGCTTGTCGGGATACGAGAGGTGCGCCGACACCTCCACGCCGTGCCTCGCGGCCAGCGCGCGGAAGGCCTCCACGCTCTCGCGGTCGCCCGCGTGGCCGTCGCAGGCGATATTGGCTATCTGCACCAGCTCCATCAGCAGCCGGTCGTCGCCGTGCAGCGGGCCGCGCTCGCCTATGTCGCAGTTTATCCGCACCTTCATCCGGCCCTCTCGAAGACTACCGTGTCGCCGGGCTCGATATCGTAGAGCAGCTCCGGCCGCGTCATTCCTAAAATATTCCAGCCGCCCGGCGAGGTTTCCGGGTAGATGCCGGTCTGCTCGCCGGCCACGCCGACGGCGCCGGCGGGCACGGCCAGCCGCGGGGAATCGAGCCGCGGCGTGACCAGGCTCTTGTCCAGGCCCAGGAGATAAGGGAAATGGGGACGGAAGCCGATCATCGCCACCAGGTATTCCGGAGCGGTGTGGCGCTTTACGACCTCTTCGGCGGATAGCCCGGCCAGTTCCGCCACGCGGGCCAGGTCCTCGCCGTTGTAGACCACCGGCAGCGTGTAGCGCCGGGCGCCCTGCACCGCCAGCGCGGCTTCGTCGGACGGCGCGTCCGCCAGGCAGCGGTCCACCGCCGCGCGCACCGCCTCCCAGTCGGAGAGAGGGGCGGCGTGCGCCGCCAGCGCCGTGTAGGACGGCACCACGTCGCGCACGCCCAGCCGCCGCAGTTCCGGGTCCTTGCGCAGCCTGCGGTAGGCCCAGAGCACCCGCAGCGAGGTCACCCGGTCGATCCTGTCGCCCAGCTGCCAGCACAGGCAGGCGTCGCCTATAAAATAAGTGTTTATCCCGGCCCCGGCCGTCATAGCGGCTATTATATCACTATCGTCGGGGGATGGAGCGGAGTATTTCCGGCAGGACGCGCTTGAAGAAAAGCGCCGCCACCGCGCCCAGCGAGGCGGTCAGCGAGAAAGTGTCGTCCACCGGGCCGGGGACGTTCATCGGCAGCATCTCGTAGAGGAAGACCAGCGCCGGCAGCGCCAGCCAGCCCTTGGGCGTGTCCCAGCGCGCCGTCACCGCGATGCAGACGCCCAGCAGAACGGACGCGGCGATGAAGAACGGCGCCGAGAACAGGCTGGCCCCCAGGCTGAACGGCGCCAGCGCCAGCGACCACAGCAGCGCGAAGACCACCGGCAGGGCCGCGTCGAGATAGGTGAACCGCCGCACGAAGAAGAGATTGATCGCCGCCGCGAGGAAGAACAGCGTAAAGGCCACGGCCGCCGCCAGCGCGCCCGTCCGGAATTCCCAGCCCGCCCAGCCGATGAAAAAGACCAGGACCGAGAAAGGGAAGGCCAGGAAACTTATCAGGAAACTCCGCGCCATGTCATAATTCTACAAAACCGCGGACATCACGGCGTAAAACCGATGCGGCGCCGCCGCTTTTCCGGCTCGGAAACAAGGTCTTTTATGACTTCGACGATAGCCCGGATCTCCTCGTCATGCCTGCCAAGCCGGCGGTCCAATTCATCTATCCTTTGGGCAAGTTCTTTACTGGCATAAGCCATTTCCCTTAACCTGGCAAAAGCCCGCACTACGGTTATCCCCGCTTTTATCGCGATGTCCGACCTGACCACGTTCGCCGCCTGTATCGCGCCGTATTCCGTGAACGCATACGGGAGATACCGCCGCCCGCCCCTGTTCTTTGAGGTCGCAAATTGCGGCCTCAGACCGCCGGCTTCGGCGGCTGAAAGCTGAAACATAAAATCCGGAGGGAACCGCTCTTTATTCCTCCGGACCTGCTCATTAAGCCGCTTTGTGCTCACCCCATACAGCGCGGCCAAAACGTAGTCCAATATAACTTTCCGCCCGCGGATGAAATATATTTTAGACTCCAGGGCGTCTTTCGGGAACAGTTCTTCCGGCATATACCCTCCTTTCCCCCTTACATCGTAAAACATACCAGCGACAACGTAGTGTCGCCCAAAAAACATGACCCGCGTCTGAGGGCGCGGGTCACAAGCGGCCTTTAAAAAGCGAAGTCCTAGACCCGGATTATGCCGCGGCGGCGCAGCTCCCAGAAACATTTCACCGTCGCCGCCACGTCGGAAGCCGCGTTATGCGCCCCCTCGAAATCCGCCTCGAAAAGTTTCCGGTGGAGTTCCGCCAGCTTGGGCCATTTGTAGCCGCGGGCGCCGGGGATCTCGCAGTACTCGGTGGTGCTGTGCATCGTGCAGATCTTTATGACGGAAGCCGGGATGTCCGGCATGCCGGCGCGCAGGAACTCCGCGCCGATGATCTTCTCGTCGAAAGAGATATTGTGCGCTACGAGGAACCTGGTCCTGTCCAGCAGCGCGCGGAACTCTTTGAGCACTTCCGCCAGGTCCCGCCCTTCCCGCAGCGCGCGCTCCGTGGTGATGCCGTGTATCCTGGAGGATTCCTCGGGGATAACGAAACCGGCAGGCCTGATCAGCGTGTCCACCGACGCGAGCAGGTTCCCGTCCGCGTCGTAGGCCATGTACGCCAGCTGCACCAGCCGCGGCCAGTTGGCCAGGTCGGTGACCGGCGCGTTCCAGCTCCGGGGCAGACCCGTCGTCTCGGTGTCGAAGAACAGGAAAGCCGGGGGCGCGGGCGCGTCGGCGAAAAGGTCGGGCTGAATATGTTCCGTCACGGGTACAGTTTACAAAATCCGGGGCCGCCGGCCGGCACAGAAAGGTCCCGCAAAGAAAAACCCCGCGCCTGACAGCGGCGCGGGGCCTTCCTTACGCGGAACGGCTCAGCGGATCTCGATCATCTCCATCGAGCTGGCCGTGGCGCCGGACGACAGGGGCCCGGAGCGGTGGAACCTGAGCGTCAGCATATACTTGCCGGGCTTGAGCGGCTCCAGCACCCTGAGCTCGTAGGAGCGGCCCACGTCGAAGGTATTGGTGACCGTGAACTTCTGGAACGAGTCCAGCAGGTCCTGCACCGGCAGGTTCTGGACGTTCTCGGCCAGGCGCATGCCCTCGGCGGTTATCGTGATCCTCTCGCCGCGGAAATAATCCGAGCGATTGTCGTTGACCATGATGAGCGCGCCGCCGTGGGCGGCCGCGCCGGCCCAGGCCACGGAAAGTTCCTTCGAATCGGGCTGCGACGGCTTCTTGGCTTGCGGCGTCATCGTGATGGTGGTCCTGCGGTTGAAACCCAGGAAGCCCTCTTCGTTCTTCGTGTCCACCGAGTAGTGGTAGAGCATCCCGGCGGTGTCCACGGTCACGAGCTTGGGCGCTGCCATGCAGACTTCCAGGCGCTCGGTCTCCCAGGACTCCAGCTGGCGGGGGCCGATGTTAACGGTCACCTTGCGGGAATGATACCTGCTCGTGGGCCGGCAGTAGCCGTGGCTCCCGTAGCTGTACCCGCCATGGCCGAAGGACTGGCACTCCTCGCCGTACTCGCGCATCGTCATTTCCCTGGTCACGCTCAGCGGGCTCTGCGAGGTGAAGGTCAGCGTCTGGCAGGCGCGCTCGTAGCCGCCGAAGTGGTACTGAGGCGGGGGCGGGGACGGCGGGTGATAAGGCGGCGGCACCGGCGGGTGATGCGGCGGGTTGTGGTGCGGAGGAGCCGGCGGATGATGCGGCGGGTTGTGATGGTTGTTGTTGTGCCCGGGCGCGGGGTGATGATGGCCGGGCGGATTGGCCGGGTGATGCTGCGGCGGAGGCGGGTGATGACCCTTATCCTCCAGGTCCAGGAGCATCTCCTCCAGGGACCCGTTCGTATCCAGGCCGTCGAAATCGACTTCCGCGGCCCGCGCGGCCGCGCCCATCGAAAGGAGCGCCGCGAAAAGTATCGCTGCTGGTTTGTTCATTTTATTCCTCCGGGGCCGCTCGTTGCTCGACATTGCGGCATCGGCCCCATGTAAGGAAATTGAATAAAATGACCCGCGCCCCGAAATAGAGGCGCAGGTCCTATCCCCGCCACGTTTTTATGCCTATGCCCGATTGGTACCAAAGGCCCGCCGCCGCAGCCGCCCTTACCGGGACGCGGGCAGGAGCTTTTTCACCACGGGGACATCCGCGCTGGCCAGGTCGTATTTGGAAAGGTCCTGCGGCTTCACCCATTCGATGGCCGCGTGATCACGCAGCTCGAACTCGCCCGAGAGATGCCTGGCGCGATAGACCAGCAGCTCTATGTGGAAATGTTCATATTCGAACTCGCTGGAACAGATAAACCCGCCTATCTCGGTCTCGACGCCGAACTCTTCCCGGAGCTCGCGCCGCAGGCAGGCCTCGGGCGTCTCGCCGGGCTCCAGCTTGCCGCCCGGGAACTCCCACTTCCCCGCCAGCGCGTCGCCGGACTTGCGCTGCGCGATAAGGACCTTCCCGTCCTTCTCGATGACCGCGGCCGTGACCCGCTTCATGCCGCCGTCTCCGCCGCGGCCGCCCGCGCGGCCGCCTTCGCGTGCTCTTTCTTATGCGCCGCCACATCGGCCACTATCTTGGCCACCACGAAGATAACCATTATGGTCCCGGCGCCGGGCAGGGCGATGGACGCGAAAGCGCCCAGCAGTATCGTCAGGTGCATCACCACTATCCGGGGATAAGGGCTCGCCATGCACTCGCCCGGGCCGGTGTGGCGGTATTCCCCGCCCGCGACATAATTAAGGAAAAAAGAGACCGCGTGTCCGCCGAAGAGCGCGGCGATCCCCCATTTCACCGCCGCCAGGTGATCGATCCAGAGGGCGCCGTCCATCGGGTTCACCTTCGCCGGCCCCAGCTGCGCCCCCTGCAGCACGAAGCCGAACAGGAACACCCCGTGCACGAACATGAACAACCCGAAATGTATCGTGAAGAACGCGGACATGAAGAGCTTTGCGCCGACGGCCAGCGCCGAATACGCGGCCGACAGCCCCGGCCCGGCGCCCCGCAACTTCCCGACAGGCCCGCCCGCCAGCAGCATCTTCAAAATGGTGAAGAAACCGATTATCGCCGACTCCACCCAGTAGAGCGGCAGTATCTCGCGCAGCCCCCAGTCGCCGGTCAGAACTAACCCCAGCGGCAGCAGGTTCGCGGCAATTATGAAATATCCCGATGCCGGCATACGGCGATCCCGTTCTCCGCGCTAACGCAGGTACATCGCGCAGCGGAAACCGATCGCGGAGTTGAAGTCTGTCGGGGTGTTATCGGCTGCCATCACCATCGGTCCGGCCTCGCCGGGGGTCTCGAAAGAGCCTCCGCGCACCCGCATCACCGTTTCCGTATCCCCCTCTTCCCATTCGGCCACCATTTCCCAGAGGGAGCCCACCATGTTCTCCACCGCCCAGGCGGAGAGACAACTGGTCCCGCCGCCCGTAGTGGTGGGAGCTTCCAGACCGACATTGCAGTTCGGAGGCGAACCGTAACCGCCGGTCGGGGTGCCCGCCACCGCCGCCTGCCATTCCGCGTTGGTTATCAGGTGCTTGCCGGAATTGGCGCAGGCTGCGCTGGCCTGGAACCAGGTTATCGACGCCGAAGGGGTGAAACCGGGGAGGCTTAGCGCGTAAATGGGGGTCCCCGCCGGCAGACAACTGGACCCGTCGTCGGAGCAGGGATAGTCGTCCGCGGAGGCGCCGTATTGCGTACCGTCGGCCAGGACGGAGGACCAGACGGTGGCCTCGTACTTGTCCACGCAGTAATCCCCCACCTGGACCATGATATCGTCGGGGTTGCCGGGGTTGGCGCAGGTACCGGACCCGCCACCGCCGCCTTCGATACCGGTAAGCTGCGACCCGTCGATGGCCGGCAGTTTGCCATTCCCGTCCAGCAGCACCAGCCGGTTCGCCACGTTGAAGGTATTCCCCTGCAGCGTCACGCTGGAGGATCTCAGCGTCAGGCTGGTGCCGGCCCCGTCGCCGGAGAACTGGGCGTCATCGGATATGACACCGCTGAAACTGCCTCCCCCGCCCGCCACCGTACCGGTGGCCAGGGGGACGAAAGCGCTGTTCAGGCGGATGTACAGCGCGCCCTCCCCGTCGAGCAGCACCAGCTGGTTGGCCGCGTTGAAGGCGTTCCCTTGCAGCGTCACGCTGGAGGACTTGAGCGCGAGTTTACTTAAGACGCCCGCGCCGTCGCCGTCGAACTGGTCGCCATCGGATATGACGCCGCTGAAACCGCCGCCGCCCGCCACCGTACCGGTGGCCAGGGGGACGAAAGCGCCGTTCAGGTTGACGTACAACGCGCCCTCCCCGTCGAAGGCCTGGGAATTGTAATAGAGCGCGCCCGCCCCGGCCCCGCTGGGCTGGCCGGTCAGGGTGGCCAGCCCCAGGAACCCGGCGGCGCTCAGCGTGGACACCGACGCGCCGGCGCCCACGGCCACATCCCCGGACAAGACCGCCCCGCCGTTGACCGACACGGGCTTGGCGATATACACCAGGCCGCCTTCGCCGGTGATGCTGCTGACCGTAATGCTGGAAACGGCCACTATGGCGTTGCCGGCCAGGTTCAGCCTCTGCGTGGCGTTGTGATCGCCCAGGTCGTCGCCGGAAGGAAAGCCCGTGGCGCCGCTTATATCGGCGTAGAATTTCCCGTCCGCGGTCATGGAGGCCTTGACCACGCCGTCGGAATCGCGCCAGACCTGCGCGTAGACATCGGCCGCCGTACCGGTGCTGACGACATCGAGCATGGCGAGGTTGGCGTCCAGAACACCGGACAGCGGCGTAACCATGAACCCGCCGCGGTTCTTGAACACCGTGCGGTCGAGTATGGTATTGCGGACCTCCGCCCCCTCGCTGTCGGACCAGGTGAAAGCGCCGGACGCGGTGGACGAGGAGGCATAGCCGGCGGCGAAAGAGACATCCCCCAGCGCGGAATTCCCGTAACCGCCGGGGACCACCGCCACATGCCCGCCGGCGATATTAAGCAGCCCACCCCCGACTACCGATGCCGTTCCGCTGGCCGTATTCGCGGAACCTCCGCCCACCACCGAAGTTGCGCCGGCGGCCAGGTTCCCGTAACCGCCGGAAATCGTGGCGTCCAGAACACTGGAAACATTTTTGCGCCCGCCGCCGACCGTGGCGGTAGGTCCGGCGGCCGTGTTGCTGGTGCCGCCGGATATGACGGCGCCTTCGCCGCTGGCCACCTGAGAAGAAGCGTCCCGGAAAGACTGAAGGTCTACCGCCGCCAGGCCGCGGGCGTCGCCGACGACTCCGCCCAGACCCGGCCCGGCGGTCTGGATAAGGCCATAACTGCTTATGGTTATGCCGCTAGCGGTTATCGTAGAGACTCCCGTTATTCCGTACGAGGCCAGGTCCAGGTCCTGCGTCGCCGTATGGTCGCCCAGGTCGTCCCCGGCCATATTTATGAGCGCGGAGCCGTCCAGCCCCGGCAGTTTGCCGTCCCCGTCCAGCAGCACCAGCCGGTTGGCCGCGTTGAAGGCGTTCCCTTGCAGCGTCACGCTGGAGGACTTGAGCGCGAGTTTACTTAAGACGCCCGCGCCGTCGCCGTCGAACTGGTCGCCATCGGATATGACGCCGCTGAAACCGCCGCCGCCCGCCACCGTACCGGTGGCCAGGGGGACGAAAGCGCCGTTCAGGTTGACGTACAACGCGCCCTCCCCGTCGAAGGCCTGGGAATTGTAATAGAGCGCGCCCGCCCCGGCCCCGCTGGGCTGGCCGGTCAGGGTGGCCAGCCCCAGGAACCCGGCGGCGCTCAGCGTGGACACCGACGCGCCCGAACCGACCGCCAGGGAGCCGGCCCCGTCGAGCAGCACCAGCTGGTTGGCCGCGTTGAAGGCGTTCCCCCGCAGCGTCACGCTGGAGGACCTGAGCGCGAGCCTGGTGCCGACGCCCGCGCCGTCGCCGGAGAACTGGCCGGGGTCGGACTCTATACCCGTCATCCCGGCCGTGATGCCGGTAAGCTGCGAACCGTCGCCGTAATACCTGGCCGCGGAGCTGAAACCGACGATGTAAACATTGCTGGAGACCCTGACCCCGCCGCCGAGCGCGGAAGAAGTTTCGGAAGAGACCTCCACCCCCGGGGCCAGCCCCACCCTGTGCGAAACAAGACCGAGAGGGGAGACCACCGTCACGCTGGAGGCGGCGGTTATCTGGCCCGAAGAGGTCACGCCGCCGGCGGCGTTTATCGGGAACCCGGCCATGTCCAGCGCCTGCGAGGCCGTGTGGCCGCCCAGGCCGTCCGCGCCGGAGGGCATGTTGCGCATCCGGGAAGCGTCCGCGTAAATCACGCCGGAGGCCGTCATGGAAGAGGTTATGAGGCCGGAGGAATCGCGCCAGATCTGGACATAGTCGTCGGCCGCCGCGCCCTGCACGTCCAGCCGGGTACCCGCGGAGGAGCGGCCCAGGGCGGCGCTGCCGCCGAAGGAGGTCTGGGTTCCGCTCACCGCGGCCTTCCAGCCGGGAGCCGCGTACTGCGAAGTGCCGTCGCTAAAAATTATCCCGTGGGTACCGGCGCCGTCTATGACCAGGTCGCCGCCGTTGACGGTAAAAGTCCCCGTCGAGGACTCGGAAGTGACCGAATGGAAAGAATAGACGGAGGAATAGAGGGGTTCGGCCGGCAGCCAGCCGCCCTCGAGCGAGACCTGCACGTAGGGCGTTATGTCCTTCCAGGGTATGGCGTCGAAGGCGGCCTCGTTGGGCGTGCCGAGGGGATAGCGGAAAAGGCCGGTCGACACGAAAACGTCCGTGGAGCCCGAAGTCCAGTACTCGGCGGAAAGCGAAGCGTCGGTTATCCGGAAAACCATGGCCGCGGTCCCGCTGAAAAGGCGGCCGTCCTTCCTGAGCGTGCCCTGGTAGGTTATCCGTCCCGGAGCGGCCGCGAAAGCGGCCGCCGCCGCGGTAAGGATCACGGCCAGCGCGGCCGCCGTTGCGATAGATTTCCTCATGAATTTACCTCGTACCGGGAGAGGCCGCAATCTTGGCCTCGGCCAGCGAATGATAATAAAGCGCTTCCTCGTTGCGCGGGTCGAACCCGAGCACCTTCCCGAAATTGTCCGCGGCGTCGGCCCAGCGGCCCCTGGTAAAAAAAGACACGCCCTCGTCCATATCCCCATGCAGTTTGCCGAGGTAGGTCTTCAGCCCGCGCAGCCTTTCCGCCTTTTTCAGCTGGGCCTCGGCTATACCGTCCGAAGCCCTCTCGCCGTAGAGGGACTGCCGCTCGGAACCCCGGGAAAAATTCAGCGCCGCCAGCATCAGCTCGTCGGCGCGGGAACGGCCCGCCGCCAGGTACGGGTAGGACTTCCTGACGGTCTTAAGAAATACGCCCATTATTTTCTCGTCCGAAGAACGCAGCATGGCCCTGTTGCCGGAATATACGGGGAAACTTCCCAGGAGCTCCTCGTAAAGCGCCACCGCCTCCGCCGCCGTATCCGCGTCCGAAGCGAGCGAACAGGCCTTTGAAAAACTTTTCTTCCAGGCGGAGATGCGTTTTTTTTTGGCCGCGGCCAGTTCGAGCTTGCGCCGGTGCGCGGCTTCGGCCTCCTTCATGAGGACGCGCCGCTCTTTTTCCGCCGCGGCTTTCTCCTCGTCCACCGCGCGGCCGGCGACGGCGTCCAGCCTGGCGCGGGCGGCTCCGTCCGAGGGGGATTCCAGCACCCTGTCCATCAATTCCAGGATCTCGGCCTTCCCCCCCTCGCCCGGCGCGCCGAAGACGGCCGCGGACAGGGCCGCGGAGAACAGCGCCGCCAGCGCGGCGATCGCAGGCCGGCCCGCGGTCAACGGCTCTCCTCCAGCAGGGCCTTGGCCCGCCTCATGAGTTCGATAGCTTCCCTGTTGCCCGGGTCCAGGGCGAGGGCGGAGTTCAGCTCCAGGACCGCCTCGTAATAGCGTCTCTCGTTGAGAAGCGCCCTGGCGCGGCCGGTCTTTACCCGGGACTCTTCCTGCTCGAAGGTGAGGTGTTCGGTGTTCTTTACCCGCCTGTCGAACTTGTAGGAGAGCGCGAACCTGTGGACCTGGCCGAACTTGCCGTAGGGCGAAAGCGAGTAATCCAGCTGCAGCAGCTTGAAAGTCACGCCGCCCCCCATGCGCAGCCCGTCGCCCAGGTCCTCTCCGGAAGCGTAGCCGCCGCGCACCGATATGGTGCGCCAGACCTGGTACTCCGCCCCGGCGCAGAGGACCTGGCCGGAATCGGAGGGCTTTTTCAGGTCGGCGGAAAAAGTTATCGGGTCGCCGGCGGCCAGTATTATGTAGGAGGCGCCGAGCCTGTAAACCGAGGGCGCGGGGTCCGTTACGGAATCGAACTTGAACCCGCCGCCCAGCGACTGCGCCGAAAGCCCCAGGGCTACGGTGGCGTCGGGAGAGCGGGAGATCCAGAGCAGCCCGGCGTCGAGCAGAGGCGCCGAAGCCGAGGCGTCCCCGAGTTTCCGGCTGGCGTACTTGAGCGTGCCGCCGCCGAAGAGGCCGGAAAGCTTGTCCTTGTAGGGGCCGGCGAGCCTCGCGGCGTAGCTTACGCCCCCCGCCATGTCCCCCGCCTCCACCGAGCCGGCGGGAAGGCCGGCGTTATTGTAGCCGTCGATGGAAGGCACGCTGAGCGCCAGCACCGACACCGCGGCGACGCCCCTGCCCAGCGGCTGCGAATAAGCGGCCTGCTGCGAGGTGATCCCCTCCAGCCAGGAATTATAGGTGAAAGCCGCTTCCTTGTAGGCGTTGCGGCCGAGGGCCGCCGGGTTCAGCGACAGCGCCCCCAGCAGGTCGCCGTAGGCGCCCGCGCCGGACTCGCCCATCGCCACGGCCCGCGGGCTCTGCAGGATGCGCAGGAACTCGCCCCCCGCTTCACCGGGGGCGGCGTGCGCCGCGCGGCCGGCCGCGGCGAGCGCGCAGAAGGAAAGCGTGCAGATAAGGCGTTTCTTCATCCGTTCACTTTATCACTATGAGCTTGCCGGTCTTGCGGTCGGGGCCCGAGACGACCTCCCAGAGGTAGACCCCGCTGGCCACCACCTGGCCGGCCGAATTCCGCGCGTCCCACTGCGTAACGGCGCCGCTTACCGGCAGCTCCCTCACCAGCGCGCCGGTAATGGTGTAGATCCGTATCCTCCCGCTGGCGGGCAGGTTGCGGAACTTTATCAGGTCGGTCCAGTTGCCGTACCTGTCGGGATCGCCGGCGTTGGGCCGGAAGGGCACGGGCGAGACATAGACCGGGCTCAGGTCGGTATTGACCGCGGCCAGGAGGGCGTAACTGGAGAAATGCGGGACCGGATGGGAAACGGTACGGGCGGCGGTATCGATGTAGGACCCGGTCTCCCTGGACCAGAGCCCCGCAGTCTCGTCGAGACGCCAGACCGAGAGCGAAGAGGCCTTGAGCCTGGCCGTCCCGTCCAGGACGCCGTCGCCGTCGGCGTCCGGGTAGGGCAGCGTGACGAGGCAGGCGGAAGCGGGCTGCGCTGGATTGCCGGACGCGTCGTAAGGACTGATACTGACCTTGCTTACCAACTGCGGGGAGCCGGGCATCGAGGGCAGGCGGCGGTTGGCCTCGGCCACCGGCCCGGCGGAGGCGTCCGTGGACAGCGCCACGAAGAAATCCTGCGAATAGGCGTTGGCCGGGATGTCCACCCGGATGCGCCGGTCGGAAAAAGCCGCCACGGTATTATCCGCCTGGTGGTCCATGATCACCGAAAAATAGACCGTCGTAGGCTCGGCCAGCGGCGAGCCGTTTATATCGACCAGGGAAGTGGAAAAATACACGGCGAAGACGCTGCCCTTGGGCCAGGAAGCCGAAGGGACTATCACCAGCTTCTGGCCGGAGACGCTCAGGGCCACCGGCCAGCTGACGCTGGAAAGGGCGCCGGTATTGTCGTAAAGCCGGGTGACGCTGACGGCCGCGGCCGGCAGGTCCGGGGCCAGCTCGTCGTAAAAATTGAGGTCCAGGTTCTCGCCCTGGGTCATCCCCCACAGGCCCCCGTCCATGGGCACGGCGGCGGTGGAGGTCAGCGAAGCCAGCCCCCGGCTCACCACCTCGGCCGGTACCAGCGAAAGATAGCCGGACCACAGGCCGAAGGAACCGTCGGACAGCTCATCCTGGCTGGCGCAGGGCTCACCCACCGTATAGGCCAGCTCGTAGGCGCCGGTCGTCACGCTGACCACGGCCAGCGGCGCGTCGGAATGGCGTATGCTCTCCCAGGCGCAAAGACCCGCCTGCGGCGACGCCAGCGCGCAGACAAGAACAACCGGAATGAAGAAAAGTCTTTTGAACATTAAGCCGGCCGGCGGGAGGCTCCGCACCGCCGGAACACCAAGTATATATTTTTATTTGGACGGATGCGCGGCCGGCCGGGCCATCCGCCCGGCTCGCAGGCAGGCCTTATAGCGGAAACAGCTCACGAGATGGTCGTTCACCAGGCCGGTCGCCTGCATATGCGCGTAGACGATGGTGCTGCCCACGAACTTAAAACCCCGGCGCTTTAAGTCCGCGCTCAGCGCGTCGGACTCCTTGCTGATGGCCGGCAGCTCTTTAAGCGACTTCCACCGGTTCACCTTCTGCCGCCCGCCCACAAAACCCCAGATATATTTTGAAAAGCTGCCGAACTCCTTCTGAACCTCGAGGAACCGCCGCGCGTTGTTGACCGTCGCCAGCACCTTCAGCCGGTTGCGCACTATCCCCGGGTCCTTGAGGATAGCCTCTATCCTGCGCGGCGTGAACCGCGCCACCTTCACCGGGTCGAACCCCGCGAAAGCCCGGCGGTAACCCTCGCGCTTGTTGAGTATCGTGCTCCAGCTAAGCCCCGCCTGCGCGCCCTCCAGCACCAGGAACTCGAACTGCACCCGGTCGTCATGCGCCGGTACGCCCCATTCCTTATCGTGGTAGGGGATATAGTGCGGGCTGGAACCATAAGCCCAAGAACAGCGCTCGATCTTCTTCATAGCCGATAGTCTACAAAATCACGCCTCGGCCGCAGTATGTTCCAAAATGGAACCGACTTCTCTCACCGCTGGTGAGAGAATTGCGGCAGCCTATTTCTGCCACCAATGGCGGCTGTTTCTCCAACCAATGGTTGGAGATTTGGCTACAGGATCTATTTGGAAGGAACCGCGCTGTCAGGCTTTGAGCATATCCCAGACGCTCAGGCCAGCCTCTTTCATTTTGCGCGTCACCTCGCGCACTATCTCTACGTTGATGCGCGCGGCCTTTGGACTATTCAGTACGGCCGAGAGCATGGCGACCCCGGCCTCGGTAAAAACCAGCGGGGACCGCTTATTGCGCTCGAGCCGGAACATGAACTGTTCCGTGAACCTGCGCCGGTTACGGGCAACGGCACAAAGCAGCGCCCGGGGAGTAACCTCGTAAAAAGCCGCCGCGTCCGCGGCCGCCACCACCCGCTCGCCCCGCGCCATGAACACGCCTTTCTTCATCTTGATCACAGGCCCATCGGTTCCCATAACCCCTCCCGTATTTCATATACCCCCGCCCGGGAACTTCTACCATGAAAATCGAAAGCCAGGCTTTCCCTTTTCATTGTCGCGATAGTTAGACCGGCCGCAATTTACGAGCATTTTTCCGGCTCTTACCGGGAGGCAATACCGCGATAAAACCCGGACACCGATCCGAAAGCCCCGGCAAGCGTCATTTTCAAACCGCATTCTTCGGCCAATTCAGCGAAGCGGACCTCCCATCGTTCAGGGGCCGGCTCAAGCGCCTCAGGCAGCGCGTGGGTTTTCCTGCGGCCGAACACCGCTTTCAACACACTCGCGGTTTTATCCGCGGACAGTTTGCCCTCTTTTATAAGCAGAGCCATATCGACCAGATCCCTGACCCGGGAGTTCGGCACGGAGCGCGGCATCGTATACGCGTGCAGTTTTTCGGCGAACTGAAACTCGCGCGGTATCATTGGGAACGCGGCCGCCTTGATGCCCGCGAAAGCGAGAGTCCCGTCCTCCGCCGCCGATTCCACTTCCTCCGGCACATAGTCCCCCGCCGCGGCGTCCACGTGAAAAGCCACGAACAGCCTTTTATCCACGATCGCCCGCACCGGATACCTGGCGCCGCCGTACACGGGGCCGTCCAGTTTCATCTGGACCCCGCCGACCTCGAACGTAAAAAAATCCCCCAGGTCTATCCGGCCGGCTTCGGCCAGCAGCCGCTGCAGATAACCGGGCAGGGGCTCGCCACCGGTCTTAGGCGCGCCGCGAAAAGCCAGATCGATATCCCGCGTGGCGCGCGCATGGCGCAGCCGCAATTCCATCGCGTACCCGCCCTTTAAAACCCATGGCGAATCGGCCGCCGCGAAGACCCGGGCCAGGAACCGGTTAAAAGCCACCGTCCGGCACAGCCGGTGAAAACTGAACCCCGAGCCGGCCATGCGGGACTTAAGCCTGTCCTCCAGCGCGCGGCGGAAATCCGAAGCCGATTTATAGACCCGTATGTCTGTCATTTTTAAGCCCTGATAGTTTATCCGCTTCGCCCGGGGTCATGATGCCTTTGGCCACAGCCTCCCTGGCCGCCGCCCTGACCTCCGAGGCGTCCATCAGCCGGGCCTCGAACATATCCCGGAGCGTCTTCGCCGGGGTGGTGACCCGGTAGCCCCGCTCCTCGCGTATCTCGGAAGCTTCCAGGACGCCGCGGTGCAGTACGATACCCTTTGGGGTCGGGTGAAGCTTGCGGAACCCGGGCGGGACAGTCATGTGCAGCTTGGCCGGGTTCGCGTCGGTTATGTCATAAATGGAAAGCGCCGTCTGATGGGAATAAACCCCCTGGATGTTCCCCTTGCGGTCCGCCGACCAGAGCGACCACATTACAAGGTCCGGCCTCTCCGCGCCGGGGAAATTGGCGAGCCGGTATATCCCATGCTTTTCACGGACCCAGTTCCCTTCCCGGGAATGGAAATAAGCCGCACTGCGCGCATAACCGGCTTTACGCGCCTGCTGATAAGTGAAATATCCCTGTTGGGACATCGCCACTTCAAAAAGTTCCCTTTCAGCCGCCTTGTTTTTAGCCATACATTAAATGCCAAGTTACTAGGCATATTATGCATCACAAAACCGGAATTGGCAAGGGGTGATGCTATGCCCCCGGACTAATTCTCTCACCCATCCCCCATTGACTAAATCGCGCCCCGCCCCCATCCGGCGCGCTCTTCCTTCATTTAGTGTAAAACACCCGCGCGACAACGTAGTGTCGCTCATTAAAGGTCCTCTCGTCAATAGGCACAGCGGTCCCTTCCACGGGTT
>CAYPYG010000035.1:0-28978 GCA_964415175.1 uncultured Elusimicrobiaceae bacterium
GGGAAACGGATTTCTTATAAACTGAGTTTTCCGTGGGAGAAACTGCAAAATTTTAACGCCGCGGCTGCCGCGGCGAAGGGCGAAAAAGCGTTTTTTGAAATTTGGGGTGGCTGAGGGGATTTGAACCCCCGACCTCTCGGGCCACAGCCGAGCGCTCTAACCGCTGAGCTACAACCACCGTCAGACCGGATCACTGGCAGGGACCACCGCCGGCGTTCGTGGCAAAAACGCCGTAATATATCTATTTTAAGATTTTCTGACCCCGTAGGCAATAGGATATAATGGCGGTGTAGCAAGCAAGTTAAAATGTCATGGTTTTCGTTTTTTAGAAATGTCAGGCTAGTTGGGCCGTTGTTGTCTGTTGCGGCGCGTTCTTCCTGGGCCAGTTAAACCGTCTCCAGGGATGGTCTTTACCCGGAACGGAGGACCCCTTCGGCGGCTTCTCCATCTCCCGCAGTTCGCTTTTGTTGGTCGCATAGTAGCCCCTGTAGGGGGGCTTCTCAACGGTCTTATAACGCAGGTACGCGCCGTTCAGTCTCAGGTGCAGCCCGCCGTCCAGCCTTTCCTCTACCACCACGACCGACCCCGGCCGCACCCGCACCCTCTGCTCAGCCGCCAACTGCAGGAACTTGTTCCGGTAGCGCAGTGTGTAATCGTTGGCTACCGTGCGGTTGAGCTTGCTGCATAATATTGCGTCGAGCTTATGCGTCCTAAGCAGCGCCCGGTGCGCGTTAGCCGGACTGGCCGGTGCCACCGCGAATCTCGCGTTGTGCCTGGGGATGTATGTCTCCAGGAATTTGTTCGCAGACGCCATGTCGCATATCCCGGCCAGACGCAGCTCTTTGACCAGCCGGTCCTGATGCGTCCGGAAGCCCCGCTCCACGCGCCCCTTGGCCTGCGGGCTGTCGGCGAAGATCATCCGGATATCCAGCTCTCCCATCGCCCGTGCGAACTGCGACAGCGGCGTCTCGTCGCGTAATTCTTCGTCGATATCCGCCTGACGGTTCACCTTGTATATCGAATCCTTGTCCACATAGAACGCCACCGGCCGCCCGTTCAGTTTCAGGTATGCCTTCGCACAGACCATAAGGTTCGCCGTGTCCTCGACCGTTATAAACCTGCCGTACAATATGCGGCTCGTGGCGTCGTCTATGAATATCAACAACGCGCACTTCGGACCGCGCTTTTCGAACCAGGCGTGCTCCGACCCGTCCAGTTGCACCAGCATTCCCACGCAGGGCCGGCGCTCGCGCCACTTGCGGTGCTTCGGCTTATAGGCTTTCGGCCGGTATAACCCCTCGCCTATCATCACCTTCCGCAGCGTGTTTACCGACAGCCGGACGCCGTGGTTCTCCAAAAGCTTCTCTTGGGCGAAAGTGGGGCCGAAGTCCGGGTAGTACTGCTTTACCAGCCCCGCCGCCTTATCCCAAAGGCCTTCTTCAAGCCGGTTATTGGACGGAAGCCCTTTTAGCCCGTGAATTATGCCCCGGTTGCCCTCTTTGCGCACCTTGGCGCACAGGCGGCCAATTTGCCGCTCTGACAGGGAAAGGATCTCCGCCGCCTGCACCCAGGTGAACCGGCCGTCTATCGTGTTCTGTATGACTTTAAGCTTGTCTGCTTCGTGGTTGCTCATGGTCAGTTGCTCCATTAAATCCCTCCGGGAACGGCGCTTGGAGGGCTATTTTACCCCAGACCATGACATTTCTACTTGCCGCAATCATGACATTTTAAAAAAATCGCTACAAGGATATAATGGCGGAGTATGGCTATACGCGAGCCGGCAGTGGCGGGGCGCTTTTACGATTCTTCCGCCGAGGGTCTGGCGGATACGGTGGACTCCTTTCTCAGGGATAAGGCCGCCGTTCCGCCCGCCGGCGAGATAAAGGGCCTGCTGGTCCCCCACGCCGGCTACGCCTATTCCGGGCCTACCGCCGCCGCCGCCTACGCTCTGCTGGCCGGCGCCGCTTTCGATACCGTCTATATACTGGGCACCGGCCACAACGTGTCTCTCGACGGCGGCGCCACGCTGCCTTCGGGAACTTTCCGGACGCCGCTGGGCGACCTGGAGATAGACGAAGAGGCCGCCGCCGAACTGCTCGCGGAGAAAAAACATTTTCTCGCCTCGGTCCGCGCGCATGAGCGCGAGCATTCCATAGAGGTGCAGCTGCCTTTCCTGCAGCGGCTGCCGGGCCCGCCCAAGAGGATCGTGCCGCTGCTTTTCAATACCGACGACCTGGACACGCTGCTGGCCGCCGGGCGGTCGATCGGCAGGGCCGCCGCGGCGCGCAAGGCGCTGGTCTGCGTTTCGTCGGACCTTTCGCACTATCCCCCCGCCGAGACGGCCGTCGTCTCCGACCGGGCGGCGCTGGAGGCCTACGCCATCGCGGTGAGGAACGGGGACCCTTCCTATTTCGACAAGGCCCTGCGGCTGCTGGAGGCCAAGGCCGGCGCGGAGATGGACACGGCCGCTTGCGGCCGTGCCCCGATGATAGCCGGCGCGGCCGCCTGTCTTGAAATGGGCGCCAACGATTTTCACCTGGCCGAGTACGTCCATTCGGGCATGGTCTCCGGGAACGATTCCGGCGTGGTGGGTTACGGCGCCGGGCTGCTGCTGCGGTCCGCCCTGCCGGCCGCCGGCATGATCACGCTCGACGAGGCGGCGCGCGGGGGGCTGCTGAACCTGGCCCGGGAGGCCATCGCCGCGCGCCTGCGCGGGGTGAAGGCCGAGGTCCCGGAGCTTTTCCCCCGTTCCGCCTACAATCTGCCTTCGGCGGTCTTCGTCACGCTGACCATCGGCGGCCGGCTGCGCGGCTGCATCGGCACGATGGAGCCGCGCGGTTCGCTGGCCGATTCCGTGGCGCGTTACGCCGCGGCCGCGGCCTTCGAGGACCCGCGTTTCGGCCCCCTGTCCGCCGCTGAGTTCGGCAAGGTCAGGATCGAGATCTCGGCTTTATCGCCGCTGCGCAAGGTCCCGTCGGCCGATTCGATAGAGCCCGGCCGGCACGGCGTATATATAAAGCGCGGCCGCCTGAGCGGCACCTACCTGCCCCAGGTCTGGGAGCATTTCGGGTCCAAAAAGGATTTCCTGGATTCCCTCTGTTCGGAGAAAGCCGGGCTGCAGCCCGGCGCCTGGAATGAAAAGTCCACCGCGCTTTACGTCTACACGGTGGACTCCTTCGAAGAATGACCGGCCTGCGCCGGTCCCCGTTCACAGGGCCGTATACATCTTGGCCGCTATCATTATCAGCGCGCCGCCTACTATGCCGGCGGGGCCGAAGAGCAGGAAGCCGATGAGGCCGCCGACAAGTCCGGCCGCTATCTTGGGTTTATTGGATTTGATGAATTCTTTGACCTTTTCGCCGGTGGATTTGGATTTGGCTTCCACGGGCTTGGGGTCGGGGGCGGTCCAGGCCGTCGAGGCCTTCGCGCTGTCGACATAAAGCGGGGCGTATCCGCCCTTCCTGACGGCGGCTCCGTCATAACCCCGGTTGGCGTTCGTGGAAACCGACCTGAGTTCGTCCATCGCCTGGCCGGCGGCGGCGAGGTTCACTGAGGCGGCCATAAAAGGGATAACGAGCAGAAAGGAAACGATCTGTTTGAGTTTCATGCCCATATTATATAAGGAAACGCTTGCGAGGGTAAGGGCAAATGTTACCAGTGCCGCATAGGACTTTGGGCCTATACGGGTCTAAGTGTCGCCTTTTCTTGCGCCCGGACTATCCCCTGCCTCGAAAAACCGGTTCTTTTTAGTCTGTTTTTCCGCGGTTTCCAGCCCGAACCTGAAGATCTCGACTATCTGGTACCCCTCCGCTCTCATGGCCTGGAGGCGCTTATTGTCCTCCTCCGAGAGGGAGATCACTATCTGATATCTCGCTTTCATCAGTTACCTCCTTGATGTATACCGCCGGCCGGAAAGGGAAGGCTTGTCCCTCCCTTTCCCGGGCCGCTCGGCCGCTCACAGGTGTTTCATCCTTTCCCGCATATAGCTGAGGGCCGTTTTTATCCGGTCGGCGCGCTCCTGCGTGGCGCCCATTTTGCCGTCCTTGAGAAGTCCCAGGTTGGCGCACATGAACAGTTTGAACTGCTGGGTCTGATGATACTTTGCCGCGTTCATAAGTCCTCCCTTTGACTGCGAATATAGTATAGCATAGGATAGTATAGTTGTCAAGCCCCCCCCTTCCTGAAAGTCCAGTAAAAACAAGAACTTTTTATTCCCCCCTTCATCTCTCCGGAGCGGTTAAGCTAAAAAATTGCTAGAATTCCGGCTATGAAAAGACTCAATTTCGTCCCCGGAAAGACATTGATATGCGGTGTGCTCAATGTCACGCCGGATTCCTTTTCCGATGGCGGTAAATGGGCCGATCCGGCGGCCGCCCTGGACCATGCCTTGCGGCTGGAGGCCGAAGGCGCGGACCTGATAGACATAGGCGGAGAGTCGTCCCGGCCGGGCAGCGCGCCGGTGCCGCTGGAGGAAGAGCGGCTTCGCGTCATACCGCTGCTGGAGGCGCTGGCCGGCAGGCTCAAGGTCCCGGTTTCGGTGGATACCCGCAAACCGGAGCTGGCGGTACTGGCCGTGAAGGCCGGGGCGGACATCGTAAACGATATTACCGGCTTCGTTTCCCCCGACATGGTGAAGGTTGCGGCCGATTCGGGGGTCGGGGCGATAGTCATGCATATGCTGGGCGAGCCCGGCACCATGCAGGCCAACCCCGTGTATAAGGATGTGGTGGCCGAGGTTCGCGATTTCCTGGCCGGGCGCGCGGCGGAGCTGGCGGCGGCCGGGGTGAAGGACATCATACTGGACCCCGGCATCGGTTTCGGCAAGACGCTGGAGCATAACCTGGCGCTGATAGCCGGGCTGGGCAAGATAAGGGCCCTCGGCTATCCCGTCATGCTGGGAGTGTCGCGCAAAAAATTCATCGGCGTTCTGGCGGGCGGCGAACCGGCGGAGCGGCTGAGCGGCACCATCGCGGCCTGCGTGGCCGGCGCGGAGCGCGGCGCGGACATCGTACGCGTTCACGACGTGGCCGAATGCCGCAAGGCGATGCTGGTGGCCGACGCGATAAGGGGCGCGGGGAAATGAGGGTGTATCTTTCGCTGGGCTCGAACCTGGGCGACAGGCTGGCCAACCTGGAGCGGGCGCTGGAGCTGCTCTCGCGCGGCGGCTGCCGGGTCGTCAAACGGTCCTCCGTCTACGAGACCGAACCGCTTTACTATCTGGAACAGCCGGCCTTCTTCAATATGGCCGCCGCGTGCGAGACTTCGCTGACCCCCGACGGGCTGCTGAAGCTTATAGGCGCCGTGGAGAGGGAACTGCGCCGCCGCCGGCTTTTTAAGAACGGCCCGCGCACCATCGATATAGATATCCTTTATTACGGCGACAGGGTCATAAAGCTGCCGTCGCTGGAAATTCCCCACCCGCGCCTGGCCGAGCGCGGTTTCGTCCTGGCCCCGCTGGCCGAGATAGCGCCCGCGCTGCGCCACCCGGCGACCGGGCGGACCGCGGCGCGGATGCTCTCCGCGCTCGAGGGGGGCGGCGGCGTCAGGAAACTGCCCTCCTCCTACGCCGAACTCGAGGACTGGCTGCGCGTTCTCCCCCCGCCTGTGGCGAAGGCGCATTACAATTTAAAGCCGATCCGGGCCGCGCTGGCCCGGCTGGGCTATCCCGAGCGGAACATGGGGACCGTGGCGCATATCGCAGGCTCGACGGGCAAGACCAGCGCCGCCTGCATGACCGCGGCCGCGCTGTCGGCCAACGGCTGGACTACCGGGCTCTATACCAGCCCGCACGTGCGCGGCCTGCGCGAGCGCATAAAAGTGGACGGCCGGGAGATCCCCGAGCGGGACCTGCTGGCCTGTTTCCTGCGCGTGGAGTCGGTCGCCGCCGGGGAGTTGTCCTTCTTCGAGACCGTCACCGCCGCCGCTTTTTTGTATTTCTCGCTCAAGCGCACGCGCTTCGCCGTGGTGGAGGCCGGGCTGGGCGGACGGCTGGACGCGACCAACGCCGTGCCGGGCGGCGTGGCCGGCATCACTTCGGTGAGTCTGGAGCATACGGACCTGCTGGGGCCGCGGCTGGCCGACATCGCGGTCCAGAAGGCCGGGATAATCAAACCGGGCGTGGACGTGCTCGTAGGCAACGGCGTGCCGGATACGGCTTTCCGGATCATAGAGCGCAGCGCCCTGTCCGCCCGCGCCCGCGTCCACAGACCGCCGGTCCTCGATCTCCCGTCGCTTGCCGGCGCGGGGGCCTTCCAGGTCCCCAACGCGGCCTTCGCCATGCGCGCGGCCGCGCTGGCGGCGGCCCGCGCCGGGCGCAGGTTCAGGCCCGGCCCCGCCGCGCTGGCGCTGCGCGGCTCGCTTCCCCCCGGCCGCTTCCAGAAGCTCAGCGTTGGCGGCAGGCGGATAGTTATCGACGGGGCGCATAACGCCGAGGGCGTGGCGGCGCTGGTCCGGGAATTCGCCGGCCGGCCGGCCGACATCTGCGTGGCGGCGTTCATGAGCGATAAGCAGGGCGGCACGCTGGCCGCCGCCCTGGCCTCGGCGGCCAGGCGGCTCATCCTGACCCGTTCTTTTTCCTACCGCTCGGCTCCCCCGTCGGAAATACGCGCGAATATGCCGGCGCCGGCGCGCGCGGGCGTGCTGCTGATGGAGAACCCGATGAAGGCGCTGCTGCGCGCCGTGAAACTGGCGCCGCCCGGCGGCACCGTGCTGGTGGCCGGCAGTCTGTATCTCGCGGGCGACGTGCTCTCGGGCCTGCGCGGCCACAGCGCCTTCCACCCGCGCGAAATGCCCGTCAAAGCCTAATAAGGTAAAATATAGGCGCGGCCCCATAGCTCAATGGACAGAGCACCTGCCTTCTAAGCAGGTGATCCAGGTTCGATTCCTGGTGGGGCTAAGCAGATTTTTCGGCCCGAAATAAGGGGACAATGGGGGGTGGCGGCGGATTCGCGGAGAAAAACCGTCCGGAGCCGCGAGCTTGCGTAAGCGCGAGCGGCGAGAGTCGGAAGCGCGCGCACGGTGTGCGCGACGCTGTTTTTTCGGAGCGAACCGCCGACAGGACCCCCGATAGTTCTCGATATAGACCAATGCCAAGATACAGTCTGATAATAATGACGGCGGCGCTCCTGGCGGGGTGCCACGGCTACAAGTTCAGGGAGGGCGAGACGCTGGAGAAGCAGTCGCGCCCGCTGCAGGCCGCCGCCAGCTACGAGTCCTTCGCCCTGCACCGTCCCGGCGACCCGAACGCGGCCGAGGCCTTCTTCCGCGCCGCGCGTCTCTACGCCGGCCTCGGTCTCTGCGCCAGGTCCGCCCCGCTGTATGAGCGCCTGCTGCGCCACTATCCGGACTTCAAGGAGCGCGGGAAGGCCGAGCGCGGTCTCTTCATCTGCCCCGACTATTTCCCTCTCGACCGGGCGAAGAACTGGAAATACGGCGACTCGGAGACCGGCGGCAGGAACGCCACGCAGATCTATTCCGTCACGGGCCGCGGCAAGGGCTGGATGACGGCCGAGGTCGCCGTCTACGCCGGCGAGACGCTGGTGCAGAAGGACGAGCGGCGCTACGAACTGGAGGAGACCGATCTCTACGAGAAGAAGTCCGCCGGCGCCACGCTGCTGCTCTCCTACCCGGTCGAGTCGGGCAGGAAATGGTTGACCGAGGAGGCCGGCAACCGGCTGCTGATGCGCGTGGACAGGACCGGCGTGAAAGTCACGGTGCGCGGCGGGGAGTTCCAGAACTGCGCGCGGCTGCAGCGTTCCATAGCCGGCATGTCCTCCTGGGTCTACGAGTATTACGCGCCCGGCGTGGGCCGCGTGCTTACCTCGGTCGCCGGCGACGATTTCGAGAACAGGGTGACGGAACTGGTTTCCTATGAGCAGGAAAAAGACTGACCGCGATCCCGGGCAGGACCTCTTCGGCGGCGCGCCCGCGCCGGCGGAGAAGCCCGCTCATTCCGGCCCGGCCGCGCTGACCTTCTCCTTCTCCAAGCTCTCGCTCTACGAGGAATGTCCCCTCAAGTACAAGTTCAAGTACGTGGACAAGCTTCCCGAGAAGCCCAAGCCCTACTTCGCCTTCGGCAACAGCGTGCACGCCGCGCTGGAATTCTTCCATGACCCTTCGCATAAGGAGGCGCCGCCGCTGGACAGGCTGCTGGCCGCTTTCAAGGAAGAGTGGGACGCCAAAGACTGGCGCGCGAAGGGCTATCCCGACCCCTCCCGCTCCGACGCGGACTATCAGAACGGCCTGAAGATGCTTACGGGGTATTACAAGAAGCATCACGCCGCCTTCGCCCCGCCTTTCCTCGTCGAGTATTCCACGGACGTGGCGGTGGACGGGCTGCTGGTGCGCATCATCGCCGACAAGATAGAGCACGCCGGCAACGGCGAACTGGTGCTCATCGATTACAAGACCGGCAGGGACGTGAAGCGCTCTCCGGACCAGCTGCACATGTACCAGAAGATCTGCGAGCTGGACCCGGAACTGCGGGAGAAGCTGGCGGAGCGCTACGGCGTGCCGGCCGCTTCGCTGAAGGTGCGCGAACTGAGGTTCTATCACGTGCCCTCGCTCAAAGAATATACTTTCGCCAGGGCGGACGATTTCGAGATAGGGCTTTTCTGGGAGCGGGTGCTGCGCGCCGCCGACGGGGTGAAAGAGGGCAGGTTCCCGGCGCGGCCCGGGGATTTCCAGTGCCGCTTCTGCGATTTCAGGTCCTCCTGCCCGGTCCACGCGGAGGCTTCCCCCCGCGCCTCCGAGGGCCTGGAGGCGCTGGCGGCGGAGTACGAGGCCGCCCGCGGCAAAGCCGAGGCCGTAAAGATAAAGCTCGTCGCCGCGCTCAAGGCCATGCCGGGCGGCGCGGCCGAGACCGGCTCTTTTTCGCTGAAGCTCAGGAAGGGGCCGCGCTGGAACTTCCGCGACCGCGAGGCGGTCAAATCGCTGCTCCGCGCGCACGGGTGTTACGACAGGGCCTGCGCGCCGCTGCTCTCCAGGGTCGCGGACCTCCTCGACGACGAGTCCCTGCCCGAAGAGGCCAGGCGCGCCCTGCGCGAGCTGGCCGAGCCCTCGGAATCCTTCGACGTGGAACTTAAACGGAGGCGGGAATGAAGCCCTCCTCTTTCCTGATAGTGCTGGACCAGGGCAGTTCGGGCTCGCGCGCGGAGGCCTTCGGCGCCGACGGGAAGATAGCCGTCCGGGCCCACCGGAAGCTGGAACCGTCCTATCCCGCCGCGGGGCGCGCCGAATACGACGCCGCACGGCTCTACGCCGGCCAGGCCGCCGCCCTGGAGGAAGTCCTGGACGCCCTGCCCGCGGGCGCGGAGATACGCGGCCTGGCCGTGGCCTGTCAGCGCTCGACCTTCGTCATGTGGGATTCCTCCACCGGCGAGCCGCTCTGTCCCGCGCCGAGCTGGCAGGACGGCCGCGCCGCCGACCTGCTGGGCCGCGTGCGGCTGCTCACTCCCGCCGTGCATTCGGTCACCGGCCTCTACAAGACCCCTTACTATTCCGCCTCCAAGATGGCCTGGTGCCTGCAGCATCTGCCGGCGGTCTCGCGCGCGGCCTCGGCCGGGCGGCTCATGACGGGCCCCGTCGCCTCTTACATACTCTGGCGCCTCTCGGGCGGGAAGATCTTCGCCTGCGATTATTCATTGGCCCAGCGCACGCTGCTTTTCAATATTTCGAAGCTGCGCTGGGAACCCAGGCTGCTCTCCGCCTTCAAGGTGCCCCCGCGCTCCCTGCCCGCCGCTCTGCCGTCGGGCGCGGCCTACGGCGAAGTGGAACTGCGCGGCCGCCGGGTGCCGGTGGCCGCCGTCATAGGCGATCAGCAGGCCGCCCTGACGGGGCTCGGGGCCTGCGGCGAGGGCGTCGCGGGGCTCAATTACGGCACCGGCGCCTTCCTGATGGCCGCCACCGGACCCCGGCCGCTGCGCGTGAAAGGCATGCTGAACTCCATAGGCTGGGACGACAGGTCGGCCGGGACCGTCTATTTCCTGGAAGCGACGATGAACTCCTGCGGCACGGCGCTGGAATGGCTGAAGCAGCGCTTCGGCCTGCTGGGCGGCATCGAAGAGGCCGCCGCCGCCTGCGCCTCGGCCGGCCGGCCGGCCATGGTGCTGCCGGCCATCGGCGGCATAGGCGCGCCTTACTGGGATTACTCGACTTATACGACGGTGAGCGGCCTGACGCCGCAGACCGGCAAGGCCGAGCTCGTAAAGGGCTTTGTCGAGGGCATAGCCTTCATGCTGGCGGATTCCTTCCACCACATGCGGGCGGGCGGCGTGAGGATGAATTCGCTGCGCGCCTCGGGCGGCCTCTCGAACCTCGACGCGCTGCTGGCCGCGCAGGCCGACCTCTGCGGCGTGGAGGTCATGCGCCTGCCCGACAGCGAGGCCAGCGCGCGCGGCGCCGCGCTGACGGCCGCCTCGGCCCTGGGCCTGCGCTGGTTCGGCGCCCCCCCGGCGCCCTCGGCGGTGTTCAGGCCGCGGATGGACGAAAAAAGGCGGAAAGAGCTCCTTTCCGCCTGGCGGGCTTTCGTCAGGGACGCGGCCCGGATGAGCAAATCTCTCAGGAAGTTCCGCGCGCTCGAGCGCTAGCCTTTCTTCTCCTGCAGGTATTTAAGCGCTTCCATCGCGGCCATGCAGCCGGTCCCGGCCGCGACCACGGCCTGCCTGTAATGCGGGTCCATCACGTCGCCGGCGGCGTAGACGCCTTCCACCGAGGCCGCGCAATGCGCGTCGGTGATCAGGTAGCCCTCCGGGTTGCGCTTGAGACAGGGCCCGAACACCCCGGTCTCCGGGTCGTGGCCGATGGCGATGAAGGCCCCGCTGACCGCCAGGTCCCGCTTCTCCCCGGTCTTGACGTTCTTCAGCCTCACCGTCTCGAGTTTCTCGCCGCCGAGGAAATCCTCCGGCACATGGTCGTAGACGATCTCCACTTTCGGGTTGGCCTTGAGCTTCTCCTGCAGGCGGTGCGCCGCGCGCAGCTGGTCGCGCCTGTGCACCAGGTAGACCTTCTCCGCGAACTTGGTAAGGAACAGCGCGTCCTCGGCCGCCGAATCGCCGCCGCCCACCACGGCTACGGTCTTGCCTTTATAGAAGAAGCCGTCGCAGGTGGCGCAGCCGGAGACTCCCTTGTTGCGGTACCTGGTCTCCGATTCCAGCCCCAGCCAGCGGGCCCGCGCGCCGGTGGCGATTATCAGGGAATCGCAGGTCAGTTTTTTCGCTCCGACGGTGAGCGTGAAGGGGCGCGATTTAAGGTCGCAGCCCGAGAGCTGTTCCTGCAGCACCTGCGCGCCCAGGCGCTTGGCCTGCTTTATCATGCGCATCATCAGGTCCGGGCCGGTGGTCGGCTCGGGGAAGCCCGGGAAGTTCTCTATCTCCGTGGTCTCCAGCAGCTGGCCGCCGGGGGCCACGCCGCCGGCGACGGCGCAGCGCACGCCGCCGCGCGCCGCGTAGATGGCGGCCGTCAGGCCGGCCGGGCCGGCGCCCGCCACGATGATGTCGAAATGGTTCTCAGCGGACATGTTCCCTCCTTATTTCTTGTAGGACGCCATCGAAGTGGGCGTTTCCCAGAAAGCGGCTTTGGCCACAGGCAGGCCCAGCCCTTCGGCCGCTTCGAAGACCAGCCGCGCCAGCACTTCCGCCGTCGGGTTCTCCGCGGTCAGGAAGCAGCGCTGTCCCTCTTTCTGCAGGACGGCGGCCAGGGGGTCGTCGGCGGAGAGTATGACCCTGTGGTCGAGGTTCCCGTCGAGCCAGGATTTCATCTTCTCCCCGAGTTCGGTGAAGTCCATCACCATTTTCTCGGAGTTGAGCTTTTCGCTCTTCAGCGTTATCTCCACCAGACCGTTGTGGCCGTGGAGGTTCTCGCATTTGCCCTTGTAATGCAGCAGGCGGTGGCCGTAGGCCAGGTGGAAGGTCTTTTTGATCCGGTACATAGGCGTCAGAGTATCCCCGCTTTTTTCATGAATTTGCGGACCAGGTTCATCGGCAGTCCCACCACGGTGTCGAACCTGCCGTCTATCCTCTCGATGAACTCGTCCTCCGCGTCCTGCACGGCGTAGGCCCCGGCCTTGTCCGGATGCTTGCCCGCCAGGGCCTCGAGGCGGGCGGAAGTCAGGCGCCGGGCCTTGCACCTGGAACTTTCCAGGCCCGCCAGGACCAGACCCTTCGCGGGCCAGACCAGCGCCACGCCGCTGTAAACGGTCTGCCAGGAACCGTTCTGCATCCGGAGCAGACGCAGCGCGTCCTTGCTTCCCGCCGGCTTGCCCAGGATCTCCCCCTTGCAGTAGACCAGCGTGTCGGCGCCCAGCACCGGCCTGCCGGGAAAGCGCCGCGCAACGTCGAAGGCCTTCTCCAGCGCGAGCGCCTTTACTATGGCCGAGGGGCGTTTCAGGTCGTGCGTTTCCGGAGAGGAGGAAGGCGACCGGGTGAACTTTATCCCCGCTTCCCTGAGCAGCTCGACCCGGCGCGGCGAGCGCGAGGCCAGGACCAGGACCGGCTTCCTCATTTTATGAGCTGTTTGTAGACGACGGCCGCGATGAAGATGCCCAGCAGCGCCGCGACGTTGAACTTGAAGATCAGGCCGAAGGTCAGTTCTATGATGGTCAGGTCCAGCGTGGCCGGGGCGAGGCCGGTGTCTATCCCGGTGTTGAGAAGCGAGACCGCGCGGCCGCCCGGGGCCCAGATCTCCGCCAGCTTGCCGACGAAAGTTCCGAGCAGCGAGCCGGTGACCACCACTATCAGTGCGTGAAGCGCGTTCTTCATGGCTTCTTCCGGTTCCGGCCGTCCTTGCTGACGTTGGCGGAAAGCACGGTATTGGCGCCGAGCCAGTCCAGGTATTCGGGGCTGCCGTCGCTTATGTCGGCGAAAATTATCTCGGGGACCGTATAGGGATGGTTCTTTTTGACGAACTGGGTCACGTCGGCGGCGAGCGAGGCGCGCGTCTTGATCAGGAGGAGGAGCTCCTGCGAGGTCTCGATCTTCCCCTGCCAGCGGTAGGTGGAGGTCACGCCCTCTATGACGGAGACGCAGGCCGCCAGCCTCTCGGCCAGCAGGCCTTCGGTTATCTTGCGGGCGGAGGCTTTGTCGCCCACGGTGACGAAACAGATGCGGTAAGCGGTCGGCATAGTTCCAATGATATAAATACGGCGGGTCCCTAATCAAACTCCCGGAGCTCCGCGCCGGGCCGGGAGAAGTCGCGCATGCCGCAGGCGGCGAAAGCCTCCCTGGCGTGGACGATATCCTCCGCGTGGACTTCTCGCCACCTGGAGTCCTCCTCGAGCAGGCGGCGGTAGAGGCGGTCCGCGCGGGACATCTTTTCGGTCTCGGTGTCGTAGAACATGCGCTGGAACCGGCTGATCTCGTAGAGCGGCATGCCCCGGAAACGAGCGTCGTTGCGCATCGCGTCGGACATGGTTATCTGTCCCCGCCGCACGCGCTGCAGGTCGCGCTCATTGAGAAGGGCGAAAAGGTTCTCCTCCTTGACCGCCTGGCGCGTGCGGTCCAGCCACAGGCGGAGGGTGCCCAGGGTCTCGAAAGGGCGTCCGCACCACGCTTCCGGCGTGAAGGCGGCGTCGCGGGCCCTGCGCATGGTGTGGCTCCGGCCCTCGTGCAGGTAGGAGCAGAAGGAACTCTTTATCTCCTTCACACCGGGGTCGTCGGTCCCGAAGTCGGAATCGACCAGGTTTATCTGCAGGCCGATGCGCGCCTGGAAGACCGCGGCGAGCTCCTCCTCTTCCGCGGTGAGTTCGTCGAGGCCCGTCAGGCGGTGGAACCTGTAGACCTGGGCGGCGCGGGCCAGGGCCAGCGCCAGCATGGTGTCGGAGCCCTTGAAGCTCCGGCGCAGGTATATCGTGCGGCGGCCGAACTCGTAGCGCGGGCACGGCGCTTCCACGTTGGCGAATTCGAAGGAGACCGGGTTCTTCTCCAGGAAGGCGATCAGTTTTTTTCCCTCCGCGGCGGTGGAGAGCACGTCCAAGGCCCGCTCGACGGCCGGTTCGGTGGTGAGCGTCGGGGGCGGGCGCCTGTTTCCGGAGCAGGCGGCCAGTGCGAGGAGCGCGGCGCAGAGGGCCGGGAGCCTTTTCATGTCCCTATTATATAAAAAGAACGGCGTTCCTATTTTTCCGGTCCGACCCGAAAAATGCTAAATTAAAAATAATGGCGGCGAAGACGCTGATAATCAACCTCAACCTGGCCCTGGACAAGACCGTCTATGTCCCCCGCCTGCGCCCCCACGAGACCTACCGGCTCGGTCCCGGCGTGATAACGCTGCCGGGCGGCAAGGGCGTCAACATGGCCCGCGCGCTGCGTTCGGCCGGGGGCTCGCCGGTGGTGGCCGGCTTCGTCGCCGGGCACATGGGCGCCCTGATAGAAAAGGCCCTCCGCGGGACCGGGCTGAAGTCCATGCTTTTCCGTCACTCGGCCGGGGAATCCCGCCTCTGCTTCACGCTGGCCACGGCCGGAGGCGCCGCCTACAATTTCAACGAGGAAGGGGTCCCGGTCCCTCTTTCCGCTCAGCGCGCCCTGCTGGCCGCCGCCGGCCGCGCCGCCCGCGGCCTGTCCCTGGCCGCCGTCTGCGGCCGCCGCGTGCGCGGTCTGGCGCGGGATTTTTACGTGCGGCTCTCCCGCCGCCTTATCGCGGGCGGCGCGGGGGAGGTCGGCTACGACGCCAGCGGCCCGGCCCTGCGCGACGGCGTCCTCGGCGGGGCGACCCTGGTCAAGATAAACCGGCAGGAGTTCGAGGAGTTCGGCCGTTCCTCTCTCACTTCCGGGGCCGTGGCGCGCTGCCGCGCGCGCTGGAGTCCCCGCGGCCTGAGGACCCTTATCGTGACCAATTCCTCCGGTCCGGGCCATTGTTCCTGCCCCGCCGGCGATTTCGTCTTCTATCCCCCCGCCGCCGGCAGGGTGGTCAACCCCGTGGGCGCCGGCGATTCTTTCATGGCCGGCTGGGCGCGCGCCGTCGGCCTGCGCCTCGCCGTCCCGGACGCGCTCAAGCTGGCGGCCGGCTGTTCGGTGGCGGACTGCATGACGCTCGGCTCGGGCGTGATAAACAGGGCCGAGGCGGAACGCTGGGCCCGCCGCGTGCGGGTCAGGAAGCTTTAACTCCCTCCAGGAGGCTCATCATGTCGGAACTCACCAAACTGGAAACTCTCTTCTCCCGGGCAGGGGCCGGGGGGCGCAAGTCCCTTTCCGAAGCCGAGGTTTATTCGGTCCTGGAACTCTGCGGCCTGGGAGCCCCGGTCCATATCGTGGTGCCGGCCCCGCTCAGGGACCCGTCCGCCGCCGCCGCCGACCTCTGCTCCCGTATCCCCGGGGAGAAGCTGGTGCTCAAGGTCCTCTCCTCCGCCACGCTGCACAAGACCGAATCCGGCGGCGTGAAGGTCCTGGAAAAAGAGAGCGGCCCCGTCGGCGAGGCCCTGCTCGCCATGGCGGCCAAGTTCCCGGAGGCCGAGGGCTTCCTGGCCTGCGAGTTCGTGGAGCATTCCGCCTTCGCGCTGGGCGAGGAACTCCTGCTCGGCGCCCGGTCCGACGACGCCTATGGCCCCGTGATCACGCTCGGTCCCGGAGGTACGGCCGCGGAATCTCTGATAAAGTCCCTCCGTCCGGGCCTGGCCCCGTCGGTGATGCCGGTGGACCTCGCCTTCAACTCCCATGCCTGGAAGGATTTCCTGGAAGGCGCCTGGGCCTGGAGCTACGCCTCCGGCGGGGTGCGCGGCGGTAAGCGCCTGGTCCAGGACGGCGAGATGGTGAAATGGCTGGAGGGCTTCGCCCACCTGCTGAAGAATTTCAGGGACGGCGGCCCGTCGGAATGGGCCATAGAGGAGTTCGAGATAAACCCGCTGGCGGTGTCCAGGGGACGCCTGGTCGCGCTCGACGGCGTGCTGCGCTTCCGTAAGGCGCGGCCTGACGCGGCCCGCCGCAGACCGTCGAAGAAGGGCGTGGAATCCCTTATCCATTCCAGGAGCCTGGCCGTGGTGGGCGTCAGCGAGAAGAAGATGAACATGGCCCGCATCATCCTCAACAACGTCATAAAAGCCGGCTTTCCCAAGGACAAGGCCTACATAGTCAAGGAAGGCGCGGCCGAGATAGACGGGGTGAAATGCTATCCCTCGCCGGCGGACCTCCCCGAGAAGACGGACATGTACGTGGTGGCGGTGCCCGCCGCCGAGGTCCCCAAGGTGCTGGCCGACGCCGGCGCCTCCGGCAAGGTCAACGGCGTGGTGCTCATCTCCGGCGGCATGGGCGAGAAGTCAGGCTCCGAGGACGTGGGCCGTACCGTGGTGGACATCCTCAACCGCGGCCGCGAGAAGAACCCCGATTTCGCGCTGAGCGGCGGCAACTCGATGGGCATAGTGCTCAACGACGCGAAGGTCAACACTTTCTTCATCCCCGAGCATAAGATGGAGCACCCGCTGGGCGTCAATCCCCACGGCGCGCGCACCGCCTTCGTCAGCCAGAGCGGCGCTTTCGTCATCTCCGTCATAAGCAAGATGCCCTGGCTCAAGCCGGCCTACAGCATCACCGTCGGCAACCAGCAGGACGTGACCGTTCCCGATTACGTCGAACGCCTCGCCGACGAGGACGATCTGAAGGTCATAATGGTCTACATGGAGGGCTTCAAGCCGGGCGACGGCCTGGCGCTGGCCAGGGTCATAGAGAAGGCCAGGTCGAAGGGCAAGCAGGTGCTGCTCTACAAGGCCGGCCGCACCGCCGTCGGTCAGAAGGCCGTGATGGGCCACACCGCCTCGATAGCCGGGGATTACCTGGTCACGCGGGCCATAATGGAGAAGGCCGGGGCGCTGGTGGCCGATAACTTCGACGAGTTCTCCGACCTCGCGGCGCTGGCCTATTACCTCGCCGACCGCCGGCCGGAGAACGGCAATACCTTCTTCATGAGCAACGCCGGCTTCGAGGCCGCCGGCATGGCCGACGCCATAAAGGGCCTGCTGGCCGCCGGCATGAGCCCGGAACTGGCCGCGGACATGGGCAGGACGCTCAGGGAGCACAAGCTGGACTCTATAGTGGACGCCAAGAACCCGCTGGACGTGACGCCGATGGCCACGGACGCGGCGATCGGCGCGATAGTGAGGACCGCGCTCGCTTCCGACGAGTATTCCGGGGCGCTGGTCTCCATGATCCCCCTCACGGCGGCCATGAGCACGCTGCCGAAAAGCCCGGACTGGCCGGACGACCTGGAGAATTCCTTCCTGAAGAGCGCCGCCGAGGCCGCGCGCGCGGAGAAGAAACCGCTCCTGTTCTGCGTCGGGGCCGGGCCCAGGTACGAGCCCTACTGCGCCTACGCCCAGTCGCTGGGCCTGCCCGTGTTCCGCTCGGCGGACAGGGCCGCCGCGATGTACGGCCGCTACCTGGAGTACGTCCTGGGCGGATAGGCCCGCCCGCTGGTCCTTTACGCCGCGAGCCTGAGTATCTTCTCTATCTCCGGCTGTTCGTGGCGCATGCCCCACATGCGGATGAGCATCATCGCGTTCTCCGCGATCCCGGGTATGTCCGAAGCCGGGATCTTCGCTTCCGACAGCCGCACCGGCGCCCCGGTTTCCCTGAAAAATCCCTCGAAAGCGTTTATGCAGGCCTCCGCCCTGGTCGTGCCGAAAACGGCCCGGCCGAACCTGTCCAGCCGCGCGGGACCGTCCGTCTCCAGGTGATGGCGGAACCAGGCCGGCATGACTATCGCGAGGCCCGCGCCGTGGGCTATATCGTAGAGGGCGCTCAGCGAATGCTCTATGGCGTGATTGATGAAGGTAGTGCCGCCGTAGCCGCAGGTGGGCAGGCCGTTGAGCGCCAGGGTGGCCGACCACATCATCGAGGCGCGTGCGTTATAGTCGGAGGGGTCCCGCAGTATGCGCCTGGTCGAGGCGACTATCGATCTGGCCAGGCCGTGCACGATCTCGTCGGTGACCTCGGCGTCGGGCTCCTTCGCGGTGAAATAGCCTTCTATGATGTGCGCCAGCGAGTCCACCGCCCCGTAGGCGGTCTGCTCGCGCGGCAGGGTCATCGTGGTCTCCGGGTCCAGCGCCGAGGCGCGCGGGAACAGGGCGGGCCCCTGGGCCGAGAACTTCTGCTTCGTCCCCTCGTTGGTCACCACGCAGCCGGAGTTCATCTCGGAACCGGTGGCCGGCAGGGTCAGCGCGGCAAAGAGGGGCAGAGCGTCCTTTACGGCGGCCTTGCCGCAGAAAAGGTCCCAGGTGTCGCCCCCGTATTTCATTCCCGCCGCTATCGCCTTGGATTCGTCGATGACCGAGCCTCCTCCCGCCGCCACCACGATGTCGCAGCCCGCCTCCGAGGCCTTCTTCATCCCCGCGCGCACGTGGGACAGAACGGGGTTGGGTTTGACGCCGGGATGCTCCACGAAGGCGACGCCGTTCTTCTTCAAAGCCCCGGTGACGGCCGCGTAGACGCCGTTGCGCTTTATGCTGCCGCCGCCGTAGACGAACAGCGCTTTCTTCCCCGCCCTGGCGGCCTCGGGGCCGAGCCGGGGTATCGAGTCGCGGCCGAAAATTATCTTTGTCGGATTGGCGAAGACGAAGTTCCGCATGTTCCCTCCTTGCTGACGGGAAAAGTCTAGCAAAAAAGACCGCCCGCTCGCGGCGGGCGGTCCGGTCCGTTCGCGGACGGATGTCAGTCCGGGTCCACCCAGACGCCGCGGGCCGGTATGCCGCCGGCCGACTTGGTCCCGACCGGGGTCTCGGAGGCCAGGCAGCCCGAGATGAAAGCGCGCGCTTTGACCAGCTCGTTGAAGGTGTTTATATAGAAAGCCCGGCTCTTTCCTTTTTTGAAATCGACGTGGTCCTTCTTGACGATATACTTGGAGTTCAGCCGGCCGGTGTGGTCGTTGTAGATGATCTCGACATGGCAGTCGTAATAGTCGCGGTAGAGCGGCTTGAGCCACATGCGGTCCTCGCTCAGCGTGGCCTTGAAGTCCTTGCTCTCGACGAACTCCATCCGGTCGCGGAAATCCTCGCTGAGGTCGAGGTAGACGTTGGGGTCGCAGTAGTTCCTGTCCGCCGTGAACGTGTCGTAGGCCTTCTCTTTCATGACCTTGGCCAGGCGCGCGCCTATCTTGCCGCCGGTGGAGTTGACGTAATCCTCCTGCTGCTCGCCGCCCTGGTCGTGGGCGCTGTTGAGCACGTGCGAGCCCGCGGTCTCTATGCCGCCTACGATGGCCGCGCGCAGGCCGCCGCGCACGTAGCCGTAGAGCATGATGCCGTGGAAGTGATACCACGAGCCGAACTTGTCGCCGCGGCCCTGGTAGAAGTTGCAGATATTGGCGAGCTTCCTGGTGACGGCCAGCTTGTCCCGCTCGGGGTGCCGCCAGTGGTCGGAAAGGATGTTCTCTATCGTGAGTATCGAGAGATAGACGTCGCCGCGGTTGAGGCGGTAGCTCTGGCGGAAGGCCTGGTCCATGGTGACCGAGCCGTCCTCGCGGGTAAGCATGTAGTCGATGAGGGCCGCTTCGCTCCCGGTCCTGAAATGCCGCGCGGTCACGCCGGAGGCGAGCGCGGTCAGCAGCTTGGTGAAGGTCAGCGGGATCATCTCCCCCTTGTCGCGGCAGTACTGCCTGAACTCGGGGCTCCACTCGTGCGGCTCGCCGAAGAAGGGCTCTATGCCGTTGGCGCGCTCCTCGACGATGATCTGCTGGTACATCTTTATCATCTCTTTCTTGCGGAAAGGGTTGATGCGGCCTTCTATGTGCAGCTTGGAATTGCGCAGCTGCACCAGCAGGCGCTCTTTTTCGTCCTCGGGGAGGTCCAGGGCCAGGATGTCGGCCTCGGTGGGCATCGGCAGCGGCGGGTCCTCGACCACGGGGTTCTGGCCCGAGTAAGTGCCGCCGTTGGCGTCGCCGTTGTCCTCGGCTATGCCGAAGAGCACGCGGAAGAGCACCTTGGGCAGGTTCTTGGTGTATACCGTCAGGGAGACGTCGCTCTGCAGGTCGTGGCGGGCGTAGGCGAGCTGGCGGTAGCGGCGGGAGAAGTCCAGCGTGCCGTCGATGCCGGGGATGTCTATCGTGCCGCCTATGATGTTGATCTTCTCCCCGTCGCGGGAGGCGCCGTCGAGCAGCGGGTCGTAGCTGTCCGGGACCAGGTAGTAGTTCTTCGCCACGGCGGACGGGGCCGGGACCGCGTCCATGGCCCTGACCGTGTCCAGGTCCATGGAGACCAGGTCGAAGTCGGAGGCATTCAGGGCCGAAAAAGAGAGGGACGTGACCGCGGAAAGGATTATCGCTTTCTTTATCATGCTGATATTATAGCGGCCGGGCGCCGGCGGCAGAAGGGAAGCAGGGCCCAGGGGGCCGCCGTTTTAGGGCCCATGGGCGGCGTAGGACTTAGTACCGGAGGCGGCCGGCTTCAGCGCGCGGCGGCCCGGCGCAGGCGGTCCATTATGGCCAGCCCCAGGCCCCTGGCGGGCACGCGCTCGGCGTAGATGACGCGGGCTCCGCTTTCTTCCAGCCGGTGAAGGGCGGAGAACAGGTTGGCGGCGGCCTCGCGCAGGTCGCCCGCGGCCGAGAGCACTTCGGTCGCGAGGAATTCCCCCCGCGGGCGGCGGCGGAAGGCCAGGCAGGCTGCCCCGCGCGGGTCGGCCTTCCCCCCCGGCTTTATGAGGCGCAGCGGGGCGGAGGGAGCGTAATGCGACCTGAGCTGGCCGGGTGCGCGCACTTTCGCGCCCGCGGCGGCGGATCTTACGCGGCGCAGGCCGCAGGCCGCGGCTACGGCGGCGTCCGGAAGGGCGCCGCGGCGCAGTATGACGGGACGGCCCTTTTCGAAAGCGACTATGGTGGACTCGATGCCGTGCAGGGCCGGCCCTCCGTCGAGAACGGTCACTCCCCGGGAGCCGAGCTGCTTGAGCACGTGCTCCGCCGTGGTGGGGCTCAGCCGGCCGAAGCGGTTGGCGCTGGGAGCGGCCAGCGGCCCCGTCAGCTTTATCAGCCGGGCGGCTGCCGGGTGCGCCGGCATGCGGACGGCCACCGTCGGCAGACCGGAGGTGACGATGTCCGGCACCGACGGGCGTTTTTTCAGGACCAGCGTCAGCGGGCCGGGCCAGAATCGCCGGGCCAGCCGCGCCGCGGCCGGCGGCACTTCCGCGGCCACCGAGCGGAGCTGCCGGAGGTCCGAGATGTGGATTATCAGCGGGTCGAAATGCGGGCGTCCCTTGACTTCGAATATCCTCGCGGCCGCGGCCGGGTCGAAGGCCGAGGCTCCCAGGCCGTAAACGGTCTCGGTCGGAAAAGAGACCAGGCCTCCGCGCTTTATGAGAGCGGCGGCGCGCCTGAGCCCCCGGGAATCGGCCCGCAGGGCTTTCATTTCCCGTTCTTTTCCAGGTAGGCGGCCCAGCCTTCCTTCTCCAGGCGTTCGTTCCTGGCCATTATGTCCGAGCGCGTCTTCAGGCGGGCTTCCACCAGGCGCTTGCGCAGTTCCTCGTCGCGCACGGCGAGTATCTGGGCGGCGAGTATCCCCGCGTTCTTCGCCGAGTTTATGCCGACGGTGGCCACCGGTACGCCGGGCGGCATCTGCGCTATGGAGAGCAGCGAGTCGAGCCCTTCCAGGCTCCAGGCTTTGATCGGGACCCCGATGACGGGCATGGTGGTCATGGCGGCGATCACGCCGGGCAGGTGGGCCGCCCCGCCGGCGCCGGCTATTATCACCCCGACGCCTTTGGCCGCCGCGGAGGCGACGTACTCGCGGGTCTCCTCGTGCGTGCGGTGGGCGGAAAGGAACCTCGTCTCGTGCCCTACGCCGAGGGACTCGAGCGCCGCCGCCGCGTCCTTCATGACCGGCAGGTCGGAATCGCTGCCCATTATTACGGCGACTTTAAGCATGCATCACCTCTCAGACCAGTTTCGATTGGAACAGCCAGGCGAAGCCGAGAAAAGAGAAGAACCCCACCACGTCGGTGACGGTGGTCAGGAAGATGCCGGAGGAATGGGCCGGGTCGAAGCCGAGGCGCTTCATCGTCAGCGGTATGAGGGCGCCGCTCAGGCCCGCCGCTATCATATTGACTATCATCGCCAGGCCTACGACCAGGCCGAGGAACGGGTTGTCCTTCCAGAGCCAGGCGATGGCGGCGGTGACTCCCCCTATCAGCGCGCCGTTTATCAGGCCGACCCGGAGTTCGGTGATAAGCAGGCGCGTCCCGGTCCGACCGTCTATCTCGCGCATAACCATGCCGCGTATCACCACCGCCAGCGTCTGGGTCCCCGCGTTGCCGCCCTGCCCGGCGATGATGGGCAGGAAGACGGCCAGCACGGCTATCCTGGCTATCAGGTCCTCGAACAGCGCCACCACTGCGCCGGCCATGAAAGCCGTGAGAAGGTTGACGTAAAGCCAGGGCAGGCGGTGGGTCACCTTGAAGCCTACGGGGGAGTGCACCCGTTCCTCGGCGCTGCCGCCGAAAAGTATCTGTATGTCTTCGGTGACCTCTTCCTCGGTGGATTCTATTATGTTGCGGGTGTTGACCACGCCGAGCAGGCGTCCGCCGTGGTCCACCACGGGGATGCTGAGGAAATGCTTTTTGGCGAATATGCCGACGAGTTCCTCGCGGTCCGCGAAGGGATGGACCCGGAAGACGTCGCGTATCATGACCTGCTCTATCGGCGCGTCGGTCTGCGCCAGCAGCAGGTCGCGCATGTTGAGGACGCCGAGCAGCCGGTTCTCCTCCCCCACGACGTAGCAGTAGCTGGCCGGGGCGTGCCGCCTGGCCATCGAACGGAGGCGGGTTATGACCTCGCCGACCTTCAGTTCCTTGCGGAAGGACAGGAAATCCGTGCTCATGAGCCGCCCGGCGCTCGCGTTGGGGTAGCTCAGGTTCTCGGCTATGCGGCCGGCGAAATCCTTCTCGAGCAGCGGCAGTATGGTCTTTACGAAATCTTCGCCGGCGTGGCGGAAGATGTCGGCCGCGTGGGCGTGGGGCACGCGGTAGAGCAGGGCCGCCGCGGCCTCCGGCGGTATTTCGGAGATTATCGCGGCCGCCGGGCGGGGCTGCAGGCGGTCGACGACCCTGGCCGCCTCGGCCTGGCCCAGGCTCCTGAAGATGCCGGCTGCCTCCTTCGGCTCCAGGAGCTCGAGGGCGCCCGCGGCCCTGTCCGGATCGGTCTGTATGTAATGGCTTATGACGGACAGCGCCGCGCTTTTCTTGGACATCGGCTATATTCTAGGAAATAAGCCCCGCGGCGTGGAACGGCCTATTTCAGCGCGCCGTATACCGCGAAGCCCAGCGCCGCCAGGACGGTCCAGAGCAGGACGGTGACGCGGAAGGTCAGCGTCTCCACCGCCCTGGCCAGGCCGGCGCTCTCCTCCGCCAGTTTAGAGGACAGTTCCGCCTGCGAAGCCAGGCCGTCCTCGATGGCGTCCAGGCGCTCTTCCACCTGGCCGAGCTCCTCGCCGACGGTGGCCCTGTTCTCCCTGGCGCGGTTGAGCTCCTCGCGCAGGCGGTAGCTCATGTCGATTATGCGCGGCGCGTTCCTGACCAGCTTCACCCATGGTATGAACCCGAGTATCTTGAGTAATCTCATTTTTTGCTCCTTTTTCGCGGCTTGTCGGCGTTGTCCCGCCCCCTTCTCTCGGCCTTGGCCAGGGCCTGCTCCATGGCCCTGCCGAACTCCTCGGAGGAATAGGGCTTGGGCAGGGCCGAGTCGAAACCGTATTTCTCCGGGCCGGCCATGACCGGGTAATCCGAGTAGCCGCTGGTCGCCACCGCGGCCACGGCCGGGTCCTCCTTGCGCAGTTCGGCCAGGCATTCCTGGCCTCCCATGCCGCCGGGAATGACCAGGTCCATTATGACCGCCTTGAAGCTGCCGGCTCCTCCCCGCTCCCTGAAGACCCTGATGGCGGTCTTGCCGTCCGCCGCCGTTACCGGGGTGTAGCCGGAAGCCTTGAGCATCGCCTTGAGCATGTCGGTCACGCTTTCGTCGTCCTCCAGGACCAGGACCAGGCCGGAACCCTTGTGGAGCCTGGGCCTCGTCGGCTTGACCGCCTCGCAGGCGGAATAGACCTCCAGGCAGGGCAGGTAGATGGTGAAACGCGTTCCCTGGCCGGGTACCGAGTAGGCCTCGATGTGTCCGCCGTGGCCGCGCGCCACCGAGAAGGCCATGGAGAGGCCGAGGCCGCGGCCCTTGCCCTTCGTGGAGAAGTACGGGTCGAATATACGCGACAGTACGTCGGGGGCCATGCCTATGCCGTTGTCGGCTATGTCGATGCGGATATACCGGCCCGGCGCCAGGGGCAGTTCGCTTTCCTCCGGGTTGACGAATTCCGAAAGCTCCAGGTTCACCGTACCGCCGGCGGGCATCGCCTGCGCGGCGTTTATGACGATGTTGTTGACGGTCTGGAAGATCTGGCTCTCGTCGCCGTCGATGTCCGGCAGCGCCGGCGGGGTCTTGATCTTCAGGACGGAGTTCGAGCCGGTCATTGCCAGCGCGGCCGCCTTGGAGACGGTGGAGCAGAGATTGAAGCGCTTGCGGGCGGGCCTGGTGCCCTTGGCGAAGGTGGAGAACTGGTGCATGAGGCTGCGGCAGGAATTGACCCCTTCCAGCGCTTCGGCCACGAATTCCAGCTGCTCCTTCTTTTTGGAGTTCATCAGGTCCATTTCGAGCAGCGAGAGGTTCCCCATTATGCCCGCCAGCATATTGTTGAAATCGTGGGCGAGACCGCCCGCGATCATGCTCAGCGACTCCAGGCGCTGCACTTCCAGCAGGGCGGCCTCCGCCCGCTGCTTCTCGGAGAGGTCGATGATGGTGGAGATGATATGGCCCTCCCCCCCTATCAGTATGACCGCGCCGGAATAGTCGGCCGGCAGCACCTTGCCGTTCTTGATCCTGAAATTGTAACGCATGTTCCTGGCCCGGCCCTTCCGCGATATCTCCTCCAGGAACTTTTCCCTGAAGGACGCGTCCTCCCAGAATCGCAGTTCCGTGGTGGTGCGGCCTATCATCTCTTCGCGGGTGTAGCCGCTCATCGCGCAGAGAGCCTCGTTGACGTCGAGTATGATGCCGTCGGGGATGCGCGTCACTATCTGGCCGTACGGCGAGGAACGGAACACCAGCGAGAACTTCTCCTCGCTGCGCCTGAGCTCTTCCTCGGCTCGCCTGCGCTCGGTCATGTCGCGGCAGATGCTCATTATCGCCGGCCGGCCCCGCCAGCTCACGAGGCTGGCTTTCACGTCCACAGGCATGGTGCCGCCGTCCTTCCGGCGGTGGGTGGTGGAGAACTGGGCGGCCCCCTTCTTAAGAAGAAGTTCCAGCCTGGCCTGGAAATTCCCGGCGTCTTCCGGAGCGTCCACCTGGGCCACGGTCATGGAATGAAGCTCTTCCTGCGTATAGCCGTAGATATCCGCTACGGCCTGGTTGCCTTCCAGTATCCGGCCTTCGGTGTCGTGGATAAAGATGGGGTCGGCGGCGTTGTCGAAGATGCGGCGGTAGCGTTCCTCGCTGTCGCGCAGAAGGTCTTCCGAGGTCTTCTGGTCCGTTATGTCGCGGGTGACCCCGATGAGGCTGGTTATACGGCCCGATTCGTCCTTGACCGGAAAGAGGCGGTTCTCGAGGTAGACTTTCCGGTCCGGGTAAGCTATCTCCTCCACCCGGGTGCTGGGTTCTCCGTCCCTCAGGACCCTGTTTATCACTTCGAGATGCTTATCCGCGGTCTCCTTGGGGAATACCTCGTGCTGGAGTTTGCCGCTGGGGTCTTCCCTGAACTGCGGGATCCAGCGGTTGCAGTAGGTTATGCGACCGTCGGTGTCCAGCGCGTAGATGAAGTCCGGCATCGCCTGCGTCAGCGTGCGGTAAAGCTCCTGGCTGGCGCGCGCCGCCCGGTTGGCTTCCTTGAAATTCGCGATATTGAGGGCGAAGGTCACTATTATATCCTCGCCCCTGTAGCGGAACGGGGCGGAGTAGATGGAAACGGGGAACCTGCGGCCGTCGGGAGCCGTCAGGTCTATTTCTATGGGCGGGACGGGTTCGCCGGTCTCCATGAGGTTCCTGACCCTTCCGGCCATCTCGGGTCTGTACTCCGGCGCCACGAAATCCAGGACGCTCCTGCCGAGCATGGAGGAGGGGGCGCTCAGCCCGGCGGCGGCCAGGGCGGTCTTGTTCACGTACTGCAGCCGGCCCTGTTTGCTCAGGAAAATGTAGATGGGTGAATGGTCCAGCACCCCGTTCATCCAGTTCTCGGATTCCTTCAGGGCGCTTTCCGCTTTCCGCCGGTCGGTCAGGTCACGGACGCTGACCACGAAATCGTCCGGCTTCCCGTCCTCGTTCCGGAACAGGGAGACGTTAAGTTCCACCGGGAAAGCCTCGCCGTCGGAACGCAGGCAGGTGATGGAGTCTTCGCCGGCGCTCCCCCGTTCCCGCGCCCTTCTCTTTATCTCGTCTATCCTGGGCCTGTCGCCGGGCGCCACGAAATCCATGGCGTCCCTGCCGGTCAGCGGTCCGGCGTCCGGGATACGCAGGTATTCGGCCGTGCGCCTGTTGGCCGCGCGCACTTTCAGGTCCGGGTCCAGCAGGAGCACCGCGTCGAGCGAGGTGTCCAGCATCTTCTGGTAGAGGTCGCGGGTCCTGGTCAGTTCGGCTTCCGTGCTCTTCGCCGCGCTTATGTCGCGGATCATCCCCATCAGGACGGTACGGCCGTTGTAGGTGGTCCGGCGCACCCCGACTTCCACCGGGAAGATCTCCCCGCTCTTGCGTCTGTTCGTCAGCAGCAGGAAGCCGGGGTCCGGGTCCATGCTCGCGAAATGTCTTTCGGCGGTATCCGCGGATTCCGGGGCCATGATGTCCCGCACCCGGAGCGCGGCGAATTCCTCCCTGGAATATCCGTATATGGCGCAGGCGGCGGGATTGGCCTCGACTATCGATCCTCCCTCTTCGGCGACGAGAATGCCGTAAGGCGAGTCCTCGAAGACCTTGCTCAGGAGATCATCTTTCTCTTGTTGCATAGGCGCTTATTTCCCCTTCCCCCCGGACCTGACCACGGTAATTCTACTTTCTCCGGGGGCGGTTTGCAACGGCGGGTCCCCGGCCCGGTCCCGTATTTTATATAATGGAACCCGTATCCGGAGAGGTGTGTGAGCGGTTGAAACAGCAGGTCTCGAAAACCTGTAGGGTCTAACGGCCCTCGAGGGTTCGAATCCCTCCCTCTCCGCCAAATTTTGCTTTTTAAGAATTCTGCCGAAAAATTATTATTTTTTGCGCGCGCAGAATTTAAATTTTGCAGAAAATCCCACGGATTTTTGAATTCTAACGAAAGGTCTTTCCCGCCAATCCGGAAGTTCGAACCGATCTTTTTCAGTTTTTCCCTGTTTTCCTCCGCTTTTCCTCTCTCCGCCAGTTCCCCGACGTGAACCGCCTCGCGGTAGAACGCTATTTCAGGTTCGAACCGATTGACTCCCTGCCGGGCAAAAGCTGCGAGTTTGTTTTCAATTTCCTTTTTCTCATTGACCAATTGGGCCTTCTTGCCGGCGTACTCGGGCTGCGTCAGGTGGCCTTGCAGTACCAGGTCCAGTAGCTTGCCCAATTGGTCTGTAAGGAGAACCAGCTTACCTCGCAGATTTTGCGCGGCACTTTCTCCGGCCTGGGCCGCCGCCGCTTTTTCCGCCTCCGCCTGTTGGATAAGCAAGGCGGCCAGGGCCGGGGGTAAGGAAACAGATTTTAGTTTTCCTTTTATCTGCCCCTCTATTACTTCTTCGCGGACAAAAGGCTCGTTGCAGGGACCTTTGCGCTTTGTACAGCGCAGGTAGTTATGGCCCTTCTGCGTTTCCGTGGTAATGAAGCAGCCGCAATTGGCGCAGTGGAAAACGCCCCGGTAGGTGTAGGGCTTGAGCCTTGGCCCCTTGGGCTTGCTCTTGCGGGCCATGACCTCCTGGCACTTGTCGAAGAGAGCCTTGGTAATGATGGGCTCATGCTTGCCCTCATGCAACTCGCCGTTATAGCGGATAACCCCGTAATAGACCGGGTTCTTGAGCATATACTGATAGTTGCCTACTGAAAGGGCGGTATGCCGCCCTTTCAGGCCGACGCCGTTCATGATCCGCCTGACTTCGGCCAGAGGGTAGTCCCCGCTAGCGTAAAGCTCGAAGGTCTTGCGGATGAAGACCGCCCGGTCTTTATCTGGATAGATCGTCTTGGTGTTCTTATCGTTTATGTAGCCTAGCGGGGCGCAACAAGGCCAGATACCATTGCGGAGCTTCTGACGAACACCACGCTTGATGTTTTCCGAGAGGTTGTCCACGTAATACTTGGACTGGCCGAAGGCTATGGACAGCATGAATTTGCCTTGCGGCGTGGGGTCAAACCAGAAGGTAGGGAACTTTAAGGCGGTAATCTTCCCGGTGTCCACCAGGTATATAAGCCTGCCGCCATCAATGCTATTGCGGCAGAGGCGGTCCGGGTGCCAGGCGATAATGCCTTGGGCCGCGCCCTGCTCAATTGCGGCCACCATGCCATTGAAGACCTCGCGGCCCGGCTCCTTAGCGGTCTTGCTTTCTATGAACTCCCTGGCAATGGGAAGGCCCTCTTTACGGGCATATTCCCGGAGCTCGGCGAGCTGTGCCTCTATGGAAAGTATCTGCCGGTCCGGCTCGTCAGTGGATTTTCTGGCATAAAGAAAATACCGCATATTAAGGTTCTGCATACCTTGCCTCCGTGCTCTTAATGCCGGTTTGGCCCGCAGGGCGTAACCGGCATTAAGTGCTATTCTGCCACTCTCCGCCGCGCGTAAGGCCGGCTTGGCTGAAAGCGAAGCTGGCCTTACATGCGGCGCATAAAGAGGAGATTGGTTCGGTAAACGCTGTGCGTTTACCGGGGGCGAAGCCCCCGGACTTCCGGGCTTCCCGCTAGTTTGAATTCAAAAATCCGTGGGATTTTCTGCAAAATTTAAATTCTGCGCGCGCAAAAAATAATAATTTTTCGGCAGAATTCTTAAAAAGCAAAATTTGGCGGTGTTTCAGGGATAAAGTTCGAAACTACTTCGCGCAACATCCCGAGGAAA
>CAYPYG010000036.1:0-26868 GCA_964415175.1 uncultured Elusimicrobiaceae bacterium
GCCTGTCAGACCTCTGTAACAGTGAGTATAATAAAACCTGGTTATACAAGCTTTTCCAGGGTTCCGGCGTCATCGACCCGCCTTACCCGGTCCTGATGTGGAAGCTCTCGGCCCGCGCGCTGCCGATAGGCTCCGGGTTCAACGCCCGGCTCAAGGAGTTCAAGGTGCTCAAGACCGGCGACCTGCCGGCCCAGGACGTGAAGAGCCTTGAACTCTACGCCGATTCCTCCGGCAACGGCAACTTCTGCCCGTCGGAGGCGGCCGTGCTCGGCAACTGCACCAGCCCCGACGTGCTCGTCGCCTCGGCCACCTTCGCCGACTGGGCCGGCACCTACTGGGTGCTCGGGGACCTGGACGTGAACCACCCGGACGAGTCCCTGATCGTCGAGGGCAGCCGCGACTACTACTTCGCCGTCAGGGTCTCCACGGCCGCCGACCTGGAGGTGGAGCGCAGCCTGGGCCTGGGCCTGCTGGCGCCCAATCAGCACGTGATAGTCTCGTCCGTGGCGACGCCCATAGCCGTGGCGGTCAACAACTTCGCCATGTTCACGGCCACCTCGGCGGTCAAGCGCGCGCCGGCCCAGATGTACACGCTCTCGGGGTCCACGCAGGTCAACATCGCGGCCTACGTCGACGGCGTGCAGTCCCCGACGGTCATGCAGGGCCAGAAGTACGCCGGCATGCTGCGAGTGCCCGTCTGGACCAACGAGTTCGAGGCGGTGCTCGACTATATCACGGTCAACCGCATAAGCGAGGGGGGCAGCGAGGGTTCGGACGGCGACATCACCGCGGTGCGCCTCTTCATGGACACCAACCCCAAGGGCTGCGAGAACCACGCAGGCGGCAACGGTACCTTCGAATCCGGCAACGATACCGAGGTCACCGACCCGAACAATCCCGCCGTCTTCTCCGGCGGCAGCGTCAGGCTCAATGTCGTGGACAGGGTCGGCTGCGGCGCCGTGGATTCCTCCACCAGGACCTATTACGTGGTCTTCGACTATTCCAATTCCGCCGTGCTGGACAAGACCCACGCCGCGATCATCAACTCCGGCAATATCTTCCCGGTCCCCGGCACCGGCAAGCCGCCGGCCTTCACGCTGATGCAGTCCTCCTTCGTGACGGTGGTGCCCACCTACGACACCGCCCGCGTCACTTCCAGGTTCAATATGGCCACCGACGCCAAGGTGCAGGGTTCCACCAACGTGGCCGTGACCCAGCTGACCTTCCAGACCAACCAGGGCGCGGCCGTGGTCACCGGCCTCAAACTGGACAGGTGGAGTCATTCCTCGCAGGGCGGCGTCAAGAACAACAAGGTCTCCGACGTGGCCAATGTCAAGGTCTATCACGATATCAACAGCAACGCCCTGCTGGAGCCCGGCACGGACCAGCTGGTGACGCCCGACGGCGAGATACAGCGTTTCCCCTGGTCCAGCCTGGCCTCCGGCCTGCCGATAGGCGCCACGGAGTACCTGGAAGTGGCCGACTTCCAGCCCTTCAAGGGCATAGCCGCCGAGAAGCCGGCGGAGGAGCCTTACCTGCCCCCGATCGCGCCCGGCCGGCTGGTGCTGGGCGACGACCAGACCAACGAGAACCTCAAGGAGGTGGTCTACTACGAAGGCTACGACGAAGGGCTCGGGCGCTTCACCGGCCTAACGCGCGGCGCCGACGGCACGGCCGAGCTGGACTGGTCCTCGGGCGCGGTGGTCTCCGGCCAGGCCCGCGTAAGGCTGCGCGGCAGCGCCGCGGAAGTGGCCAGGGGCCTGCCCGGCACCGAACTGACCATCGCCGAGAAGAAATATATAATCGCCTACGACCTGGACGCCCTGGCCGCGGCCGGCTCACAGGTGCGGCTCGGCTTCGAGATGCGTTCCACCGATTACTTCAAGGTGGAATGGCCCGACCTCTTCAATCCCCTGAACGTCGGGATCGAGCCCGCCCTGACCAACGGCAATATCCAGACCATACTGGAGTACCCGGACCAGGTCTACATCTCGCCCGAGTCCGTGAACGCCAGCCTGGAGCTGATGCAGGGCACCACCGGCAATACCCTGGTGTCCTTCGCCATGAGCGCGGAGAGGTCCGACGCGCGCTGGCGCAGGCTGATAGTGCGGGCCACGGGCACGGCCGTGGGCGACGGGCTGGTCACCGACGACTGCTACGGCGTCGGTCTCTACCGCGACGCCAACGCCAATTACCAGCTCGACGCCGCGGACCTCTTCGTCGCCTCCGCCGCGTTCAACACCGGCGGCGCCTTCAACCTGGCCAAGATCGAGTTCGGCCAGTCCACCTCCACCGTGCAGCGCGTGCTGGCCCAGCCTTCGCGCTACCTGCTGGCCGCGGACATGAACGATAATGCCGTGCCCACCGACCCGGTCACGAACCAGCCGCGCAATTTCGGCCTGATCCTGGAGACCCAGAGCTTCCCGATGGTGGCCGACGGCAACGACGACCCCGCCGCCGATTCCATCTCCGAGACGGCGCTGGCCAACAAGAGGCCGGAGGCTTTCCTGTTCGTCTCCGACCTGCACAATATCGTGCCCAAACCGCAGACTCTGACGGTGGCCGCTTTCCCGGTCTTCTCCGACAAGGCCGGCGTCATGTACCCGGCGCCGCGGCTGACGATGGAGATAAGCACGCTCAACGACGATCCGCTGTGGCCGGTCTCCTCCACGCTGGGCCTGCCTTCCTCTGGCTACGCGCTCCTGGACAACGAGATTATAAGTTACGACTCCCTGCTGCCGGGCGAGCCCGGCGCCCTGCTCAATATCGTCCGCGGCCGGCTGGGCAGCCTGCCGGTGGTCCATTCCTCCGGGACCGTGATAGGCCCCGAGATCAGGCAGGGCAGCAAGTACCGCAGCGCCTTCCTGATGCATCTCTCCGCCTCGGATTTCGAGATCCAGGTCGACAGCATCAGGCTCAGGCGCCTGTCCCTGGACCCGCTCAACGGCGCGGATGGCGACGTGGCCAGGATACGCATCTTCCGCGACATGAACGGCGACGGCGTGCTCAACCTGGACTCCGCCGGCGAGCCCACCGCCGACCTGCAGGTGAGCTCCGGCGTCTTCTCCGGCTCCCTCTCCGACCTCAGGTTCAGCGAGGAGGGGAGGGATTACGTGCTGGTGAAAAGCCTGGAGTCGCCGGCCACCTTCTTCGTCACGCTGGATATGGACCCCACCGCCCTCTTCTCGCATCCGGCGGCCGGGAACCTCAACCAGATCACGGGCATCGAGCTCGACGGCCAGAGCCCCTTCTCGGTGGTCACGGGCCCCTCCGGCGTGGGCCACGCCGTCGAGGTCACCACCCCGGTGGCCAGTCCCGGCTTCGTCATCGTGCCCACCACGGACACGCTCTCCATCGCCGTCGCCAACGCCGCCCTCGGCGCGGCGCTGCAGAACTCCAAGAACGTGCCCATGCTGCGCCTGGAGTTCAGGACCAAGTCGACGGACAATACGGCCGTCCTGGAAGCGCTGCGGCTGGACCTGCGCGGCACCGGGGTGGATTCGGACATCGTCAGCGTGAAGGTCTGGAAGGACCCGGGCAAGGACGGCGTCGACAACGACACCGGCTCGGTGGAAGGCGTCTACCCGAACCTGCTGAGCGCGGGCAACGACTTCTTCAACCAGCGGACCACGCTGGTCAGGCTCAACGAGGGCCTGGTGATAAGCTCCATGCCCGCGGTGCTCTATGTCACGGTGGACATCTCCGAATTCGGCCAGGTAGGCAAGACCCTCGGCCTCGCCATCGACTCCACGGATTATTTCACCGTGGCCATACCGGACGGCAAGCAGGCCGGGGGGGTGTTCCCGGCCGTTTCCGCGCTCACCGTCATAACGGAGGCGGCCAGCGTGGTGACCATGGGCGTCAACGATATCGCCGGCTCGGCCGGCAGCGTGGTCCAGGGCCAGACGAACGTGCCGGTGCTGCGCTTCAACATGAAGACCGACACCTCGCAGAGCGTCTGGCGCAAACTGATGGTGGAGAAGACCGGCTATTCCGTCGACGTGCTCAAGCCCTCCGGCCGCAACCGCGACGTGAAGTTCGTCCGCGTCTACCGCGACGTCAACGCCAACGACACGCTGGACCTGGCGGACACGGCGATCTCCTCGCCTAAGACGGTCACGGCCGTCGCCATCTCCACCGACGCCGCCATCCCCTTCGACCTGGTGGTGGCCTCCACCCAGAACTTCCCCGCCAGCGGCGAGATCATCGTGGCCGGCCTGGAGCTGATGCGCTACGCCTCCATCTCCACCTCCGCGGCCTCCCTGCGCATTGTGGAGCGCAGCATGGTGCTGGGCGTCTCCTCCTCGCCGCTGCTGGCCGTGTCGAGCGGCGTCACCGTGGAGAAGGTGGACTTCTTCGACCAGGTCGACGACAACAACCGGGCCAGGCTGATCCAGCTTTCCATACCGCAGCTGCTCTCCCCGTCGCAGCAGACCTACTTCCTCACCTACGACATAGGGGACGCGGCCGTGGTCGGCAACGGCGTGGGCGCTAAGATCCCGGCCGCCAACGCCATCGTCATAGACGCGCCGCCGGACTCGGTCAGCGGCATGGTCAACGTCGGGGTCAGCCAGTTCCCGCAATTGCCGAACGGGACCACTTCGCAGGCGCTGCCGTTCGAGACGGGCAAGGTCCTGGTGGGGGGCACGATACTCAAGATCTCCGGCCTGACCATGGCGCCGGAGACGGTGGAGCCCGGCGCGCGGGCCGTCACCTTCCTGCGCCTGGACCTCCGCACCGACCAGGGCAGCGTGGACCTGGGCGCGCTGCGCCTGACCCAGACCGGCGCCGGGCGCTGCGAGAGCGCCGAGGTCTGCGACCTGGTCTCCGTGAGCCTCTACCTGGATTCCGACTTCAACCAGATCTACAGCGCCGGCGACGAACGCATAGGCTTCTCGAGCCACGTCTTCCTGGCGGGCGCGGGCTCGGGCTTCGAGAACGGCGTGGCGACGGTGTCCATAACCTCGGGCGGCCTGCCCCGCCTGCGCGTCGGCACCTCCGGCCGGACCATCTTCGTGCTCGGGAACGTGGGCGTTTCCACCTCGACCATAGGCGACTATGTGGGCGTCTCGCTGGCCGCCTACGACGATCTCAAGGCCCCCGGCGGCCTGGAGAGCCTGAGCGCGGTGCCGGACCCGCTGCTGCAGCCGCCGGTCTCCTCGGCCGAGGTGCTCATCACCCCGCTGGTGGTGCCGCCGGTGTCGGTGAGCACCGGCATGGCGCCCGTGATCATGACGCTGGCCGGACCCGGCGTACCGGAGGCGGCCGTGGGCTATCCCGCCTACGCGCTGGTGGACGCCGCCTGCAACAACGGCAAGGACCCGGCCTTCGTCAGGAACAACATGTGCAAGGACGCGCTGGGCAATTACCTGCCCGACCAGACCAGGTGGATCTGCGCCGACGGGACGCCGTGGCCGTCCGCCTGCGCCGGCGATCCCCCGCTCCTCGACGTCAACGGCGACGGGGTGCCGGATAATTTCTCGGCCGGCAGCGACCCGCGGCTCAACAAGATCTCGCTGACCGGCGATTCGGTGCCGACCGTGGACCTGGTGGGCAGCAAGGTGATGGAGATAGACCTCAACCGGGACGGCATCCCGGACCAGGTCTTCATCACCGCCGGCGGCGACCGGCAGATGATGCTGGGCACCGACCTGCTGGAGCCCGCCGAACTGGTCCCGGCCTCCGACCGCGGTTTCGTGCCCTCCGCCTGGACCGGCAGCGGCCAGACGCTGAAGGCCACGCTGCCCACCATCAACGCGGTCGAGGGCTATTACGAGGTCGCGGCCGGCCGCTTCTACGACGACCCGGCTTCGCTCAGCGGCTCCTGGCGCAGCGCCGGCGTGCAGGCCTCCGGTTTCAAGGGAATGCGCGCCTCCGCCTTCGCCCCGCTGGCCGCCGGCGACCCCGTCACCGCGGCCGTCATAACCGGCCTGGCGCTGCCCGTGCCCAATATCACGCGCCTGGCCGCCGCCGTGGCGCCGACCGACACCGAGATAAAGGTCGTCGACTCCTCCGCGCTGCAGTTGCCGGGCCTGATCTACGTGGGCAGCGAGATCATGAGGCTCTCGCGCAAGCAGGGCGAGCCCAACACCCTGCTGGTCACGCCTTCGGAGACCGACAACGGGCGCGGCCTGCGCGGTTCGGCGCCGATCGCCCACATGGGCTCGCCGCTCTCCGGCGAGCCGGTCTCCGACGGGGCCGCCATCTTCAGCGCCCGCTTCGTCTCCGTCTCCGGTTCCACCCTCACCGCCTCGGCGGTGCGCCCGATGTTCGTCTTCCGCTACGATCCCAACGCCCCGACGGTGCCGGGCGAGCCCAAGCCGCAGGTGGCCTCCGGGGCCGCCGCCCAGACCACTTACGAGGTCAAATGGGACCCGTCCGAACAGAACGTCTCCGGTGTGGCAGGCTACGAGATCCAGGAGAGGGGCGGTCCGCCCGACGACCTGCAGGCCAACGTGGTCTGGCGGCCTCTCGGCTTCGTGCCGGGCATCGCGCCCTCCTACTTCGTGGGCAGCCCCGCTTTCGCGGGCGAGGCCCCTCGCCCCAGGGACCAGTTCTTCTTCTACCGCGCGCGCGCGATGAGCAACGCCGGCGTCTTCTCGTCGTGGTCGGTGCTGAACACGCCCGTCGCGACCGGCGCGGCCGGCGAGATCCTTTCCAACGTGCGCAATTATCCCAACCCGGTGGACACGCGCAAGAGCGGCCCCGAGGGGAAAACGGCCATCACTTACATGCTCGAAAGCGACGCGGAGGTCACGATCACCGTCTACGACCTGCTGGGCTACGTGGTCAGGGAATTCTCCTTCGCCCCCGGCTCGGAGGGCGGGAAACCCGGCTTCAATTCCGTGACCTGGGACGGCAGGAACGCCCTGGGCGGCTTCGTCTCCAAGGGCGGTTATATAGTCAGGGTGAAGGCTTCCAGTTCCAGGGGCAACAAGACCATATTGCGCAAGGTCGGCGTCATACATTGACGCGGCGGGGAGGGGGCGCCTGTTAAAAAATCGTTGTTTTTTAAAGATTTTTTATGCAAGTGTTTCCTGCCGCGCTATCCTTGACCCGGCCTCTTGACTTGTCAAGGGATGCCCTCTTGACAAACCCCCGTTCTCTGCTATAATATTAAGAGCAAAAAAGGGCAACGATTCTGTAATAGGCCCTTGTTACGATAATAGCAAACCCGTCGAAAGACGGGGGCGCAAAGCTAAGACCCGCTAAGTCGGCGGGGGTCAGGCTGCCGAAAACGACATGGAACGCATTATCACTAATGCTTTCGCCCCGCATATACGGGCGTATATGAGCCGCTTCGCGCGCTCGTACGCCTTTGCGGGGTTTTTTATTGCCGTTCTCGCGGCCGCCTCCTTCGCCCAGAGCGGCGGGCAGCCCGGCGCCTTCATGAGCTACGGCGCCGGCGCCAGGGCCCTGGGCATGGGCGGCGCCTTCTTCGCGGTGGCCGACGACGCCAGCGCCTCCTACTGGAACCCCGCGGCCCTGACCCTGCTCGAGCGCAAGGAATTCTCCGCGATGCAGGCGACCCTCTTCGAGGACACCACGCTCAACTTCCTCACCTACGCGCAGCCCACCACCTCCAAGGGCACCTGGGCGCTCAGCATGACCCAGCTGCAGTCCACCGGCTTCGAGAAGATCGGCATCACGGTCAATCCCGCCACGCAGGAGATAATCGACGTGCAGACGCTCGGCGAGTTCGACAGCGTCGAACGCGCGCTGGCCTTCTCCTGGGGGCGCGACGTCTCCGAGAACCTGGCCTTCGGCCTCATGGCCAAGAACATCTCCCGCACGCTCGACGACTCCGCCGACAGCTTCAACGCGGTGGACGTGAGCATGCTCAACAAGATCTCCCCGCTCTACCGCTTCGCGATCGGCGTCCAGAACGTCTTCTCGATGTCCTCCGGCGACACCGACGACGAGCTGCCGCTGACCATCAAGGCGGGGCAGTCCCTCAGGCTTTTCAAGGGCAGCCTGGTCTTCGGCCTGGACCTCACCAAGCCGCAGAACGCCGACATGAACTGGCGCTTCGGCGGCGAGTACTGGACGATGTACTGGGCCGGCCTGCGCTTCGGCGTCATGGGCTCGCCCGAGATCCAGGAGGCGGATTTCGGCCTGGGCATCAGGTACCGGAGCCTGGGCTTCGACGTGGCGCAGGGCGTGCACGCGCTGGGCACCACCACCCGCTTCTCGATCTCGATGAAGATGGGCCAGAGCAACAAGGCCAAGCACACCCGCGAGGTGCGCCAGATCGTCAACCAGGCCCTGCAGTACTTCAAGGCCGGCTACTTCACCCGCGCCCAGGAGAAACTGCGCGCGGCGCTGGACGCCGACCCCGGCAACCCCGAGGTGCGCCGCATGGTGGACCGCCTGCAGACGGCCATCTCCTTCGTGCCGGCCGCCACGGGCGGCGACGAGGTGCCCACGCTGACCCGCCGCGGCGTCATCGCCTACGTGGACGGCAAGGACCTGCGCAACTCGGTCAACATCCTGCGCCACGCCTTCAACAAGGAGCCCCGCAACGACCGCCTCCTCTCGCTGCTGAACATGGTGGAGAAGGAGGCCGGCGTGACCGAGCTGACCCGCAAGCCCGAGGGCCCGGAGATCTTCACCTACATCGACCAGCGCACCTACGACGCGCGCCAGGCCATCTACGAGGGCAAGTACGACCTGGCGATGAAGCGCGCGCAGGACATCCTGGAGCTCGAGCCCAACAACGAGACCGCGCTCGAGATCATGGGCAGCGCCTTCTTCCTGATGGACCAGAAGGACAAGGCCAAGGTCATCTGGGAGAAGGTCCTCGAGATCAACCCCAATAACAGGATCGTGCGCCAGTTCATGAGCCAGCTGTGACGATCGAAGGGACGGGGTCAGGTCTTTGCTTTCGACCTTGGGGGTTCAAGGGGGGGGCTCCCGGGTCGGAAGTAAAGACCTGACCCCCTTTTATGGAACACTCTGTGAATATTTACGAAACAATGACGTAATACGCGGAAGATAAGATAAATGCGTATATATATGAAGAGCTACCGCGCCATCCTCCTTTCGGCCGCCTTGCTGGCCTGCGGCTTCCTGCCCGCGCGCGGGCAGGAGAACCCCGGCGCGGCCGACGCCGGCGCCGGCCTCTCGGTCATCGAGAAGCAGGATGCGCTCCGCCGCGAGACCGAGACCAAGATCAAGAGGGAGATACTCGATCCCATACTGGGGGAGGGGAAGTCCTTCGTTTTCGCCGACGTGGAACTGGAGATCATCGCCCGCAAGTCCGACCAGAGCCGCGAAGGGCTCGGCGTGATGCAGAAGTACAAGGAGAAGGGCGGGCAGGACGCGGATAAGCAGGAGTCCGAGTTCCTGCTGCCGGGCATCCCCAAGCCGAAATCGGTAATGGGCGGGAAGGGCGGACCGCCGGCCGCGGCCACCGGCCAGCAGGCCCAGCAGTCGCAGGGCATACAGGAGACCCGCTACGGCGCCGAGACCGAGATAAACCGTTTCCAGGTAACGGTGATCCACGACGAGACGCTGGCGCCCGAGCCGGTGGCGCTGGCCCGCGAACGCGTGGACGATTTCCTGCTCCCCTACAGGATAAAGGGCCGGGACGCCGCGACCGTCGTTTTCAAGCCGACCAGGTTCAAAAGTTATAATTACCTCGAGGACATCAAGAGGCCGTCGGTGTACCTGCCGCTGCTCTACGCCCTGCTGTTCCTGCTGCTGCTGCTCTTCCTTTTCGGCCCGCTCCGGAGCTTCTTCCGCAGGTACATAGGCGCGCTGATGTCCAAGCCCGGCGCCGAGGTGAACATAGACCAGAACATGGAGGAGGGGGGTGGCGACGGCGGAGAGGGGGCGAAGGAGACCGAGGGCCACCAGGCCATAGACATGACCTTCGCGCAGAAGGGGGAGGAGGCGGAGGACGAGGATATGAAGAAATTCGAGCCGTTCACCTACATAAACGAGGAGAACCTCAAGCGCCTCATCTACCTCTTCCTGATGCGCAAGGAGGAGCCCTGGGTCATAGCCGTGGTGCTGAGCTACATCAAGCCGGAGCTTTCCAGGCAGGCGCTGTCGATGCTGCCGATAGAGGTGCAGTCCAAGGTGGCGCTGGAGGCCCTGACGGTGCGCCAGGCCACGCGCGAGCAGATCGAGGCCATAGACCGGGACATAAAGAGCAGCGTGGATTTCGTGATGGGAGGCATCGAACGGCTCATAAAGATGCTCGACGAGGCCGACCCGGCCATCAAGAAGAACATCCTGGAGTACCTCCGGACGCAGAAGCCCGACATCTACGAGAAGATAAAGAAGGTCGTGCTCATGTTCGAGGACCTGGTCGCCTTCTCGGACAGGGACATGCAGCTGGTCATACGCAGCGTCAGCAACGAGGTCGTAGCGCGCGCCATAGCCAAGGCGGACCCGCAGATAGTGGAGAAGTTCTACGCCAACATGTCGCAGGGCGCCGTCAGCGCCATAAGGGAGATAATCGATTACTCCGGCGAGCTCTCCGCCGCGCAGATCGACGAGGCCCAGAGCAAGATCCTCGACGCCGTCAAGACGCTGGAGGCCGAAGGCAGGATAACGCCCCGCAACCAGCAGTCGCAGGAGGTCTATATAATCGACAGCGTCGACATGACCTCCGCCTCCGACCGCAGGCGCAAGCTCGACAGCCTCGGGGAGCAGAACGGCTCCGCCGCGCAGCGCTCCCCGGCGGCCGCGCCGCTGACGCAGGAGGCGCAGCAGTACCTGACCGCGGGAGCCGGCCTTTACGACCAGGGCAGGGCCGAAGAATCGCTGCAGTACCTGGAGTACGCCGCCTCGCTGGCCCCCGGCTCGGCCGAGGTGCAGCAGTACCTGGGAGCGGCCTATTACGCCCTGGGCCGCGTGGACGAGTCGGTGGCCGCCTACGAGAAATACGCCTCGCTGAGCGGCGATCCGGCCGCCTCGGAATGGCTGGCCTCGTTCAAGCAGCAGGTGGGGCGCTGACGCGGGCCGCGGAAAGCGCCCATGCCGCTTATCCGTGGCGGCAGGCGCCCCGCCCCCAATAATAGGGAATTAACAATTATTTAACTAAAAGGAAACTGGCCGAAAGTAGAATATAGAGGAAGAAAAGTGATTTTCGGCGCATTCCTATGGACGACAAGAACGACAAGGACCCCAAGAAACCGCTGCCTCCCCCGTTCCCCCCGGGGCTGAAGCCGCCGGCCCCGCCGGCGCGCCCCGGCGCGGGCCCCGGTCTTCCTCCCATGCCCGGCGGCGGCCCCGCCCTGCCGCGCCCGGTCATGCCCGCTTTCCAGGCCCCCGCCGCCAGGCCCGATCCTTCCGCGGAGGAACTGAAAGCCGCCCGCGAGGAGAAGGAGAAGCTCGAGAAGCGGATGCTCGAGATGGAGAAGGTGGTCGCCCAGGAGAAGGAGAAGGCGCTGCTGGCCACGCTCAAGAGCCAGCAGGACGAGGTCCTCTCCTCCAGGGTGGAGTCCTCGCTCAAGGACATACAGGACAAGCTCCGCCGCGAACGCCGCGACCAGGAGGTCGAGGAGGAGCGGCTCACCCTCAAGGCGAAGATCAAGGAGCTCGAGAGCAGGCTGGTGCAGGAGCGCGAGACCTGGATGCAGACGCTCAAGGGCCAGATGCTCGAGCGCGAGACCCAGTCCAAGGACGTCGAGGGACATTTCATTTTCCGGCTCCAGGAGATGGAGCGCCGCTGGCTGGAGGAGAAGGCCCAGTGGCAGCGGGCCATCGGCCAGAAAGAGGACGAGGTCCGTTCCCTGAAGAATTCCGCCGAGCGCCTGGCCGAGGTGCAGCAGGAGCTGCGCGAGTCGGCCATGGAACGCACTCTGCTCGAGCGCGAGAGCGCCAAGCTGCGCGAGGAGCTTTCCCGCCTGGAGCGCGAGCGCGCCTCCGTGGAGGGTTACATAAAGATACTGCCCGAGAAGGAGAGGGAACTCGCCCAGCTCCGGGCCGACCTGGCCATCGCCAAGATGAAGGAGGAGAAGTCCTTCTCCGAGGCCAAGACCCGCGAGGACAAACTGGTCGCCGAGATCGACCGCCTGCAGAAGGAACTGGGCGCCGTCACGGACAGGAAGAATTCCGAGAAAGAGCAGGAGGTCTCCAGGCTCCGCGAGAAGTACGAGACCGAACTGCATTCCATAGAAGCCAGGCTCGCCGAAGCCGCGGGCGAGAAGGGCCGCGCCGTCTCCGAGCTGGCCAGGATGAAGGGTTTCATCTCCCGCATGCAGGCGGTCAACGCCGCGCTGGAGAAGGAGCGCTCCCAGATGCGGGTCGAGAAGGTCCAGCTGGCCCAGAACATGGCCTCCGGCATCGAGGAGAACAAGCGCCTCAGGGGGGAGCTCGAGGGAGCCGCCGCCCGCCGCGCCGCCGAGCTGGAGGCCCTGGAGGCGCGCCACGCCGCCGAGCTGCAGGCGGAGAAGACGGCCCGGACGGCCGAGCTCAAGGCCATGCGCGAACAGTTCTCGGCCGAGGCCGCGAACGCCTCCGCGGCGCACGCCGCGGAGCTGGAGCGCCTCAAGCGCGACCTGCCCGGGGAGGTCACCCGCGATTACGAGGAGCGGCTGGACCTGGCCCGCAGGGCCGCCCAGGACGAGGCCTCCCGCCTGCAGAAGAAATACGAGGCCGAGCTGCTCAACCTGCAGAAGCGCCACCAGCAGGAACTGGAGCGCGTCGCCGCCGAGAAGCAGCTCCAGGCCGAGAGCCGCGCGATGGAGATGCGCGGCACCTACGAGGCCGCCATGGCCGACATGAAGGCCAACCTGAAGGCCCGCATGGAGGCCGAATACGCGGAGGAGATACGCAAGCTCAAGGAGGTCCGGACCCGCGCCGACGAGGAGACCGCCGTGCTGCGCGCGGAGACCCAGCGGCTGGCCGCGGAGCTGCGCTCGCGCGAGGCCGACGTGCAGTCCCGCACCGCGGCCGCCAGGGAGGCCTGGGAGAAGGCCGAAGCCGACCTCAGGACCCGCCTCGCCGCCGCCGGCGAGGAGACGCTTTCGCTCAAGGCCGAGGTCCAGCGCCTGTCGGACGAACTGCGCTCGCGCGACGCCGACCTGCGCTCGCGCGCCGACGAGGCCTCGGCCGCCGAGGCCGCCCGCCTCAGGATGGAGGCGGAACTGGAGCAGCTCAAGACCCGTTCCGGCGACCTCGCCAGGCAGGCGGCCGAACTCTCCGGCAACGCCGCCGAGCGCGAGAAGGAGCTGGCGGCCCTCAAGGATTCTTTCCGCGTGGAGAACGAGAACCGCTCCCGCTTCGAGAACGAGGTGGTCTTCCTCAAGCAGAAGGCGCAGCAGCTGGAGTTCCAGGTGCAGGACCTGGCCTCGCAGCTGGACGCGGAACGCGCCGCCCGCGCCGACTCCGACGCCTCCTGGGGCGCCCAACTGGCCGCCAGGGAGCAGGAACTCGCGGTCCTCGGCGCCGAACTGGAGAAATACCGCGCGCTCGAGAAGGACCTCGCCGCCCGCCTCAAGTGGGCCATCAAGGGCAGGTAAGAGAGGCCGGGTCCTTGCTTTCGACCCCGGCGGACGGTTTCCGATGCCGGGCGAAGTCGAAAGTAAAGCCCCTACCCCGCGTTTGGTATAATTCTTTGAAATGATACACCTGCGCAGGCTCAACGGCACCGAGGTCGTGGTCAACGCCGAGCTCATCGAGAGCGTCGAGTCGACCCCCGATACCGTGATAAACCTGGCCACCGGCAACCGCTACCTGGTGAGGGACACGGTGGACGAGGTGGTCGCGAAGGTGGTCGACTACAGGAAGAAGGTCTACGCGGAGAAAAGAGCGGTGAACCCGCTGGAGTTCTACGAGAAGAAGTGACTGACAATACCCGGATGGCCACGATATGGATATAGCGACTTTGAGCGGCATAATCGTCTTCATGGGCTTCGTGCTGGGGTCCGTCTACCTGCAGGAGGGCATGGCGGGTTTCAAGCCGTTCCTCAACATCGAAGCTTTCCTGATAGTCATGGGCGGCACCTTCTGCGCGCTGCTGGTGAACTTCCCTCTCTCCTCGGTGATAAGTTCGGGCAAAGTGCTCAGGAAGGTCCTGACCACCAGGGGGGAGGACACCTCCAAGCTCGTTTCCACCTTCGTCGCCCTCGCGCAGAAGGCCAAGAAGGAGGGTTTCCTGGCTCTTCAGGCCGACGTGCAGACCATAGACAACGACTTCCTCAAGCGGGGCGTGCAGCTGGTCATAGACGGGTCCGATCACGAGTTCATCCGCAACATGCTCGAGACCGAGATAGACTTCATCCGCGAACGCCACAAGAACGGCCGCGAGATCTTCAACGCGCTCGGCACCTACGCGCCGGCCTTCGGCATCATCGGCACGGTGCTGGGCATGATCCTGATGCTCTCCTCCATCGAGGACGTCGCGGCCGTGCCGCGCCGCATGGCGCTGGCGCTGGCCGCCGCCTTCTACGGCCTGGCCTCGGGCTACTGGCTTTTCATGCCGATGGGCGGAAAGCTGAAGAACCGCTCCGAGGAGGAACTTTTCGTCAAGGAGATAGTCATCCGCGGCGTGCTGCTGCTGCAGAGCGGCGCCACGCCCAGCGTCGTCGAGGCCAACCTGAAGGCCTACCTGAACCCCGCCGCCCGCGCGGCCATAAAGAAAGAGGCCGCCTGAGCCCGGATTATGCCCGTCAGAGTCAAAGGAATGATCCCGGAGGACGACAGGCGCGTGGCGCCCGTCGGCGAGCCCGCGCCCCCGTGGATGGTCAATTACGCCGACCTGATGACGGAGATGGTCTGCTTTTTCGTCATCCTTTACGCTCTTTCCGCCGCCCTCAACAAGAACATGCAGGACGCCAAGTCCCAGCTGGAGGAGATGATGCAGAAGGGCGAGCTGCAGGGACAGGTGCAGATCGACAAGGAAGGCCTGCGCATCACCCTCGAGGAACAGGGCTCGGTCGCCTTCTTCGAGAGCGGCCGTTCGGAGATCACCGGGGACATGACGTCCAAACTCGAGAAGGTGGCGCCGATACTGCGGAACCTCTCCGGGAAGCACGATATCGTGGTCGAGGGGCACACCGACAATATCCCGATAGCCACCAGGCAGTTCGCCTCCAACTGGGAACTCTCGACGGCCCGCGCCACCAGCGTGGTCAAATACCTGCTCTCCATAGATTTCGCGCCCAAGCGGCTCTCGGCCGTTGGTTACGGGGAATACCATCCCGTGGCCCCCAACGACGGCCCGGAGAACCGGCAGAAGAACCGCCGGGTGGTGTTCTTCGTCAAGAACAACCCTTACCCGGAAGCGCCGGCCGCGCCCCGGTCCGCCGGCGCCGCGGAGGGGCCATGAGCCTGAAATACCGCCTGGCCGCGCCGCTGCTCGCGCTGGCGCTTTCCGGGTGCTTCGGGGGGATGAAGACCCTGCGGGTCGTCGATTTCACCGACGCCAGGGTCACGGACCTCACCCTGACCAAGAGGGTGGTGGGCAAGCGGGAGTTCGTCTTCTTCTCCACCGTCAAGACCAGGGTCTTCCTGGAGGGGAACATCCAGGGGACCATCACGGACTACAGGGGCAACCCTATCGAGGGCGTCAGCGTGCGCGCTGTCGCGGATACCGGCCGGCGGGCCACCCCGGAGCCGGATCCGGCCGCCGGCGACGATATTTTCGGCATAGAGGAGACCGCCACCTCCTTCGTCACCCTTTCCTTCACGCCCGGCATCAGCGACACGATGGGCCTCTTCAAGATACGCTTCTCGCTGCCGGTGGTCGAAGAGCAGGTGGACGTCCGGGGCAAGCTTATCTACAATCCCGGCTGGGACCAGCAGAAAATGAACCTCGGGAAGGCTTATGAGCCGCAGCTGAAGGAGTCCCCTTTCCGGCTCTATTACAATGTCGACACCGGCTTCCTGGCCTTCGCCGAGGGCGTGCGCCCCGTCATAGTCTCGCCGGTCGGCGAGGGCAAAGGCCGCATGGAGGCGCTGCCCGGAGCCCCTGCGCCGGCCCAGGCCGCCCCGGCCGCGCCTCCGCCCGCCGCAGCACCGGCCGCCGCCTCGCCGCCAGCAGGCCCCGAGGAGGACCTTTTCAAGGCCTTCGGCTTCGGCGAATGAGGCCCAAGGCGGTCGTCGCGATGAGCGGCGGCGTGGATTCTTCCGTGGCCTGCGCGCTGGCCCTGGAGGCCGGCTACGACGCCGTCGGAGTCACGCTGGGCCTGTTCGGCGGGGCCTCCTGCTGCGGCGCCGCCTCGGCGGCGGACAAGGCCCGGGAGGTCTGCGGCAGACTCGGCGTCCGTCACTACTACAAGAACGCCGCGCCGCTCTTCAAAAAGGCCGTCATCGGGCCTTTCGAACGCGCCTACGCCGAAGGGCGCACCCCCAATCCCTGCGTCGCCTGCAACCGCCACATGAAGTTCTCCTACCTGCTGGACCTGGCCCGGGAGATGGGAGCCGTAGCCCTTTTCACCGGTCATTACGCCCGTCTGGAGGGGGAAGGCTCCGCCCGGGCCCTGCTGCGCGGCGCCGACCCGGACAAGGACCAGAGTTATTTCCTCTACTGCATACCCGGGAAGAGCCTGGGCATGCTGCGCTTCCCGCTCGGCGGTATGAAGAAACCCGAGGTCCGCGCCCTGGCCGCCCGGCTGGGGCTGCGCGCGGCGCGCGGGAAGGAGAGCCGGGACATCTGCTTCGCCGGGGAGGGGGATTACGGCGAGTGGCTGGCCGCCCGCGGCGGGGGCGGGAGCCCCGGCGATATCGTGGACCGCGAGGGCAGGGTCCTCGGCCGTCACCGGGGAGTGGCCTTCTATACGGTCGGCCAGCGCCGGGGGCTCAATGTCGCCGGCGGCGAAAGGCTTTACGTGACCGGCATAGACCCGGCGCGCAGCCAGGTGCGGGTCGGCACGGCCGAGGAGGCCTCCGTCCGGTCCTTCCGCGTGTCCGGCTATAACGATCTCGCCGGCGGCGGGCTGGACGGCGCCGCGGTGCAGATACGCTACAGGCAGAAGCCGGTGAAGTGTTCGGTGAAGCGCGAGGGGGAACTGCTGGCGGTGTCGCCGGACTCGCCCCTGTTCGGCGCCGCGCCGGGGCAGTCGGCGGTGTTCTACCGCGGCGACCGCGTGCTCGGCGGCGGCATAATCGAGATATGACGGCGCCGGCGCTTTTGCCGGGGAGGCCGGAATTTTGGTAACTTTCCTTTACCACTTATGAAAAAGAAACTCGTCGCGGTGATATACGGCGGAAGGTCCTCGGAGCACGAGGTCTCGGTCGAGTCGGCTAAGACGGTCATGACCCTGGCCGAGAAGGCCGGCTTCCGCGCCCTGCCGGTGCTGATAGGCCGCGACGGACGCTGGAGCGCCGCCGATCCGCGCCGCGGCGGCAAAGGCCCGGCCCTCCTCTTCGATCCCGCCGACGGCTCGCTGCTCAAAGGGAACTCGCGGCTCAGGCCCTCCTGCTACTTTCCGATAATACACGGCACCACGGGCGAGGACGGCGTACTGCAGGGACTCCTCGAGATGGGCGGCGCCGCCTACGCGGGCTGCGGCGTGGAGGCCTCGGCCGTGGGGATGGACAAGGTCCTTTCCAAGAAACTGGCGGCCGAGCGCGGCGTCCCGGTGCTGCCGCACGTCCTGATCGAAGCCGCGGAGAAAGGCTCGCTGGAGCGCGGCCTCGCGAAGGCGGCCGCGCTGCCGCTGCCGCTCTTCGTCAAGCCCGTGGCGCTGGGCTCTTCGGTCGGCGTGACCAAGGTAAAGACCCGCGGAGCCCTCCGCGCCGCGGTGCGCGAAGCTCTTAAATTCGACACGGCCGTCATGATCGAAAGAGGCGTGGACAGGGCGCGCGAGATCGTGGTCGGGGTGCTGGGCGAGGGGCTCTCGTCCGCCGCCAGCGTCTGCGGCGAGGTCAGGCCCAAGGGCCGGCACGAGTTCTTCGATTACGAGGCCAAGTATCTGGACGACAACGGGATGGATTTCATCCTGCCCGCCCGCCTGCCGGCCGCCGTGTGCGCCGCTCTGCGCGACAAGGCGGCGGCCGCGTTCAGGGCGCTCGGCTGCTCCGGCATGGCCCGCGTGGATTTCCTCCTGGACCCCCGGGACCCGCGCCGCTTCTGGTTCTGCGAGATAAACACCGCCCCGGGCTTCACCTCGCACAGCCTCTACCCGCGTCTCTGGAACGAGACCGGCGTCGGCCCCGAACGCGTAGTGGCCAGGCTGGTTCAAATAGGCGAGGCGCGCCGGTCGTCCCGCGCGCGCCTCAGCATAGCGAGGAAGTGACCCCTAGCGTCCGCCGAACCCAGGCATTCCCATAAGGTACTCCGCTTCGTCGCCGCCGCCGGCCTCTTCTTCCTCCACGTAGACGTATTCGTACTCGGAGTCCTCGGCCCCCTCGGCGCCCGCTTCCTCGGCCGGCTCGGCCGCGGGGGCGGCTGCCGGGGCCGCCTTGGGCGCGGCTTTCGGGGCCGGCTTTTTAGCGGCTTTGGCCGGTTTCCTGGCGGGCCTGGCCGGTCTTTTGGCCGCCTTCGCCGGCGTTTTGGGGGCCGGTTCCGCGACGGCCGGACGCGCGGCTTCGGGCTTCTGCCCGAAAAGTTCCTGCATGACGCCGCGGCCGTCGGGGTTGTCCGGGGTCACGCTTTTCCCCGCCCTGTCGACCACGAAGGCGTAGTTGAGGGTCCCGGAAGCGTCCTTGAGCGGGACCAGCGCCTCCGTCCGGAACTTCTCTCCCTCCCGCGCTCCCACCTTCCACTCTATCTTGTCGGCGTCGCCGTTCCTGCGCAGCGCGTCCGCTATCACGCGGCTCTCCAGTATCTCCCCGCCCTCTTTCGGCGAGAAGGTCCTGGCTATGAATATGACCTCCGGTCCCGGGTCCTGGACGGCCTCCGCCTGTTCCGCTTTCCCGGCCCCTTCGCCGGGCGCCGGCGCGGCTTCCTGCCCGGGGGGAGGTTCCGTCCCCGCCGCCCCGGACGTAAGGCCGGGTATGGGGAACGGTATGTAAGGCGTGACGTCGAAGATCCCGAGATTGCGCAGCATGAAAGCGGCGCCTCCCAGGACGGCGGCCAGCAGCAGTACGGTGACCAGCCCGCGCAGGAGCGTTCTTATGAGGCCGCCGACCCTGGAGCCGGACTTTTTACCGCCCTCGTCCGCCGGCGGCGTTCCGGCTCCGGCGGCGGGAGCGGGAGCGGCCGCCGGCTCCTGCGCCGGCTGCTTCGCCGGCTCCTCTTTTTTCGCGGAGGGACCAAGCCCGAAGAATCCCGCGGCCGCGGCCGGTTTGGCCGCTTCTTTTTCCGCCGGTTTCCCGTCCGGTACGGCCGGAGGTCTGTCGCCTATCAGGCGGCGCAGTTCGGAGACCGAGTCCTCGATAAGCCGTATCTTCGTGAGCACTTCCTGCTGGAACTGGCTGTTGCGCAGCGAGGAGAGCACTTCCCCGATCTGGTCTATTTTTATGACCAGGGGATCGAGGTGGGGCCTGATATCCGGCGGCGGCGAGGCCGCCAGGCGCAGGTTCCTCTTAATCATTTCCTCTATAAGGGCCGGATCGAAGGCCGCGGCCGTCCTGTCGGCCACGGGGACCTCCTGCGCAGCGGGCGCCTCTACGGCCGGAGCGGGAGCCGCCGCCTCCTCCGCGGCCTCCTGCGGGGGGACCGCCGGTTCCTCCGCCGCTTCCGGCGGCCTGTTGCTCCCGTCTATACGGGAGAGAGAGATCGGATCGAAAGAGGAGGCGAAATTCCTGGCGGAGGGCGTGGCCTGCGAAGCTGCCTGTTCCGGCGGCTGTGCCGCCCCGTCGCCGGCCGGCGCCGGCGCATCCGCGGGCGCGGGTTCGGCTCCGGGTACCGGGGTCTCCCCGGACGGGGACAGCGTCCCCGGTCCTTCCGCCTGCGCGGCGCCGGGGGAGGCGGCCTCGCCTCCCTGTCCGAGCCCGCCGCTGAGTTTCACGACCGGGATGTCCACGCCGGGCTCGTGCGCGGCCCGCTCCCCGAAAGGGGAAAGTTCGCTGGCATGCAGCTGTTTCAGTCCTCCGCCTTCCGCCGGCGCGGCGGCGGCGCGAGGCTCCAGTTCCAGGTCCCCTTCCCGAGTTTCGGAAGGGCCCGCGGCGGCCGGCGCCGGGGAAGACGTATCGGGCCCGGGGGCGGCGCCGCCGAGGAGCGCGGCGATCTCGGGGTAGGCGGACGCCTCTTTCCAGTCCTCGGTCTTTTCTCCGACGGGGGTCTGGGGGCAGATCAGCAGGGAGGGGGAGAATTCCGGCAGGGCCAGGAGTTTCTCTTTTTCGAAGGGGCCCAGTATCTCGTTCTTGACGTAAGCCCAGTATTTCATATCTTCGGTCCTTGTGTAACGGGTGTCGGAGACGCCGAAAAATCCGTAGTTCCGTCCCGGCGCGGACGGCCCCGCGCCGGCGGGAAGGTCTTTCCTCCCCGGCATTAATAATTCTAGCGGGGGGGTGTTACAAAAATAAGAACGGCCGGTTAAATTATTGTACAATGGTTCCGGGATGCCTCTTCCTTCTTCGCCGGGGAAATATTACCTGGCGGCCGCCGCGGCCGCCGTCGTGCTCTTCGCCCTGTACGCCGTCGCGGACAGGGCCGGTTCCCCCGGCCGGCCCGACCATTCCGCCCAGTCCGCTTACGGGGAACGGGCCGCGGCCGAGGCCGCGTACGCCGCCCGGAACAGGGAGACCCGCCGCCCGGATATGCCCCTGGCCGAGGGGGCCGAGGTCCGTTCGGAGGGCGGGATAATGATCGTCCGCGACAGGGACTTCGAATACGCCGCGGAAAAGCCCAAGACCATGGACCAGGTGCTCAGGGAAATGGCCCTGGCCAAGAAGCCGGCGGCCGTTTCGCTGGACGACTCCCAGCTGGCCAGGATGAGGATAAAGCCCGGTGGCGGGCCCTACGAAGGCCCCGTCAAGGCTTCGTCCGTGCCTTTGCCCGGGGGCGAGATGCAGGAAGGCGGTCCCGGCATGATATCCGCGCCCGTGGATTACAAACTTTTCCGGAGCCGGGACGCCTGGGACGCTTTCCGCGGTTCGCACAAAGGGAACTTCCCCGAGTCCGATTTCCGGACCAGCTACCCGCTGATCCTGGTCTCGCTTTCGGACCTGCCCAGCTCCATCTTCAAGATAGCCGGCGTCGTCCCGGCCAGGGCCGCCGTCGAGGTCCGTTACAGGCTCGACCCTCTGGCCATGGCCGACGACGGCTCCGGCAAGAATTACGAGTCCTTCTCCTCCACGCTGGTGCCGGCCGGCTTCGACGTGAAACTGGTCCAGGTCCCCTGACCCGCCGGCTCAGCGGCGGCTCCCGTCCCCGCCCCGCGCGGCTCCGCCGCGTCCGGCCAGCCGCGCCGCCGCCAGTATCGCCCCCGCCATTCCCCTCCAGTCGGCCTTCCCCTTCCCTGCTATGTCGAAAGCGGTGCCGTGGGCGGGCGAAGTGCGCACGAAAGGCAGGCCTAGCGTGAGATGCACCGTCCTCTCCGGCCCGGCCAGCAGTTTTATCGGCGTTGTCGCCTGGTCGTGGTAGCAGCACATGAGGCCGTCGAGCCCGCCGGCCGCGTGCAGCGCCCAGGCCGCGTCGCCAGGCAGCGGTCCCGAAACGTCGGCCCCGGCTTTACGCGCCGCCGCGGCCGCCGGCGCCAGTATCCGCAGCTCTTCCTCCCCGATGAGCCCGCCGTCGCCGGCGTGGGGATTCAGCGCGCATAAGCCTATCCTGGGCGCGCGTCCGGTCAGGCGGCGCAGTTCACGCGAGAAAAGCAGGAGCTTGTCCGCTGCGGACCGCACCGTGATCGCCGCCCCGGCGCGCGCGAGCGGAAGGTGTTCTGTCAGCAGTGCCGCGTTGAGCCGCCCCGCCGAGAAGGCCATCAGCGGCTCGCCGGGCAGGCGGGCGCGGAAAAAGTCGGTATGGGAGGTCTCCGGGAGGCGGGCCGCCCGCCAGGCCTCCTTGCAGACGGGGGCGGTCACCAGGGCGTCGGCCAGGCCGGAGGAGACCAGGGCGAAGGCGGCCTTGACCGCCAGGTACGAGGCCCGCCCTGAACGCGCGTCGGGCCGCCTCGGGGGGGAGGCCGGCCCCGGTATGTCCATGACCGGGGCCAGCCGCTCGTCCAGGCCGGCGCGCAGCAGCGCGCGGCGGCAGCCTATGACCGCGACGGCGCAGGCCCTGCGGACGGGAGGAAAGGCGACGGCCGACGCCGTTATCTCGGGGCCTATGCCCCCCGGGTCGCCGGCCGTCACCACTATGAGGGGTTTTCGCTTCACTTCCCCGTCTCGAAGAACTGTATGCTGGCCTTCTCCTTCAGGCCGTTCAGATACTCGGTCAGTTTCGTGGAGAACTTGCTGTTGGCCAGCAGCTGCTCGATGTCGTCCCGGGCCGCTTCGAAGCGGAGCTTCTGCCTGGCGCGTTTCTCCTCCAGGCGCAGGAGGTGCCAGCCGAAGGGCGATTCGACCGGGGCGGAGTTCTCGCCCACGCGCAGCGAGAAGGCGGCCTCCTCGACGGGTCCGGGCAGCCAGCCTTTGAAGACGTAGCCCAGGTCGCCGCCTTTGCGCGCGCTCTCCTTGTCGTCGGATTCCTTCTCCGCCAGCTCCTCGAAGTCCCCGCCGGCGTCCAGGCGCTTCTTGAGCGCCAGCGCGCGTTCGCGGGCCTTGTTCTTCTCGGTCAGCGGCGCGCCCTCGTCCACCTTCACCAGTATGTGGCGCAGGCGCAGGCGTTCCGCGGTGACCTCCTTGAAGCGCTGGGCGACGGCGGCCAGCTCGTCGAGTTCGTCCTTTTCCAGGCCCTTGACCGCCCCGGTGCCGTCCTTGACCGCGAGCTGTATCTTCTCGTAATAGGCGCGGACTTCCTTCTCGTCGGGGGCGGAGACCTGCGGCCTGATCTTCTCCTCGATGAGCTTCCGGACCATCAGCTGCTTGCGGATCCGTTCGCGGAACTGCTGGCTGGAAACCCCTTCCCTGACCAGTTCCGCGGCGAAGGCGGCCTCGGCCTTCTCAGGGCTGACCGGACGGCCCGCTTCGTCGCGGGAGAAGCGTTTCTTGATCTCGGCCACGCCGCCTTCCAGTTCGCGCTCGTAGACCTTTATCTTGAGCTTTTCAGCCTGCTGGGTCAGGAGCATCTCGTCCACGAGCTTGTCCATCGCCATGGTCGCCAGCTGCTTCTCCGCGTCCTTCTGCTTGAGGAAGTCCGGCATCATGGCGCGGTACTGCTCCAGTATCGCCTGCCTGGTCTTTTCGTACTCCGAAATGAGCACGGGCTCCCCGTTCACCTTGGCCGCGACCCCGTCGACGGCGGCCCCGGCGGGCGCTGCGGCCAGCGCCAGCAGCGCGGCGGCCAGACTATTTGTAATCTTCATCGAGCACCTCCACTTCTAGTTCCGCCTGGAGTTTCTCCATGTGGGCGTCGAACTTCTTCTTCTCCAGTATCCTGCGCACCCTGTCCTCGGTCTCGGGAGCGCGGGCTTTCCTGGTCTGCGAGATCTTCTTTATGAGATGGTGGCCGAACTTGGTCTTGACTATGCCCTGCACTTCCCCTACTTTCATCTTGAAGGCCATGTCCTCGAGTTCGGGGATGAACTCGCCTTTCATCATCGGGGGCATCCTGCCGGATCCCGTCATAAACCCTTTTTCGCCGGCCCGGTCCCTGGCCAGCCTGGAGAAGTCGGCCCCCGACTTCACGCGCTTGAGGACGGCCTCCGCCTCCTCGTAGGTGGGGTACATCAGGTGGTCTATGACTATCTCGTTGGGACTTTCCGCGAAATAGGCGGTCAGTTCCTCCTCCGTGGTCATCAGCTCCTTCTCTTTGAGGGCCTCCACCCAGAGTTTCGTCAGCAGGTAGTCCTTGAACTGGGCCAGTTTTTCCTTCAGGTCCTTCTCCATCTCTTTGACCTGCCCGCGGTAGCCGTCCGAAGAGGCGACGCCGCTCTTTTTGGCGGCGAGCAGTATCAGGCGCTCGTTTATCAGGACCTCCAGGAACTGCCGGCGCCCGGCCGGCGTGTCCAGGAACTCCCTGTAGGAGGGGGAGATGTCGCCCAGTTTCTCCTGGAGCTGGGCTTCGGTTATTTTTTCACCGCCCACGCGGGCCAGGACCTTGTCGTCGTTCTTCGCGGAGCAGGAGAGCAGCATGGCCAGCGGGGGGATAAGAAGGTATAGCGCGTATTTTTTCATAGGTAGGTTAAATTTAGCATTTTATGGCGCGGAGAAACAGTGGCCGGCCGGCCGCCGGACGGGGCCGCTTCCCGCTATTTTGTATAATTGGGACCGGTACTTTATGAAATTCTTCAGGGAAATGGAGGAGATGCCTCCCCACAAGCTGGCGCTGAGGCTTTCCTATTCCGCCGCGGTCATTTTCGCCGTCCTCATGCTCGCCGCGGCCTTCATCGGCCGCAAGATCCTCTACGATATACCCTCGATCGACAAGCTCGACGAATACACCCCCTCGCTGACGACCTACGTCTACGATATCAACGAGGAGGTCATCGCCGAGTTCTCCATCGAGAAGCGCGCCCTGCTGACGCTGGCCGAGATCCCGGTGGACCTCCAGAACGCCGTCATAGCCATGGAGGACAGGTCCTTCTTCCGCCACTGGGGCGTCTCGCCGCGCGGCATCCTGCGCGCGCTGCTGCGCGACCTGCTGCACACGCGCAAGGCGCAGGGCGGCTCGACCATCACCCAGCAGCTCTCGCGCGGCATCTTCCTCAAGCCCGAGAAAACCGTCGCCCGCAAGGTGCGCGAGATGGTGCTGGCGCTGCAGATAGAGAGGAACTTCTCCAAGCAGGAGATCCTGCAGATGTACCTCAACCAGATCTACCTGGGCTCCGGCGTCTACGGCGTGCAGTCGGCCGCCAAGCTCTTCTTCGGCAAGGACGTGAAGGAGCTCAGCCTGGCCGAATGCGCCATGCTCGCCGGCGTCATCCCCTCTCCCGAGAGGTTCTCCCCTTTCCGCTATCCGGACAGGGCGCTGGTGCGCCGGCAGCTGGTGCTGCAGAGCATGCTGCGCGAGAACTATATCACCCGGCAGGAGCTGGAGGAGGCGCTCAAGGAGCCGCTGCCCGATTCCAAGTCCACCCTGCTCTCCGGCCGGGCGCCGTACTTCATCGAGTACGTGCGCCAGCAGCTGGAGCCCAAATACGGCGTCGCCCAGCTCTGGAAGGGCGGCCTGAAGATCTACACCACTCTCGACCTCTCGATGCAGGCCCCGGCCGAGGAAGTGATGGAGAAGGTCCTCTCCAAGTACGACGAGGACGCGGCCAAGGTCCGGCCGCCCCCGGACCCCGCCGCGGCGGGCGAGGTCGCGCCTTCGAGCGCGCCGCTGCAGGGCGCCTTCGTCATGCTGGACGTGCGCACCGGCGCCATCAAGGCGCTGATCGGCGGCCGGAACTACCGCGAGAGCCAGTTCAACCGCGCCACGCAGGCGGCCCGCCAGGCCGGCTCCACTTTCAAGCCTTTCGTCTGGATGGCGTCGCTCATGAGCGGCTACACGCCGGCCTCCGTAGTGGAGGACCTGCCGCTGGCCTACTATTACGACGGCAAGGACTGGCGTCTCTTCGAGGGGGCCACCGACCAGTATTCCATCGACCTGGCCATACAGCCCTTCGTCGGCAGCAAGGACTTCAAGATCTGGGTGCCCAACAACTTCGACGGCAAGTTCCAGGGCCATATCACCCTGCGCAGGGCGCTGGAACAGTCGCGCAACCTTTCTTCCGTCTCGCTGGTCAACCGCATCGGGCCTTCGCTGGTCGTCGACGTCGCGCACAAGGCCGGCATCGACAGCCGCCTCGACCCGGTCCCGTCGGTCGGCCTCGGCACCTCGCTGGTGAACCCGCTGGAGATGACCAGCGCCTTCGCCACTTTCGGCAACGGCGGCATCCGCGTCAAACCGTTCGGAGTGCTGCGCGTGGTGGATAACCGCGGGAAGGTCCTGGAGGAGCACGTGCCCTCGGAGACCGAAAGTTTCTCTCCCCAGGCCTCTTATCTGCTGGTCAATATGATGAAAGGCGTGGTGCAGCGCGGCACCGGCATACGCGCCTCGTCGCTGCGGCGCCCGGTGGCCGCCAAGACCGGCACCAGCCAGGATTCCAAGGACATGTGGTTCATAGGCATGACGCCGGACCTGGCGGCCGGAGCCTGGATGGGCTACGACGATTTCACCTCGCTGCCGGTCAAGGACTGGAGCAGTTCCCAGGCCGTGGCCTGGTGGACGGAGATAATGGCCGAGGTGCTCAAGGACCAGCCCGCGCGCGATTTCCCGGTGCCCGAGGGCATAGTCTTCGCCACGGTGGACCAGGAGAACGGCAGGCTGGCCCTTCCCGGCTGCAAGAAACGGATACTGGAAGCTTTCCTCAAAGGCACCGAACCGCAGGAATTCTGCGACATACAGCATTGATAAGGGGTCAGGTCCTCGCTTTTGACGTCAAAAGCAAGGACCTGACCCCTTTTTATCTGTAAACCCTGGGGAGTTTGGCGCCGGCGGCGGTGCGCCGGGAGTGCAGCGAGACCGGGTCTCCGGCGGCCGCGCCCGGTATGGCGCTCACGTCGAGCAGGGTGTGGATTATGCCTGGGCGGCCGATGAACGGCGCCCTGCGGCCGCGCAGCACCCCCCAGTAGGACGCGCCGGGATCTATCCTTATGCCGGCCCCGGCCGGCTCCATGGAGAGACCGTCGGAATAGCCGGCGGGGATGGTCGCGACCTTCATGTCGCGCGTCGCGACATATTCGCTGGAATATCCCAGCGACTCGCCGCGCCGCACTCTCCTGACGGCGATTATCCTGGCGAAGAACTTCCATGGGCGCTCCAGCCCGGTCACCGGGGGGCCGCCCTTTTTTTTGAGATAGTAATTGGACGGGTAAATGCCGTAGAGCAGATTGCCTATCCTGACCATGTCCAGCTGCCAGTGCGGCAGGTCGCAGAGAACGGCGCTGTTGGCGGCGTCCGCCCCGAGCCGCGGCCAGTGCCGGCGGGCCGCTTCCGTCAGGGCG
>CAYPYG010000037.1:0-748 GCA_964415175.1 uncultured Elusimicrobiaceae bacterium
AAAAAACGCCTCCGGCCTTGCGGCCCGCACGCGGCTTCCGCCGGAAGCCGCTCCATGGGGCGGGCCTCACCTCCCTCTCCGCCAAATTTAAAACCCCGCCGAGGCGGGGTTTTTTATTCCCTTTTGGTCCCGTGGAACGGTCTGCCGTACTCCGGCGGCGGCGCGGACAGACGGCGGTACACGCTGATCTGCGACCACATCCACGCGTAAGGAGGCTGCAGCTCCTTGCACCGCTCCACCAGCCTGCCGGTCTCCTTCCTCAGGTAGAAGAATCCACGCCCGGCCAGTTTTTCCACCCAGTAGCGCTTGGGCCGCTCGTTGACGTGGCAGTGCCCGCCCTGGCCGGGCGGCGCCGCGGAGAGCAGGAGCAGGTCGCTGTAAGAGACGATATTGTCCAGGAAAACGCCGCAGTTCTCCTCGGGGATATGCTCGGCCACTTCCAGGCAGAGCGCCAGGTCGAAGAGGGGGCCGCGGTGCGGACAGGGTTTTTCGAGGTCCCTGCGCTCTATCTTTACCGGGAAGCGGTGCTCCGCCGGCGGGCAGGCTCCGTCGATGGCCGTGACCCGGACGCCGAGGCCCCCGAGGAAATGGCTGTATGCCCCGCAGCCGCAGCCGAGGTCGGCCAGGGTCGCGGGCCTGAATTGTTCGTAAATAGCGCCGCTTATGATCTCCGCGGAGGCGACATAGAGTTCGTTGGAAGGACCCCACTCCCGGAAGAAAGCTTCGTCGTAATCTTTCACGGCCATAA
>CAYPYG010000037.1:848-26257 GCA_964415175.1 uncultured Elusimicrobiaceae bacterium
AACGGAAAAGCCCCTTACGGAGCTTTTCGAAATGTTTCGGAGAGGAAGGGATTCGGCCACGGGTCCCCTCGTCGCCGCCGCTCCTCGGGGCCCGCGGCCCCGCCTCGCCGCTGCCGCGTGCTCGCTCGCGGCTCCGGCTTTCGAATCCCTCCGCGGCCTCCGCCGGAGGCCGCTTCCTCTCCATGAAACGGAAAAGCCCCTTACGGAGCTTTTCGAAATGTTTCGGAGAGGAAGGGATTCGAACCCTTGATACAGGGTTTCCCCCGTATAACGGTTTAGCAAACCGCCGCCTTCAACCACTCGGCCACCTCTCCAGCGCTTAGATTATATAACAAACGGCTCAACCGCCGAAAGTGAGCCGTATGCCTTCCTTCAGCGGCGTCCAGCCTTTCCAGCCGGTGTCCTTCTCCCAGGCCGTAGAGAGGCAGGTCCAGTTGCCTATCGAACCTTCCCTGGCCTTATCGCGGTTGAAGAGCGGCGGCTTGCCGGCGACGCGCGTGGCGATCTCCGAAAGCCAGCCCGCGGCTATCAGGACGGGGGCCGGCGCGTCTATCATCAGCGGCATCCTCACCTTCATGCCTTCGGCCAGCAGCGTGATGAAGGTGCGCCAGCTGTAGACGGAGTTCTCGCAGATGAAATACGCCCTGCCGGCCACCGCGGGGTGGCGCAGCGCCGTGAATACCGCCTCGACCAGGTCGTCGAGGTAGACGAAGCTGAAGAGGTTGTTCCGCGAGCCGGCGTTGACCATTATGCCCTTCTTGACGAACCGGGCTATGGTGGAGAGGCCGGAGTCCTTCCTGCCGTAGACTATGGGCGGGCGGAGGATGACGCGCTCCACGGAGGGAACGAGAGCGGCCAGGGCTTTCTCTCCCCCGAGCTTGGTGAGCCCGTAGAACGAGACCGGGCTTTCCGGCTCTTCCCCCGACCGGGGCTTCGCCGGGTCCGGGGAGGGGCCGGCCGCGGCGAGGCTCGAGATATAGACGAAGCGCTTAGGCGCGGCGGCCAGGGAGTTCGCGGCCGTCACCATGTTGGCGGTGCCGACGGTATTGGCGCGTTCGAACTCTTCCCTGGAGCGGCAGAAGAGGGCGGCCGCCATGTGCACCACCCTGTCGGCCCCTTCCAGCGCCCCGCGCAGCGAGGCGGTGTCGGAAAAATCGACCTGGAAGTATTCCGCGCCGGGCAGCGGATCGGACGGGACGCCGCGGCTGAGCACCCTGACCCGGAAACCTTCGGCCAGCAGGCGCTTGGACAGCGCCCGGCCGATGAAGCCGGTCCCCCCGGTGACCGCTACGAGTTCGTCCTTGTTCATCTCAGTCTTCCTTGAGCTTGTTCAGGGCCTTGCGGGTCTCCCTTTCCAGCTCCTGCTTCAGCTGCCTGGCCTGATAGCGTATGGTCGGTTTTTTCAGTCCCAGTTTTATCATGCCCGTATCCAGGTCCTCGCCGGTCGGATATCGGCCTTCCTGTATCTTCTCGTAGACGGGGACCCGGTCGTGCTGCGGCATGGTGAAAGCCACGGCTGCGGCCATGGCGGCGAAGACCGCGGCGTTGAGCAGCAGGCTCAGCGCCCCGCTGAAGAACTTCACCATCCGGAGGTTGAGGTTCATGAACAGCATGAAGCCGGACCACAGGAGGATGGAGCCGGCGAGATAGTACATCCCGTAAGGCCCGGTTTCCGGGTAGCCCAGGAAGACAGCGAAGTGCAGCAGCGCGACCAGCGCCAGTTTGAATATCAGAGCCGTAACTCCTCCTCCGCCTTCTCTTTCCCCGGCGGCAGCAGCGAAGGGACTTTTATCCCGAACCGCGCGAGCCCCGCGTAGACCTGGGGGCCGTCCGGGTACTGGCCGCGTATGAGCTTGTAAAGAGGAGGCACGCCGTCCTTCTGCGGCATCAGGCCGAGTCCCGCCAGGGCCATGACCAGCAGCGCCGCGGTGTCGAAGAACACGGCGTTGGAGCGGCGGAAGGTCCTTGTCGCCTGCCGCATGAAGATGAAGAAGCCCGTCCAGAGCAGGGAGGAGACGAAGGCGAAAGGCAGGGACATGCCGCCCCCGTAGGGAAAGAGCACGAGGATAGCCGCGTGGGCCAGGAAAGTGAAGATGATCGTCGCGGTAAGAGGCATATCGGCTACCTGTCGGTGGATTTGAACTCGACGTGGACCGTAAGTTCGTCCTCGAAGAAATCGTCCGGCAGGGCCGGGAAGGGGGCGGCGGCCTCGGCGGCGCCGCGGGCGGCGTGGTCGAAGAGCCGGTTCCCGGAAGACCTGCTTACGGAGATCCTCCTGGCCGATCCGTCCCTGGCGATATCGAAGGAGACCGTGCAGCGCAGCGCGCCCGCCGTGGGCATCCTCAGGGTCCAGGCGTTCCAGAGGGATTCTCTCACCTGCGTGATGTACCAGGGGTACGGGAAATTGGAGAAATCGGCGCTGAGCCCGCTCTGGCCGTTGTTCCCCCCGGCGGCCGGCGCCGGGTCAGGTCTGTCGAAGAGGCCGGGCCCGCCTTCCGAAAGTATGCTGGGCCTCGGCAGCGGTTTCGACGGTCCCCCGGCGGCGAGGTCGGTGGGGAGTTCCCTGGGCGCCGGTTCCGGTTTCGCCGCGGTTTTGGCCGCGGGGGCTTCTTCCGCGGTCTTCGCCGCCCGGGCCGCCGGTCCGCCCGCCGCCTCCTGCACCGTGACCGCTTTGGCGGCCGGGCCTATGAAGTCGATGAAGTAGGCCTGCGGCTTTCTGGTGACCGCGGCGTTCCTGGCCAGAAAGAAGATCCCCAGCAGTATCGCGGCGTGCGCGTATGAGGAGTAGAGCAGGTATTGGCGCATATCTCCGCCGTCCGGCGGGCCTTACCTGGCCTCGTGCATGACGCCTATGCCTACTTTGCCGGCGCCCAGTTTCCTGGCGATGTCCAGGGCCTCGACCACTTTTTCGACGGTTACGTCCTTGTCGGCCTGTACGAGCACGGCTTTCTTGCGGGATTTGCCCAGGCGCAGTATCAGCTCGCGTTCCAGGCCGGACATCTTCACCTTTTTCCCCTCCACGATGGCGCCGCCCGAGCGCGTTATCTGCACGGTTATGGCGTTCTCCTCGGAAGGCGCCGCGGGCGAGGAGGACTTGGGCAGGCTGACCTGGAGCTGCGACTGCACCAGGAACGGGGTCATGACCATGAAGATGATGAGGAGGATCAGGGCCACGTCGATGAGCGGGATCATGTTCATCTCCGCGATGATCCTGTTCTTCTCGTGGACTTTCAGGGACATCTTCCGGCCCTCAGCGCGCGCCGACGAGCGGGAAGTCGTCGACCTTCTCTATTACCTGTTCGGCCACCCAGTTGACCTCGCTGGCGAACAGCGAGGCCCTGTGGGTGAAGAAATTATAGGCGACGATGGCGGGCACCGCCACGAAAAGTCCGGCCGCGGTATTGACCAGCGCCTCGGCGATGCCCATCGCGACCACCGACGGGCCGGCCCCGGCGTAGAGGGAGAGGTCCTTGAAGGCGCGGATAACGCCGATCACGGTGCCGAAAAGGCCTATGAAAGGCGACACGCTGCCGATGGTGGCGATGGCGGCCAGGCTTTTATTGAGGCGCGCCGTGTGCCATTCCAGCGCTTTTTCCACCAGCTCGCGCTTTTCGGCCCGGCTGCCCGAGGCGGTCGCGGCCTTGTGCACGATCTCGGCGGCGGGATGCTTGCTGCGGGAGCAGAGGTCGGCCAGCTGCTGGAGTTCGTTCGCCTTCAGGAGGGCGCGCAGTTTCTGCATGAGCTCCCCGAGCCCGCCGAAGACCCTTTTATACGCCGTCCAGCGTTCCCAGATGAGCGCGATGGAGTATATGGAAAGGGCCGTCAGGACCAGCAGAACGGGGCCGCCGGCGACGATGAGCTGCTTGAACGAGAATGTCATTGTACTGTCTCCGTACCTGTCTTTTCAGGGGTAATTATACAAAGTTTGGCGGCCGGGCCGGAAAAAGGACGGCGCCCGGCCGCGGGGCCGGGCGCCGCCGGGCGCTGCGGGGCCGTTCAGGCCTTTCGGAAAGCGTAGCGGACGCGCGACTCCAGGTTCTCGAAATAGCCGCTGAGAAGCCGTATGCGGGTGCGGATCGCGCCGTAGAGCTCCTCCTGTTCCCGCGAGCGGAGAACGTCGAGCGACTCCATCTCCTTCATCTTGCCCAGTGCCTCGAAGAGGTCCGCGCGCAGCTGGTTGAGCTCCTGGTCCTTGAACTTGACGTCGGTCCGCAGCCGGCCTATCTCGTCGCAGAAGCCGGAGACCTTCTCCTCGTGGTCGCGGCGCTCCTCGAACATGATGCGCTGCAGTTCCTCGCTCCTGGCGGTCAGCGAAGCTATGGTGTCCTGCAGCGTGCGGACGGTGACGTCCTTGTCCTCGGACTGGGACTTGAGCTCGCGGATCTCGCGCGCGAGGGCCTCTTCCCGTTCTGCGGCCTCGTCCGCGGCTTTCGCGGCTTCGGCGGACCCTTCCTGCTCCGCGCTCTGGAGCTTCGCGCGCAGGCGCAGGATCTCCTCGCTGCGTTCGGCCATGGCCTGCGAGGCTTCGGCGAGCTTTTCGTCGGCGCGTTTCTTGAGGGTCTTGTAAAGGGTCTCCCACGACGGATGCTCGCTCCTGGCGCGGACGGCGGCTATGTTGCGCTTGAGCTTCTCCGCCAGATCGTTTATCTCGCCGTCCTTCCTTTTGAGGCGCTCCTCGAAGGAGCGCTTCTGCGCGGCGTATTCGCGGCGCAGCGAGCGGACCTCTTCTTCCAGGCGGGCGTTGGCCGTTATCGATTTTTCGAGCAGCGAGCGGGTCGCGCGCTCGTCGGCCTCCCTGTGGGTCGCCGGCGGCGCGGGCGTCTCCCGTTCTTCCGCCGCGGGGCCGTCGAGCAGGAGCTGGAAATCCTTTTCCGCGCAGGCCTCCCGCCAGTTGCCCAGCGCGGTCTCGGGGCAGACCAGCGTATGGCGGTCGAAGCCGGGCGTCCGCGCGATCTCGCGCGGCGGCAGCGGGCCGCGTATGGCCTTCCTGATAAAAGCGTAATAGCGCTGGATCATATACGGAAATGATACAAGAGGGTTGTTACGGGAAGATTACGGGGCCGGGAAATAAAAAAGGCGCGGGCGGCCTCAGGCCAGGTTCCGGCGCACTCCGGCGGCGCTCACGGGGCTTATTACCCCCCGCTCGGTTATCAGGGCCGTTATGAGGCCGGCCGGGGTCACGTCGAAGGCGGGGTGGCGCGCCCTGACGTTCTTAGGGGCTATTCTGCGGCCTTTGACCAGCACCACCTCGTCGCGGGAGCGCTCCTCTATCTCTATGGCGGCGCCGGTCGGGGCCTTGAGGTCTATCGTCGGGGTCGGGGCCGCGACGTAGAAGGGTATCCCGTGGTGCCTGGCGATGATGGCCAGGCCGTAGGTCCCCACCTTGTTGGCGGTGTCGCCGTTGGCCGCTATGCGGTCCGCCCCCACCACTATGGCGTTGACGCCGCAGGTCTTGATGATGTGGGCGGCCATGTTGTCGGTTATGAGTTCGGACGGGACCTTTTCCCGCATGAGTTCCCAGATGGTGAGCCGGGCGCCCTGCAGGTAGGGCCGGGTCTCGCAGGCGTAGGCCCGCTTCACTTTCCCCGCCCTGCGGCCCTCGGTTATCACGCCGACGGCGGTGCCTATGCCCATGGTGGCGAGCGCGCCCGCGTTGCAGTGGGTCATTATGACGCAGTTCTTCGGCAGCAGGCGCGCGCCGTGGCGGCCGATGTCGAGACAGGCCCGCTCGTCCTCGGCGGTTATGAGCCGGGCCTCTTTTTCCAGGAGCGATACGAGGCGCCGTTTTTCCGCCGCGCCGAAAGGGCGGGGATGGGCGTCCGCGAACTCCAGCGCCCGGGCCAGCATCCTGTCCGCGGCGTAGAAGAGCGCGACGGCCGTGGGGCGCGCGGCTTTGAGCAGTTCCGCCGTGCGGCGGGCGGCGGCGCGCAGCGCGGCCGGGCCGCCCGGGCGGAGGCGGCGCAGCTCCAGCGCGAAACCGAAAGCGGCGGCGCAGCCGATGAGCGGGGCGCCGCGCAGCGCCATGTCCCTGGTCGCTTTGGCCACGGCGGCCGCCGTGCGCGCCGGGATATAGGCGACGCGGTCCGGCAGGAGGCGTTGGTCCATGATGCGGAGGATGCCGTCGCGGTATATGAGTCTGGGAGGCGTCATATCGAAAAAGGCGGCGGCCGGCGCTAAGCTGGAGGCTGGCTCCAATTTAGCGCCGGCCGCTGCGGTTCACGGTATCGAGTCGAGGCAGTTCTTGAGCTCTTCCTCGGTCTTGCCGGTTATCTCCACCGTTTTCTCGCGGCCCTTGGCGCCGCGGATTATGTTCACCATCTTGAGAGGGACTTCGAAGAACTCCGCGAGATAATCCCGCAGGACGGTGTTGACCTTCAGGTCGGCCGCGGCGGCGCAGATCTTGACCCGCAGCACGCTGCCTATGCGCGACACCACTTCGTTGTCCTCACAGTTGGGTATTACCCTTACTTTTACTATCATTCCCCTACCTCTCTGTTGCCGCGGCCTTTGGTCCGCGCCGCGGCTTCAGGCCCCCGCTGTCTGGAGGCCACGGTAACGGAAACGCTTACCGACCGAAAACCAGTCCGCCCAGCCGCGGCAGGTTGGACCCCGCCTCGACCGCCGCCTCGAAATCGCCGCTCATGCCCAGCGAAAGATAATGTCCCGGGCCCCGGAAATCCCTGTCGAAAGCGGTTTTCGCCTTCAGGAAGACCGAGCTCAGCTCCGCCGGGGAGGCGCCCTCCGGGGCTATTCCCATGTAGCCGCGCGGCTCGACGCCGGGCAGCTTGCGGACCTCGGCCAGCAGGGCCGGCGCCGCGTCCGGGGCTATGCCCGACTGCGTCGGGGAATCGTTGAGCCTGAGCTGCAGGAGCACCGGCAGTCTTTTGCCCAGCGCCGCGGCGTGCCTGCTGAGCTCGGCGGCGACCTTCAGGCTGTCGACCGAGTCCACCCAGTCGAAGATCTCGGCCGCGGCCCTGGCCTTGTTGGTCTGAAGGTGGCCTATGAAATGGAGTTCCACGCTTTTTCTCAGCCCGGCGAGAGGGCCCCGGCCGGTCCACCTGGCCCTGGCGTCCTGCACGCGGCTTTCGCCGGCCAGTCCCAGCGCCCCGGCTTCGGCCAGTATGCGCACGTCCTCGTCCCCGGCGTACTTGGTGACCACGAGCAATTTTACCGAGGCGGCGTCGCGGCCGGAACGGCGGCAGGCCTCCGCTATCCTGGAGGATACGCCTTTTACATTGGCTAGAAGGACTGTCTTGCGGGTGAGTTCTGCCGTGGGCATCGGGGTCCTTATATTTTAGCAAAAAAACCGCGTTTTCCATAGGGAAAACGCGTTCCCGGCTCCGCAGATTGGTATGATATGCATGAATGGGCCTGACCTCCTCTTTCTGGATACTCACCTGCGCGGAAGGCCTTATGACCGCGGGTTACGCCGTTTCTTTCCCCTTTCTCGCCATATATCTCAACGTCCAGCGAGGCCTGCCGATGTCCTGGGTCGGGCTGTTCCTGGCCTCCTCGATGCTGGTCTCGTCGTCGGTGCAGTTCGTCGGAGGCGAAGTGTCCGACGCGGTGGGCCGGCGCAACGTTATGGTGGGCTCGCTCGCCTTCCGCGCCCTCAACGTGGCGGCGATAGCCTGGGCCATAAACGGCGGCTGGCCGCTGTGGACGCTCTTCGTCCTGCATCCCGTCGGCATGATGGCCGGCGGCTTTTTCCACCCGGCGGCGCGCTCCTGGGTGGCCGACCGCACGCCCCCGGCGGGCCGGCTGAAAGCCTACGGCTTCCTGCGGATGGGCAATAACGCCGGCTGGGCGCTTGGCCCCGCCCTCGGCGGTCTGCTGGCGGCGGGTTCCTATACGCTGATGTTCTTCGTTACGGCGCTGGTGTTCGGTCTCTGCGCGGCCATAGTGGCGGCCGCGGTGCGCGACATGCCGGGCATGGCGACGGGCAGATTCTCCGGCGCCGGGTTGTCGGGTTTCCGCTCGGCGCTTTCGAACCGCGTATTCCTGCGCTTCTGCGCCTTCACCTTCACGATGAGCGCCGTCATGAGCCAGCTCGTGGTCTCGACCTCGCTCTATTCGAAGTCCTTCCTGGGTCTTTCCGAGCGCGAGATAGGTCTGCTGTTCTCCATAAACGGTCTGATGGTGGTGCTCTGCCAGTATCTCGTTACGCGGGTACTGGAAGGCCGCAGGATAACCGCCGGGCTGGCGGCCGGCGCGCTGCTCTACTCGGCCGGTTACCTGTTCTTCGGTTACGCCCCGACTTTCTTCTTCGCGGCCGCCGCGATCGTCGTGGTCACCTGCGGCGAGATGGTGGTCTCGCCCGGTCTGCAGGCGCTGGGGGCCAATATGGCGCCGAAAGCGGAGAAGGGCCGTTATCTGGGGGTGCAGGGGGTTTTCCAGCAGGCGGGCAGTTCCACCGGCATCCTGATAGGGTCCAACGCGATAGGCCTGCTCTCGCCGCTTTACCGCGAAGCGCCCTGGTTCATCATCGCGGCGCTGGGACTGGTTTCCGCCGCCGGTTTCGCCGGCCTGGGCCGCCGTCTGCCGGCGGAGAGCGACGGCCTCAGGCCGCGCGATCTCCTCGCCGCGCAAATTCCCGCAGAACCCGTCTGAGCTCGCGGAACAGGCCCGTCTCCGCGGGCGGCGGCGGCAGAGAAGCCGCTTCCCGGAGCGCTCCCATCTTCTCCAGATTCCCCCGCGTGGGTTCCAGCTCGCATACCTTCGCGAACAGCTCCGCGGCGCCCTTGAGATCCCCCCGCCGTTCTCTGGCCCGCGCCAGGCCCGCCCAGGCCGCCGCGTTGAGCGGGTCCCTGGCGGCCGTTTCCCGGACCTGCCTTTCCTCTTCCTCCCGCTGGGCCTCCCAGGCCTTGGCGGCCAGCCTGGCGCCGCGGTAATGCCGGGCGTAAGCGGCTCCGCCGACCGCGGCCGTCAGGGCCGAGAGGACGAACAGCGGCACCGGCGTCCCGGTGAAAGCGAAAACCACCAGTCCCGAGCCCAGCGGGAGGAGGATGCAGGCGGCGGCGGTGGACGCGTCGGCCAGGCGGTGCGGCATCTGGTCCCGCCGGTTGGCCCTGACGAGCTGGTCGGCCGCCATGAGCGAGGCCGCCAGGAAGGCCGCTGTCCCGAGCGCGTAGAGGAGCATGATCGTCATGATATAAAAAAACCCCGGCTTTGAGGGCCGGGGCTTTTTTTTGTCGCGTACTCGCGGCTCAGTACATGTCGCCGCCGCCCATGCCGCCCATGCCGCCGGGCATGGCCGGGACCTTGTCCTTCTTCTCGGGCAGGTCCGCGACCAGGCACTCGGTGGTCAGCAGGGTGCTGGCGATGGAGGAGGCGTTCTCGAGGGCCGTGCGGGTGACCTTGCACGGGTCCACGATGCCGGCCTTCATGACGTCGACGTACTCCATGGTCTCGCCGTTGAAGCCGATCTCGGCCGGGGAGCTCTTGACCTTGTCGATCACGATCGAGCCGTCCGTGCCGGCGTTCTCGGCCAGGATGCGCAGCGGGGCGAAGATGGCGCGGCGGATTATGTTCACGCCGGTCTTCTCGTCCTCGTCGGTCGGGTTGATCTTGTCCAGGGCCTTGGAGGCGCGGATCAGGGCCACGCCGCCGCCGGGCAGGATGCCCTCCTGCACGCCGGCCTTGGTGGCGTTCTTGGCGTCCTCGACCTTGGATTTCTTGGCCTTCATCTCGGTCTCGGTGGCCGCGCCGACGCGGATGACCGCGACGCCGCCGGAGAGCTTGGCCAGGCGCTCTTCGAGCTTTTCCTTGTCGTAGTCCGAGGTGGTCTCCTCGATCTGCTTGCGGATCTGCCCGGTGCGCTTCTTGATCGCGGCGTGGTCGCCGGCGCCGTCGACGATGGTGGTGTTCTCCTTGTCGATGACGACGCGCTTGGCCTTGCCCAGCTGCTCCAGGCCGGCCTTGTCGAGCTTCATGCCGCGCTCTTCGCTGATGACCTCGCCGCCGGTCAGGATGGCGATGTCTTCCAGCATCTCCTTGCGCCTGTCGCCGAAGCCGGGGGCCTTCACGGCGCAGCCCTTGAGGGTGCCGCGGAGCTTGTTGACGACCAGGGTCGCCAGGGCCTCGCCCTCGAGGTCCTCGGCTATGATCAGGAACTGCTTGCCGGTCTGCACGATCTTCTCGAGCACGGGCAGCAGGTCGCTCATCGCGGAGATCTTCTTGTCGGTGATGACGACGAAGCAGTCCTCGAGCACGGTCTCCATCCTCTCGGGGTCCGTGATGAAGTAGGGCGAGAGGTAGCCGCGGTCGAACTGCATGCCCTCGACGACGTCGAGCTCGGTTTCGGAGGACTTGCCCTCCTCGACGGTGATGACGCCCTCGTGGCCGACCTTCTCCATGGCCTGGGCGATCAGGTCGCCGATGACGCGGTCGTTGGCGGAGATGGTCGCGATCTGGGCCTTCTCCTCCTTGGTCTTGACCGGCTTGGCCATCTTCTTGAGCTCCTCGACTATGGCGCCGACGGCCTTGTCGATGCCGCGCTTGAGGTGCAGCGGGTTGGCTCCGGCGGTGACGTTGCGCAGGCCCTCGTTGAAGATGGCCTGGGTCAGCACGGTGGCGGTGGTGGTGCCGTCGCCGGCGATGTCGTTGGTCTTGGACGCGGCCTCGCGGACCAGCTGCGCGCCCATGTCCTCGAAGTGGTCCTCGAGCTCGATCTCCTTGGCGATGGTCACGCCGTCGTCGATGATGGTCGGGGAACCGAACTTCTTGGCGAGTATGACCGTGCGGCCCTTGGGGCCGAGGGTCACTTTCACCGCGTTGGCCAGCTTGTCGACGCCGGCCTTGAGGCGCATCCTGCCGTCCTCGGAATAGATTATCTGTTTAGCCATATTATTCATGTCCTCCTTGAAAATATATCCTTACTTCACTATGCCGAGGATGTCCTCTTCCTTCATGATGAGGTATTCCTCGTCGTTTATCTTGATCTCGGTGCCGGAGTATTTGCCGTAGAGGATCTTGTCGCCGACCTTCACTTCCATCGGGACCAGCTTGCCGTCCTCGGTGCGGCCCTTGCCGGCGGCGATGATCTCGCCCTCCTGCGGCTTCTCCTTGGCGGTCTCGGGGATTATGATGCCGCCCTTCTTGACCTCCTTGGGTTCGAGGGGCTTCACCACCACCCTGTCGGCCAGGGGCTGTATCTGGATCTTGGTTTCAGTCGCCATACTTCTGCGTCCTCCTTAATTGTCTTGCGGTAAAACTTATTTGGCAGTCAAACTTCCTTGCTGCTAATTTTACTAAACGCCGGTTCCGGTGTCAATAGCACTCTTTGGGGCCGACTGCTAAAATAAAGACCCCCGTCGGGGACGGGGGTCTCTGGCCGGGGAGCCGGGGTCAGGCTTTCTTGAAGAAGAACCTGAGCTTGGTCCCGCCGACTTCCACTACGTCGTCGTCCTTGAGCTGCTTTTTCTCGTTGAGGGGGTCGCCGTTGTGCTTGGCGTAGCCTTCCTTTATGGGTGTGATGTAGCAGCCTTCCGGCCTTACGGTGATGACCGCGGCCATGTCCGGGGCCGAGCCGAACAGGCCCGAGCCTTTCACGGGGATGTTGGCCTGGGCGGACTTGCCTATGTAGGTCGAAAGCGCGGTGATCTCGTATTCGTTCTTGTCCACGGCGCCTTCGAGCACTTCCAGGAAAGGCCTGGGTTTGGCCCCGGCCTGGCCGGACATGGTCGCGGAGGCCGGCGACGGCGCGGCCGCCGCCCTGGCGGGCGCCTCGGCGGGCGCGGACGCCCCGCCCTCCTCCATGTAGGTCAGCGTGTATTTCACGACCGTTACGACGTCGTTGTGCTTGAGGCCGGCCTTGAGGACCTTCTTGCCGTTGACGAAAGTCCCGTTGGTCGAGCCGGTATCCTCCACGAACCAGGTGCTGCCGGCCGAGTAGAGCTTGCAGTGATGCCCGGAGACCGCGGCGTGGTCGAGGACGATGTCGTTGTCCCCTTTGCGGCCCAGGGTGAGAGAGGGCTTGTCGAGGAGGATCTCCCGTATGGCCGCGGCTTCGAATTTAAGCAGTAGTTTTGGCATATCGGTCTATTTGAGCAGATCGCCGAGGGATTCCTTGAACGTCTTCTTTTTCAGCGTGCCGGCCACCACCGTGATATTGTCCGGTCCCCCGTTGATGTTAGCAGTTTCCACGAGCTTCGCGCAAAGCCGGGCGTCGTCCGGTTCGGCCAGCAGGAGTTCCTTTATCTTTTCCTCGGGCACGGGCTTGAACAGGCCGTCGCTGCAGAGCAGCACCCTGTCCCCTTCCTTGGCCTCCAGTTCCAGCAGGTCGATGACCGGCTGTTTCTGCGTGCCCAGGGCGCGGGTCAGGATGTTCTGCAGCGGGGACTTTTCCGCCTGTTCTTTGGTCATCCTGCCCCTGCGGACGTGGTCCATGACCAGCGAATGGTCCTCGGTGAGCTGGCTGAACTCGCCGTTCCTCAGCAGGTAGACGCGGGAATCGCCTATGTGGGCGACGCAGAGCCTGCCGCGGTTGAGCATCAGGGCGCTCAGCGTGGTGCCCATGCCTTTCTTGTCCGGCGAGGCGTTGCCGGCCTCGTAGACCACCGAGTTGGCCAGCTGCACGGCGAAGCCGAGCTGGTTGGTCTCCGGGGTGTATTTCTCGTCGTAATGAGAGGGCTTCAGGCCGGTGGCGCGCATGGATTCGAACTTTTCCCTGGTGACCTTCACGGCCAGTTCGCTGGCGACCTCGCCGCAGTTGTGCCCCCCCATGCCGTCGGCGACTATGCCGAGGGCGAGGGCTTCGTCCACCAGGAAGTTGTCCTCGTTGTTCTTGCGCACCTTCCCCGGGTCGCTGAGGTAGGCGAAGGTTATTTTCAGGCTCATTTATTCTCCTCTTCGGGATAGATAAGCGGAAGAGTCTTCTCGAAATCCCCTCCCCGCCCCGGTTCGGGCGCTTCGGGTCTTTTCTCCTGTGAAAGGGCCTCGGAGACGGGCGACTGCACCGCGTCCTTTACGACGGGCTTGTCCTCCGCCGGGGCGGCCGCCGCCGGCGGGGGCTCTTTGACGGTCAGCTCCAGTCCGGCCTGCGGCGCCAGTTCGAGACCGGCGGGCGGGGCCGCGGGCGCCGGTTTCGGGGCGGGAGCGGGGGAGGCGGCGCGGGGGCCGGGCGCGGGAGCGGGAGCTGGGCGGGGCGCTGGCTTGGGTGCCGCCTGGGGCGCGGCGGCGGGCCTGGGGGCCGCCGGGGCCTGCGGGGCCGCGGCCGGCTTGGGCGCGGGGGCCGGGGGCTGCGGCCTGGCCGCCGGCGCGGGCGCCGCCTGCGGTATGGACGGACCTGGCGGGGCGGCCGCGGGGGCGGGGCCCTCCGGTATGGCCGGTTTGCGTCCGGCCATTATATCCCTGAGGGCCTGGGCCAGCTCGGCGCCGGTCTGGAAGCGCTCTTCGGGTTTCTTCTTCAGAGCCTTGTCGATGACGGCCAGTATGTCCCTGGGCAGGTCCGGTCTTATCGCGAAGGGGTCCGGGTAGGGGTCGCTCGTGATCTGGAACAGCAGCGTGCCGATGGACTCTCCCCCCTTCCAGGGGCGCTCGCCGGTCAGCAGTTCGTAGAGCGTGACGCCCAGCGAGAAGAGGTCGGCCCGTCCGTCCACCTTTTTACCGGCTATCTGCTCGGGACTCATATAATAAGGAGTGCCCAGGACCGTGCCGGTCGCGGTCTTCGACGATTCCGTGATGCGGGCTATGCCGAAGTCCGCGACGCGTATGGTGCCGTCCTCCAGGAGCATGATGTTGGCCGGTTTGATGTCGCGGTGCACTATGCCGCTCTTGTGGGCGTAGGCCAGCGCGTCGGCGGCGTGGGCGATGTACTCGAGCACTTTCCCGACGGGCAGCAGGTTGTCCTTGACCGCCCATTTCTTGAGGTCGTCGCCCTTGAGCAGTTCCATCGCGATATAGGCGATGTCCTGCTCCTCGCCGGCGTCGTAGATCTTGACGATGTTGGGATGCGTCAGGTTGCCGGCGGCCTGGGCCTCGCGGAAGAACCTGTCCTTGAGCTCCTTCATCGCTTTCTCGTCGAGGCCCTCCTCGAAACGCATGGTCTTTATGGCCACGGAGCGGTTTATCTTGGGGTCCACGCCGAGGTAGACTATGCCCATCGCGCCCTTGCCGAGCTCCTTCTTGATCTCGTAGCGGCCGAGCGTCGGGGTCGTGCTGGAACCGGCGACCATCATCGTGGCGTCGCCGCCGCCCTTCCCCCCCACTCCGCCGAACACGGCGCCGTCGGCCGCTTTCTTGAGCAGGTCTATCTTGGTCTTTATGTCCTTGAACTCCGGGTCCTTGCCGGAGATATGTTCGTAGACCGCGACGGCCTTGTTGTACTGGCGCTTGCGCTCGAAGTCGAGCGCAAGGTTGTAGAGCGTGTCCTTCATGTTGTCGTCGAGCGGGCACAGGCGGAACTTCTCGAAGGCGAGGTCCAGCATGCCCTGGCCCTGGAACGAGAGGCCGAGCATCTTGTTGGTCTCGATCTGCGAGACCTCGATGAGCTCCTTGCGCTTCTCGGTGGTGAAGAAGCGCTTGGAGATGACGAAGATGTAGCCGGTCACCAGCAGCAGCGAGGGGTACATGGTCTTGAGCCACAGGGCCTTGGAGGTGAAGAGGAAGACGCCCGCGCCGACGAAGCCGGCCAGGAGCACGGCCGTCACGACGGCGCCCAGCAGGGCCTTGAAGCGCGGCAGGGCGAAGGTTATGAAAAGGCCGGTCAGCAGCAGCAGCCCGAGCTCCGCGTTGCCCCCCCACGGCGGGCGGGTGATGAAATTGGAGCGGAGCACGCTGTCCACGACGTTGGCCGTGAACTCCACGGCGGGCAGGTTCTTGCCGACCGGAGTGACGTAGAGGCTGCCCACGCCCTGCGCGGTCGGTCCGATCAGGACTATCTTGCCCTTGAACGCGTCCGGTACGACCTTGCCGTTGAGGACGTCGTAAAAGGAATAGTACTTGTAGGAGCGGCTCTCGCTGAAGGAGACGAGCAGCGAGGAGGACGCGTCCATCTGGACGGTGCGCTTCCCCACGGAGAAGAACGCGCCGGGCTTGAGCAGGGTGTCGGAAGTCGGCAGGCCCAGGTGGACGCGCACCAGTTCCACGGCGAAAGAAGGATAATAACCGTCGTTGTAGGGGATGAACGGGGATTCCTTCCGGACGGCTCCGTCCACGTCGCTGAAGACGTTGACGTGGCCCGCGCCGGCCGCGGACGAGCCCAGGATCTCCACGGGAGCCGTGAGGGAGGCTCCTTCGTAGGGGATGTCGAGGCCTCCCTGGGCCGGCGAGACGGGGGCGGCGAGAGCGGAGAGCCAGCCCGGCTCCGGCTCCGGTTTGGAGAGCACCTCCCCCACGCCGAAGAACAGGGGCAGGACGACGTTGCCGGCGTCCCCGATGGCCTTGCCCAGTTTGGCGTCGTTGTCGGCCTCGCTGCGGGCCCGGGCCAGGAATTCCAGGAACTCGGACTCTTTCGTGGTCTCCCTGATCTTTTTCGCGTCGCGCAGTTCGGCGTACTTCCCGGCTACGCGGCCGGCCAGGTCCAGGTCCGCGTTCTTCTCGGGCTCCGAGAAAAGGACGTTAAGGCCTATGGCCGAAGGACGGGCGGTCGGGGTCGAAAGGAAGACCAGCATCTCCGCCATCTTGGAGCGGGGCCAGGGCCAGCGTCCTATGCGCGAGACGCTCTCGTCGTCGATCTCGATGATCGCTATGTCCTGGCCGGGGACCGCCTCGGAGCGCATGTTCGCGCGGAGATCGTAGAACTTGAGCTCGAGCGTCTCGATGCCGCTGCCGGTGAGGTAAAAGAAAAGGGCCGAGAGGGTCAGCAGCGCTCCCCAGAGCGGATCGGAGAATAGGAATTTTTTCATGTTTCTGACTCCCGGCGGTAGTATTTCCCGGACTCGGAGACGTAGAGGGCGTTCGTCAGGACCGTGAGCAGGGCCGCCAGCAGCAGGAGAGCGCCGGTCGAGGCGGTGTCGGCCTGGATGCGGCTCCTGGTCTTTTTGGCGAAATTCGCTCCGGCCAGCAGCCGTATTTCGGCCGCGGTCTTCTGGGGTATGACCTGGTCGATATCCGGCAGAGGGGCCCTCTGGATGGGCCTGCCTTCCAGGTCGTATTCGGTTATTTCCTCCGCCAGGAGCATCTGCCTGCGCAGCGTTTCCTGGCGGCGCAGGACCTTCACGCGCTCGGACTCCTTGGACGCCGTCAGCCGCACCTCTTTCTCCATCGCCGGCCTCAGCAGGCCCGAGAAAGCGACGGCCAGCGCCGCCGTCATGAGGACGGGCGGGTTCAGGAAAAGGTTGAACTTGCTGTGGGTGGCGCCGTAGGCTATGGCCGCCAGGGCCAGGGCCGACGCCACCAGCAGGTGTTTAAGGTCCATCGCGTCCGGCGGGGAGGGTTTCAGATAGGCGTAAAGGGCCGCCATGGCGAGCGCGTAGGAGAGCGCCGCGGAGGCCTTGAAGCGGGGACGCTGGGAGGTGAAGAGAAAAGAACCGGCCAGCAGCAGGAAAAGGACGTAGACGGGCAGGGCCCCTATCATGAAGGCTCCCATGAAGGACATGGAGGCGGCCAGGAAAGCCCTTGAGACGGTGTCGAAGCCCGCCTGGTTGTAGATCAGCGCTCCCGCGGAATAGGCCGCCGCGAGGGCCGTCAGGGAGAGGAAGGCGTGCCAGAAGGCGAAACGATAATGACGGATCATCTGGGCCCAGAAGAACAGGCCCGCGGACAAGGCGAGACATAAGAGGGCTATGGCCGGCTTGTAGGCCAGCGGGGCCAGGAGAGGGTGCAGGTCCCCGGAGTAGCCCGCGCCGGAGGACCCGGCCAGCAGGGCGAAGGCCGGCGCCAGCAGCGATATGCCCAGATGCTGCAGGAACTTTATGGTCCTGTGAAGGTGTACGTGCTGCAGCGCCGCCGCGGGCGCCGGGGCGGCGGGCGCCGGCTGGGCCGCGCCGGCGGTCTCCGGGATTACCGGGCCGTCCGCTCCCGCGGGCGGCGACGGGCGGCCTTCCGCCGGAGCCGCCTGCTGGTCCGCGTCCGCGGGGACCCGCAGGGTGAGCCCGGGTATCTCTATGTCCCGCGAGCGTGAGGCGGGCATGCCTTCCTTCAGGTACTTGCGCAGCATGGACGCCATCTCTTCCGCGGTCTGGTACCTGTCGGCCGGTTTTTTCCGCATCGAGCGGTCTATGATGGTGGAGACCCACAGCGGGATGTCGGGCTTGATGAGGACTATGTTCGGAGGAGGTTCCCCGATGTGCTTGTGCACCACCTCTATCGAGGTCTTGCCTTCGAAAGGGTTCCTGCCGGTAAGTATGTAGAAATAGGTCGCTCCGGTCGAGTAAAGGTCCGCGCGGTGGTCGACGGCGGCCGCCAGCCCCTGTTCCGGCGACATGAAATAGGCGGTCCCCACCATTTCCCCCGCCATGGTGAGCTGTTTTTCCTCGTTGATGCTCCTGGCCAGCCCGAAGTCGACTATACGGGGCTTGCCGTCGGAGGACATGAGGATGTTGGAGGGCTTGATATCGCGGTGGATAATGGTCTTGGAGTGGGCGTGGGCCAGGCCCTCCAGCACCTCTATCATGATCTCGCTGGCCGTTTCGACGGGCAGCGGGCCCTTCTCCAGGATGAGGTCGGAGAGGCTCTGGCCGTCCACGTAGGACATGATGATGAAATAGACCCCGTTCTCCTCGCCGAAATTATAGATGTGGACGATATTGGGATGGTCCAGCCTGGCGGCGGAGCGGGCCTCGCGCATGAAGAACTCGATGTTCCGCTGGTCGCGGGCCAGGTCCGGGGAGAGGAACTTGATGCAGATGTCCTTGGCGAGGGCTTCGTGGTAGGCCTTGTAGACGGTCCCCATGCCGCCCTGGCCGATCTTGCCGGCTATGCGGCAGCCCGCGAATACGGTCCCTTCTTTGAGCTCTTCATCGATGTTCATTCGCGTCTGTCCTTATGGAAAGCGCTGCCTTTCCGTCCGGGCAGGTCCTTCAGGTAGCGCTTTATTTCGGCCGCTTTTTCCACCAGCTTGGCGTAATGCCGGGTCGAACTCGGCGTTATCAGCGCTATCGATATGGACATTATCGGGAAGCGCCGGTGCCTGTTCTTGCGGTCGGTGGTGGAGATGTAGCCCTGGAGCCTGTGCTCCGGGGTGTAGAAATAGGGGACCTGCCTGTCGAATTCGGCGGCGATGGCCCCGGCCAGGGGCTCTCCTTCCTCCCTGGGCGAGAACAGCACGAAGTCGTCGCCGCCGATGTGCCCCAGGAAACAGCGCTGCGGGTCCGAGAGCTCCCGTATCTTGGTCTGCGTGACGGCGGCGAGCTTCTTGATGACCTCGTCGCCCCGGGCGTAGCCGTAGACGTCGTTGTAGGCCTTGAAATTGTCGATGTCTATGTAGGCGAAGGAGAAATCCTCGCCGGCCTCGAGCCTCTTCTGCGCCTCCTCCTCTATCAGCGGGCCGCCGGGCAGGCCGGTCAGCGGCGAGAGGGCCGTGTCGCTGACCTTGCGTTTTATGATCCGGTTCACGCGCGCGCGCAGTTCGCGCATATCGAAAGGCTTGGTGATGAAATCGTCGGCGCCCAGTTCCAGCGTGTTTATCCGGGCGTCCACTTCCGAGACGCCGCTCAGTATGATTATCGGGATGTCGGCCGTGGCCCTGTTGTCCCGTATCCTGCGGCAGAGCGTGTAGCCGTCCATGCCCGGCATGCGGAGGTCCAGCAGTATCAGGTCGGGGCGCATGGTCCTGAGCGTCTCCAGTACCTGCTCGCCCGAGCTCATCGGGGTCACCGAATAGTCGTATTTCTTAAGCACGGCGGAGACGAGAAGTCCCACGTTGGGATCGTCGTCTACCACGAAAATTTTCTTGCGCTGAGGCAAGGCCGTACCCCCGGTCTCTTCGGGCCGTGTCCGTCCGCAAGGCGGCGGCGGCTCCGGTTTATTGAATAATTATATATTAAATTGGGGCGGCCGGCGCAACCCCCTCCCGTTCCCGCCGCCCGCCGTCCGTTGACGCCGCCAAATTTTTTTTCTATACTTTTAAATAACTTCAAAGTCGCAAAAACCGCAACAATGACCAAAAACAAAACCTATACCACTTTCGATATCGCCAGGATACTGGACCTCTCGCCCACCACGGTCGCCAACTGGATAGACAGCGGCAAGCTGAAGGCTTTCGTCACGGTCGGCGGCCACCGCCGGGTGGCGAAGGAGGACCTGGCGGAGTTCCTCAAGGCCAACAAGATGCCGCTGCCGCCGGGCATGGCCGGCGGTTCGGGGCTTAAGGTCCTCATCGTGGAGGACGACACCAAGTTCCTCAAGATCGCCGCCGCTTTCTTCCGCAAACTGGGCGGCTTCGAGGTCTTTACGGTCGCGAACGGTTTCGAGGCGGGCCGCATAATGGAGTCCCAGCTGCCGGAACTCGTCATACTCGACATCATGCTGCCGGGTCTGGACGGGTTCAAGGTCTGCGAGATAATAAAAAGCCTTAACCGGGACACCAAGGTCATCGCGGTCACGGGCTACGACGCGGACAATGTGAAGCGCCGGATGCTCGGTTCGGGCGCCGACGCCTATCTGACCAAGCCTTTCTCCTTCAGGGACCTCGAGAGGCTGGTCAGGGAGCTGGTGGGCGATCCGAAGACGGTCTGAATTCCCGGGACTTCCGGGGAGCGGGACGCTCCGCGCCGGTACGGCGCGGGGATGTGACTTTTGTTATAGGCGGTCCTTGACAAACGTCAAAACGGGTGGTACAATTGCCTTGTCAGGGCTGCCTCCCTCACCCTACCCCCCAAAAGGCAGCCCTGCCTTTTTTTTGTCCCGCGGCAGGGATAGACCTTCCTCTCCTCTAATGAATATAATCTGTCCGGGCGGCGGCCGCGCCGTCCGCATGGAGGAAAGATGCGCCAGACGGATAAATTGGAGAACGCCGCGACCCTTCCGGCCGTGAAGGAGAAGGTGCTGGGCTCGCTGCGCTCGCTCGTGGTGGGCCAGGACGAGGCGGTGGAACAGCTCCTCATCTCGCTCTTCGCCCGGGGGCACGCGCTGCTGGTGGGCGTGCCGGGGCTGGCCAAGACGCTCATGGTCTCGACGCTGGCCTCGATACTGGACCTGAGCTTCTCGCGCATACAGTTCACTCCGGACCTGATGCCTTCCGACATACTCGGCTGCGAAGTGCTGCGCCAGGACCCGCGCACCGGCGCCCGGGAGATACAGTTCATCAGGGGCCCGGTCTTCGCCAACGTGGTGCTGGCCGACGAGATAAACCGCACGCCTCCCAAGACCCAGTCGGCCCTGCTGGAGGCTATGCAGGAGGGGCGCGTGACCTCGGGTGGCGAGACCCGTCCTCTCCCCGCGCCTTTCATGGTGCTGGCCACCCAGAACCCCATCGAACAGGAAGGGACATATCCGCTGCCGGAGGCCCAGCTCGACCGCTTCCTGCTGCAGGTGAACATCTCCTACCCCTCCATGGAGGAGGAGAAGCGGATCGTGGCGCTGACCACGGCGGCGGCTCCCGCCCCGCCGCCCAAGGTCCTCTCGGCGCGCGACCTGTCGGCCCTGCAGGAGGCCGTGCGGGAGGCCGAAGTCACCGCTTCGGTCCTGGATTACGCGGTGCGGCTGGCCAGGGCGACAAGACCGCAGGCCGGCTCCGAACTCTCCCGCCTCGTGACCTGGGGCGCCGGCCCGCGCGCCTCGCAGTCGCTGGTACTGGCCGCCAAGGCGCGGGCCGTGCTCGACGGACGCTTCGCAGTTTCGGCCGGGGACATAAAGGCCGTGGCCGCCCCGGTGCTGCGCCACCGGCTGGTCCTCTCCTTCCAGGCCGAGGCCGAGGGCGTCAGGCCCGACGACCTGATCGCCGGGATAATGGCCGGCCTCGACTGAGCCCGCGGTGCGCCGGCGTCCGGAAAGATGAGATACCTCGACCAGGAGACCGCTTCCCGCGTCAGGGCCAGGGCCCTGCGGCCGCTGCGGCTGGCCGGTTCCGGCCGCGCGGAAGGGTTCCACGCCGCCAGGTCCTCGCACGGCCCCGGCCAGGAGTTTTCCGAGTACAGGGCCTATTCCGAAGGCGATCCGGTCCGCTCCATCGACTGGAAACTTTACGCGCGCAGCGACCGCTATTACCTGCGCCGGTTCAGCAGGGAGGAGGCCATCCGCTTCGAGATCCTCGCCGACGCCTCGGCCTCCATGTCCTTCGCCGGGCCGGGCGCGCTCTTCTCCAAGTGGGAGTACGCCTGCCGCTTCGCGATGGCCCTGGCCTGCCTCTGCCTTTTCAGGCGCGATCCCTGCGGCCTGGAATTCCTGCCGTCCGCCCCCGGCCGGGGCGTGCCGCAGGGCGCCGGCGCCGGCCACCTGGCGCGCCTCGACGCCGCTTTCGCCGCGGTCTCGCCGTCGGGCGCCTGGGACGGCCTCTCGGGGCTGGCCCCGCGCTCCTCCGGCGGGAAACGCCCGTCGCTGTTCTTCTTTTCCGACCTGCTCTGCGGCCGCGCCGAACTGGAAGCGGCGGCCAGGGAACTGGCCGCCAGGGCCGGCCGGTGCTTCGTGCTGCATCTGCAGGACCCGGGCGAGTTCGGCTTCCCCTGGCGCGGCGAGACGCTTTTTTCCGGGCTCGAGGGCGAAGGCCGGGAGACGGGCCGCGCCGACGAGCTGGAAGGGGCCTACCGGGCGGCCGCCGCCCGCAGGCTCGCTCTCTGTTCCCGCCTCTTCTCCTCCCCCAGGCTCTCCTATTTCCCTTTGCGCACGGACCTGTCCCTCGCCCGCAACCTGGACGGGTTCCTCGCGGGATGGCTGAAGTGAGGGGGCCGCTGTGACCTTCGGCAGGGAATGGGCGCTCTGGCTGGTGCCCGCGGCCTTCCTGCTGCCGCTGCTTCCCCGCCTCCTGCTGCGGCCGCCGCGCCCGGAAGTGCGGTTCGGCGCCATGCTGCTGCTGCGCGAGGCGCTGGCCGGGGCCGGGGCCGCCCGGCGCGCCCGGCCGGTCCTGGCCCTGCTCCTGCGCTGCCTCGGCGCGGCTTCCGCAGCCTTCGCCTTCTCCGACCCGGTGCTGGACGGCTCTTCTCTGCCGTTCCTGCCCGCCGCCGGGCGCGCGCCTTCGGACGTCGTGATACTTCTCGACAAGTCCTATTCGATGCGCACGGCTTTCGCCGGCGGCGACAGGTTCTCGCTGGCCGCGGAGACCGCCGCGGCGGCGCTGCGCTCCCTCGGTCCCGGGGACAGGGCCGCGCTGATACTCTTCGACGACGAAGTAAGGGGCGGGGCCGAGTGGGGCGCCGGGCCGGAGGAACTGGCGCGGCTGGCGCTCTCGGCGCGCCCTGGCTGGGGCGTCACGGATTACCGGCCGGCTCTGGAAGCCGCGTTCGCCCTGCTCTCGGACGGTTCGCGGCCGGAGGCGCGGAAAAAGGCGCTGGTGCTCGGCGACGGTGCGGCCGACGGTTTTGCGCGCATGCGGGACGGGCCGTCCGCGCTGGCCGGGTATTCCCCGTCCTTCGCCCTGGCCGGCCTGGACTTCCCGGAAGCGCCTGCCAATTACTGGGCGGCCGGCGTGAAGCGAGCGGGTCCGGGCCGCGCCCCGGAGGCGACGGTCTCCTGGAACGACGCGGCCCGCTCCTCTCCGCCTTCGCATGTCTCGCTTTGCGCGCCGGGCGGGACGACCCTGCCCGGTCCCCGTCTCCGGCGCCTGGGAGAGGCTTCCGCGTCCGCCGTTCTCTCCGCGGAGCCGCCCCGGGGCTGCGCCGCGGCCGGCCCCGACGCCCTCTCCGCCGACGACAGGCGCTACTACGCTTTCGGAGGCGCCGCTTCCGGCGCCGGCGCGCTGGTGCTGCATCCCGGCCCGGAGTCCCCTCCGCCGGGCGGGGCGGCCTATTTCCTCAGGAAATACTTTTCCTCCCGCCCCTCCTCCAGAGGGACCGTTTTCAGGGACCACGGCTCCCTGGCCGCGGCCGGGGAAGGCCGCGGGCCCCTGGTGCTGGCGGGGCTTCCGCCTTTCTCGCCGGCGGGCGCGGCCGCGCTGGGCCGCCGCCTGTCGGAAGGCGGCGCCGTGATCGCTTTCGTCTCCTCCTCGCTGCCGCAGGCCGGCGAGCTCAAGTCGTATTTCGGCCTTTCCGCCTCCGGTCCCGAGCGGGGCGAGTTCCGGGCGGCGGACTGGCCGGCGGACGCCCTGCCGGGCTTCCTCCCGTCCGCCTATGAATCCGGACGGGTCTCGGCCTCTTCCCTCTACCGCCTGGCGCCGGGGCCTTACGAGACCCTGCTCGAGTTTGCCGGGCCCGGCGGGGAGAAGGTCCCGGCGCTGGTCAGGGTCCGCGTCGGCGCCGGCCTCGCTTATGTCTGGACCGCCGGGCTGGACCTGGCCTGGTGCGACCTGGCCGTCAAGCCGCTGTTCCCCGGTTTTTTCTCCGCGCTGCTGGAGGCGGCCGCCGACGACGGATACGGGCCTTCCGGAGCGGGGGCCGCGGTGGGCGCGGCCGGCGCGATCCGTTACCCCCGCCCTCCCCCCGCCGGCGGCGCGGAACTGCGCGGGCCCTCCGGCGCCGTCGAGAGGCTGCGCTACAGGGCGGGCGCGTTCGAGGTCCCGCCGCAGGACGAGCCCGGTCTCTACTCCTGGCGCGCCGGCGGCGAGAGCGGTTTTTACGCGGTCAACCTCGACCATTCCACCGGCGAAAGCCGGCTGCTGCGCGCCGCCGAAGCGCCGTGGACGCGCCTGCCGGCCGCCTCCGCCGCCGAAGCCGCTCTTCTTTTCATTACCGGGGTCGGCGTCCGCCCCGTCTTTCTCCTGCTGGCCGCGCTGCTGCTCTCGGCCGAAGTCCTGCTGCTCGGGAGGCGCCCGTGAAGCGCGCGGCGCTGCTCCTCGCGTCGGCGCTCTGCTGCACCCCGCCGGCGGCGGGAGAGGTCCCTTCGGGAAACTTCGCCCTGGCCGAACTGGACCTCGGCCCCGGCTGCCGGGCGCCGGAAGGGACCTGGAAAGAGGCTTTCGATTTCATACGGCTGAACACCAGCGTGGAGCCGGACCCGGAAGTGCCGAGGCTCGCGCCCGGCGACCCGCGGCTGGTCTACCACCCCTTCCTGGCAGTCTCCTGTTCCAAGGCCCCGCCCGCGCTCTCCTATTCCGCCATAACGGCGCTGCGCCTCCACCTTTCGGCCGGGGGAACGCTGCTGCTGAACAACTCCTCCGGGGCGAGGGGCGGCTCCGTCGAGCGCTGGGCGCGGGACTTCGCCGGTCTGCTGCTCCCGGGCGCCGGGCTGGAGCCTCTTCCTCCCGGCCACGTCCTTTTCAAGAGCTTTTTCATCTCGCGCGGCCGCGGGGGCCGCTTCGACCTGCAGGCCGTCCCCGAGGCGGCTTTCCGGTCGGACCGGGCCGCCGTGATCTACAGCGCGAACGATCTGGCCGGGATCTGGCCCGTTTCGGCGGCCGGCGCGCCGGTCTATCCCTGCCTGCCCGGCGGCGAGCCGCAGCGCCTGGAGGGCCGGCGGCTCTTCCTTAATATCGTGATGTACGCGCTGACCGGCTCCTACAAGGAGGACGCCGTGCACCAGCCTTTCCTTATAGAGAAGATGCGCCGCCTCTCCTCGGGGGAGACGCCATGAGCGCCGAACTGGGCGCCGGCTGGGCGCTGCTCCCGGCCGCGCTCCTGCTGCCGGCCGCGGCCTGGCGGGTCTTCCGCGGCCGCGGCGCGCCGCGCGCCGTGGTCCGCCTGAGACTCGCCTCTTTCCTGGTCCTGGCGGCGGCGCTGGCCGATCCCCTGCTTTTCCGCTCCGAGAGAAGGCCCGTTCCCCCCCGGGCGGCTTTTCTCCTGGATTCCGGCGCCGCCATGGCCGCGCCCTGCGGGGAAAAGACCGGCCTGTCGCGCCGGGACTGCGCCGCGGACTGGTTCCGCGGACTGTCGCCGCGGCTTTCGGCCGGGGCCTCGGCCGCGCTGTTCTATTTCCCAGGGGCGGACGCGCCTCTTCAGAAGGAAGCGCCCTCCTCGTTCCCGGCGGAGCGCGATCTCGGCGCGGCCCTGGAGCGGCTCTCCTCCGCGCCGGGCGGGCCCTGGGACGAGGTGTTCGTGCTGACCTCCGGCCCCGGCCTTTCCTTCCCCCCTATAGGAGCTTCGCGTCCCGGCGTGACGCTGATAGCCGTCGGCGCGGCCGGCCGCCGCGGGCTCGGCGAGCCGCGGGTCTCCGCGCCTCCTTTCGCCTACCTGCACATGCCTTTCCGCGTTTTCGCGGAGGCGAGGCTGGAGCGGGCGGAGGCGGGCGAGAAGGCCTCGCTGGAAATCCTTCTGCCCGACGGGACCCGGGTCTCCTCCGCCGCCCTGAGGACGGACGCCTACGGCGTCTTCGGCGCGACCTTCACGCTGCGGCGCGACGCGCCGGGGCTCGCCGGCTACCGGGTGCGCGCGAGGGCGGGCGGCTTCGTTTCCTCGTCGGAATTCAGGGTGCAGGCCGTGCGTGAGAAACTGCGGGTGCTGCAT
>CAYPYG010000038.1:0-24077 GCA_964415175.1 uncultured Elusimicrobiaceae bacterium
GCTGCCGCTGGCGGTATCGGCCGGCGCGCTGGCGCATATCATCCCCGGCTTCGGCGTGAGCGCGGACATCACGCGGCTGGCGCACGAAGACCGGACGGTGGTGAGCGTAGGCAGCGAATACGCGCTGCTGCCCGCGCTGTCGCTGCGGGCGGGTTACCTGGCCGGGCGTACCACGGCGGAGGACGACAACCGCGGCTTTTCGGCCGGGGCTGGCGTGAACCTGGCGGGGGCCTCGCTGGACTACGCGCTTACGCCCTACGGCGAGCTGGGCAGCGCGCAGAGGATAACGCTGAGGAAGCGATTCTGAACGCCGCGCCGGCTCTTTACCGCCGGCCGCATCATTACTATACTTAGGGCATGGCGAAAAAAGAAAAGCTCCTTTCCAGCGAAGAGTTCTTCGATATACTGCGGCTGCGCACCCCCGGCAACGCCGCCCGCTCCGACGCGCTGATAAATTCCAGGAGCGGGGCCGAGATGGCCGTGCTGGTCTGCGACTCCGCCGGTTTCTCTAAGAAAACGCACGAGCACGGCATAATCGAGTTCCTCGATACGATGGTCAAATGCCACGACCGTTTCGTCAGGATAGTGGAGGGGGTCGGCGGGCAGGCTCTTTCCAGCAAGGCCGACAACCTGATAGCCCTTTTCCCTTCCGTGGATACGGCGGCGCGCTCCGCGCTGGACCTCAACGCCTGGCTGAAGACCCGCAACTCCGGGCTGCCGGCCTATAAGAAGTACAACATCTGTTCCGGCATAGATTTCGGGCCCCTGATAAGGCTCGCCGACGACGCCTACGGGCCGGCCGTCAATGTCGCTTTCAAAGTGGGCGAGGACGTGGCGGGGATGGACGAGATCCTGCTGACCGGCAGGGCCGCCGCGAAGCTGGACGGCTCGTTCCGGAAGCGCTATTCGAAGAACGTCACGATAGGCGCGGTGAGCTTCGACCTCTACCGCCTGCTGTCGCGCCGCTGACAGCGCGCCGTCCCGGCCCGATAAAAAACCCCGCCGCGGCGGGGTTTTTTGTCGTACGGGAAGGAGGTCAGAATCCCGGTATCGCGGGCACGTCGGGCAGCTCCACGGAGGAGCCCGAACCGAAGGCCGAGTTCAGCGCGCCGAAGGCGTTGGTTATGATGCCGGGGTTCGGGGCTATGATGCCCGAGGGGGTCTGCTGCGTCCAGACGCCTGGAACGCGGGCCCCCACGTTGACGGCGGCGTCGTACTGCTCGGCCGGGGTCAGCGGCCAGCCCCAGCTGTTCTCCAGCTCGTCGGGGGTTATGTTCAGGCCCGCCTGCTCGTAGGCGAATTCGCTGAACCCCACGCAGTCGAAGACAAGGGGTCCCTTCTGGGAAAGATGGGTATCGTTGTATTCGGCGCCCTGCAGGCGCAGGGCCGTGCGGATGATGGACTCCCTCTGCGCCGCCGTAGGCGGGACCCTGGTGGTCTTCACGGCGTAAAGGGGGTACTTGAAATGATGGGTGTAGTCGTACCAGCCCACGGTGCGGGTCCCGCCGGGCGTGAAATAATTGGGCACGCAGTCGTATACGACGGGCAGCAGCTTGCCGTCCTCCACCTTCGTGCCGCCGTAGATCCCGGTATGGCCTATGGGCAGCATGTCGACGAACCAGCCGGAGATATTGCCGGTCTGGCCGCCGGTGTAGAGCAGGTCGGCGCGGGAGATGGCGCTGGGGACGGCGGAGGGGGCGGTCGAAAGGCCGGCGGCCAGGCCGAGGCGGTCGAGCACCTCGAAAGCGGCCGCGCGCACCGGCTCGGTCTCGGCCGGGTTGCCGGCGACCGAGCGCAGGAAAGAGGCGGCTTTTTCCGTTTTCTGCTTGCCCGCGCCGAAAGCTATGTTCATCTTGAAGACTTCGTCGGAAGACCGGAAGAGGCGTTCCAGCTCGCCGGTCACCTTGGAGCTGGTTATCTCGCCCAGGGCCCAGACCGCGTCCAGGGCGGCCAGGCGGGCGCGGAAATCGTCCTCATAGGCTCCCTTGTTGCCGGAGCCGCCGAGATAGGCTTCGATATTGGCCACCAGCAGCGGCACGGCGTGCTCGTTGTTGCGCAGTCCCAGCTGGCGGGCGGCGCAGGCGCGCACGCCGGGGTCGGCGGCGACCGCGGAAGCGGCCAGGGCCTTCCTGACGCCCTCGTCGGTGGCCGAGCCCAGGATGTCGATCACGGAGCAGCGGTAGCCGGGGTCGCGGGAGGAGTCCAGAGCGTCCCCCAGCATGATCCTGGCCTTGAAAGGTTCCGCGGCGGCCCGGCGCAGGGCGGGTTCCGCGCCCGCGAAGGACTTGGCGCGGTTCCCGCCTTCCACCCGCTCCAGAAGGGATTCGAGGGTGTCGGCGGCGGCGGCGTTCACGGCGAGAGAGGTTATAAGCGAGAAAACTATCGTCTGGATCTTCCTCATGCGTGTTCCTCCATGTGTCTGCGTATAAATTATAGCCCGCTTCTCCGTTCCTATCAGGGGTACAAAGGCGAACTTTCCGGCGGATTATTTCCCAGGCCTTTCTGGGCCCTTAGGGCAAGCCCGCCGGGGTTTACAGGAAAAAAACCTATATGGTAGGATAACCGGGGACCTAATCTGCCTCGATCAGGAGCTGAAATGAGATTTTTGACGATATTGCTGGCCGTGTCGGCGCTGTCCGCGCCCTGCCTCCGGGCGCAGACCGCGGAGGAAGTGGGCAGGGAGGTCCTGACCGCCTACAAGAAAAAGGACCTGGAGGGGGTCAAGCGGCACATGCCCCCGGTGCTCGCGATGACGGTGGACAAGAAGTTCTTCAAGGACAAGGAGATAAAGCGCGAGGTCATCGGCCTGCGCCGCTGGGACGGCAAGGTCCGCGAGGTGCGTTATTTCGCCACCAAGGCGGGCGTTACGGCTTCCGTCTATTACGACGAGGACGCCGATCCCGCCAGGATACGGGTCTTCCTCCTCAACAAGGCCGGCGACGCCTGGAAGCAGGCCCTGGGCTCTTTCCTGGTCATAGAGAAAGAGAAGTTCATGGCCTACGGCGAGAAGGAACCATCGGCGAAAGCCGTCGCCCGGGCCGTGGCCGCGCAACCCTCCCCCCAGCCGGCGATCGTACAGGGAGAACCCCAGGACCCCCCGAACAGGGGTTATGTCATAGAGATGGCCGACGCCACGGTGGTCAAGGACCCCACCACGGCGCAGCTGCGCAAGGCTTTCGACGCCCTGGGCGAGGAGAACTTCTTCATAACCCTTAATTCTCCCGACGGCTTCATCACCGCGTCGCGCTCGGGGGGGACTTACGACGTGGAGTACAAGGACGCGCAGGGCCAGTTCGCCGCGATAGACGAGATGTCCTCCGACGAGGCTTTCGAGCTGTTCGGCTCCTACATGAAGAAGGAACGCAACTGGAAGGGGAAGACCAAATGGCGGCCTTTCGACTGAACGCCGCCGCGGACGGACGCAGAAAAAAGCCCCCGCATGCCGGGGGCTTTTTCTTTGGAAGACGGCCGGTCTTTCAGGCCTTCTTCAGGGTGATGACGGGCACCTCGGCCGGGGCGAAAAGCCGCATGGGCGGACCCCAGGTCCCCGCGCCGGCGGTCACGTAGAAGAAAGAACCGCCCAGCCGGTACAGGCCGTAGAAGTACCGGTAGGCCAGGCGCGTGAAGAAGTGGAAAGGGAAGATCTGGCCCCTGTGGGTGTGGCCGGAAAGGACCAGGAACCTGCCGGCCCGGGAGATCTCTTCGTAGAGCAGGGGCTGATGGCTGAGCACCAGCGCGAAAGGCTCGTCCTTGAGCGGCGCCAGCGCCCGCTCCACGTCCTCCCGCTCCAGGCCGGCCGTCTTTATATCGTCGAGCCCGGCTATCCTGAGGCCGCCCGTTTCCGCCACGGCGTTGCGCAGCATCTTTATTCCCATGTGCTCGTAGCAGCCCAGCGACTTGTCCAGGCCGTAGTAATACTCGTGATTGCCGAGTATGCCGAAAACGCCCAGCCGCGGCTTCAGGCCGGCCACGGCCCGCTCCAGTTCCGCTTCGCAGGTCAGGCCCGGGTCCACCAGGTCGCCGGTGAAGACCACCAGGTCCGGTTCCTCCGGGGCGAGGCGCTCCAGGGCGTCCCTGAACTTCACCACCTGGTAGCCCGAATCTATGTGCATGTCCGAGATCTGGGCTATCTTGATGCCGTCGAGCCCCTCCGGCAGGCCGGGTATGTCCAGCCGCAGGCGTTTTATCCCCGGCGTCGCGAAACCGTTGTAAAGGGAGAGGGCCGTCAGGGCCGCCAGCAGGGCGCAGGCGGCCCGGGGCGCCCAGGCCGGCAGCGGGCGCGCGGCGGCGGCCAGCGCCAGGCGGAGGCCGTCGTAGAGGAGGAAGCCCATGCCCCAGAAGAAGATCGCCCCCATCCAGATGAAAGCCGCGGTATAGAGATGTTCCAGCGGGGCGTTGACCACGCGGCGGACGAACATCGAGGCCGGGGAGAAGAGCGCCAGGCAAAGGAACGCCAGGCGCAGCGCGCCGGCTTTGGAGGGGGCGAAAGCGCGCGCCAGCCAGCCGGCCGCGTAGAAATGCAGCCAGACATAGAAGGCCATCATCAGGGCGAAGACGATGAAGAAAGAGGGTTTCATGGCCGGGATATTATAGTAAGTTAAGGCCGCGCCGGTCGGCGTGCCGGCGGGGAAAATTGTATACTTTAAGGTCCATGGACCTCCTTTATTTCGCGCTGATGAGCGGCGTTTCGATCTTCGCCATAATAAATCCGCTGGCCGCGGTGCCGACCTTCTTCGCCATGACCCCCGGCAATACGGAGGCCGAGCGCCTGCGGATGGCGCGTACCGCCTGCGTCACCGCCGCCGGCGTGCTGATCCTGTTCGCCCTTACCGGCCACGCGCTCTTCTCCCTCTTCGGCATAACCATTGCCGCTTTCCAGATGGCGGGCGGCCTGCTGCTGCTGCTGGTCTCGCTGGACAATATGCGCGCCAGGCGTTCGTGCGTGCAGGAGACCGATGAAGAGCGCGACGCCGGCGCCGCCAAGGCCGACGTCTCGATAACGCCCCTGGCCATACCCATGCTTTCGGGCCCCGGCGCCATCACCACCGCCATCCTGCTGGCCTCCAAGGCCAGGAGCTTCGTCTACGACGCGGTCCTGGTGCTGATCTTCGGCCTGGTCTGTCTGCTGTGTTACGGGATCTTCAGGTTCTCGATACTCAAGGCCTCCAAGATCAGCCCGATACTGATGAACATCACCACCCGCATAATGGGGCTCATCCTGGCGTCCACGGCCTTCCAGTTCATCATCGACGGTATAAAGAAAGCTTTCTTCCCGGCCTGACGGCCGGGGCTAACCCTTCACGACGCAGAGCGGCCTGAGCCTGGCGACTATCTTCGCCAGGCCGGCCCCCGCCACCACCCTCACCACCCGCCCGGCGTCCTTGTAGGCTTCGGGCATCTCCTCGCCCAGCGTGCCGCGCGCCGCGGCCATGACGGAGACGCCGCTTTCGGCCAGCTCGCGGACTATGTCGCGCCCGCGCGCCCGGCGCGACGCCTCGCCGCGCGACAGCAGCCGCCCGGCGCCGTGGCAGACCGAGCCGAAGGTCTCGCCCAGCGCGCCCGTTCCGGCCAGCACGTAGGAGGCCCTGCCCATGTCGCCCGGTATAAGGACCGGCTGGCCGGCGGAACGGTACTCCGCCGGCACTTCGGGATGCCCGGGCGGGAAGGCCCGCGTCGCCCCCTTGCGGTGCACCATGAGCTTCCCGGAGCGCCCGCCGGGGGCGGCGTGCTCCTCTATCTTGGCGATATTATGCGCCACGTCGTAGACCAGGCGCAGTCCCAGTTCCCGGGGCGAAAGTTTCAGCGCGGCGGCCAGGGCTTTTCCGGCCGCCCAGCCCAGGGCCTGGCGGTTGGCCCAGGCGTAATTGGCGGCCGCGCGCATGGCGGCCAGATAGCGTTCCGCTTCGGGACTGGAGCAGGGGGCGCAGGCCAGCTCGCGGTCCGGCAGGGCTATGCCGTACCGCCGGGCGGCGGCCAGCATCTCGTCGAGGGAATCCGCGCAGACCTGGTGTCCCAGCCCGCGCGAGCCGGAATGCAGCATGACGGCCGCCAGGCCTTTCTCGAGGCCGAAGGCGGCGGCCGCGGCGGGATCGAATATCTCCGCGACCTCCTGTATCTCCACGAAATGATTGCCCGAGCCCAGCGTGCCCAGCTGGCCGCGCCCGCGCTCGAGCGCGCGGCGGCCGAGCGCTTCGTACTCGGCGCCGTCCAGCCGGCCGCCGGACTCGCAGCGCTCCAGGTCCCCCGCTTCGCCCAGGCCGCGCTCCACGGCCCAGCGGGCGCCTTTCTCCGCGACGGCCTTCTCGTCGCTCTTCGAAAGCCTTATGCTGCCCTCCGAGCCCACGCCGGCCGGCACGGCGGCGAAGAGGGCGGCGGCTACGGCGTCCCGGTCGCGGATCGTCCGCGCGGCCGGTACCGCCGTCGCCAGCAGCCGTACGCCGCAGTTTATGTCGTAGCCCACCCCGCCGGGCGAGACCACTCCGTCGGAAAGGCCGAAGGCCGCCACGCCGCCTATCGGGAAGCCGTAGCCGGCGTGGCCGTCGGGCATGACGAGCGCGGCCCTCCTTATGCCGGGCAGCGACGCCGCGTTAGCCGCCTGCAGCAGCGTCCTGTCGTCGAGGGTCCGCTCTATCTCCGCGTCGGCGTAGACGACCGCCGGGACGGACATGCCGGGGCTGGAGCCGGCGGGCAGCTCCAGCCTCCAGGGGTCCAGCCGCCGCAGTTTCTCTTTCATGGGTCGGATATCGCCCGCGTTCCGGCCGGCCTCCTCCGGTGGGGGGCGCGTCCGTCCGGAAGGCGCGGGGGGCTCAGGTCGAGAGGGAGGCCAGGTCGTCCAGGGCCCCGCCTATTCTGCCGGGCTCCAGTTCGGCCTCCAGGTCCGGCGCCGGCATGTCGGCCGAGGCCCTGCCTTTTTTCGACACTATCGACATGTAGCCGCGCTCCAGCAGGCGCCGCGCGGAGTCCCGGCGGCGGTGATCGGAGAAGAAGGCCGCGAAGGGACCGGGTTCGGGGGAGTAGGAGGAGAACTTCTCGTCGAAACCCGCGTCGCCGGTAGGCACGGGTTCGAGGAATAAATTCCTGACGCCGGCCAGTGTGTCCGGGCGCTGGATGCTGAAGTCGACCGGGAGAAGGCTCTCCATGGAGAGGCGTATCACGGGCGGGGCGTTCCTGCCGCCGGAGACGACGGCGACGTTGAACTTCCTGCCTCCCTTGACCCCTTCGACCCTCGGGCCGAGGAAACCGGAGACCGCCTGGCCGCCCAGGAAGGGGGCGATCTCCCGCAGCCTGTTGAGCCGTTTGCGCATGGCGACCTTGCCCAGCAGGTAGGCTATGCCGATGACGGCCGCGTAGGCCAGCACCCAGAAATACCTCATCAGCGCCGCCAGGTCCATGTTCTCCGGATTCATCGCTCTCCTCCCGACGCCAGGGCCAGGAAATGACCCTCGCACCTTCTGCAGCCCCGCGCTCTTTCCAGCAGTCCGAGCGCCCAGGCCCGGTCCCCCGCCTTTTTCCGGCCCGGGAGGAGCAGGGCCGCCCGACTAAAGAAGAACTCCTGACGCGCGGGGCTGGCGAGTCCCGATATAAGCAGCGCCCATGGACTGTTCAGGACCCGGTCCGCCTCCTCCGCCGCCTCCCGAAGCCGACCCTGCAGCAGCAGCGTCTCCGCCAGCCAGGTCCGCGCTTCCAGGTCGGCCCCGTTGACGGCCAGCGCCTTCCGCAGTTCGGCTGCAGCGGCCTTGCGTCGTCCCAGTTTCGCCAGCGCGGCGCCCCTCCAGCAATGGCTCATGGGGCTGCGGCCGCCCGCGCCGGGGCGCAGCGCCCGGAGCGCCTCCTCATACCTGCCCGCGAAAAGCAGCAGCTGGCCGCGCCAGGCCTCGAAGGAAGGAGAGCGGAGCGCGCGGGATTTCCGGGCCAGGAAGGCGAAGGCCCTTCCGCTTTTGCCGGAGCAGAGCAGCGCCTCCGCCGCCAGGCCGCAGGCGTTCTCGTCGCCGGGAAAGTTCTTCAGCGCCGGGGCCAGGGCGCGGGCCGCTTCGGCCGGCCTGCCGGAGGCGAGCAGCAGCCTGGCCGCGGCGGGATTCATAGCCGAGAGCCGGCCGGAGAAAACGGCGGGAGCGGCCGCTCTCCCGCGGGGCTCGAGCCTGGCGCGCAGCATGAAAAGATGCAGTTCCCTGAGACGGGCGGCCGCAGCCGGAAGGCGCGCCTTCCGGACCGAGGACACCGCGCGCAGCCATTCCCGCAGCATGCCGGCGTCATAGAAACTCATCCAGGGGTCCCCGATCAGCTCGATAGCCTCGCGGGGGAGGCCTCGCGCGCGCGAAAGAAGTTCCGTGGAGAGCCGCAGGGCGTCCGGATAAAGGCCGGCGATCGCGAGCGCCGCCGCTTTCTGCGGGGAGGGGCCGGCCAGGGCCGCGTACCTGCGGAAAAGCCCGGCCGCTTCCCCGAACCTGGCGCCGTTCCTAAGGCGTTCCGCCAGGGCGTAAAGCCTGTCCAGCCGCCCGGGAGAGAATCGGACGCGGAACTTGTGGGAGATGAAGGAATCGAAGTTCAGGTGACCCGTAAAAAACCTCCGGCCGGTCCGCCTCGCGGGCCCGCAGCCGCTTCAGCGCCCGCTGAAAAAGTCGTTTCCTTTGTCGTCGACCAGTATGAAGGCCGGGAAATCCTCGGCCTCTATCGCCCAGACGGCCTCCATGCCCAGTTCCGGGTAGTCGAGCGTCTCGACCTTCTTTATGTTGCGCTCGGCCAGCAGCGCGGCCGGGCCGCCCGGCGAGCCCAGGTAGAAGCCGCCGTATTTTTTGCAGGACTCGGTGACGGCCTTCGAACGGTTGCCCTTGGCTATCATGACCAGCGAGGCGCCGCGCGACTGCAGCGGGTCCGTATAGGAGTCCATGCGGCCGGCCGTGGTGGGGCCGAAGGAGCCCGCCGGCCTGCCGGCGGGCGTCTTGGCCGGGCCCGCGTAATAGACCGGGTGCTTCAGGAGGTAATCCGGCAGCGGCCTGCCCGCGTCGAGCAGTTCCTTGAACTTCGCGTGGGCTATGTCGCGCGCGACCACGATGCGGCCGTTGAGCGAGAGGCGGGTGCCGACGGGGTGCTTCGAAAGCTGCGCGCGTATCTCGTCCATCGGCCTGTTCAGGTCCACGGGAACGCAGGCGGAGCACGAAGAGAATTTCGCGCGGGCCTCCTCCGGGATAAGGCGGCCGGGATCGCGCTCCAGCTCCTCCAGCCAGACGCCCTCCTTGTCTATGCGGGCGAGGATGTTGCGGTCGGCCGAGCAGGAGACGCCCATGCCGACGGGGCAGGAGGCGCCGTGCCGCGGCAGCCGCACGACGCGTATGTCGTGCGCGAAATACTTGCCGCCGAACTGCGCCCCGAAGCCGATCTTCTCCGCGGCCTTGAGCAGCCTGGCCTCCAGGTCCCGGTCGCGGAAGCCCCGGCCGAGGCCGTCGCCGGACTCCGGCAGGCCGTCGAGGTAGCCGGTCGAGGCCAGCTTGACGGTCTTGAGGCACATCTCGGCGGAGGTGCCGCCGATGACGAAGGCGATATGGTAGGGCGGGCAGGCCGCGGTGCCCAGCGAGCGCATCTTCTCGACCAGGAATTTCTCCAGCGAGACCGGGTTGAGCAGGGCTTTGGTCTCCTGCCAGAGCATGGTCTTGTTGGCCGAGCCGCCGCCCTTGGCGATGAAGAGGAATTCGTAGGAATTGCCCGGGACCGCGTAGATGTCCACCTGGGCCGGCAGATTGTCGCCGGTGTTCCTCTCGGCGTACATGTCCAGCGGCGCCGTCTGGGAATAGCGCAGGTTCTCGCCGGTATAGGCCTCCCAGATGCCCTGCGAGATGAAATGGGCGTCGTACACCCCGGTGCGGACGTTCTCGCCTTTCTTGGCCACCACGGTGGCGGTGCCGGTGTCCTGGCAGAAAGGCAGCTCGAAGCGGGCCGAGATGGCGGCGTTCTCGAGCAGGCAGTAAGCCATGAACTTGTCGTTCTCGGAAGCTTCGGGGTCGGAGAAGATCCTGGCCACCTGCTCCTGGTGGTCGGGGCGCAGCAGGAAGGAGGCGTCGCGGAAAGCCTCGCGCGCCAGCAGGGCCAGCGTCTCCGGAGCGACCTCGACCGTCTCGTGGCCGGGCTCGCCGGAGACCTTGATCCCGTCCTTCGTGAGGAGGCGGTACTTTACGTCCGGTTTTTTCAGCTGGAATATCTCGCGGTAGACGAACTCGGGCATGGTCTTCTCCTGGGGGCGGGGAAAACGGCGGGAGGCCCCGCGCGCGGCGGAGCCTCCCGCGGGAGGTCAGCGCTTGGAGAGGAAGTTGGCCAGCAGGAACTCCCGGTTCATGCGGGCGATATTGGCGACCTTCACTTCCTTGGGACAGACGGCCTCGCACTCGTACTCGTTGGTGCAGTTGCCGAAGCCCTCGGCGTCCATCGCTTCCACCATGTCGAGCGCGCGCTTCGCCTTCTCGGGCCCGCCCTGCGGCAGCAGCGCCAGCTGCGAGATCTTGGCGCCGGTGAAGAGCATGGCCGCGCCGTTGGGGCAGGCGGCCACGCAGGCGCCGCAGCCTATGCAGGCGGCGGCGTCCATGGCCTCCTCGGCGTCGTCCTTGTCCACCGGGACGGAGTTGGCGTCGGGCGCCGCGCCGGTATCGACCGAGACGTAGCCGCCGGCGGCCATGATGCGGTCCAGCGAAGAGCGGTCCACGACGAGGTCCTTCAGGACCGGGAAGGATTTCACGCGCCAGGGTTCCACGGTGATGACATCGCCGTCCTTGAAGCGCCGCATGTGCAGCTGGCAGACGGTGGAATGTTCGTCGGGGCCGTGCACGTCGCCGTTCACCACCAGGCCGCAGCAGCCGCAGATGCCCTCGCGGCAGTCGCTGTCGAAGGCGATGGGGGTCTCGCCGCGCCTGACCAGGTCCTCGTTGAGCACGTCGAGCATCTCGAGGAAGGACATGTCCGGGTCCACGCCCTTCACCTCGTAGGACTCCATGCGGCCTTTCTCCCCCGGACCGGCCTGCCGCCATACCCGCACGGTCACTCCGAATTTCTTCTCGCTCATGATCGGTCTCCGTTACTTGTAGCTGCGTTCGCTGGGCTTGATGTGCTCGAAGGTCAGCGCTTCCTTGTTGAGCAGCGGGGCCTTGCCCTCGCCGGCGTGCTCCCAGACCGCGGCGTGGGAGAAGCCCGCGTCGTCGCGTTTCGCCTCGCCCTCCGGCGTGCAGGACTCCTCGCGGAAGTGGCCGCCGCAGGATTCCCGGCGCTCCAGCGCGTCGCGCACCAGCAGTTCGGCGAAGTCCAGGAAGTCGGCCACCTTGCCGGCCCGTTCGAGCGTCTGGTTGAGCTCCTCCGCCCCGCCGCCGACGGCCAGGTTCTCGCGGAACTCCTCGCGTATCTCGGGGATCTTGACCAGCGCCCGCTTGAGCGCGGCCTCGTTGCGCGCCATGCCGCATTCGTTCCACATGACCTCGCCCAGCCGGCGGTGGAACTCCGACGGGGTCTTCTTGCCTTTCACGGAGAGGAGCCGCTTGAACTTCAGCCCGCTTTCGTCCGCGGCCCGCCTGAACTCGGGGTCCGAGTCCGCGGCGGCCTCCAGCCTGTTCCCCGCCAGGTAGCCGCCCAGCGTGTACGGGATCACGAAGAACCCGTCGGCCAGGCCCTGCATCAGCGCGCTGGCGCCCAGGCGGTTGGCGCCGTGGTCGGAGAAGTTGGCCTCGCCCAGCGCGAACAGGCCGGGCACCGTCGTCATCAGGTCGTAGTCCACCCAGAGGCCGCCCATCGTGTAATGCGGCGCCGGGTAGATGCGCATCGGCGTCCTGTAGCCGTTCTCGTCGGTTATCTGGTGGTACATGTCGAAGAGGTTGCCGTACTCCGCCCTTATCTTGTCCTCTCCCTTGCGGGCTATGGAGTCGCGGAAGTCGAGGTAGACGGACTGTCCGGTCGGGCCGACGCCCTTGCCCGCGTCCACTTCGGTCTTGGCGGCGCGGCTGGCTATGTCGCGCGGCACCAGGTTGCCGAAGGCCGGGTAGCGGCGCTCGAGGAAATAATCCCTCTCCTCCTCGGGTATCGAGCCCGGGGAGCGCCGGTCGCCCCTGTTCCTGGGCACCCAGACGCGGCCGTCGTTGCGCAGCGACTCGCTCATCAGCGTCAGTTTGCTCTGGTGGTCGCCCGAGCGCGGTATGCAGGTGGGGTGTATCTGCGTGAAGCAGGGATTGGCGAAGCCGGCCCCTTTCCTGTAGGCCGCCCAGGCCGCCGAGACGTTGCAGGTGGCGGCGTTGGTGGACAGGTAGAAGACGTTGGCGTAGCCGCCGGTGCAGAGCAGGACGGCGTGGCCGGCGTGGCTCTCCAGCTTCCCGGTGACCAGGTCGCGCGCGATGATGCCGCGCGCGCGGCCGTCCTTGATCACGAGCTCGGTCATCTCGCGGCGCGGGAACACCTTCACCGTGCCCGCGGCGACCTGCCGCATCATGGCGGAATAGGCGCCCAGCAGCAGCTGCTGGCCTGTCTGGCCCCTGGCGTAGAAGGTCCGGGAGAGCTGCGCGCCGCCGAAGGAGCGGTTGGCGAGCAGGCCGCCGTACTCGCGGGCGAAGGGCACGCCGAGCGCGACGCAGTGGTCGATGATGCCGTTGGAGACCTGGGCCAGGCGGTAGACGTTCGCCTCGCGGGCGCGGTAGTCGCCGCCCTTGACGGTGTCGTGGAACAGCCGCCAGACCGAGTCGCCGTCGTTGGGATAGTTCTTGGCCGCGTTGATGCCGCCCTGCGCCGCTATCGAGTGCGCGCGGCGGGGGGAATCGTGCATCGTGAAGACCTTTACGTTGTAGCCCAGTTCGCCCAGCGAGGCGGCCGCGCCGGCGCCGGCCAGGCCGGAACCGACGACGATGATGTCGAACCTGCGCTTGTTGCTGGGGTTGACCAGCTTGAGGTCGAAGCGGTGCTTGTCCCACTTCTTCTCTATCGGGCCCGCGGGTATTCTGGCGTCGAGTTTCATGTTATCTGGCCTCCGTCGCGGCGACCTGGTAATGGTGCTCGACTTTTTTCTGGTCGAGTTCGAGCAGGAAATAGACCGAGATCATGGCGAAGCCGGCCATGGTCAGCGCGACCAGCAGCCCGCCCAGCTTTATGAACGGCGTATACTTGGGATGGTTCACCCCCAGCGTCTGGAAGGCGCTCTGCATGCCGTGGCTCAGGTGCAGCGCCAGCGCCAGCGAGCCGGCTATATAGACCCCGACGAAGACCGGGTCGCGGAAAGCGCCGGTCACCATGGCGTAGAACCCCATCGAGTGATCGGCGAAGCGGAAGTCCACCAGGTGGTAGACCAGGTAGGCCAGTATGGCGGCGGCGGTGTAGAGCATGGTGGCCGAGCCGATGGTCCGGCCGCCCTGCCACCTGCGTTCCTCGTAGCCGGCCGGCGCGTTGCGCCAGTCCTCCCAGCGCACCCAGACGGCCGTGACGATGTGCAGCAGGAAGACCGCGGCCAGCCCCAGTTCGGCGTAGATTATGAACGGGTTGGAAAGCAGCAGGTCCACCCAGCCGTTATAGGCCTTCTCGCCGTAGAAGAGCAGGAGGTTCTCGGCCAGGTGCACCAGCATGAAGGCGCCCAGCGCCAGGCCGGTGACGGCCATGACGAACTTCCTGCCTATAGAGGTGAAGATCACGCGTTTGACGAATCCAATGTCCATTTTTTTCGGCTCCGTTCCCCGGCGTTCTATGGAATTCAAAATAATATAAATATCCCGGCGGTTTGGCAAGGCGGGCTCCGGGCGCTCCGCCGCCGCCGTTTTCGCGGCGCCCGTATGTGATATATAATATGGGAGGGATCCCTGCAGACCTTTATGAACATACCGCTGTTTCCGCGGAGGAACACTATGAAGAGTTTCAATATCTGCGCGCTCATGCTCGCCGCCCTGCTGGCCGCGCCGGCGGGCGCATACGACAAGATCGAGTTCAAGGGCCAGATAACGAACCCGATGCTGACCAGGCCCTCCGGCGTCGCTTCGAACGGCGAGCGGGTCTACGTCGCCGACGCCAGGGCCAGCGCGGTGCTGGTCTTCGAGGCCGCGGAGGGCAAGTTCGTGTCGAAGTCCGACGCGCAGCTCAAGGGCCCCGCCGGCCTGGCGATAGGCGCCGATCGCCTCTACATAGCCGATTCGGGCAATTCCCGCGTCAGCGTCACGGACCTCGACGGCAAATATCTCTGGTCCTTTTCCGGCAAGGGCAAGGGTCCGGGACAGCTCTCCTCGCCCATGGCCCTCGCCTTCGGTCCCGACGAAAGGCTTTACGTGGCCAATACCGGCGCCTCCAGCGTCGAAGTATTCAACGCCGACGGCATCTATCTTTACGGTTTCCCGACCAAACGCAACGACGGCGTCACCGTCGTGAAGCCCGCCGCCATAGCCGCCGATTTCGCCGGCAACCTCTTCGTTTCCGACCCGTCCAAGTCGCTGCTGCAGCAGTACGACCGCTCGGGCAGGCTGCTGCGCGAGCAGGAGATAGCCAACAACGGCGTGGCCGCCGGCCCGGACGGGATCATCTACATCGTCAACGCCAGGGAGGGCAAGGTGCGCGAGCTGGGCTATGACGGCTCCGTCATCGGCACTTTCGGCACCCGCGGCAAGGGCAGGACCGAGTTCCAGAACCTCTGCGGCGCCGCCGCCGATCCTGCCGGTACCCTGTATCTTTGCGACGACGGCAACAAGAAGGTCACCTACCTCCGGCTCGAAGGCACCAAGGGGGCCGAAGGCCTGAAGCCGGCCGCGCTGCTGACGCGCTTCACCATCAAGGGCCCGGCGGACAAGGCGGCCTTCAAGAGCGACCTGCTGGCCGTGCGCGGGGACGGTTCCATGATCGCCTACATGCCCGACGCCAGGGAACTGGTGCTCATAGAGAAGGGCGTGAAGAAGACCGTGGCCGTCATGGGCAAGCTGCCGGGCCAGGTGAAAGCGCCCAAGGGGATCTTCGCCGCCGGGGACGGCAGGTTCTTCGTCGCCGACACCGGCAACGACCGCGTGCAGATCTTCAAGGCCGACGGTTCCTTCGAATCCCAGTTCGGCGGCTCCGGCTCCGGCGAGGGCAAGTTCAGGGCCCCGATGGGCCTGACGGTCAACGGCAACAAGAACGTCTATATCGCCGACTCCAGGAACAAGCGCGTGCAGGCCTTCAGCCAGGACGGCATCTTCCTCTTCGCCGTCGGCCCGCAGGTAGGCGCCCTGACGCTGATGGACCCGGTCGACGCGGCTTCCGACGAGAAGAACAATCTCTATATCCTCGACGCGGGGCTCAAGAAGGTCATAGTCACCGACCAGAGCGGGAAGTTCCTCTCCGCCTGGGACGACTCCGGGTCCCTGGTCTCGCCGGCCTCGCTGGTCTACGACGGGAAGGGCTTCTTCTACGTGCTGGACAAGGGCGCCTACAGCGTCAAGATCTTCGACGCCGCCGGCCGCTTCCAGGCCTCTTTCTTCGCCCGGGGCGCCGGAGAGCGGGAGCTCGCCGCGCCGCAGTTCCTTGCCTACGGCGGGGACCGGATACATATCGCCGACGCCGGCGCCGGCAGGATCGTCTCCTTCGACATAAGCTATATACCCGAAGCCCCGGCGGATTTCGCCGCGGCGCCGGGCGACAGGGGCGTGAAACTTTCCTGGAAGCCGGTCGGCAACCACCGGGTCAAGGGCTACAAGGTCTTCAGGGCCCCCGCGGAGGGCGGCAAATGGGCCGAACTGGCCTATACCGAGAAGACCTTCCACGAGGACGCCTCGGCCGTGGCCGGCGCAGCCTACCGCTACCGGGCCGCGGCGGTCTCGTCCGCGGGGTTCCCCGGCGAATACACGCCGGCCGCGACGGCGGCGGCGGGCGGGAAGGCGGCGGCCGCGGCGGTCCGCGACCCCCGCAACGTCTCCCCGGTGGAGATAGAGCCCGTCGAGCTGAACTACATCTTCTCGGCCAACTACAAGCGCTATCTCAACAAGCCGGTGGGCCGCATCGCGGTGCGCAACAATACCGACAAGGCCTTCAGCAACGTCAAGATCTCCTTCAACCTCAAGGACTACATGGACTTCCCGCACGATTCCATCGTCGAATCCATCGGTCCGAACGAGGTGAAGGAAGTCGACCTGATGGCCACGCTCAACAACCGCGTGCTCGGCATAACCGAGGACACCCCGATACAGTCCCAGCTCTCGGTGACCTATTATACCGACGGGCAGGAGAAGACGGTCACGCTCAACAAACCGGTGAAGGTGCTTTCCAAGAACGCGATAATCTGGGACAGGCCCGAGCGCCTGGCCACCTTCATCACGGCCAAGGACACCCCGGTCTTCGCTTTCAGCCGCTACGCGCTGGTCGAGACCGGTAAGCTGGAGAAGGAAGCCGCGCTGGTGGACGAGAACCTGGTCAAGGCGCTTTTCGCCTGGGAGGCGCTGGGCGAGGAGGGCGTAACCTACCTGGCCGACCCGGTCAATCCCTACGCCACCGCCAAGAGCGGCGCGGACGAGCATATCCTCGACACCGTGCAGTTCCCGCGCACCACGCTGAAGATACACAGCGGCGATTGCGACGACCTGACGGCGCTCTTCGCCTCGATCTTCGAGGCCGCCGGCCTGCGGGCCGCCCTGCTGGACTACCCGTCGCATATCGCCGTGATGTTCGAGGCCAGGTCGGCCGACGCCCGCGAGGTCGGCCTGCCGGAGGATATGCTTGTGCGCCACAACGACGCCTGGTGGATCCCCCTCGAGACCACGATGGTGGGCAAGGATTTCCACGACGCCGTGGCCACCGCCGCCGACATGTACAATAAGATGAAGGAATCGGTGAAGATCGTGGACGTGCGCGCCGCCTGGTCCGAATTCGAGCCCGTCACCCTGCCCGAAGCCGAGGCTAGGTACGAAGGCGGAGAGAAACTCTCGCCGCGGGTGAAGAAAGCGCTGGAGGCCCTGCTCAGGTCCCGCTACGAGCATATGAAGAAATATTACGGCGATATTCTGGCCTCCGACCCTTCCAACGAGGACGCCCTGCTGAACCTGGGACTGCTGCACGCCCAGCACGGGGAGAACGGCGAAGCCGCCGGGACCTTCGGGAAGCTGCTCGAAAAGGACCCCGGCCACGCCGCCGCGCTCAATAACCTGGGGAACCTGGCTTTCAGGGCCGGCGACGCCGCCAAGGCCTCGGAGTATTACCGCAAGGCTTCCAAGGCCGACCCTTTCGACGCCGGGACCTGGCTGAACCAGGCCCGCGCCGCGCTCAAGGCGGGCAGGAAGGACGACGCCAGGACCTACGTGGAGCGCGCGGTCAAAATAGACCCCTCGGCCAAAGCCGCGGGAGACCAGCTTCTTAAATAGACGAGGGAACTAGGAGGGAGCATGAGCAAGACCATAATAGCCGCGATGCTGTTCTCTTTCTGCGCCGGCCTGGCCGCCGCGGAGGAGAAACCGGCGGCCCAGGCGCCGGCCGGGACGGACCAGGCGGAGGTCCGCAAGGACAAGGAAAAGGAGAAGGACAAGGAGTCCTGGAAGTCCTGGTACGATAACTTCTACAAGGGGCTGCGTTCCAAGGTGCAGAAGAAATTCCACTCCAGGACCCGCGTCAGCGCGGTCGCGGCGGTGCGCGGCGACAAGACCGGCGCCGACGCCTCCGAGCTCTACTGGAAGGGCGGCGTCTCCGAGCAGGGCCTCAAGAAGGCCGAGGCCGAGCGCAAGGCGCTGGGCGACGCGGCGGAACTGGTCGTCAACGGCGACGCGGCCGCCGGCCGGGCCGCGCTGGAGAAGTTCATCAAGGAGAATCCCGAGAGCCTGTACCTGCCGGACGCCAGGGAGGCCCTCGGGATGCTTCCCGCGGAAGCGCCCGCCCCGGCCGCGGCGACGCCGGCGAAACCCGCCGCCACCGGCAAGGACGCGGCCCCCGCCAAAGAACCGGCGCCGGGAACCGCGCCCGTAACGGCCGGCGACGGCAAGTAGAACGTACGGAAATGAGAAGGGCGGCCTCCGGGCCGCCCTTTTTTTTGCCGGTCCGGTATAATTACTGCAGCGGGGCTCCCGGCAGTTTTTCGGCGCTGCCGGGCGCGGGGTAGGTGACCGGCGCGTGCTCTATCTCTTCCGTCCCCTGCGGGACCGGGAGGCCGGACTGCATTTCCGCCGCCGGCGGGTCCTCCGGCCTGGCGACCGGGGACGAGGGGTCCTTCAGCCGGGTATAGACGTCGGTGGCGGTTTTCCAGAGCATGTTGCGCAGCAGAGCGCGTTCCCTGGCGGCGGGGCTGGCGAAAGGATAGAGCGGGAAGATCAGCGCGTGGAACACCGTGCGGTGCCTGGCTATCTCCTCCACTTCCAGCTTCCCGCCGCGGTCCGAAGTCGCCAGGATCCGGTAGTTGACGTTCAGCGAGGAGGGGACCAGCATGATCCAGGAGGTCTCCACCAGGAAGGACTTGAACAGGTCCCGGTAGGTCCAGCGGCCGTAGGTGGTCAGGTCCAGATACAGGGTGCCCTCTCCGCCGGCCGGGTCGTAAAGCCCGGCCTCCTTCATTATATTGAACGCCCTGGTCCGCAGTTCGAAGAACTCCTGCCTCTCCACCGGGACGGGTTTGGGCGGCGGCGTCCCTTCGACGGTACCCTGGCCTATCAGTTCCGCCGGGTTGAAATAAGGATAATTGGTCCAGGTGAAGCGGAGCGAGGAGAAAGGCCGTATCTCTTCGTCGGCCATCATCGCTCTCAGCCCGTTGCGGTCTATCCGGACGTCCCCCGACTGGAAGGAGGCGCAGCCGGAGAACAGCAGCGGGAGCAGAAGCGGTATCCTGTATATCTTCATCGGCAGATACAAATTATCACATTATAAGGCCCAAATCAAAACGTGGTCCCTCCGGCCGGCGGGAAAGGACGGCTCCGGCCGCCCCGTATTAATCCGGGTCAATGGCGGGGCGGCCGGGCTATTTATATAATATCACGGGCCGCCAGCGGGGCGGCGAAAGGGGCGCCGGAGGCTTGAAAATGAATTTCCGTCACGTCGATCTGACCGTCAATTCGGGGGACAACAACTTCGTCATACGCATCCGCAACGCGCGGCACGAGGACGGCCGCCGCATCCAGATGCTCTTCGCCGAGGTGTACGGCCATAATTACCCTATGTCGCTGGTCTCGGACCGGGCCAAGATGAACCACGCCATCTCCAGCGACGAGTATTTCTGGCTGGTCGGCGAGCATAACGGCCGCATCATCGCCAGCCAGATCATGCACGTGGACGCCGAGAACCGCCTGGGCAAGGCCATCGGCGCGGTCGTGTCGCGCGAGTACCGCAAGCATAAGCTCAACAACATCATGATGAACCTCATCATGGAGAGCGTCACCAAGAAGCACAAGATAGTGGACGCCGTCTACGCCACCACGCGCACCGTGACGGCCGCGCCCCAGAAGGTCCTGGACAACCTGGGCTTCTCCGCCCTCGGCATATTCCCCAACGCCCACAAGATCCACGAGCACGAAACCTATTGCCTGACCGCCTACTACGTGCTCTCGGCGTGGGGCAAGCGGCGCAGGCCGGTGAAGCTGCTCAAGGAGATCGAGCCGTTCTTCAGGCTCGCCCAGCGCGAGCTGCTCAGCCGGCTGCCCAACAAGGAACTGCAGCTCGGCGCGGCGCGCTTCGTGGTGGAGAAGTCCCCCGACGCCGGGCATCCCAACAGGGCCGACCAGAAGCTGATACAGTTCGAGACCGTAAACGCGCCCAGCTTCGTCGCCGAGCGCTTCCGCAGGTCGGGCAATACCGGCGTCTTCTCCAACTTCTACGTGCCTTTCCATAAACCCAATATGATGCTGGTCTCGCACGACCAGAAGACCGAGGTCTACCTGCAGTACAACCCGCAGGACAAGTACACCGCCATCATCGGCGGGCGGAGCGAGATCCAGGACCTTTCGCTGCTGCTCAACAGCGTGGCGGACGTGGTGAGCAACCTCAATATCAGCTACCTCGAATGCCTGGTCGACGCCTATACGCCGGAGCTGCAGCGGCAGGCCATAGACGCGGGGTTCCTGCCCAGCGCCTATTTCCCCGCGATGCGCCTGGTGGGACGCAAGCGCTGGGATTATATCGCCTTCTCCCGCTCCTTCGAGACGCTGGACTTCCGCAAGGTCAGCCTTATCCCGACCTACCGCGCCTATCTGAAGGAGTACATCAAGATGTGGAACGCCATGTACGTCGAGACGGCGCTGCGGAGCGGCAAGTGAAGCTCCGGGCCTGCTCCAGGCCGGTAGCGGTCCCGCTGGGCGACCGCACCGCCATGGGCAGGCTTGCCGAGCTGCCGCCTTACCGCCATTCCGCCTCCGACAGGGCCGTTTTCACCGCCGCGCTGCGGGCGTCCTCGGCCGTGCACCTGCGCCGCTGCCCGGAGTTCGCGGGCCTGTGGCGGGCCGAGGGCTTCCGGCCCGCGGACCTGCGCTCCTGGCGCGATACCGCCCGCATGCCCCATATCGTAGTGGCCGCCTTCAAGGAGCGCGCCCTGGTCAGCGCGGCCGGGAAGGAGATAGTGCTGGAGATGACCTCCAGCGGCACCTCCGGCCAGCGCAGCCGCATCGTCTTCGACCGGCCCTCGCTGCTGCGGCTGCAGCGGCAGGCCTGGCAGGTCTTCAACGGCATGGGCCTGGCCGCCGGGGGGACCGTCACCGACTATCTCTGCTTCACCTACGATCCCGCCGTGGCCAGGAACGTCGGCACGGCCTTCAGCGACGAGAGCATCACCGGCCTCACCCTGCGCGGCGAGGTCTTCTACGCCCTGCGCTGGGACGCGGGGAAGAAGGATTTTTATTTCGACCTCGAAGGCGCCGTGGCCGCGCTGGAGCGTTTCGAGCGGAGCGGCCGGCCGGCCCGCCTGGTCGGCTTCCCCGCCCACGCGATGGCGGTCTGCGGGGAATTCTCCCGGCGGCACGGCCGCGCCGCCCGGCTGCACCCGGACAGCCGGGTCATAACCGGCGGCGGCTGGAAGGACAAGCAGGACCGCGCCGTGGACAAGGGCGAGATGCGCGCGCGGCTGGCCCGCTCGCTCGGCCTGCCGGCGGAGCATGTCCGCGACCTGTTCGGCATGGTCGAGCACGGCGTGCCTTACGTGGACTGCCGGCTCGGCAATTTCCATATTCCCGTCTACAGCCGGGTGATAGCGCGGCACCCGGCCACCCTGAAGGCCCTCCCCTGCGGCGAGACCGGCCTCCTGCAGTTCATCGCGCCCTACCTGACCAGCTATCCTTCGATCTCGCTGCTTTCCAGCGACAGGGGCTGGATCGAAAAGAAATGTCCCTGCGGCCTCGGCGGCGAAGTGCTGCATATCGCCGGGCGCGCGGGGATCACTAAAATGAAGGGCTGCGCGGTTTCCGCCGCCTCGACGCTATGAGAAAGAACAACGCCTACCTTTTCGGCAGGAGCCTGCGCCGCTCCGGCCCCTGGACGCCCGCCGAGGTGGAGAAGATCTGCCGCCGCGCCCGCGCCGCCGCCGCGCCGCTGGCCGCGGCCTCCCCGGAATACGTGCTGGACACGCTTGACGCGGTGGGCCGCTTCTGCGGCGACAAAAAAGGGGCGTGGTACCGCGGGGCCTTCCGGGAAATGAAAGAGTACTCCGGCTTTTCGGCGGAGACGGTCGCCCTGCTGCTGGATTCCCTGCCGCGGATGTTCAGCCGCGCCGAGACGGAGAAACGGCTCGCCCTGGAAGTCGGCCTGCCCGGCGCGCTGGAAGGCTGCGTGCCTCGCGACGGCTACGCGGGCGAGGTGACCGCCTCGCCCCGCGGCGCGGTGCTGCACGTCACCGCCGGCAATGTCTTTATCGGGGCGATAGATTCGCTGCTGATGGGGATGCTCACGCGCAACGCCAACGTGGTAAAGGCCTCCAGCGGCGGCGGCGCCGCCATCGCCCATTTCGCCCGCGCGCTGAAAAAATGCGACCGCCGGGGACTGCTCGCCTCCTCGGTGGCCGTGCTCGAATGGCCCGGCGGCGCGCGGGAGCTGGAGCTGGCCGCGGCCAGCTCCGTGGACGCCGTCATGGTCTGGGGAGGGGAACAGGCGGTCTCCGCCTGGCGCTCCGCCGCCCCTTCGACGGTGCACGTGGCCGGCTTCGGCCCCAAGATGAGCCTGGCCGTGGTGATGCCTTCGGCGCTGGCCGCCGAGGGCGCGGCCGCGGTGGCGGAAAAGATAGCCCGCGACGCCAGCTTCGCCGAGCAGCAGGCCTGCTCCTCCCCGCAGGACGTCTTCATCGTGGACCCGGCGCTGCGCCGCCGCGACCCCCTGGCCCGGGAATTCCGGCTGGCCCTGGCCGCCGGCTTCAGGAAGGCCGCGGCCGAGATCCCGCCCGGCCCGCTCTCTTTCGACGAGCAGGCCGAACTCACCCGCGCGCGCGGCCTGGCCAAGATAGACGCCGCGGCCGGCGCGGCCGCGCTCGAAAGCGCCTTCCCTTCCACGGACTGGACCGTCATAGCGGAGAAGGACGCCCGGTTCAGGCCCTCGCCGCTCAACCGGACGCTTTACCTTAAATGCGTGGATTCGCTGGGCGACGTTGCGAAGGCCGCGGCCGCCCGCCGCGGCATGATACAGACCGCCGGCGTCGCCGGGACGCTGGCCGAGCGGCGGGAGGTGGCCCGCCGGCTGTCCCCGCTGGGCGTGGCCCGCATCACCCGGGCCGGCGCCATGCTCGAAGCCCCGCCCGGCTCGCCTCACGACGGCACCTTCCCGATGCGGGAGCTGGTGCGGTTCACCGGCGTGGAGGGCGCGCCCTCGGCTGTCGACGTCCTTTCCGAACTGACGGAGCACGCGCGCTCGAAGAGCCCTTTCTACCGGAAGCACCTGCGCGGCGTGCCTCCGATAGTTTCCGAAGAGGTATTCCGCAAGGTCCCCCTGCTTACCAAGGACCATATCCTGGCCAATAGCCCGCCGGACAGTACGGCCATGTTCACCGCCCCGGTGCGCGGCGGCGTCTACTTCGCCAGCGGCGGCTCCACCGGCAGCCCGAAATACATCTTCTTCGAGGACCGCGAGCACGATAAGGTCTCCCGCTTTTTCGCGGCCAGCATGATGAGCGCCGGCCTGACCGGCGAGGACAGGGTGGCCAATCTCTTCGTGGCCGGCAATCTCTGGTCCAGCTGGCTCGGCGTCGAGCGGGCGCTGGCGCTGACGCCGGCCGTCTCGGTGCCGGTGGGCAGCGCGCTGCCGCTGCCGGTCATAGCGGCCTACCTGCGCGATTTCAAAGTGACCGTGATAGTCGGCCTGCCGTCCTTCCTGCTTAAGTTCGCCGAGTTCATACGGGAGCACAGGAAGGAGTATCCTTTCCCGCTCAGGACCATCCTTTTCGGCGGAGAATACGCCGGGCCGGAGATGGTGCGCTTCTTCAGGAGCGTCTTCCCCGGCGTGAGCGTGCGTTCCGTCGCCTACGCCTCCGTCGACGCGGGCATGATCGGCTACCAGTGCCCGCATTGCCCGGGCGCGGTGCACCATCTCTTCGAGTCCGGGCAGTACATGGAGATCCTCGACCCCGCCACCGGCCTGCCGGTCAAGCCCGGCGCCACCGGCGAACTGGTCGTCACGGTGCTGCAGAAGCGGCATATGCCCATCATCCGCTTCAGGGTGGGGGACCTCGGCCGCTGGGTGGAAGGCCCGTGCCGCTGCGGCCGCGCCGACCGGCGCTTCGAGATACTCGGGCGCTGCGACGACCGCATCCACGCCGGCGGGGCGCATATCTTCGTCGGCGACATCTCGCGCGCGGTGGCCTCGGTCAGGGGGCTGAGCCTGAATTTCCAGCTGGAGATCTCCGCCGGCAAGGGCGGCGACCGCCTGAAGCTGCGCGTGGAGACGCGCGGCGCGGCGCCGGCCCCGAAGGGCACGGAGGCGGCGCTGCTGGCCGCCCTGAGGAAGAACTGCCGGGACATGGCGGATTCGTTGGACATGAAGTGGCTGGCGCCGCCGGAGCTGGAAGTGCTGCCGGCGGGCGCGATAGAACGAGTGGCGCGCACCGGCAAGATCCGGCGCGTCATCGACCGCCGCGTCAAAGCCTGAGATGTACAGCGGCGGCCCCAGGCCAGTCCCGCAGCGAGGAACATGAGGAGCAACTGTAATGTCTGACAGGCGGATTTTCACGGGTTCAAGCC
>CAYPYG010000039.1:0-23635 GCA_964415175.1 uncultured Elusimicrobiaceae bacterium
GTGATGGCCTGTCAGACCTCTGTAACAGTGAGTATAATAAAACCTGGTTATACAAAGTTTTTTCTCCGAGCGAGAGAGGGTACCGCCTCTGGCGGACGGGCATGATTGTCTGAGGCCTAGCGCGCTATGCGCGCAGGCCGAGTTCGTGCCCGGCCGAACGAGCGAAGGGTGGGTCCGGAAAAACTGAACCGTGACGAGCGTGTGTCCCCGTGGGAAGCCAGGGGCAGCCGATTATTTACGACTGGGGGAAGTACTTGCCGGCGGACTGGAGGATGTAGCCGAGGGCTTCGAGTTCGAAGATGGCGGCCGCGGCGCGGGGCACGGTCCAGCCCAGCCGCTCCACCAGCGCGTCCGCCGTCAGGCCGGAGTCCTTCTCCGCGGAGATCAGGGAGAAGAGCTCCCCCGCGTCGCCTTCTGGACCTTTGCGCGCCTTGCGCGCGGCCCGTCGGCGGGCGGCTTTGAGGCCGTCCTGCACTTCGGGCGGAAGGGCGGCGATGATATCGGCCGCGCCTTCGGCGGGGGCCGCGCCGTCCTTTAAGAGTTTATTGGGACCGCGGCTCATGTCGGAATCGGCCGGTCCGGGCAGGGCCAGCACCTCGCGCCCGTACTCCAGCGCGAAGCGGGCGGTTATCAGGGCTCCGGAAGCGAATCCGCCCTCTATGACGACGGTGGCCAGCGAGAGGCCGGCTATTATCCGGTTGCGCCGCGGAAAATGGGCCGGCATGGGTCCGGAGCCGAGCGGCAGCTCGCTCATCACCGCGCCGCCGGTCTCCAGCACGCTTTCCATCAGCCGGCGGTTCTCCTTGGGATAGCAGGAATCGAGGCCCGTGCCGACCACGGCCCAGGTGGGCTTGCCCGCCTTCACGGCGGCCTCGTGGCAGATGGTATCGATCCCGCGGGCCAGGCCGCTGACCACCGTGGCGCCGGCTCCGGTCAGGTCCGCTGCGATGCGGGCCGCCATACGGCGGCCGTAAGGCGTGGGCAGGCGGGTACCTACCATGCCGACCGGCGCGCCGCCTTTGAGCTCTCCCCTCATGTAAAGGACCAGGGGCCTGTCGGGGAGGTCGCGCAGCGCCGCGGGATACTCCGGCGTGCCATCGAAAACGACGGTTATTCCCAGCGAAGAACAGCGGGAGAGTTCTTTTTCGGGATCGTGGGCCGCGGCTTCGCGCAGCGCGCGCTGGGCGCCCGTGAAGGTCAGCCCCCCTTCCGCCGCCAGGTCCCCGGGCGCGACCCTGAGAGCTTCCCGGGCGCTGCCGTAAAGCTCTATGAGCCGCAGCGCCCAGTCGCCTTTCAGGCAGGCCGCGGCGTTGAGCCGCAGCCTGGCCGCTTTCTCGGCGTCGGTAATGGTCTCAGCGCTCACCGCCCCCCCTTACGCTCACTTTTTCTTTACGGAGAGGCCTTTGTGCACCGGACTGCTGGCGTCCAGCACGCGCGCCTCCAGTTCCCGGCCGCCCGAAGAGAGCACCTCGAGCAGCGCGACGCGCTGTATCTCGATGCCGATCACCTTGCCGTCCTTGCTGACGGTGGAGCCCACTTTGTAGACCTCGAGATAATCGCCGGCCTTGCACATAATGCCGGAGCGCATGCGGACGGAGACGGTCTCTCCGGTGAAGGGAAGGGCGTTCCCGTCGGGATCCTCCATGCCGGTCACGAGACCGTCCTCGCGCCAGTCGGGAGCGGCCAGTTTGGTCTGCACGAAGGAGTTCCATTCCTTCTGATCCTCCGGCATCTCCTCCGAAAGGTCCGGCAGCTTCTGATAGGAGCCGAGGCCCTGCGAAAGAGCGGCGGCCGGGGGAGCGGCGGGGGCCCGGCGCGGGAGTTCTTCTTCGGCGGCCATCGGCGGCGCCAGCAGCTCCTCCACCTTCTCGGGTTCCGCCGGCGGTTCGGGTTTCGCGGCCTTTATCTCTTCGGTAAGGCCGGGGATGAGCAGTTCCCACTGCGGCAGTATGAGGTCCGGGTCGGCGACAAGGGTCAGATTAGCCGTGAATATCTTCCCCCACTTGAACGGATCGGCGTAGTACTTCTCGGCCAGGCCCCAGAGGGTGTCGCCCTCCGCCACCTGATGCCGCTTGGTGACTTTCAGCACGCCGGCCCCCTCGGGGGCCGCCGTCTGCGCCGCGGCGCGGACCGGCGCAAACGCCAGCAGCGCGGATAAGAATACAGTCTTCATCTTTTCCTCCGGACCGTCTCGTTTTTAAACCGTTTCCGCCGCCCTGTCGAGCGAGCGGTACTGCACCGCTTCCATCACGTGCTCTTTCCTGATGTCGGCCTCGCCGGCCAGGTCCGCTATGGTCCTGGCCACGCGCATTATCTTGTCCAGGCTGCGCGCCGAAAACCCCAGCCTGTTCATAGCCTTCTCCAGCAGCTCCGAAGCGCCCGCCGGCAGCCTGCAATGCTCGCGTATCTGCCGCACGGTCATCAGCGCGTTGGGGACGGCCCGCCCGTCGCCGGACCGGGCGCGCTGCCGGCGCGCCGCCTCCAGCACGCGCTCTCTCACCGCCGACGACGGCTCGCCCGAAGGCAGGGCGGACCAGTCCGCGTATTTAAGGGCCGACAGCTGCACATGCAGGTCTATGCGGTCCAGCACCGGGCCCGAGACGCGCGCCCTGTACTTCTGCACCTGCAGCGGCGTACAGGAGCATTGCCGCGACGGGTGGCCGAGATAGCCGCAGGGGCAGGGGTTCATCGCGGCCACCAGCGCGAAACGCGCCGGGAAAGAGACGCTGTCCCTGACCCTCGAAACGGTAACGCGGCGGGATTCGAGTGGCTCCCGCAGCGCCTCTATCGACGCCCTGGAGAACTCGGGGAACTCGTCGAGGAAAAGGACCCCGTTGTGAGCCAGCGACACCTCGCCCGGCCTGGGGACCGAGCCTCCCCCTATCAGGGCGGCGTCGGAGATGCTGTGATGCGGCTCCCTGAAAGGCCGTTCGCGGACCAGGCGCGCGCGGGGCAGCAGCCCGCAGACGGAATAGATCTTGGTGGTCTCCAGGGCCTGCTCTTCGGTGAGCGGCGGCAGTATCGAGGAAAAGCGTCTGGCCAGCATGCTCTTGCCCGACCCGGGCGGACCGACCATTATCACGTTGTGAAAGCCGGCCGCCGCGATCTCCAGCGCGCGCTTGGCGAAGGCCTGGCTTTTGACCTCGGCCATGTCGCCGGCGGAGGGGACGTCCCCCGCGGGCGTCCCAGGCGAACAGGCCGGCAGCGCCGCCTTGCCCGCCAGCCAGCCGGCGGCTTCCCCGAGGCTGGCGGCCGAGAACGCCGTCAGGCCGGACAACGAGGCCTCCGCGGCGTTGGCGGCCGGTACCACCACCGGACCGGAATAGCCGGAGGCTTTGAGCCCGAGCAGCATCGGCAGCACTCCGACGACCGGCTTGAGCGCGCCGTCCAGCGCCAGTTCGCCGAGAAAGAAAGCGCCGGCCGCCTTTTCGTCCCGCCCCTCCAGCGCCTCGGCGGCGGCCAGCATGCCCAGGGCTATGGGAAGATCGAAGTGGGTGCCGGCTTTGCGTATCTCGGCCGGTGCCAGGTTGACGGTGACGCGGCGCGAGGGCAGTTCGAAACCCGAATTGCGTATGGCGGCGACCACCCGGTCCTTGGATTCCTTTACCGCGGCGTCGGGGAGCCCGACCACGGCATAGGAGGGCAGCCCGGGGGAGATGTCCACCTCCACCCCCACGGCGTAGCCGTCTATGCCCCTGAGCCCCAGGCTGTTGAGTTTCGCCAGCATATGTTACCGTCGCGGCCGGATCCCCGCGGCCGCCGCGGCGCCGCGGGAAAGGCGGCGCCGCGAGGGACAGGTCCTTATTTGGCCAGCCGGCAGATATCCCCGCCCTTCGGGGAAGCCGAGCCGCGCTTGACCAGCTTCGCCACCGAGCAGTCCCCGGACTCGCCGCACCAGCGGTCTATCTCCACGTCGCCCAGGTAGGTCTCCCTGTGGCCTATGACGAGGTTGGAGCGCGGATCGCGTATCTCGGCGCCCTGGCTGAAGCAGGAGAGGACCATGCCGGTCTTCATGCCCGACTCCTGGCCGGCGTTGAGGTAGATGTCCTGGTCGTAGGCGTCGGCTATGCGGCAGGACCAGGGCTTGGCGTTCATCTGGTTGGCGATATTGTCGACGAACTTCACGATCGCGCCGCGCAGGGCCTCGCCCTCGAGCGTCTCGTCGTAGCCGCCCTTGGTGCCCATCCCCAAGAAACTGCCCGACTTGGACTTGGCCTGGCCCTTGCCCGAATCGGCCATCAAGACCTGTCCGCTCTGCACGTCGATGAGCCGTATGTCCACGGTGACGTCGGCCACCTGCTGCTTGGTCTGCCGGATAAGATAGTCGGAACCCTGCTTGTTGACGCCGAACTGCGAGACGGCGCCGACGACTATCGCCTCCAGGCCCATGATGCGGCCCAGCTGGACGGCGGTCTGCGGGTCCACGGTGCCCTGCGACTGCATCTTCTGCTCCTCCATGATCCTGGTCATCCGGTCGCGCTCGACCACGATGAACTTGCCCGACTTGACCAGTTCGGTTATGAGTATGTCCGAAGCCGCGCCGCCGAGGCGGCCCTGGCCGTAGGCCGACTTGTTCTCGAACTCCACCACGCCTATGCGGCGCTTGGGCCCGGTATACTTCGACTTGACCTTTTCCGTCTCCTTCACCGTCAGCGCATGGTCCATCTTCACGGACCGCGACGGCGCGCAGGCCGCGGCCAGCAGCAGCGGCGCTATCATCCAGAGTTTCTTCATGATACCTCCTGTTCCCGAACTACCGCTAAGAACCGGGCTCTCACCTGGCCGGCAGGCCGGCCGCCGCGTCGGCGACCGCCTTTTCCGCTTCCTTCGCCAGCGGGGACTTGAGCATGTTCTGAACCAGTTTCACGGCCATCTGCTCCACGAAGGCCTTCTTCGCCTCGTCCCTGTCGAGATAGACCTTTATGTCGCGGCCCGTGCCTTCTCCCTCGTAAAGGACCTCGCCGGTGGCCGCCGAGACCAGTTTCAGGCGCAGTTTGACGCTCTTCCTTACCACGAAACCCAGGTTCTGGAAAGTGAAGTCCTCAATGGTCCCGTAACAGAGCAGCCCCGAACCGACCGCGCGGCCTATGATCTCCGGCGTGGCCGAGGCCATCTGGCCCGCGTCGGTTATCCCTATTCCCTTCAGCCCTTCCAGGACCGGCTCCCCTTGTATCAGGGAATAGCCCTTGGCGGCGATCCTCCCGGCGGCCAGCTTGTAGAGATAATCCTCGGCCGACAGGTCCACGCTCTCGTTCTCGAAAGGCAGCAGCGCCACCGGTTCCGCCGGCGGAGCGAAGCCGGGGGCGACGAAATAGGCCTGCTTCACGGCGCAGGCCGCGGAGAAAAGCGCGGCGACCAGGAGGATCCTTGCCCTCATCTGACGTATCTGAAAGCGACCTCTCCGGCGTCTATGCCGTCTATGACCAGCACCGGCCCGGCGGCGCGCAGAACGGCGCTGGCGAACTCTTCGGGGCTCGCCCCGTCGGAGTATACGGACAGTTCGGCCTCGCCGGCGCCGTACGAGACGACCTTGACGCCGCTCACCGAGGAGATCCTCTCCACGGCCGAGACCAGCGAGGAGACGGACTCTATCCCGGGCGCGTCGTAAAGCCTGAGAGTGAACCTCTTGTTCTCGGTCCTCAGCGACGGGCCCAGCCTGGCCGCCAGTTCCCGTCCCAGGGAGGCTCCGGCCTCGGCCAGGGCCTTCCCCGCCGCCGCGTCCCCGTCCGGGCCCATACCCGCGGCGGAGACCGCCAATTCGCCGAGCCCCGCCCCCCCGCGGGCGTCGAAGACCGCGGCGGAAACGTCGACGGAGGACTGCGAGAGCCCGCCGCCGACGGCGGCTTCGAGCGGGCGCACGGAAAAGACCACGCTGACCGCGGCCCGCGCGCCCGACGCGGCCGCGCGGCCGGTGAGGGCCGCGGCGTCCTCGCCCGCCGGGGCCGCGACGAACGAGGCGCCCAGCGCGGAGAACAGCGCGTTCCTGAAAGCCGCTTCGCCGCGGCCCCCGGAGTCCCCTTTGACGGAGAGGAGGAGGCGGGGGCCGGAGGCGGAAGGAGCGGACGGCGCCGCGGCCTGGCGGACGCGGTCCATGTAGACCCAGACCCTGGCCTTCAGGGAAAGGGACCCTTCCACCAGTTTTTCGGAGAGCACTTTGCTTTTCCGGATATGGAACGACTGGCGCGCGAGCACGGCTTCGGCGGCGGCCGGGTCGCCGGAGAAAAGCGCCGCCGCCTTGCGCAGCGCGGCCCTCTCCGCGGCGGCAAGCGCCGGGGCCCTGGCCGCGGCCGGGTCCTTGCCGGCGGTTTCGGCGTAGCCTTCGGCCTCTATAGGCTCCAGCGCCGCGGACATGGCGGACTTGCCGGGACCCGCGCAGGCGGTCAGCGCGGCCGCCGAGGCCAGCGCCGCCAGGATCAGGATTCTTCTCATGTGTTTCAGCCCTCCTCTCCGAACTGCGTCTTTTCCTTGTGGACCGGCAGCGCGAAATTGAACCTGGCGCCGGAACCCTGCGGCGACTCCAGCCAGATGCGGCCGCCGTGCTTCTCTATGACCGACCGCGAGATGGACAGACCGAGACCGGTGCCCGGGACCTGGTTCACGCTGCTCTTGCCGCGGTAGAACTTCTCGAAGACGAGCTTGCGCTCCTCCTCCGGTATGCCGGGGCCGTCGTCCTCCACCGAGATGACCACCACCTCGCCCTTGTCCTGGCCCGTGATCCTGACGGTGCAGCCGCGGCGCGAGAACTTTATCGCGTTGATCAGGAGGTTGTCTATGACCTGCGTTATCCAGCGGCTGTCGGCGTAAACGTCGGGCAGCTTCTTCTCCAGCCTGGACTCTATCTCTATCTCCTTCTCGCGGGCCTTGAGCAGCATATTGCTCACCGAGCGCGAGACCAGTTCCCGGATGTTCACCGGCTGGAACTCCATCTCCACCTTGCCGTTGAGGCGCGAGAAGTCCAGGAGGTTGGAGATCAGGTGGGCCAGCCGGTTGGCCGACTGGTCCACGACGGAGAGGAAATTGGACTGCTGCTCGTTGAGCGGGCCCACCTCGCCGCTCAGTATGACGGAAACGAACCCCTTGATGGTGGTGAGCGGCGTCTTGAGCTCGTGGCTCACCGTGGCCAGGAACTCGTCCTTCAGTTTGTTGAGCTGCGTAAGCTCCTGCGCGGTGCGCGTGGCGTTCTCGTAGAGCGTGGTCATCTCTATTATCATGGCCAGTTCGTCGGCGATGATCGTCAGGAACTCCAGCTGGTCGGGGGTGAAGAAGTCCGGCCTCAGACTGCCGACGCGCAGCACCCCGATGACGCGCTCCCCGAGCACGATCGGGACCACCATAAGGGAGCGGATGGTCCAGAGCTTCGCGTGGGTCCCGGCGATCTCGGGAGAGTTCAGCGCGTCCGGGCTCATGAAAGGCCGCCGGTTCACGAAGGCCCTTACCGCGGCCGAGGAGGTGTTGGTTATCGGCATGCTGTAGTGCAGCCTTTCCTCGTCGGGAACGCCGTAGGAGCCGGGATGCACCACCAGTTCGTTGCGCGAATCGTCGTAGAGCAGGGCGGCGGCCACGTCGGCCTCGGCGATCTTGGCGACTATATTGAGCACGGCGGAGCAGCCCATGCTCATGTCCTTCTCCACGCCGGTCGCCTTGGTGACGACCTCGTAAAGGGCCTTGCGTTCTTTGGCCCGCTGTATCAGGCGCGAGCCCGCCGCGTCCAGTTCCTGAAGGACGGCCGAGAGTTCGCTCCGCAGCTGCTCGGTATCCTTTTTCAGGGCGAAGTTCTTCTCGGCAAGGCGCCAGACGGAGTTGAGGTAGGGCATCAGGAAACGCAGATAAGGGATGGCCGCTTCCACTTTCTCCGGCACCGGGTGGGCGAAGACCACGATCCGCCGGTAACCGCCGTGGGAAGGCATGAAAGGACAGAGCAGGGCGCCGCCCATGCCGGAGAACAGCTCTCCCGGCGGCGGCTCGAGCGGGACCTGCAGCAGGAACTCCCCCTCGTTGACGCAGCGGTCGAGCGGCTCCCAGGCGAAGACCGCGCCGGCGGACTGGTCGCCTCGCTGCTCGCTGTAGAGCCCCGCCACGCGCCAGCCGGAGCCGGAGCGTTCGAAGGCGGCTATGGAACCGCCCGCGAAAAGAGCGTGCAGCTTGATGAAGTAGTACTCGGCGATGTCGAGATAATGCTCCAGCGAATCGGGGACCGAGGAATGCTCCAGCGACTCGCGCGCGAACTCGGAGAAGCCGGAGAGTTCTTTCTCCGCCCGGCGCAGGCGCCTCTCGGCCGGCAGCAGGCAGCGGAACTTGATATACCACCAGGCGGCGAAAGCCAGTACCGCGCCGATGGTCAATGAGGCGATAAGGTCGTGCATGTGTACGCCGGCCTCACATCAGGTCCATCAGGAGACGCACGTAGGCGGACGGCGATTTAAGCGAATTGCTGCTCAGCCACGCCGTTTTCACGGAATAACTGCGCATGATCTTTTCGGAAATATGGCGGAACTCCGCTTCCTGCGCGCCCAGGGCGGAAGTCGGCTGCGGCCCCAGTACGATCAGGCCGTTCACATTCTTCTCCGCGGCGAAATTACCGATCTTGAAAGGCGTTCCGTACAGCTCGTCCGGGTCGTAGGCTTCGGTAAAGACCTGGGTCCAGGCCACCGGGATCCCGAGGTCCTTGGCGCGCGTCGCGGCGCTGTGAAGAGCGAAGCGCGCCTCTTTCTCGTATCCCTTGGGGTGGAAAAGCCCCCACTTGAACCACTGGTTCTCGGAGGATTTCCAGGCGGCCGACTCGGTGTAATCGTCTTCGGATACCGCGCCCGCCACGGCGGTCTCGGAGATGCCGAGGAGCAGGTCCAGCATTTCCTTGCTGCCCTTCGCGGACGCGGAGGCGCCCATGAACTTGTCCAGTTTGCGTATCTGTTCGAGCGTCCGCGAAACCTCCCCGAAAGGAGTCAGCTTGTTTATGAAGAGCCTGTTGACCTCGTCCTCGGAGAGCTTCACGTCCATATCGGAGAGCAGGTGGCCGAGCACTATCTTGTAGGCGGAGGCGGGCGGGACTTTGACGTCCACCATCCAGCCCTGCGAGAGCTGGAAGCCCAGCGCTTCCTCCAGGCCGGCCAGCGATTTAGGCGGGAAGACCGAGGAGACCACTATCTGCTTGTTGGCGGCCGTGAAGTCGTTGAGCCATTTCGAGATATACGGCTTGTTCTCGGCGGAAAGCATCATCAGGTGCACGTCGTCTATCACCAGCGCCCTGATCTCGGAGAACATCTTGTCGAGCCTTTCGATCGAGCCGTCGCTGACGGCCTTCTCCACGCCCTTGGACAACCTGATGCCGTCGGTGACGAACAGCTTGTCCTGCCCCAGGGTGGCCGACAGGCCGTAGGAGATAGCGTGCATGAAATGGGTCTTTCCCGTGCCGGGTATCCCGAAGATCATGAGCGGGTTGTACATGGTGCCGGGACTGTCTATCGCCGCCATCGCCGCGGCGTGGGCGAACCGGTTATAGGAGCCCGACTGCAGGGTCTCGAACGTATGGGTCGGCATCAGGGGCATCTCCACGCCCCACTTAAGACGCATCCTGGTGGACACGGAAGGGGTGTGCGCGGGCGCAGAGACCGGCTCCGGTTTCGGCTCCTCTTTCTTCGGCTCCGCGACAGGCTCGACCTTCGCCGGTTCCACGCGTCCGCTCACCGCAGGAGGCGGGCCGAAGGGAGCGGAGAACTGCGGTTTGGACTGCGGCGGAAGCGCCGCCGGCCCCTTGGGCGCGGGAGGCGGAGAGGCGAAAGACGGCGGCGTCGCCGCGGAAGGCGGCAGGGCCGGCGGGGGAACGGGAGCGGGCGGCGCGGGCTGGCGGACCGCGGGGGCCGGGGTGACGCCGGGCGGAGGCGGAGGCGCGGCGGGCCTTTCGGGCGCGGGCGGCGCGGGCTGGCGGGCCGCGGGGGCCGGTGTGACGCCGGGCGGGGGCGGCGGCGCGGCGGGCCTTTCGGGCGCGGGCGGCGCGGACTGGCGGGCAGCGGGGGCCGGGGTGACGCCGGGCGGGGGCGGAGGCGCGGCCGGCCTCTCGGGCGCGGCCGGCGGAGGAACGGCGGGCGGAACAGGGGCGGTGAAAGCCAGGGCCTTATCCTGCCGCTCGCGGCGGGAAGTGTCCGACTTTTCCAGTTCCGCCACCACTTCCTTGAGTTTCGACATGGTATCGGGCTCCAGCTTCGACAGGTAGATGATGAAGTTGAAGTCGCCGGAAGACTTTTCGGGCCGCGAACAGAGGCTGCCGAGTTTCTTGACGATGAAGAAGATGTCTTTCATCTCCCCGTCTATCATCAGCCTGTGACGGTTCTTGTTCTTGTCGACCGGAGACGGAGCTACTTCCCACTTTTTTATCATGGCGTTATATCAGGGTCTGAGGATAAGGTCCAGCACCGAATCCAGCGCGGACGAAAGACCGAAACTGTCGGAGGAAAAATGCCGGAAGAACAGCCCGGCGGAATTGAACGAGTTCTCGATACCGTAAAGAGCCTCCTGCGAGACGGCCCCCACGCAGAAAACGCCCGAGGCGCCCGCCTCCGCGACCAGCTGCTGGGCGAGCTCCCCTTTCATGTCGTCAGCGCAGGGCTTCACGAAAGCCCTCTTTATGAACATCGGCCTGCTTTCGGATTTCAGACAGATCGAGTCCAGCGTGGCCAGCACGTCGGCGCACAGCTTCTCCTCTCCGGGAGCGTAGAGAAAAGCCATCGTCTTTATCCTGGACTTATCCACCGCGGCGGGCGCTTCCATGGCCGCCAGTTCGGGCAGGGAGGCCGAGGCCTTCATCCGCGACGTGGCGGTGGGATCCCCTCCCTGATAGACCAGGGTCTCCCCTCCGCCGGGGGTTTCCGGCATTTGTCCGGGGCCGAAGACTACGGTCTTCTCCTCCGAAACTTCGGGGGCCGGGGCGGCGGCGGTCGCGGCCTCGATGGGGCTTTCGAAAGGGGTATCGGACCTGGGCTCGAGCGACAGGCCCGCGGACTGCGGCTCCGGGACGCCGACGCTCAGCTGCGGTTCCACCGTGCCCTGCGTGGGCTCCTCTCCGGCCGCCGGCGCGGGCTCTTCCACGCTCAGCTGCGGCTCGAGGCTTATGCCACCTGGCCGCGCGCCCGCTTCGGGAGCGGCGGCATCCGGCACGGCGGGGCCCGGCTCCGCCGCGGCCTCCGGGGACGGGAACTGGAGTTCGGGAGAGAGACCCTCCGGCAAAGGAGCTTCGGCGGCCGGGAGTTCCGCCGGAGCTTCGGCGGAAGGGGCTTCAGACCCCGCGGCGTCGTCGGTCCCGGTTATCACGAAAGCGCTTTCGAAGGCTTTGAGGTCGTCGCCGGAAGGAGACTCTTCTCCCGGCCCGGCGGCCGGAGCCTCCGTCGCCGCTCCGGCTTCGGACTGCCCTTCGGACGCGGGCCGCTCCGCGGCCGGCTCCTGGAGATCGGAAGAAGCGTCCATTTTTACCGTGGCCTCGAAGGCCGGGACCTGCTCCGAGGGCTGTTCGGGAGCGGGTTCCTGCAGGTCGAAAGGCGCGTCCATTTTAACGGTGGCTTCGAAAGCCGGGGATCCTTCCACGGACGTCTCCGCGGCCGGCTGCTCCGGGGCCGGCTGAGCTTCCCCGTCGGCGGGCCGTTCGGCGACCGGCTCCGCGGCCGGCAGGGACCCGGGGGTCTCCTCCGCGGGCTTCTCCTGGTCGTCCTGTCGCTTTTCGTCCATCTCTCCCCCTTGGTCCTTCTGATCGGGAACGGGCCCCGCGGCGTCCGCTCCGGACGCTGAAAGCTGCAGCAAAGCGTCTATGTCCGGCACGCCGAAATCCCCGCTTTGTTCCAAAGGATCGGGCGTCTTCGTTTCCGCATGGACCGGCTCTTCCGGCGCCGCGGCCGGAACGGCCTCGTCCGCCGGGATACCGGAGCGTTCTTGCAGCTCGAAATCGAAATTGTACGCCCCGTCGTCGAGATCGGGACCCGGGTCGGGGACCGGCTCCGGCTCCGGTCCCGTGTCTTCGCTCTCACCGGAAGCGGGAACGGCGGAAGCGGTTATCCCCGCTGTCTCACCCGCGGCCGGTGGAATAGCGGCGTCCTGAGGAAGCGGCTCTTCAAAGACCGGAGGCTGGATATTCGGGGGCGGGGTCTGCGCATCCTGGGCCGGCGGCTGCATATCCGGGGCCTGGAACGGAATATCCTGGGCCGGCGACGGCGTATCCGGGGCCGCGGCTTCCCGCCGGATCCTGGAAAAATCCACGGGCGTGATCTCGGGCATATTGATGTCCGAGATTATGGCCGGCATCCTGTTGAGCAGGCTGTTAAGGTCCGAGAGTATTTCCTCTATGGACTCTTTTTCGCCGTCTTTTTCGGGTTTATCCATAAAAAAGCCCCCGCCCCTCCGCAACGGAAGGGCCTGACCCGATTATTTTAATAATAAATAAGTAGGGAATGCAAAGCCCGGGGACTAAAAGGACCCGGCCGGGCCGGGTAGCAGCGGCTCTCCGGCGCAACCGCCGCCCCTGGCGGCCGTCACGCGGCAGCGGAGCAGGCGGCCGGCCGGCGCAGCCGGGATGTCCACCTCCAGGAAATTGGACGCCAAAGCCCTGGAGCGGCCCGCTTTGGACGAAAGTGCCAGGACCTCCAGCTCCCGCCCCAGCATGGAGGCGGCGAAAGCGGAACGCAGTTCCAGGTCAAGCGCGCGCAGGGTTTCCGACCGTTGCTTGACGGCCGCCGGCGGCAGCGGGGGCAGGGCGGCGGCGCGCGTGCCGGGCCGCGCCGAAAAACTGAAGACGTGAAGCCCCGAGAGTCCGCATGAGCGGACGAAATCGGCCGATTTCCAGAACTCCTCCTCCGTTTCAGAAGGGTAGCCGGCTATGATGTCGGCGTAGATCCCCGCGCCGGGAAAGAAGGACCGGATCAGTTCGACCTTGCCGCGGTAGGCGGAGGCGGAGTAGTTGCGGCCCATCGCCCGCAGCACGGCGTCGGAGCCCGACTGCAGCGGCACATGGAAATAATCGCAGAAGCGGCCCCCGGGAACGGCCAGGGCCCGCAGCAAGGGCTCGCCTATCTCGCCCGGCTCTATCGACGAGAAACGGACCCGGAAAGAGCCGGGCAGGGCGAAGAGCTCCGACACCAGCGCCGCCAGGTCCGCGCCCGTCTCCGGGCAGCGATAGATGCCCAGCCGCGTTCCGCAGAGCACTATCTCGGCGAAACCGGATGAGACCAGCTTCTTTATCTCCGCGACGGCGGCCTCGAGGGGCTTGGAGGAGACCTTATTACGGGCCAGGTTCACCAGGCAGTAGGAGCACTTGAGGTCGCAGCCCTCCTGCACTTTCACGAAGGCGCGCGAACGGCCTTTGAAGCCCTCGACGGAAAAGAAATCCCCGTCCGGGGCCGCGCCGCAGACCAGCGAGGGGATCTTTTCCTTGTCGGCGTTGGTGAAAACGGACGCTTTCGGAACGGCGGCGAGTATTTTGGCCGGCTCCAGCGTGGCCAGGCACCCGGTCACGGCGATGGCGGCGGAGGGGTTGGCGGCGGCGGTCTTTTTGAGGAAAGCAAGGCAGTCGCGGTCGGCCTTCGCGGTAACGGAACAGGTGTTGACCACGACGAGGTCGGCCTCCTCCGGCGAGGCCGCGGCGGCGTGGCCGAGCGCGGCGAACTTGGCGCGGAGGCTCTCGCTCTCCACCTGGTTCACCCTGCACCCCACCGTCTTGAAATATACTCTCATAACTTCTTAGAGGCTCCCTCGCCGGGCCTTCCCCGATAAATGGCCCCGTAAGGAGACAATCGGGGGAGGCGGCGTGTCAGCTAAGCAGGACCGCCTCGGAGCTCCGAGCATCGTAAGCGCGAGGAGCGAGAGCCGAGGACCGACGCGCTATGCGCGCGAGTCCGTGTCCTGCGTGCTGACACGCCGACATCCCCCGCAATAGTTACTCCTTCTTCAGGGCTTCCCCGGCGCAGGCGAGGACGGCCGCGGCGGCCGCGGCCGCGTTCTCCGCGCGCAGCACCGTCGGGCCGAGCGTGAAGAACTCCGCGCCCTTCCGCTCCGCCAGCTCCAGCTCGGCGGGGGAGAAGCCCCCCTCCGGGCCTATAAAGACCATGACCTCCGCCCCCGCGGCCAGGCCGGCGGCCAGTTCCGTCAGCGGCCTGGCGCCCTCACCCGGCGCGCCGAAGAACTTGCGTCCGGGCAGCTCCAGCAACTCCTCTAACCGGGCCGGCGGCAGGACCCGCGACAGATCGCCGCGCTCGCATTGCTCGGCGGCCGAAAGTATTATCCCGTCGTAGCGCTCGCGGCGGCGCTCCCATTCCTCGTCGATACGGCCGGGCTGGGACCGCTCCGAGACGAAAGGCCTGAACTCCGCCGCCCCGGCTTCCGTCGCGCGGCGCAGCGTCTCCTCAAGAGCCGCTCTCGCCGTCACGGCGTGGCAGACGACGGTCCTGAAGGCCGGCGGAGACCACGGCAGAGGACCGGTAACGCGGCCCGCGACCGAGGAGCGCGAGACCTCCTCCAGCTCGGCCAGGAACCGTCCGCCGGCGCCGTCGAAGACCCTTATCGTATCGCCCGGCCTGGCGCGCAGCACCCGCGAAATGTGCTCGGCCGCGTCCCCCTTCAGGAGGAAGCGGCCGTCCTTCACGGAGCCCGGCGGGAGATAATGCTGGCTCATTTGAATATTTTCTTGAAGAAGCCGTTCTCCGGCTCCCGCTCGCCCGGCCTGTGCCCCTCCTCGCGGAAGCTGCGGCCCAGTTCCTCGAAAAGCTCCCTTTGCTTCGGCGTCAGGTCCGTCGGTATGTCTATGCGGACGCGCACCAGCAGGTCGCCGCGCTTCCTGCCCCCCGGCTCTGGCATACCCTTGCCGGCTACACGGAAAAGTTTGCCGTGCTGGGTGCCTTGCGGGACCTCCAGCGGGGCCTTCCCTCCTTCTATGACGGGGACCTCGACGGAGGAGCCCAGCGCCGCCTGGTCCACGCTGAGGCCGCAGGTGTAGATGAGGTCCGCGCCGTCGCGCTCGAAATGCGGATGATGCTTGAAAGTTATCTGCACGTAGAGGTCGCCGCCCGGGCCGCCGCGGCTGCCGGCGTCGCCGGCGCCGGCCACGCGCAGGGTGGCCCCTTCGCCCACGCCCGCCGGAACTTTTATGTGCAGCGTCACCTTTTTGCGGCCCTGCCCTGAGCCGCCGCAGTCCCTGCACGGCGAGGAGATCACCTCGCCCTGCCCGCCGCAGTCGGGACAGGTCTGGCTGAAAGAGAAGAACCCCTGGGCGTACTGCACGCGCCCGGCGCCGCGGCAGGTGGAGCATTTCCTCGTGCCGGTCTTGGGCTTGGCGCCGGTGCCGCCGCAGGTGTCGCAGACCTCGCTGCGCTCGAAACTCACCGGGATCTTGACCCCGCTGAAAGCCTCCTCCAGCGTAAGCTCCGCGGTGTATTTAAGGTCGGCGCCGCGCCGGGAGCGCTGACGCCCCCCCCCGCCGCCGCCCTGGAAGAAATTATCGAAGATGTCGCCGAAGATGTCGCCCAGGTCCGCGCCCTGGAAACCGCCGAAACCGTGGCCCGCGCCGCCCTTGAGGCCCTCTGCGCCGAACTGGTCATACATGCGCCGCTTGTCCGGCTTGGAGAGCACCTCGTAGGCCTCGCCTATCTCCTTGAACTTCGCCTCCGACTCCTTGTTGCCCGGGTTGCGGTCCGGGTGATACTTGAGAGCCAGCTTGCGGAAGGCGGTCTTTATCTCCTCGTCGGAGGCGTTGCGGGCCACGCCCAGCGTGCGGTAATAGTCTTGTGATGCCATAATGAACGGCTGAGTCCTGGATATCCTTCAAAGGGTAAGGGGACGGCGGGAGCCGCCGGGCTCCGCGCCGTCCCCGCAGCGGGACGCCTTACTTTTTATTCTCGTCCACTACCTCGGCGTCCACGACGTCGTCCTTGCCGCCGGGCGCGGCCTGCGGACCGCCCTGGGGCTGTTCGGCGCCGGCGGGGCCGGCCTTGGCCTGCGAGGCCTTGTAGACGGCCTCTCCGAGCTTCTGCGAGTTCTTGACCAGTTCGTCCTTGGCCTTCTTTATCTTCTCCAGGTCGTCGCTCTTGAGCGCGTCCTTGAGCTCGTTTATCGAGCGGTCCACGGTCAGGCGCTCCTCCTGGCTGATCTTGTCGCCGTGCTCTTTGAGGGCCTTCTCGGTCATGTAGAGCACGCTGTCGGCCTCGTTCTTGGCCTCGATCTTCGCCTTGTACTCCTTATCCTTCTCGGCGAACTCCTCGGCCTGCTTGACGAACTTGTCGATCTCCTCCTTGGAGAGCTTGCTGGAGGCGCTTATCGTGATGTGCTGCGCCTTGCCGGTGCCCAGGTCCTTGGCGGAGACGTGCAGGATGCCGTTGGCGTCGATGTCGAAGGTGACCTCTATCTGCGGCACGCCGCGCGGCGCCGGCGGTATGCCGTCCAGGTCGAACTTGCCGAGCGAGACATTGTCGCCGGCCATCGCGCGCTCGCCCTGCAGCACGTGTATGGTGACGGCGGGCTGGCTGTCGGCGGCCGTCGAGAAGACCTGCGTCTTCTTGACCGGTATCGTGGTGTTCTTGTCGATGAGCCGGGTCATGACCGAGCCGAGCGTCTCGATGCCCAGCGACAGCGGGGTCACGTCGAGGAGCAGCACGTCCTTGACGTCGCCGGTCAGCACGGCCGCCTGCACGGCGGCGCCGCTGGCCACGCATTCCATCGGGTCTATGCCGCGCTCTATCTTCCGGCCGACGTACTCCTCCACGAACTTCTGGACTATCGGCATGCGGGTGGGTCCGCCGACGAGGATGATGCGGTGGATGTCGGAGCTCTTGAGCTTGGCGTCGGCCAGCGCCGTGTCGATGGACTTCTGGCAGCGCTTGACGATGGACTCGACGAGCGATTCCAGGCGAGCGCGGCCCAGCTTGAGGGCCATGTGCTTGGGGCCCGAGGCGTCGGCCGAGATGAAGGGCAGGTTTATCTCGGTCTCCATGACGGTGGAGAGCTCGATCTTGGCCTTCTCCGCGGCCTCCTTGATGCGCTGCATGGCCGTCGGGTCCTTGGTCAGGTCTATGCCCGTGTCCTTGCGGAACTCGCCGGCTATGAACTCGATCAGCGCGGCGTCCATGTCGGTGCCGCCGAGCTGGGTGTCGCCCGAGGTGGAGATCACGTCGAAGGTCCCCTCCTTGCCGAGCTCCATGATGGTGACGTCCAGCGTGCCGCCGCCGAGGTCGAAGACCATGATCTTCTGGTCGCGGCCTTCCTTGTCGATGCCGTAGGCCAGCGCGGCCGCCGTCGGCTCGTTGACCAGGCGCACGACCTCGAGGCCGGCTATGGTGCCGGCGTCCTTGGTGGCCTGGCGCTGGTTGTCGTTGAAGTAGGCCGGCACCGTGATGACGGCCTTCTCCACCTTGTCGCCGAGGAAGGCCTCGGCGTCGCGCTTGACCTTCTGCAGCAGGAAGGCGCTGAGCTGCTGCGGGGTGAATTCTTTGCCGGAGACCTTGTACTTGTGGTCGCCGCCCATCTTGCGCTTGAAGGCGCTGACGGTGCCGTCGGGGTTGGCCACGGCCTGCCTGCGGGCCGGCTCGCCGACCAGCATCTGGCCGTCCTTGGCGAAGGCCACGTAGGACGGGAACGCTTTCCCGCCGAGACTGGTGCCTTCCGCCGAGGGAATGATCGTCACTTTTCCGCCTTCCATGACCGCCGCGGCGGTGTTGGAAGTTCCGAGGTCGATACCTATTATTTTTGCCATATCAGTTTCCTCCGTACCTAAACTTTACTTTTCCTCGCCCTGCGGGGGCGCTCCGTCGCCGGACGCTTCGGGCGCCGGCTTCTCTTCCGCTTTCTTCCTGCCTATCCTCACTCTCGCGGGGCGCAGGACCTTGTCCCCGTAGTAAAATCCCTTCTGCAGCTCGTCCACCACCAGGCCGTCCCGCTCCTCCCCCGTTTCCACTATCCCCATTATCTCCGCCGACATCGGGTCGTAGGGCTTGCCCGCCGTTTCCATCGGCCTTATGCCCTCGTTCTCGAAGGTCTTCGAGAACTCCTTGAAGATCATCTCCAGGCCCTTCATCAATTCGCCGGCCTGCGCCGGGGAAAGGCCCTCGGGACTCTCCTGGACCTTGGCTATGTGCAGGTGCGCCTGCAGCAGCAGGTCGTAGAGCGGCAGCAGCCTGGAAAGCAGCTCGGCCTTGCCCCACTTTATCAGCTCCGGCTTTTCCTTCTCGACCCGCTTGCGGTAATTCTCGAAATCGGCCTTGAGCCGCAGCAGCTGGTCATAGTACTCCTTTTCTTTGGAGACCGGCTCTTTCGGGGCCGGCGCCGCCGCCGGTTTCGCGGCCTCTTCGCCGCAGGAGCATTCGCAGTCCGCGGCCGCGTCCTTCCTCTCCTCCTGCTTCTTTTCCTTCCCGTGCTTCATCCGTTCAATCCTCTTCGGCCAGGGCTTCCCATTCGGACAGGATGTCCTCGACCATGGAGCTGACCGAATCGACGATGGTTATCATCTTAGGGTACTCCATGCGCTTGTGCCCCAGTATGCCGACCAGCCCGACGGCCTTATCCTTGAGACAATAGGACGAGGAGACCAGGCTGAAGTTGTTGAATTCCTTGATATGGTTCTCGGAACCGATGGTGATGTCCACGCTGTGGGCCAGCCCTTTCTGGTCCTGGCCGGAGGGCAGCTTGCGGCGCTTCTCGACGCAGTCGCGCAGCCGCTCGCGCAGCATATGGGAGAAGCGCTCCTTCTCCTCCAGCAGGCGGGCGACGCCGCGGATGTCCTCGAGGCCGGCCTCCTCCATGCTGTCGAAGATGCGGCTGACGCCCTCCAGGTAGAACGGGTCCCCCTCCCTGTTCATCGAGGAGAAATAGTCGTAGATCTTCTTGAGCAGTTCTTTCTGGGCTTTCGGCGCTTCGCCTTTATTGAGGAAATCCTTCCAGATGATGCCGGTGACGTCCTTGACGGGCGCGTCGCGCAAGGCCTTGTTGAGCCTGTCGGAAAGCGATTTCAGCGCGGCCTTGTCCAGCGGCGTCTCCGTGCCGAAGGGCACGTGCTTGAGTATGCCCGAGTGGACGAAAACTATCATCAGCACGCTCTTGCCGGAGAGCCGGACCAGGTCCAGCCGCTTGATGGCGTCGTCCTCTATGTCGGCCGGGATGACGAAGCCGGCCCACTTGGACATATCGGCTATGGTCCTGGAAGTGTGGCGCAGGAAAGCGTCGAGCTGCTCATTGCGGCGTTCGTACTCCTGTTCTAATCGGTCTTTCTCGCCGGCGGCCAGGCGCTGGAGCTTCAGGATATGATCGACATACGAGCGGTAGCCTTTATCGGAAGGGATGCGGCCGCCGGAGGTGTGCGCCTGGTAGAGGAAACCGGTGTCCTCCAGTTCCTTTAATATGTTCCTTATGGTTGCGCTGGAGACATTGAAGCCGCCGTGGGAGGCGATGAGGTCGGAACTCACCGGCTTGCCGGTGCTGACATAGTTGTAAACCACCCAGTTAAGGATCTTGTCCCTGCGGTCCTGCGCTACTTCAGGCTTGAGCACCCTCATGGCACGGTCTCCGTATAGAAACTATAGTAAAACTAGCAATCCCAACGTCTGACTGCTAAATTATACACCTTGCGGTCTTAACTGTCAATAGCCGGTTTGGACTGCTAATTATTGGCGGGGGTTAAGAAGCCGGTCGAGGACGAAGTCGGAGATGCGGTCGGGAAGAAGGCGCAGGGCCGCCGTCATCAGGGAGGCCTTGAAGGGCACGATATAGCGGGGAGCCGGCGAAGCGGCCTCGGCCACCTTCAGCACGTACGCCGCCACCAGCCCCGGACCGGCGGCCCCCTTCCGGTAGCCGGAGCGGAACTTTTCCGTCATGCGGTCTATCATCGGGGCGTAGAGCCCGGATCCGGAATACTTCCTGAGGTTGACCAGCGCCGTATCGTCCCATTCCGTCTTTATAGGGCCGGGCTCTATCAGGACGACCTTCACCCCGAAAGGCTTCACCTCCAGCCGCAGGGCGTCCGACCAGGCCTCCAGCGCGTGCTTGCTGGCGTGGTACCAGCCGGCCGCGGGCAGGCTGACCCGTCCCGCTATGGAGGAGATGTTTATTATCCGCCCGGAACGCCGGGCGCGCATGGCGGGAAGGAAGAGCTGTACCAGGCGGGCCGGAGCGAAGACGTTGACCTCGAACTGGCGGCGGGCTTCGTCGAGCGGGACATCCTCGATAGCCCCGTGGGCGCCGTAGCCGGCGTTATTGACCAGTATGTCGAGGCCGCCCTCCTTGTCCAGTATCCGGGCGGCGGCCGCGCGCAGCGAGGCTTCGTCCGCCACGTCCAGCGGAAAGATCTCCGCGCCCTTGTCGCGCAACGACGCCATTCTTTCGGAACGCCGGGCGCCGGCGTAGACTTTATAACCGCGCTCCAGGAAAAGCTCCGCCGAGGCGTAGCCTATGCCCGACGAAGCGCCGGTGACGAATACCGTTCTCTGCATTTACCTGAAGTGGTCGCGCAGCATGCGCACCAGGCCTTCGGTGGCCTTGCCGGGGATCTCCTGCCCCTCCCAGTTGATGGAGAAATGGGCCTCGCGCTGCGTCGGCTTGACGTAAGTTTCGTACATCGGCATGACGGTGGCCAGGATCTGGCGGCGTATGCCCTCTATGTCGCGGCCGCGCTCGCTGATGTCGCGCTGCACGCGGCGCAGCACCGCGGTGACCATGCCGGTGGAGATGAAGATCTTGTAGTCGCACATGGCCGCTATCTTGGGGAAATAGAGCGCGTAGAGGCCCTCCACCACTATGAGCGGAGTGGACTTGAGCGGCACGCTCTCCTTCTCTCGGGTGTGAAGTTTGAAGTCGTAGACGGGCTGCTCTATGGCCTTGCCGGCGCAGAGCTCGCCCAGCTGCTTGGCCGCCAGCGAGGCGTCGATGGCGTCGGGATGGTCGAAATTATAGGTCTTGCGCTCTTCGAAACTCAGGTGCGTCAGCGGCCGGTAATAATTGTCCAGCGAGAACAGCTCGCCGTCTATGCCTATCTTGCGGCATTCGGTTATCAGTCTCTTGGCCAGCGTGGTCTTGCCCGAGCCGGAGCCGCCGGCTATGCCCAATACGAACCTGCTCTTCCTGGTGTTGTACATGATGGCCTCTCTTTATTGCGTAAGGAAAAGGTCTTTGGTCACGGTATATTTCCCGTCGAGCCAGTCGATGAGCTCGCGCGCGGCGGAAGCGGTTTCCCCCTCCTCCGAGGCCAGGAAAGGGGCGTAGTCTTTTTTGCGGCCGGCCTTCTCCGCCTCCGCCATGCCGTCGAGCCCCCTGTCCATGAAAAGCGGGGTGTCCGCGGCCAGCCGCGCGGCCATCTCCGCGCAGGTCACGGCGGCGGCGGCGGCGAGGAAGGCCTTCTTCGGGTCGTAAGCCGGGCCGTTCTCGTAGGACGCCTTCAGCGTCAGCGCCGATATCCTGGAGAGGGTGATCTGGTTCATCGGGTTGACGGCATGGCCGGCGAGATGAGCGCCCATATCGGCCGGGCGGCCGGTGAAAGGCCGCAGGTGGAGGAATTTGCACATGCGCGGCCCGTCGTTGACGGGGTAATTGTCCCAGAGGAAAGGCTTGCGGCCCAGCGTAGCGGCCACCCCGGCCAGATGTTCCGCTGAATACGACTTCGAGCAGACCAGCTCTCCGGTCCAGAATACGCTGACCTTTTTATCCAGACCCTTCCCGAGCGCCTCCAGATAACCTTCCGGCATTTTGCCGAACAGTTTCTCCAGCACCGGGTCGTACGAGTAATAGGTCGGGCAGAAAACGACCTGCTCCGCCGTAGAGAGGCCGGCGGCCCAGTTGACTATCTCGACCTGCCGCCCGGCGAGATTCGGGAGGTCTCCCTTCATGTCGTCCATCAGCAGGCAGAACTTATCCACCCCTATGCGGTTGAAGAGCTCTATACGCGACCGCAGCAGTTCCCTGTTGGCCGCGTCGAAAGGCGACAGGTACATCTCGTAGGGGCTCAGGCCCACGCCGAACTTTATGCCGGCGCGGCGGCAGGCCCCGGCCAGTTCCGCCAGTTCCCGCTCGCGCGCGGCGGGCACGGGCTCGCGCCATTTCTTGCGCAGGTAAGGGTCGCCCTTGGGAGCGTAGATGTAGAAGGAAAAACCGTGTTCTTTGAGGAAATCCAGGAGGCGGAGGCGCGCGGCGTGAGTCCAGGGCTCGCCGTAAAAACCTTCGATCATGCCGAGTTCGGCAGAAGTCATCCGAAAACCTTTTTGATACGCGAAAACGTGGATTTTGTGACGAATGCGAGGCGCGACGAACGAGCATACCGGCGGCTATGTGAGAGAGGAGCAACGAAGCAGGCGTCCAAAAGCCGCGTTTGCAGGCGCAGACAGGTTTTCGGATGACTTCTCATCACTCTCTGACTATCTCCACCCCGTTGTAATCGAGCCAGTCCAGGGAGAGCGGGCTGACTATGGCGTTGGCCGGAACGGAGAGGCGCTTCTGGCCGGGCTTGACCAGCCGCCTTATCTCCCAGTCGCTCAGGAAGACCTTTTTAGCCGGCGCTTTTTTGGGGACACCATGCCGAATGGTGTCCCCGGTCCCGCGAGCGTACGCCTCCCCCGGGCGGTCCCGGAAGAGGCGCTCGTAGAGCGCGTCGGCTATGTCGCCCCGTGTCAGCATGAGAATGCGGCCTCAGCCGCGGTCTCAGGCCTTTACGGAGATCTTGGCCAGGTACTTGTCCAGGTCGTCGGCGGGGCGCGGTATCACGTGCACGGCGACCAGCTCGCCCACTTTCTGGGCGGCGGCCGAACCGGCCTCTACGGCGGCGCGCACGGCGCCGACCTCGCCCACGCAGAGCGTGGTCACGTAGCCGGAGCCGATCTTCTCGTAGCCCAGCAGCCGCACCTTGGCGGCCTTGGCCATGGCGTCCGAGGCCTCTATCATGCCGATAAAGCCCTTCGTCTCTATCATTCCCAGCGCTTCTTTAGGTTCAGACATGTTCGCTCCTTGACCCACCAAAAACCGGCCGCCGGAAGGAACCCAGCCTTTCGGCGCGCTTCCTCTCGGTCCCGTACAAAATCAACTATATAAAATTATATGGCAGGCACGAAATCCGACGGTCAAAACTTCTTCTTCAGGCTTATCCTCTGCGCGCTGCCCAGCTCGCCATAGGGCGTCAGCGCGTAATCGAGCGACGCCCCCGCCAGGTTCACGCCCGCACCGGCCGAGAAGCCCCGGTTGTCGTCCTCCGCCGTGGTGCGCCCGGCCAGGTAACCCGCCCGCAGCGACAGCGCGGGCAGCAGCGCGTACTCGCTGCCTACGCTCACCACCGTCCGGTCTTCGTGCGCCAGCCGCGTGACATCCGCGCTCACGCCGAAGCCGGGGATGATATGCGCCAGCGCGCCGGCCGATACGGCCAGCGGCAGCGGGTCCGACTGCTCCAGGTACTTGAGCCCCGGCCCGATATTGCGCGCCGCCAGACCCACCGTAACGCGGCCCAGCCCCGCCGTCACGCCCAGGTCGGCCGCGAAAGTGGAGGCGTTCTCGCCGCCCAGCGAGCTGGTGATATACTTAACCCCCGCGCCCAGACCCAGCCCTTTCACCCGGCCCGCCAGGTTGAACGATACCGCCTGGTCGGTGTTGGAAAAGCTGCCGACCGCCGCCCCCGACGCGTCGCGCGCGGTCATCTCGCCGGCGG
>CAYPYG010000040.1:0-22265 GCA_964415175.1 uncultured Elusimicrobiaceae bacterium
ATTGCCGGCAGTATCTTTTTCATTGAGTTAGACTAGCAAAAGTCTAACTAAGAGGACCTCCCCGACGGGGAAGCCCTCAAAATACCAACACGGATTTTTAATTAACTCAAAAAGAAGGACCCGGCCGCAGGGCCGGGTCCTTTGCGTTTCGGCCTTTTAAAAGGCTTACTCGCACTTGATGCAGGAGACGGGGCAGTTGCCGGCGGTCGCCTTGCAGGCGTCTTCCTTGCCGGCGGGCACGGTCTCGGACTTGACCTTGGCCTTGTCCGCGTCCATCTCGAAGATATCGGGCTGCTCGCTGGCGCAGAGGCCGCAGCCTATGCACGCTTCCCTGTCTATGCTGACCTTCATGTTATACCTCCGCGTTTTTAGCCCCGAGGGGCTTTTGCTTGCCGTTAAATTATAAAAAATAAGCCGCCCGTTTCCAAATCTTCAGGCGCTGATGCGTTTCTGGCTCGCCTTGTCGAAGACGTGCATGTTCTCGAAGTTGAAACAGACCGGCACGGAGCTGCCGGGGCTCCGGTCGAAGAAAGCCTCGACCGTGGCCAGCACCCGCAGATTCCCTACCTTGAGGTAGAGGTTCTCCCGGTGGCCCAGGAGCTCGCTGACCTCCAGGACAGCGTCCACTTGCTGCGAGCAGTTCTTCCCGGCCTCGCGGCCCGCGTAAACGTCGTCGGGGCGCACGCCTATGACCGCTTCACGGCCCTCGTGCGCGCCCTCCGCCGGCAGCAGGGAAGCCGGCAGGTCCAGGCTCAGAGAGGGGGAGACGAAGCGCACATGGCCCTTCTCGACCCGCAGCTTGCCCTCGATGAAATTCATGGTGGGGCTGCCTATGAAACCGGCCACGAAGAGATTGTCCGGCTTGCGGTACACCTCGATCGGGGTGCCGACCTGCTGTATCACGCCCTGGTTCATTATGACGATGCGGCCGGCCAGCGTCATGGCCTCCACCTGGTCGTGGGTCACGTAGATGATGGTGGCGCCCAGGCGCTGGTAGAGCTTGGCTATCTCCACGCGCATCTCCTCGCGCAGCTTGGCGTCGAGATTGGAGAGCGGCTCGTCGAAGAGGAACACCTTGGGCTGGCGGACTATCGCCCGGCCGATGGCCACGCGCTGGCGCTGGCCGCCGGAGAGCTGCTTGGGCATGCGCTTGAGCAGCTTGCCCAGCTGCAGGATGGACGCGGCCTCCGCCACCCGCTCCTTTATCTCCTTTTTGGGCGCGTTCTTGATGCGCAGGGAGAAGCTCATGTTCTCCTCGACCGTCATGTGCGGGTAGAGGGCGTAATCCTGGAAGACCATCGCGATCTGGCGCCTGGAGGGATGGAGGTGGTTGACCAGCGTGCCGTCTATATGGATCTCTCCGGAGGAGATCTCCTCCAGGCCCGCCAGCATGCGCAGCAGCGTGGTCTTGCCGCAGCCCGACGGGCCGACTATGACGACGAACTCGTGGTCCTTGATCTCGAGGTCCACCCGCTTGAGGACCTGGTTGTCCTTGAAGTTCTTGACGATATTGCTGAATTTTACGGTAGCCATGAACTTTATCCTTTCACGCTGCCCAGCGTAAGGCCGGAGATCAGCCACTTGGAAGAGTAGAGGAAGACGGCGAGCACCGGTATCGTGACCAGCATGGAGCCGGCGGCGAACATGCCCCACTGCGTTATGTACTGACCCTGCAGCTCGAAAAGGCCCAGGGTCCAGGTGTACTGTTTGGAACTGAAGAGCACGACGCGGGCGACCAGATACTCGTTCCAGGCGGTCGTGAAGTTGAAGAGGAAGGCGATGCTCAGGGCGGGGGTCGAAAGGGGGAGGATGATGCGCCAGAAAGCGCCCACCTGGCTGGTGCCGTCGACGAGGGCCGCCTCCTCCAGCGAGCGGGGGATGGTGTCGTAATAGCCCTTGAGTATCCAGATGCTGAAAGGCAGGGAACTCACCGAGTAGGCGATGATCATGCCGAGGTAGGTGTTCATCAGCTTGAGCTTCATGATCATCAGGAACAGCGGCAGTATCAGCATGCCCGCGGGTATCATCTGGCTGGAAAGGAGCAGGATGAGCCCCGCCTTCTTGCCGGGGAAGCGGAAGCGGGAGAAGGCGTAGGCCGCGGTGGAGGCCAGCGAGACGCCGATGAACGAGGTGGCCAGCGTTATGATCAGCGAATTCCACAGCCAGCGCAGGAACATGGTGTCCTTGAGCAGGCTGGCGTAGGCGGCCAGCGTCGCGCCGTCGGGTATGAGCGAGAGGTCGGTCGAGAAGAGCCGGTCGCCGGGGCGCAGGGAAATGGAGAGGATGCGCAGCAGGGGGTAGACGCAGACGCCGGCGGCCGTTATTACGACGATATGTATCAGGAGGTACCTGAGCGCTTTGGCGCGGCGCACGGGACTGTCCATCACCTCCGCGGCGGAGGCCGCCAGCCGGCTGAAATATCCTTTCCTGGTTCCGGTCATATCAGCGCTCGTCCTTGGCCGCGTCGAAGCCGTGCAGGTAGGTCACCGAGATGAAGAAAAGCAGGGCGAAGACCACTATGGCGAAGGCGGCGGAATAGCTGTAGCGGTTGTAGGTGAAAGCGGCCTTGTAGAGCGCCGACACCAGGATGTCCGCCTGCTCGGTGCCGCCGGCCTGGCCGGTCACCAGGTAGATGACGTTGATGTTGTTGAAGGTCCAGACGGTGCCCAGCGTGACGGCGGGCATCAGCACCGGCTTGACCAGCGGTAGCGTTATGTAGCGCAGCTTCTGGAAATAGGAGGCCCCGTCGATGTCGGCCGCGTCGTAATAGGAAGTGGAGATGGATTGGAGCCCGCCGAGGATGACCACCATCATGAACGGTATGCCGAGCCAGACGTTTATTATCGTGCAGGTCAGGAGGGGGTAGTCGCTGAGCCACTGCACCGGTCCCACGCCCAGGCCGGCCAGGAACGGGTAGGCTTCGGCTATCCTGCCGAGCACGATGTTGACGAAGCCGTTCTGCGAATGGAACTCGCCGCGCATCGCCAGGACCGCCACCACCTGGGGCATGGCCCAGGGGATGACCAGCAGCGTGCGGTAGACGCCCTTGAGGCTGATGGCGTTGTTGAGGAGCAGGGCCAGCGCGAAGCCGCCGAGCACGTGGAAGAAGACGTTGGAGAAGGTCCACAGCAGGGTCCTGCCCAGCAGGGCCCAGAAGGTCACTTCCGAGAGGGGGGAGGTGGTGAAGACCTTCACGTACTGCTCGAGGCCCACGAAAGGGATCTTCCCGGTGTTCTTCCACATCATTATCGTGGTCAGTTTGAGATCGTGAAAGGAGAGATAGACCTCGAAGAGGAAGGGGTAGACCAGCAGCAGCGCCAGGCCGACGAAGGCGGGGAGCAGGAGGAGATAGGCCAGCGAGTGGCGGCCCTTGACCGCGTAGCGGAAGAAGGCCAGGACCGCGGCCTCCAGGGCAAGGAGCCAGGCGAAGAGCCCGGGTTTGGCTATGCCGCCGGCGACGAAACCCGACCAGGCGAGCAGCGGGAAGACGGCCAGTCCCGCCCAGAAGAACCAGGGGCGGTCGTGGAACTTGAAATGATAGTAGAAGTAGCCTTCCAGCGCGGCCACGCCGAGGGCTATGAGCAGGATGAAACCGGCGACTTCGTAGACCGAGCGAAGGAGTTCCATCAGCGGTTCATCTCCTCTATCTTGCGGTCGGTGTTCTCCTGCATGCGTTTCACGGCCGTATCGACGTCGAGCTTGCGCGTCGTGGCCAGCCCCATGTAGTTGCGGGCCGAGTCCCAGACCGCCCGCATCTCGGTGGCCATGGGCATCGGGCGCCCTTTGAGTATCTGCTCCAGCGATATCCGCGAGACCTCGTCGGAGACTATCTCCCTGGCCGAGCCGGCGGCCTTGAGGGCCGGGAGGCGGGTGAGCACCTGGTACTGTTTCACCTGGTTCTCCCGGGAAGTGTAGAACTCGAGCAGGCGCTTGACCAGCGCCAGCTTCTCCGGCTTGAGGCCGGAGCTGACCGTGAAGTACTTGCCGCTGACCATCGGGGAAGGCCAGCGGCCGGTCTTCGAAAGCTTCGGGATGACGGCGAGGCCGAAGTTCTCGCCGAAATGCTTCTGATAGCCCGAGATGGCCCAGTCGCCGTTGATGATGAAAGCGGCCTTCCCTTCCTTGAAGAGCGAATCCATGCAGTTATAGTCGCATTCCATCGGGACGTATTTCTTGTCGTACTTGAGATCGAGGTAGAAGTTCAGGGTGTCGCGCATGGGCTGGGTGTCCAGCGTCGGCTTCTTACCGTCCATCGGCCAGCCGCCGAAGGCGCCCAGCCAGGGCATCAGCCAGAAGGGCTCGCCCATGTCGAAGGCGATGCAGCGCTCCAGCTTATATCGCTTCGCGTCCCCCGCGCAGAAGGCGAAAAGCTCGTCGGTGGTCTCAGGGGCCGTCTTGACGAACTTCCTGTTGTAGAACATCAGCAGGTGGTTGCCGTTGGACACCGGCACGCCCCAGACATGGCCGTCCAGCGAAATGGCCTCGACCACGGGCGCGTTGAACCTGCTGAAATCGAACATATCCTCGAGCGGGATTATGAAGCCGGATATGGCGTAGATGCCGGCCGTGTCGGACGGGCCCAGCAGCAGGTCGGGGGGGACCCCGGCGAGGGAGGCGGCCTGGAACTGCTGGCGCAGGTCCTCGGTCTGGTAATGCGCGCGGATTATCTCTATCCCCTCGTTGCCGGGGAGCTTTTTGAAGGCCTCGAAGACGGAATCGATGTAGGGAGCGACCTGGGCGTCCTCCTGCTCCCAGACCACGATGGTGTTCTCGTCGGACATGGAGGCGGGCCTGGAGCAGGCCTGCGCCAGGCAGAGAGCGGCGAACGCCGCCGGAAAGACCAGTATTTTTTTCAACCCCGCTCCCCTCGGGCCCGCGGCCCTACTTCTTGGAGATGTTGGTAATGGCGGCCAGCAGGGCCACCAGCACGGAAAGTTTCAGCGCCGTCCACCAGGAGATATGCTCCGCCACGGCGCCGGAGGCGACCGCGCCCGGGAACAGCTCCGGTATCGTCCACATCCAGAACCACTTGATCAGGAAGATGCCCAGCACGAAAATAGCGGCGACCAGGAGTATTATGGACGGGATGCCGAAGAACAGCGCGTTACGCATTCTCATCACTGAAAAATTCTAACAAATTATAGGGGGGTAATCACGCGGTATCCGGACGGGGGCCGGAATTGTATAATTTCAGGCATGAAACAGGACCCTAAAGACGCGGGGGCGAGACTGTTCTGGGACCGCAAAGCGGCGGGCTATCCTTCGCCGCTGGCGCCGGCCACGCTGAAAGCCACGCGCAGGACCCTGTCCATGATGCGCCGCCTGGGCGCGGAATGGCGGGGGCTCGACGTGCTGGACATAGGCTGCGGCACGGGCCTGTTCGCCCTGGTCATGGCCCCGGCCGCCCGGCGGGTGACCGGGACGGACCTGTCCCCCAGGATGCTGGCGCGCATGAAGGCGGAAGCCTCGGCCGCCGGCCTGCGCAACGTGGAGACGCTCAGGGCCGACTGGAAAAAAGCACCGGCCTCCGTGCCGGAGGGCCGTTTCGGCCTGGCCGTGGCCTCGATGACTTCGGCCGTCGGGACTCCGGCCGAGGTCCGGAAAATGGAGGCCTGCGCGGAAAAATGCGCCTACGTGGGCTGGTACGGGGTCAGGAAGAACCCCGTGATGGAAGCCGTCTTCCGTCTGCACGGCCTGCCCTACCTCTCCCCGGAAGGCGCGTCGCGCGTCGAGCGCTCGCTGAAGGCCCTGGGCCGCCGCTTCCGGAAGAAAGTGTTCCGCGAGGTCTGGAGGCGGGAAGACCCTCTCGAAAAGGCTCTGCGCGAGGCGCAGGCCCATATCGAGATAAACGGCGTGAAATTCCTCAAGAAAGAGGCCGGGGAACTGCTTAAAAAGCTGTTCCCCGGCGGTACCGTGCGCCAGCGGACCGAGGCCCGCAAGGCGCTCTTCGTCTGGTCCGGTCCTAAGCGGCGGCCTTGATCCCTTTGGCGGGGGCCACCGCTATCTCCAGCAGGCCGGGTTTCTTGGCGCACTGCTTGGCGAAGGCGTCGTCGCGCAGCTTGTTGCGGTAGTCCTTGTGCTGGAAGGTGTAGTCGAAACGCGTGTGCGCGTCGTAGGTCCCGTTCATCAGCCCCACCACGTCCTCCACGAAGACCCTTTCCTCGTCCGTCGGGATCACGAAAACCTTGACCTTCGAATCCTTCGCGGAGATCTCGGTCTCCGCGTTGCGGGTCTTGGAGAGGCTGTTCCTGGCCGCGTCCAGCTTTATGCCCATGAACTCCAGGCCGGACAGCGCCGCCGCGCGGGTGATGGGCCCCATCTCGCCGACGCCGGCGGTGAAGACGACCGCGTCCGCCCCGCCGATGGCCGCCGAGTAGGCGCCGATGTATTTCTTTATCCTGTTGGCCTCCATGTCCAGCGCCAGCTGGGCGCGCTTGTCGCCGTTCTCGGCGGCTATCTCGACGTCGCGCGCGTCGCTGTACTGGCCCGTGATGCCCAGTTTGCCCGACTTCTTGTTGAGGATGGCGTCCATCTCGCCCGGGTTGAGGCTCTCGCGCGCCATCACGTAGAGCGGGATGGCGGGATCGTGGTCGCCGGCGCGGGTGCCCATCACCAGGCCTTCGAGAGGGGTGAAGCCCATGCTGGTGTCGTGGGAAACGCCGTTCTTCACCGCGTTGATGGAAGCGCCGTTGCCGATGTGGCAGATGACCAGGTTGGTCTTGAAAGGATCTTTCTTGAGCAGCACGGCCGCGCGCTTGGCGTTATAAAGGAAAGAGGTGCCGTGGAAGCCGTAGCGGCGTATGCCGTACTTCTCGTACCAGGACCTGGGGAGGGCGTACATGTAGGAAGCCTCGGGCATCGTCTGGTGCCAGGCGGTGTCCATGATGGCCATGTGCGGCACGGTGGGCATCAGTTCGCGCGCGGCTTCTATGCCCATGATGTTCGGCGGGTTGTGGAGGGGGGCCAGCGAGGAGAGCTCGCGGAAGGTCTCCACGATCTTGTCGTCCACGATCACGGACTTGACGAATTTCTCGCCGCCGTGCACCACGCGGTGGCCTACGGCCGCTATCCCCTTGAGGTTGGGGATGACGCCGTGCTTGCCGTCGATCAGGGTGTCGATGACCAGCTTTATGGCCTCCTTGTGGGAGGGGCAGGGGCTTTCGATGACGGCCTTCTCCTTGCCGGGGGCCTCGTGGGCTATGAAAGAGCCGTCTATCCCGACGCGCTCGACCACGCCGGAAGCGAGCGGGAGCTTCTTCTCCCAGTCGAAAAGGGAATATTTTACCGACGAACTGCCGCAGTTCAGCGAAAGTATTTTCATGCGATGGGGTCCCCTTGAAGGAATTTTGACGACTTTCCTATTCTACAAAAAAACCGCCGGCCGCGCATTTTTGATATCATTTCGCCATGAAAAACAAAAGGATCGCGGCGGCCGCGGCCCTGGCGGCGGCGGGGCTCTGCGGCGGGCTGCTGTACCATATCTTTTTAAGCCAGACGCCGGTCCCGGAGGCGCTGAGGAAACTCTCGGGCCTGCGGGTGGCGGCCGAACTTTACAGGCAGGACAAGGGCGCCCGGCCGCGGGATTACGGGGAAGTGCTGGCGGAGGGGAAACTGGAAGCGGTGCCCCGTCTCAAGCTCAGGGGACGCCCGGCCTGCTCGAGGGTGGTGAACTACCCCGCGCTGAAACCCGGCGGGACCGGCTGCTGGGGTTATGTGGCCGACCCGGCCAGCCCGGACTTCGGGACCGTATTCGTGGATTCGGCGGGGAAGGACCCGCAGGGCCGCCACTGGACCTGGTTCTAGGCTCTCAGGCCGCTGACGCCTGCTGGGAAGAGAGGACTTCCTCGTATTGGGCCTCGAGAAGGTTCACCACCACTTCCACGGACATATTGTGATCGACGGCTTCGTAGGCGGCCTTTGAGAGCGCCTCGGCCGAGGAACGGTCCTCGAAAAGGCGCAGTATGGCGGCGGCGTAGGCCTCGGCGTCGCCCGGGGGGACCACCAGACCGTTCTTTTCGTGTATGGTATAGTCGCTGAGACCGCGAAGCCGGGGGATAACGCAGGCGACCCCGGAAGCCTGGGCCTCCATGAGCGACATCGAGATCTCCTCCTTCATCGTGGCCTTGACGTAGACGTTCAGCATGGCCATGACCTCGGGCATGTCGGTGCGCTCGCCGAGCATGTCCAGTTTGTGGCTTATCTCCAGGTTCCTGGCGAGCTTGCGTATCCGCTCGTCCTTCAGGCCGACCAGCGTGAAGGAAAGCGAAGGGTCCCGGTCCAGGACCGCGCGCGCTATGCGCAGGAACAACTGCTGGTCCATCAGGCTCTCGTCCATACTGACCGTCCCCACCTGGAACTCCTTCTTCACGGCCATCGTCCTCTTGATGAGCATCGCGCTCTCCCAGCGTCCGAGGCTGGTGTTTATGCACGGGGGAAGGACCGCCAGCTTGGCCTGGGACAGGCCCGCGGCCAGCATATCCTCCCGCACGGTGGGACAGGAGGGGAGGAACTTGGAGACGAGAGGCTCTATCGCCTTGAGCTTCATCATCGCGGTCATCCCGTCCAGGCGCAGCTGGCTGAACACTATCCGGCCGTGCCCCGCGGCCTTCTTTACGGTCAGTTGCCCCACGCCGTAGGTGTTGTAGAGGTGAATGATGTCGTAGTCCTGCAGCTCGAACAGACCGAACCTGGCCACGAGAGTGAAGGGCTTGACCGGCACCTTGTATTTCCGGCAGTCGTCGGCCAGGCGGGAATCCTTGGGGCACATCACCACGACGGTATGGCCTTTCTTGACGAGCTGCATCGCCAGGTGCAGCACCTGGTAGGAACTGATGTCCCAATCGGAGTTGTCCACTATCTTGAGTATCCTCACCGGGCCTCCGTCTCGAGTTTTTCCAGTTCCCGCCGCGCGCGCTCGGCGTATTCTCTCTCCGGCGCGTTCTCCGCTATGTCCCGGTAGATCCCGGCGGCAGTGGCGTAGTCGCCGGCGCGCTTGCTCAGGAAAGCGGTCTGGTTCTTCAGCATCGTCGGGCAGTCGGGCTGGCGCACCACGGGGAGCAGCAGCCTGACTATCTCCGCCGGGTCCGTTTCTCCGCTGTAACCGACGGCGGCCAGCAGGGAGTGGTAACGCCATTCCCGCGGGGCGCGCTCTATCGCCAGCTCCAGCACCTTCCTGGCCTCGGCGGGCCTGTCCAGGTTGTAAGCCAGCGAAGCGGCGGAATAGAGCACCGCGCTGTGGAAATAAGGATCGAGGTGCAGGACGTGGAGCGAGAGCGGAACGAACTCGGGGTACAATCCCTTCTCCCAGCCCGCGCCGTGATGACAGACGCTGCCGTCGGCGTGATGATGGGCGTGGTGCTCCCTCGCCCGCTCGTCGTGGACCGATTCCCGCGTTCCGTAATACTGCATCAGGCGTATGAACCAGAGGTCGGCGAAAAGTCGGCGGGCCCCGAAACTTACGGCGGCCGCGTCCTCGGCGGCGCCGCGGCGCACCTCCTCTATTTCGCCGACGGGCGGCAGGGGCGGTCTGTAGGGGGCGGCCAGCGGGTTCAGCGCCAGGGCCGGCAGAAAGAAGAGGAGGCCCGCGGCCAGGTCCTTCGCCGGGGGAAGCAAGTCAGAACTCCTTGCGCCGCAGCAGCGCCCAGGCGAAGCCGTAGGAACCGGTCCACCAGGCGGCGGCGTAGGGCAGGGCCGCGAGGGGCGGGGCGGCTGCCCCGCGCACGTCGAGCGCGTCCTTGAAATTAAAAAGCTGGAAATTCGGTATCAGCCGGGCGAGCAGCTCCAGGAGAGAGCCCTCGCCGGCCGCCTGCGCGGCCATCAGCACCGTTTCCGGGGCGAAATGGCCCAGCATCCACAGGATGAAGCCTATGACCATGGAGGAAAGGGAGGAGGTGGAGAACATGGAGACGGTGAAGACCAGAGAGGAGATGATAGTCAGCTTCAGCCAGGAGTAGGCCAGCGCCGCGAAATAGGGCCCGTCGGGAGCGTGCCCGCGGAGCAGGAGCAGGGAAGAATGCATCAGGGCGGTCGCCGCGAGAAGGACGGCGGCCGCGCCGAAGACCGCCAGCATCTTGCCCAGCAGGTAGGAGTGTCTCGGGACGGGACGCGAAAAGACCAGGTAGATGGTCTTGGTCTCCACCTCGGAAGAAACGGCGGTCGCGGAGGCGTAGACGCAGAAGGCGAGCCCCATCAGTTCCATCAGGGCCAGGCCGAAATCCACCAGCGCGCGGCGCTCCTGGTAGACGGCCATGACGCCGACCAGCAGCGAGGAATAGATCAGGAGCAGGGAGAAGAGCAGGAAGAGGCCGAAGAAGCGGTCGCGCAGGTGCAGGCGCAGGGAATGCGAGGCGACGCGGAGCGCGGGGGAGAAGAAAGCTTTCATCTCACCGCCTCCATGAAGAGTTTCTCGAGGCCGCCCTCGGTCCCGCGCCAGGCCCCGCTCTCGACGCAGGAGACCACGCTGCCGCGGGAAAGCATGATGACCCTGTCGGCCACCTTCTCGAGCTCCGAGATGCTGTGGGAGGAGAGCACCACCGTGCGGCCCTCTTCCCGCAGGCCGGTTATGAGCACCCGCATGTCGTGTATGGCGATAGGGTCCAGGCCGCTGGCCGGTTCGTCGAGTATGACCAGGTCCGGCCCGTGCACCAGCGCCTGGGCCAGGCCCAGCCGCTGCATCATGCCCTTGGAGAACTCGGAGATCCGTTTGGCCGCGTGGGGCGCCAGGCCGACCTTTTCCATTACGGAGGAGACGGCCGGGGCCGCGGCGGCGCGGTCCATGCCGCTGAGCGAGGCGTAATAAGCCAGCGCCTCGGCCGGGCGGTACCGGGGATAAAAATAAGGCAGCTCCGGCAGGAAGCCGGTGCGGCGGCGGCTCTCCGGGTCGCGCGGGTCGGAGCCCAGGACCCGCACCGAGCCCGAGGTGGGGGAGAGCAGACCGGCCATCAGTTTCATCAGCGTCGTCTTGCCGGCGCCGTTGAGACCGAGGAGGCCCAGGATCTCGCCGCGGCGTATCCCGAACGAAACGTCCTTCACGGCCTCCAGAGGCTGCGAACGGCCCAGCCTGGGGAGGTAGTAGGTCTTCCCCGTCCTCTCGAACTCCACCGCGGCGGCCCGGTTCATCTCACCATCTTCTCCTGCTCCTTCTTCCGGCGCCGCATCTCCTCGCGCGCGGACTCGGCCGTTACGTTGCCGAGCCGCAGGAAATAGGTGTGGAAATTGCGCAGGTCGAAGTGCTTCTGTTCCGTCGTCCTGAAATAATCGCGCATCTCCAGGACATAGTCCATCCCGAGCAGATGGGTCATTCCCTCCGTGGGGGCGAAGGAGAGGCGCAGGACCTCCTGTTCGGCCTGGCCGCGGCTGAAGCCCAGGTTCTCCTCGAAGAACCGCACGGATTCGGCGTAATCCATCCGGCCGGTGTGGAAACCCGCGTCTACCACCGACCTGGCGGCGCGCAGGGTCTTGAGGTAGATCCTCATGAACCGGGACCAGTAGGAGGAATAGAACCCCATCTCCTCGGCCAGCAGTTCGGCATAACAGGCCCAGCCGTTGGCCAGGATGGGCTGGCTGGAGACGCGGCGTATGCGTGAGGCGTTGTTCACCGCCTCGTAACTGCGCAGGTGGAGGCCGGGCAGCACCGCGTAGGCCGTGAGCAGTTCTATCTGCACGTAGCTGAAGCCGGTCTTGAGGACGGCGTCCAGCCTCGGCGCCGGCAGCGACTGGGGGGGGAGGGAGACGTAGAGTTCCGAGACGCGGTTGTCGTCGAGCGGGAAAGGCTCGGCGAAATAGACGTAGGGCAGCACCGGGGCCAGGAAGCCCGGCATATCCTTCATGACCAGGCGCTGCTGCGGGTAAGGCACGACCTTGAACTCGTCGAAATGCTGGTGGGCGCGCTCCGACTCCTCCCGGAATATCCTGATCACGTCCTTGAGGTCGGGATGCTCGCGGGGAAGCTTCTCCAGCACGCCGCGCCAGCCGCGTTTCTTATAGAGGACGGGGTCGATATTGAAAGCCTCTTTCTTGAGTTCGGCGAGGGAACGCTTAAAAGCCCCTTTGAAGGTCCTGTAGGCCTTGCCCGGCGTCATGGACAGTCCGTGCCAGCGCTCCAGGTAGAAACCGTAGGAATACTCGCCGGCGGCGGGATCCCCGTCCGCCGAGGACAGGACCTCGTTGCGCAGGAAATCGCGGTAGCGGGTCAGGGCGACCTTGAGCTTCTCGAGAGCGTCGTCCACCTGCGACTTGAGCAGGGGGTCGTAGAGAGTGTAGCCGCGGAACAGCGGAACGAAATCCGGGACCGTCCTTATCGCGTGATCGCACTGGCGGATGGAATTCTCCACCCAGATCCTCGGCGGGGAGGCCAGATTGCGCTCGGCCTGCAGGAGCACGTCGGGGATCTGCTTCATGCGGGAGAGCGCCGCGGCCGCCCGCAGGTTATAGTCCTTGTAGTCGCGGCTTACCACGTCGAAGACCGAGCGGAGCGGCTCCAGATAGTAGTGCGGACGCAGCGCCAGGAAATTGGTCTTCTCGAGGTTGTAGATGTCCGTCTCGAGCATCCGGTCGAAGAGCGCGTAGTCTATCGCGTCGGAAGGGTACAGCGGGCCGCTGTCTATCTCGTGCAGCTTGGAGCGGATCTTGCGCAGCGCCTCGAGCTGGATGTTCACGCGCTCCTGGTTCCGCTTGGTCAGCAGCGCGTCCGCCTCGTGTATGCCGAGCTGCGTGGCGCGCTCGGGATCGTACATCTGTATCGTGGCCAGGTACTGGCCGAAGACCTCGCCCATCCTGGTCTTCTCCAGCGCGCCCTCGACCTCGTGCGTGGCCAGTTCGCCCTCGTAGGCCGGCAAGGCCCGGGGGAGGAGAAAAAGACAGAACGACAGGAACGCCGCTTTTTTCATCAGCAAATGCCCCCTCTGGGAACGCCGGCTCTCTCAGCGCCGCGCCGAGGACCTGGCGGTCCCGCGCGTCCGGCCCGCGGGCGCCAGGACGGCGCTTATGACCTCGTCCATATGCGAAACGGGCAAGAGGCGCATGCCCTTGCGGATCTCGGCCGGCACGTCCTCGAGGTCCTTCAGGTTGGCCTTGGGGAAGAGGACGGTCTTCACGCCCTCCCTGAAGGAGGCTATCACCTTCTCCTTGAGGCCGCCTATCGGCAGGACCCGGCCCGAAAGCGTTATCTCGCCGGTCATGGAAACGTCCGGTTTCACCGGCCTTCCCGAGACCAGGCTGGCCAGCGCCGTCGCTATGGTGATGCCCGCGGACGGTCCGTCCTTGGGAACGGACCCCTCGGGCACGTGGACGTGGAAATTGGCGGCGGCGATCTTCGCTTCGGGGGCGAAATCCCGGGACTTGACGTAGGAGAAAGCGGCCTGGGCCGATTCCTTCATGACGTCGCCGAGCTTGCCGGTCAGCATCAGCTCGCCCTTGCCGGGCACGCCGACGGCCTCGACGGTGAGCACCTCTCCGCCGTTCTCGGTCCAGGCCAGACCGGTGGCGACCCCGACGCCGTTGGGGGAGACCTTCTCCTGGACGAACTTTGGGATGCCGAGGAAATCGTGCAGATTGGCCCCGGTCACCCTGACCGAGGAGAGCTTCTCCTCGACTATCCGCCTGGCCGCGCGGCGGGCCAGCGTCGCGATCTCGCGCTCGAGGTTGCGCACGCCGGCCTCGCGGGTGTAGCCGCGTATGGCGGCGTCGATGGCGGCGTCGTCCGCGCTGAAGACCTGCGGCTTGAGGCCGTGCTCGGAGAGCTGGCGCGGGACCAGGTACTTCCTGGCTATCTCGATCTTCTCGTTGTGGGTGTAGCCGCTGAACTCGATTATCTCCAGGCGGTCGCGCAGACTGACCGGGATGCCGTAAAGGGTGTTGGCGGTGGCGATGAACATGACCTGGGAGATATCGAACGGCACGTCCAGGAAATGGTCGGTGAACTCCCTGTTCTGCTCCGGGTCGAGAACCTCGAGCAGGGCCGCGGCCGGGTCGCCGCGCCAGTCGGTGCCCATCTTGTCTATCTCGTCGAGCAGGAAGACCGGGTTGCGGCTGCCGGCCTTCTTCAGGCTCTGGATGATGCGGCCGGGCATGGAAGCGACGTAAGTGCGCCGGTGACCGCGGATCTCGCTCTCGTCGCGCACGCCGCCCAGCGACATGCGCACGAACTTGCGGCCCATCGCCGAGGCGATGGAACGCGCGATGGAGGTCTTGCCCACGCCGGGCGGGCCGACGAAGCAGAGTATGGGGCCGCGCAGGTGCTGCGTAAGTTTGGCGACGGCCAGGTATTCGAGCACGCGGTCCTTGGGCTTCTTCAACCCGAAGTGGTCGGCCTCCAGCACCTTGCGGGCCGCCTCTATGTCGATGACGTCCTTCGTCTCCATGGACCAGGGCAGCGCCGTCAGCCAGTCGAGATAGGTGCGCGAGACGGTGGACTCGGGGGAGAACGGCGCCATGCGGGAGAGCCGCTGGAGCTCCTTCTCGGCCGCGGCCTCGGCCTCTTTGGACATCTTCGCCTGCTTGACCTTCTTCTTGAGCTCGTCGACTTCCTTGGCCAGGTCGTCCTTCTGGTGCAGTTCCTTCTGGATGGCCTTCATCTGCTCGTTGAGATAGTATTCTTTCTGCGACTTCTCTATCTGCGACTTCACCCTGGAATGGATCTTCTGCTCTATGTCCAGGATCTCTATCTCCTTGGCGAGCATCTTCAGGAGCTTCTCGAGACGCTCCCTGGCGCCCTCGGTCTCCAGCAGGTCCTGCCGCTCGGGCGGATTGAAGGGGGTGTTGGCGGCGATGGTGTCGGCCAGGCGGGAAGGGTCCTCCACCTGCGCCAGCAGCGAGACCGAGTCGCCGGGGATGCGGGTGCCCAGCTTGACGTACTGCTCGAAGACCTCCAGCGTGTGGCGCATCAGCGCGGTCGTTTCGGGCCCCTTTTCGGGCTTCTCCTCCGGGTACTCCACTTCCGCGATGAAGGCCCCGGCCTCTCCCTCGGCCGCGAGGGACTTCACGCGGGCCCGGCGCAGACCCTGGAGGAACACGCGCATCGTGCCGTCGGGGAGCTTGAGAGACTGCGCAACTTCGCTGAGCACGCCGTACTGGTAGAGGTCCCCGGCGTCGGGCTCGTTGACCTGCGGCTTCTTCTGCGTGAGCGCCAGCACCTTGCGGCCGGCCTTGAGCCCCTGCTCTATGGCGGCCACCGACCGCGGCCTGTCCACGGACAGCGGCAGGGCCATGTGGGGGAACATGACCACGTCTCGTATCGCGATGGCGGGCAGGGTCGCGGGCAGTTTCTCTTCTTCGCGGCGCTCTTTCTGAAGTTCAGCCATAGGTTCTGGGTCGCTCCGGCGTCGTTATTTTTTCTTGAAGTCCAGCACTCCGTCGATTATGCCGTAATCCTTGGCCTCGGCGGCGGACAGGTAGAAGTTGCGCTCCATGTCGTCGTGGACCTTCTTCTCGCTCTGCCCGGTGTGCTTGGCCAGGATCTCGGTAAGGCGCTTCTTGTTCTCCTGCATCTCGCGGCTCTCTATCTCGATATCCGTGGCCTGGCCGGAGATCCCGCCGCCCCAGATCAGGGGCTGGTGGATCATGATGCGGGCGTTGGGCAGAGCGTAGCGCTTGCCCTTGGAGCCGGCGGCCAGCAGCACGGCGCCGAAGCTCATCGCCATGCCCATGCAGATCGTGGAGATCGGGGCCTTGATGAACTGCATCGTGTCGTAGACCGCCAGGCCCGCCGTGACCATGCCGCCCGGGGAGTTGATGTAGAGGTTGATGTCCTTGTCCGGGTCCTCGGCGTCGAGGTAGAGCAGCTGGGCTATGACCGTGTTGGCCGAGGCCGTCGAAACGGCGCCCTCGGGGTCGCCGAAGAAGATGATGCGGTCCCTGAGCAGGCGGGAGTAGATGTCGTAACCGACCATCGCCCCCTGGTTCCATTTTTCGATAATTGTAGGGATAATCATTGTTTTCCTCCGCGCGGGACGGCCGCGCCTACTTGGACTCTTCCTTTATCTCCGCCTTGGATTTTATGAAATCCATGGTCTTGTTTTCCACTATCGAGGCGCGGATATAATCCTTCCGGCGGTCGAACAGTTCGCGGGCCTTGTTCTTCTCCTCCTCGCTGGCCAGCCTGGCCAGCGCTTTCTGCAGCTCGGCGTCCACGTCCGCGTCGGTGGCCTCGATCTTCTCCTTGCGGGCGATGTTGTGGAGCAGGTAGGTGAGGCGGAGGTTGCGCTCCGCGATCGGGGCGACGCGCTCTGCGAAGGCCTCCTCGCTGAAGTTCTCGTCGCCCTGCATGCGGCGCCGCAGCACTTCCATCAGTTCCTTGGACTCCTCCTTGACCAGCGTGGGGGGGAGGGACATCGGGTTGTGCTTTATGAGATGATCCTCTATCTGCGAGAGCAGGTCCTTCTCGGTGCGCTCGGTCTCGCCGCGCTCGAGCATGCCGCGCACGTTGCCCCGCAGTTCTTCCGCCGTCTTGACGCCCGCCTGGGAAAGGAAGCCTTCGTCGAGCGCCGGCACCACCTTCTCCTTGACGTCCTGCACGCGGGCCTTGAACTTGAGCTTGCGGCCGCCGAACTCGGAATCGAACTCGACCGTGTCGCCTTTCCTGGCGCCGAGGAGCTTCTCGGCCAGTCCCGCCACGGTCTGCGGGGCGGACATGTCCACGATCTCTCCCTTCACGTCACCGTCGGCGACCTTCACGCCGTTCTCCCAGGTCTCGTAGTCTACCACGACGAAATGCGTGCCGGCTATCGGGGAGTCCTCGACCGGCTTAAGGTAGGCGTTGTACTCGCGCAGCTGGTTTATATACTTGTCGACCTCGTCTTCGGAGACCTTCTTTACGCGGCGCACGGCCTTTATCCTCTCGTAATTCTTGGGCTCGACCTTGGGGCTGCACTCCAGCTGCACCTCGAAATAGGCGGTCTTGCCCGTCTCGTACTTAACGTTGGTCATGAGGGGGGTCACCACGGGCGCGGCGCTCTCGGCCTTTATGATCTCGGGCAGCGCGGCCTTGGCCAGTATGTCGAGCGCCTCGTCCCGGACCATGGACGGGAACTGTTCCTTTATCATGGCCAGCGGGACCTTGCCCTGGCGGAAGCCGGGCAGGGTCACTACGGCCTGCAGGCGCACGAGCGCCTGCTCCTGGACCTCGGCCAGGACTTCCTTGCCGGAATCTACCGCGTAGACATGGACGCAGCCGTCGGCCTTTATCTTCCTGATCTTGTCTCCGTAAGCGAGAGTGACGGGCATTTTTCCTCCTGGGATAAGTCGAAGAACCTGATGCCGGAGAGAGGACTCGGCCGCGGGTTCTCTCGTCGCCGCCGCTCCTCGGGCCCCGCGGCCCTGCCTCGCCGCTGCCGCCTGCCGGCTCGCGGCTCCGGCTTTCGAGTCCTCGCGCGAGCCGAACTTTCGGCTCGCTTCTTGCGCACGACAGATCGTGCCAGAGAGAGGACTCGAACCTCCACGCCTTTCGGCACACGGTCCTAAGCCGTGCGTGTCTGCCATTCCACCACTCTGGCGCCGGATAAAAGGGATAGTCCGGATTACGCGGCGAAGGCTTCAACTAAAAACCCCGTTCGGTAACGGGGTTTTCTCCGGCTGCGCTGTTTTTTTGGGCCGTACAGGATTTGAACCTGTAACCTTACGCTTAAGAGGCGTCTGCTCTACCGTTGAGCTAACGGCCCGGTGATCCTATTTTACATAAAAAATCCGGACAATGCAAAAACCGGCCGGCCGTCCTTGCCGTCAAAACCCATAATTGCTAAATTAATCCACGATGAAGACCCTCTCCCTCCTTTCCTTAATATTCGCGCTGGCGGCCCCGGCGGCCGCGGGCGTGGAGAGCCCCGGCTCGGTGTACCGCGGCGCGCTCCGGTCCTGGCTCGCCGGCCGGCCGGACGACGCTATCGAGGGGTTCAAGTACGCGGCCTTCATGTCTTCCGGCACGCCGCTCGCGCTGGCGGCCATGCGCGACGCGGCCGTCCTGCTGGCCGAAGCCGGCAAGCCGCAGGAGGCCGTGGCCTGGCTCTCCCGCGCGGAGATCTCGGCGCAGGACGACCCTTACATAAACTACGAGAAAGGCTGGGACTTCCTGGCGCTGGAAAAGCACGCCGAGGCCCGCAGGACCCTGGAGCGGACGCTGACGCTGACGGCGGACCAGGACCTTCTGGCCCATACGCGCTTCGCGCTGGCCATGGCGGAGGAAGGGCTCAGGGGACCGTCGGAGGCGATAGAGCTCTACCGCGGGGTATACCAGTCGTATCCTTACCTGCTGGTGCCGGCCGCCGTGCGCATCAGCCGCAACTTCGAGCTCCTCAAGAAAAAGCAGCATTCCGTGACTTTTCTGAAGGAAGCGCTGCTTTACGACCCGCGCAACCTGCAGGCCGCCATAGACCTGGCGCGTGTCTACGAGAAAGCGGAGTATTTCGTCCCCGCCTGGCAGACATATTACACTCTCTCCGAAATAGACCCGGAAGAGCGTTTTTTCTCCGCCAGGAAGGAGAAACTGGCCCGGCACACGAAGGGGAACCACCAGAACCTCCTTTACTGGACGCGCCTGGCCTGGCCCGTGCATACCGTGCCCGTTAAGCTCGACAAGGGCGAAGAGGCGGACATAGCGCTCTTCGCCGATAAAGAAGGCGTCCCTTCCACGGTCCGTTCGTTCAGTTTCATCTGCAATACCCCCTTCACGATAGAGGATTCGCGGCTGGGAAGGACGGCCGAGGGCCCCGGCGGAACGCAATGGAGCGCCGCCTACAACTCCTTCAACCGCATCTACGAGGTCAAGGATACGGCGGCGAACCCGGTCTACTCCACCCGCAATACTTTCCGGATAGTCCCCAGGACCCCGGGCGGAGTGATCCTGCTGAAGAACGCCGACCTGGCGGCCGCTGGCGGAGTGAACCGCGGCGACCGGGAGATCACGGGCGAACTGCTCGTCAACCTCCGCGAGGACGGTTTCGTGCTGATCGACCGCGCGCCGCTGGAGAACGTATTGCCCGCCATGACGGCCCGCGCGTCGGCCGGGGACCGGAATCCGGAATCCCTCAAGGCGCTGTCCGTCGTCTTCAGGACCCGGCTGCGCGGGCTCAAGGCCTCCATGCGCCACTCCCGCGACGGCTTCCACCTCTGCGACTCCGACCACTGCCAGCCCTTCGACGGGATAAACACCGAGACCGCCGAAGCGGCGGACGCGGCCGCCGCCACGCGCGGCGAGATCCTCTCCGGCGCGGGCCTCCTGGCCGCCGGGGAGTACACGCCGTCCTGCGGCGGCTCGACCGAGAGCGGCATCAGCGACCTCAACCCGCTTCCCGGCGAACTGACCCCGTTCTCGCTTTCGCGGCATATGCACAAGGGTCCCCCGGACGCCATGCACTGCCTGCCGCCGGACAAGGCCTACGCCTCGGAGGCCAGCTGGACGCTCATACTGGAACCGCGCTGGATAGAGGGCAGGGCCAACCGCGAGCACAGGATAGGCAGGCTGCGGAACATACGCACGCTCGCGCGGACCCCGACGGGGAAGGTCGAGGCCATAAGACTGGAGGGCACCGCCGGGTCGGCGGAGATAAAAGGCTTCGGGGCGATCTCGGAGATCCTCGCCGCGGGCACCCTTCGCTCCCCGCTGTTCACGCTGCGCCCGCTCTTCGACGGCAAATTCCCGTCCGCTTTCTTCGTCAAGGGGCTCGGCACCGGCGAGGGACGGGGCTACTGCGTCGCGGGGGGGAAAGGCCTGGGCGGCCGCCTGGGCTGGAAATACCGGGCGATACTCCGCCATTATTTCCCGTCGCTGACGGTCACCGGCGGCTCCGCGGAAAAGAGATAACGCCGATGGCATTCATACGGGTACTTCACGTAATAACCCGTCTCGACCTGGGCGGCGCCCAGGCCAACACGCTCTACACGGTAAAGCACCTCGACAAGGAGCGCTTCTCCCCTTTCCTGACCTGCGGCCTGGGGGGAGAACTGCAGAAGGACGCTCCCGACGGGATCACCCTTCCGCTGCGGCATCTGGTGCGCGAGATACGCCCGCTCGAGGACCTGCGCGCCTTCTTCGAGCTGCGCCGGACCATAAAGCGCCTGAAACCGGACATCGTACACACCCATTCCTCCAAGGCGGGCGTACTCGGCCGCCTGGCCGCGTTCTTCTCCGACGTGCCGGCCGTGGTCCACACCTTCCACGGCTTCGGCTTCAACGACAGGCAGCCGGCCCCGGTGCGCATCTTCTACGTCCTGCTGGAGAGGTTCTGCGCCCGCCTTTCCGACGCGCTCCTCTTCGTCTCTTCCGCCAACATGGCCGAGGCCGCGGCGCGCGGCATCGGGGACAAGTCCCGCTACGCGCTGGTGCGCAGCGGGATAAAACTATCCGAGTACCCCGCGCCCGACCGGCGGATCGAACTGCGGACCGAACTCGGCATACCGTACGGCGCGCCGATGGTCGTCTCCATAGGCAACCTCAAGCCCCAGAAGAACCCGGGGGATTTCTTCATCGCCGCCCGCCTGGCCGCCGAACGCCATCCCGACGCCGTCTTCGTCTTCGTCGGCGGCGGGGAGATGTCGCCGGCCGACTGGCGGCTGGCCGAACATCCCTCGCTCAAGAACCGGCTCTTCCTGCCGGGCTGGCGCAGGGACTCGGCGGAGATACTCGCCGCCGCCGACATTTTCGCCATGACCTCCCTGTGGGAGGGGCTGCCGCGCAGCCTGGTCGAGGCGCTGGCGACCGGCCTGCCCGCCGTCTGTTACGACGCCGACGGGGTGCGGGACATACTGCGCGACGGCGTGAACGGCTTCCTGGTCAGGCGCGGCGACACGGCCGCCATGTCGGACAGGCTTTCGCGGCTCATCCAGGACCGCGAACTGCGCCGCCGTCTCTCGGACGGGGCGCGCGCGACCGACCTTTCCGAATTCGACATCGACGCCATGGTGCGGGCGCAGGAGCGCCTCTACACGGCGCTGCTGGGGGGAAAACAATGAGTCCCGAGCTCTCCGTGGTGATCCCCGTTTTCAACGAGCGGGACAATGTCCTGGAGCTCTGGGACTCGCTCAAGGCCGCGCTGAGACCCCTGGACGGGGGCTGGGAATGCGTCTGGGTGGACGACGGGTCCGCGGACGGCACCTGGGAACTGCTCTCCGGCCTGGCCGACGCGGAGCCGGAATGCCGGGCGTTATCGCTGGCGCGCAATTTCGGCCAGACGGCCGCGCTCAGCGCCGGCATAGCCGCGGCGCGGGGGGAATACATCGCGGCCCTCGACGGCGACCTGCAGAACGACCCGGCCGATATCCCGGCGATGCTCGCGGCGGCGAGGGACGGCGCCGACGTGGTCAGCGGCTGGCGCAGGGACCGCAGGGACCCGTTCCTTTCGCGGGTGCTGCCGTCCCGGGCGGCGAACTGGCTGATCTCGGCCGTGACCGGGGTGCGGCTGCGTGACTACGGCTGCACGCTCAAGGTCTACCGCGCCTCGTTCCTGAAGGAGCTGGAACTTTACGGCGAGATGCACCGCTTCCTGCCGGCGCTGGCCGGTTACCGCGGGGCTTCGATAAAGGAAGTGCCGGTCTCGCACCGGCCCCGCACGCGCGGGAATTCCAAGTACGGGCTCTGGCGCATCTTCAAGGTGACATTGGACCTGCTGACCGTGAAGTTCATGGGGGATTACCTTACCAAGCCGATCTACGTTTTCGGCGGCACCGGGCTCCTGCTCGGCCTCTCCTCGGCGATAATGGCCGGCTGGACGCTCTACAATAAAGTGGCCAACGGCGTCTTCGTGAAGGACCAGCCGCTCTTCCTGGTCGCCATCTTCTTCGCCCTCGTCGGCACTCAGTTCATACTCCTCGGCCTCATCGCCGAGATGCTGATGCGCACCTACTACGGGGCGTCCGGGAAACCTCCCTACCGCGTCCGCCGCAAAGCCGGCTTCTAATCGAGAACTATTCCGGGGGCATGTCGGCGTGTCAGCACGCAGGACACGGACTCGCGCGCATAGCGCGTCGGTCCTCGGCTCTCGGCGCTCGCGCTTACGATGCTCGCGCCTCCGAGGCGGTCCTGCTTAGCTGACACGCCGCCTCCCCCGATTGTCTCCTCATGGGACACTAAATGGGTCGACTTCTCCCCGGGTCTCATGGCCCGCCGCGTGCGATAGCCTCCCCGGAGGCTCCCACGCTCGTCACGGTTCGGGTTTTCCGGACCCGCCCTTCGCTCGCTCGGCCTCGCAAGAACTCGGCCGTCGCGCATAGCGCTAGGCCTCAGACATTCTTGCTCGTCCGCAGAGCGGTACCCTCTCTCGCTCGGGGGAAAACCCTCC
>CAYPYG010000041.1:0-20714 GCA_964415175.1 uncultured Elusimicrobiaceae bacterium
CAGATTATGCCAGAGGCGGGAAACCCCGGGCTTTAGCCCGGGGAGTGCGTTCATTCAGGCACCCAGCTCTTTAAAACTTGAACTGCCTAGTCAGGCAACACAGATCTCGGCGCCGCGTTTGCGCCCCCCTAACCCCCAAACCCCCAAAGCATAGTCCCCAAGACGATGCTTAGCAAGCGCGGCGTCGACTTTTTTGTCCCCAGCGAAAGACCCCGGAAGCCCTCCTTCCGGGGTCTTTGCTTTATATATAAGGAAAAACTATTCCGGGGGCTGGTGTCGGCTCGCCACGGAAAAACGGTTCAGGCTCCCTCGCCGGGCCTTCGCTCCGCCACGGGTTCGGCTTTCTAAAATACACCCGGCGCTGCGCTCGGCCGGGCACGAACTCGGCCTGCGCGCATAGCGCGCTAGGCCTCAGACATTCATGCCCGTCCGGCAGTGCCGGTGCCCGAGCTCCGCTTGGGGAAAGCCTCCGATGTGGCTCCGGAAGGCCCGGCGAGGAAGCCCTGCCCGTCCAGCGTCCCATAAGGAGACAGCCGGGGGAGGCGGCGTGTCAGCTAAGCAGGACCGCCTCGGAGGCGCGAGCATCGTAAGCGCGAGCGCCGAGAGCCGAGGACCGACGCGCTATGCGCGCGAGTCCGTGTCCTGCGTGCTGACACGCCGACATGCCCCCGGCATAGTTATTCCGACTTTTACGGTGTGCGAGCGCGTCTTTGCGTAGTGATGCCCCGGCAGCACCCGGAATTGTTCTCCTTATTTACTCTCCCGACATGCAGGGGTAGCGGTAGTCGGTCGGGGGGGAGAGGTTCTCCTTGACCGTGCGGACCGAGGTCCAGCGCAGCAGGCCGTGGTACCAGCCCACCTTGTCGTTGGTGCCCGACGCCCTGCCGCCGCCGAAAGGCTGGCGGTCCATGACGGCGCCGGTGGGCTTGTCGTTTATATAGAAATTGCCGGCCGCGTTCTCCAGCGCCCGCGACGCCTCCGCAATGACCGCCTCGTCGCGCGCGAAGACGGACCCGGTCAGCGCGTAGGGCGAGGTAGAGTCGCAGATCTCCAGCGTCCTGGCGAAGTCCTTCTCATCGTAGGGGTACACCGTCAGCACGGGGCCGAAGATCTCCTCCTGCATCGTCTTGAACAGCGGGTCGGAGGTCTCCACCAGGGTAGGGCGGATGAAATAACCCTGCCGCTCGTCGCACTGGCCGCCGGCCAGGACCTTCGCGGAGGACGACTTCTTCGCCTGGTCTATGTATCCCTTTATATTGTCGTAGGCCATCTTGTCGATGACCGCGTTGGCGAAGCAGGAGAAGTCCTCCGGCGGCCCCATCTTGATGCCGTCTATCTCCGCGGCCAGGTCCTTCTTCATCGACTCCCAGAGCGGCTTCGGCACATAGGCGCGCGAGGCCGAGGCGCATTTCTGGCCCTGGTGCTCGAAGGCGCCCCGTATCATGGCGGTCTTCAGGGCCGCCGGGTCGCAGGAGGAGTGGGCGAAGATGAAGCACTTGCCGCCGGTCTCGCCGGCGATGCGCGGGTAGCACTTGTAGGCGAAGAGATTACGCACTATGGCCGACCACATGCCGTTGAACACCGGCGTGGAGCCGGTGAAATTGAGCCCCGCGAAATGTTCGCTCTCTATGACGCGGTTGCCTATCTCGCCGGCGGGGCCCGGCACCATGTTGACGACGCCTTCGGGCAGGCCGGCCTCGCGCAGGAGCGACATGATGAAATGGGCCGGCAGCATGGCGTTGGAGGCCGGCTTCCAGATGACGGGGTTCCCCATCAGCGCCGGCGCGCCCGGCAGGTTGCCGGCGATGGAGGTGAAGTTGAACGGCGTCACCGCGTAGACGAAGTTCTCCAGCGGCCTGTACTCCAGCCGGTTGCGCTCGCCCGGGGCCTGCGAGGGCTGCTCGGCCCAGAGGCGGGAGGCGTACCAGGCGTTGAAGCGGAACAGGTCGACCAGTTCCGCCGTGTCGGCTTCGGCCTGCTGAAGGGACTTGGAGGTGCAGAGCATGGCGGCGGCCGTCAGCGTATGACGCCGGGGCCCCGCCAGCAGGTCCGCGGCGCGCAGGAAGACCTCCGCCCGCTCCCGCCAGGGCCTCGTCCCCCAGGCGCGCCTGGCCGCGACGGAGGCCTCTATGGCCGCGCCCACCTCGGCGGCCGAGGCCCGGTGGTATCGCCCGAGTTCCAGCTTGTGGTCGTGCGGCGCCCTTATGGCGGCGGTGCGGCCGGTGCGGACCTCCCTGCCGCCGATGAAGAGAGGGACTTCGGACGGAGAGGCTTTCATTTCCGCCAGTTTCGCTTTCAGCGCGGCGCGTTCCGGGCTGCCCGGCGCGTAGGACAGGTTAGGTTCGTTGGCGGGTCTTTCGGCGGATAATTCGTCGGTCATTCTTGCACCTCTTTTAAGTTATCTTACAAAATCGCGGGGGGGCGTCGAACGGCCGCTCCCCAATGAAAATTTGACACACTTTGCGTTTGGTGTTAAAATATCCGCGCTACTACTAATAGTGGTGGGGGAAGTGAAAGCCACAACGTATGGTAGTCCGCGGGAGCCGAGGATAGTATAGGCAAGGCTCCCTGGAGGGGCCCTCGTCGGCCCCGGAAAACAGGAGACTTGACGGATGAAATGCCCGTTCTGCGGCGCGGAGGACACCAAGGTCACCGACAGCCGCGATTCCTCGGACGGCCTGGAGATCAGGCGCCGCAGGGAATGCGAAAAGTGCGAGAAGCGCTTCACCACTTACGAGAGGATGGAACAGCACCCGCTGGTCGTCATCAAAAAGGACGGCCGGAGGGAGCCTTTCTCGCGCGAGAAGCTCATGAGCGGCATCGTCAAGTCCTGCCAGAAGCGGGACGTCAGCGTGGAGAAGATGGAGGAGGCCGGCAGGAACATCGAGGCCAGCCTGAGGAGCGAGGACAAGAGCGAGATCCCCAGCCGCACGGTCGGGGAGCTCGTCGCCCGCGCGCTCAGGAGGCTCGACAAGGTCGCATATATCCGCTTCGCGTCCATTTACAAGGACTTCGAGGACGTGAAGGATTTCGAGAAAGAGATAAAGTCCATAAAAAAATAGAGGGGTAAACGAGATGAACGAATTTTTTCCCAAAGTCATAAAGAAGCGCGACGGCAAGGTGGCTCCTTTCAACCTGGAGCGGATCAAGGCCGCCATTTACAAGGCCGCCTATACGCTGGGCGGACGCGACGAGGAGAAGTCCGTCGACGTGGCGAACGAGGTCGCCCGCCGCCTCAACAACGAATTTACCCTTAAGAACCGCATCCCCACCGTGGACGACAGCAACGCGATGTGCGTCGCCGTGCTGCGCGAGAAAGGCTTCGACCGCACCGCCGACAAGTTCGAATCCTACGCGCTGGACCGCACGCGCGTGCGCCGCAGCGGCCTGACCGTCAAGAAGCGCGGCGGCAAGACCGATATCACCGACCAGATGCTCCTGGTCCAGAGCATCACCAACGAGACGATCGAGCCCTTCGACAGGCGGAAGCTCGCCGAGGCGCTGGAGAAGGAATACGCGCTGACCCCGGAGCTGGCGGCGATGATCGCCAAGGAGACCGAGAACAACGCCTACGAGCTCTCCGAGAAGTACGGCACCAAGTCCTTCGACACGCAGTTCCTGCGCCGCATCTCCGAGTCCCATCTCTCGATGATGGGCATCCCGCTCAAGAACAGCGCGCTCGCCATGCCCATCTCCACGCTCGAGGCCCTCGTCGTGGGCAACAGCAAGGAGAACTCCAATATCACCTCCAACAACCCCGAGGCCGTCAACCTGGGCGTCGCGGAGTACGTGCTCAAGCAGTACAACCTGCGCAAGGTGTTCAGCGAGGAAGTGGCCGAGGCCCACAATAACGGCATGGTGCACATCCACGACCTGGGCTATCCCCAGCGCGTCTACTGCTCCAGCCATTCCGTCGAGTACATCAAGAAGTACGGCCTGGACAAGATCGTCTCCAACCTGCAGAACAAGAGCCACCCGGCCAAGTCGGCCATGGTGCTCAACGGCCATATCCAGACCTTCCTGGCCTCCATGCAGAGCCGCTACGCCGGCGCCCTGGGCTTCGGCTTCCTTAATATACTCTACGCGCCGATGCTCAACACCCCCGAGGTGCTCATAGAGGGCGAGCTCGAGGGCAAGCCGGTCAAGCTGAAGCGGGCCGAGCTCGAGGCGATGGTCGAGGCCGGCACGATAAGCTATACCGACGGCACCGCCGCGCCCTACTTCAAGAAGACCGGCGAGACCCGCGAGCTGCGCAAGCTCTCGCGCGGCGAGATGCGCCAGATAGCGCAGAACCTCATCTTCTCCGCCAGCCAGAACGCGTTCAGCCGCGGCGGCCAGACGCTGTTCATCGACTTCAACATCCACACCGGCGTGCCGCAGTACCTGAATAACGTGCCGGCGCTGGGCCCCGGCGGCAAATACATGCTGGAATCCGCCGACGGCCGCATCGAGCTGGTCGACGAGGCTCCCCGCTTCAAGGGCGCCGAGGGCGACAGCCGCAACGGCGACGTCGTACACCCCGGCGACGGCCGCAAGTTCATCACCTACGGCGATCCCCGCCTGGTCAAGACCTCGCAGGAATTCGCCATCGAGCTGATGAAGGTCTGGGAGGACGGCGATAAGTACGGCATACAGTTCGCCTTCCCTAAGTGCGACCTGCACGTCAACAACGAGGCGCTGACCGACCCCGGCGAGCGCGAGGTCTACGACTACGGCTGCCGCCTGGCGGCCAGGAACGGCTCGACCTACTTCATGTTCGACCGCGACGGCGCGGGCGCGACGCTGGCGCAGTGCTGCCGCCTCAAGGAAAAGGTCACCGACGCCGACCTGCTCAAGCGGCCCGAGCGCATCCGCTTCACCGGCTTCCAGAACGTGACCATCAACCTGCCGCAGGCCGCCTTCAAAGGCAAGACGCTGAAGGGCACGCTGGAGCAGATAGGCAAGGCGATGGACACCGCCATGAAAGCGCACCTGGAGAAGAAGGTCTACACGCAGATGCTGCTCGACACCGACGGCAGCCCGCTGCGCTCGCTGGGCCTGCCTTCCGACGACGGCACCCCGTACGTGGACCTTAATAAAGCCACCTACATCATGGGCCTGATCGGCCTCAACGAGGTGGTGCAGTACCTGACGGGCAAGGAACTGCACGAGAGCCGCGACGCCTACGAGACCGGCCTGCAGATCATCGACTTCATGTACACCAAGATCGGCGAGCTGCGCGCTAAGCACGGCCTCAAGATCACGCTGGAAGAGACCCCGGCCGAGAGCGCCACGCAGAAGCTGGCAAAGGGCGACATGGCGCGCTTCCCCGAGGCGAAGAAGGTGGTCAAGGGCGACCTGAAGAAGGCCCCCTACTACACCAACTCCATACACCTCAACCCCGGCGCGGACGTCTCCATCGTCGACCGCATCGAGCTGCAGTCCAAGTTCCATGAGATGATAGAGTCCGGCTCCATCATCCACGTCTACTGCGGCGAGTCGCAGATACCGGCGGAATCCATCGGGACTCTGATCGAGAAGGCCTACCGCAACACCAGGTCCTCGCAGATCACGGTCTCGCCGGAGTTCACGCACTGCAACAACTGCCACACCAACTACTTCGGCTTCAAGGACAAGTGCGGCAAGTGCGGCTCGGAGGATATGACCAAGCGCACCAAGATAGTCGGCTACTTCTCCAACCTGCCCGGCTGGAACGACTCGCAGCTGGCCATCAGCGCCGCCCGCGAGGCCGTCGCGCCGCGCTACGCCAGCTTCGCGCCCGGCGTGAAGTGGCTGCACGTGAAGGACGACTCCAAGAAGGTCATGGTCTTCGGCAAGCCCGGCTGCGCCACCTGCGAAGAGGCCAAAGCCTCGCTGACCAAAGCGCTCAAGGACAATGGCATGGAGATCCCGGTGGAGTTCCACGATCTCACGAAGACCGAGAGCCGCATAGCCGCGGCCAAGTGGAACGTCCCGCTCGACCCTATACCGACGGTACTGGTCAAGAACAACGGCACGACCTCGCGCTACGAACTCGAGTTCAGGCGCGGCAAGCCGGTCCGCCGCAAGGAAGTCGAGTACCACAAGATGGTCGAAGAGGCCTACACCGTAAAGACGGCGTAGTTTATTAAGGAGACAGCGGGGGTGGCGGCGGGCCGCCGACAGGACCCCGGATAATTCTCCGTTATCCCATGAAAATAGGCGCGGCGCTGGAATTCAACCTGATAGACTATCCCGGCAGGATAGCCGCCGTCGCCTTCACGCCCGGCTGCAACTACCGCTGCCCCCACTGCCATGCCAAGCCGCTGGTGGAAGGCGGGACCCCGCCGGTGAGCGAGAAGGATTTCTTCGACTATCTCGGCACCGTCAAGGACTGGGTCAACGGCGTCACCATCTGCGGCGGCGAGCCCACCCTTCAACCCGACCTGGTCCCGTTCATAGAGGGGATAAAGGCCAGGGAACTGGGCGTAAAGCTGGATACCAACGGCAGTTCGCCGGAGGTCCTGTCGCGCCTGCTGGCGGACAAACTGGTGGACTATGTCGCGATGGACGTCAAAGGCCCCGAGCGGCTCTGGACGGCCACGGCCGGGGTGCCTGGCTACGCGGAGCGGATAAAGGAGAGCATGAAACTCGTGCCCTCTTTCCCCGAATACGAGTTCCGCACCACGGTCTCGCCGGTGGTCCGGGGGGAGGGGATCTCCTTCCTGACCGTCCCGGAGATGAAAGAGACGGCGGAACTCATAACTGAGAACACCGGTTCGAGGTATCACCGCTATTTCGTCCAGAAGTTCGTCCCGCGCAAGGACGGCCTGCTGGACCCGCGGCTGGAATCCTTCCCCGAGACCTCCCCGCAGCTGCTGCGGGACATACACGCCGAGGTCGTCAGGATATTGCCCAAGACCGAAGTGAGAGGATGAAATGAACAAGCTCGAAGTTACGATACAGAGACTATCCCCCGAAGCCAGGATCCCCGCTTACGCCCATGACGGCGACGCCGGCGTGGACCTCTACTCCACGGTGGACAAGGTCCTGCGCCCCGGCGAGCGGGCGCTTATCCCCACCGGCCTCAAGCTGGCCATACCGCACGGCTACGAGGGACAGGTGCGCCCCAAGTCCGGCCTGGCTCTCAAGCACGGCCTCACCGTGCTCAATACCCCCGGCACCGTGGACGCCCCGTACCGCGGCGAGGTCGGGGTCATCCTTATCAACCTGGACCCGAAAACGCCCTACGAGGTGAAGAAGGGCGAGAAGGTGGCCCAGATGGTCTTCAACAAGGTGGAATACGCTTCTTTCACCGAAGCGAAGGAGCTGGCGGAGACCACCCGCGGCGCGGGCGGCTTCGGCAGCACCGGCAGGCGCTAGGCGGCCGGGCGGGCTGTCCGTTATGAAGAACGATCCCTCGGACATGAAAGAACTCAACCTGTTCTCCGGCTTTTCGGAGTGCGGGCTGAGGGAATTCCATAAGACCTTCCGGAGCGTCTCCTTCGACGCGGGCGACGTGATCTTCCGCGAAGGGGCCGAGGGGTCCACTTTCTTCGTGATAATCTCCGGCGAAGTGGCCATCGAGAAGAAACTGGACAAGGCGGGGAAGCGCTACAAGAGGCTCGCCTCCATGAACAGGGGCGATTTCTTCGGAGAGATGGCCGTCCTCGAGGACAGGCCCCGCTACGCGCAGGCCCGCGCCGTCGCCGCCACCGAGCTTTTCGAACTCGAGCGGTCCAGCCTGCTGGAATTCATAAAGAAGTGCCCGGAAGAGGGCTCCGGCATGCTGATAGAGATCATATTCGTCATTCTCAAGCGCCTGCGCCACACCTCCGACGAGCTCATGGCCGCCCACGGCTTCATGGAAGTCCTGGCCAAGTACAAGAGGAAATAGTCCGGGCCGCCAGGGCGATAAAAAACCCGGGGTCTTCCCCGGGTTCTTTATTTTACCGCGGCCTCTCTCAGAGGTCGGTCATGTAGGCTATCTCGTCGTAAGGCGTGCGGTACATCGGCTGCTTCAGGCGCTTCTGGTCGAAGATATGCCCGAAGATGCCTATGCTGCGAGCCACCACGAACAAGGCGTTGAGGCAGCCCATTTTCACGATGTCGTCTATCTCGCGCGCCGCGAACTTGCCGGTGCTGCCCAGCATGTCCACGAAGGCGATGCCGATGCAGCCGTCCACGTTGAGGATCAGGTTGCCCTTCTTGGCGGTGGTCAGCTTCTCCACCTCCAGCGCGTAGTCCAGCAGCGGCGTGGTCTTGAAGTTCTTCCTGCAGAAGGCCTTCATCTGGGTCACGCGCATGTCCGGGTTGGTCACGCTCTTGACGCGGTGGCCGATGCCGGGGATCGGCGTGCCTTTCTTCTTCATGTCCTTTATGAACTGCTCGGGCGTCAGCCCGGCGTCGAAGGCGCGCTTGAACTCCTGCGCCGCGCCGTCTATGGCGCCGCCGAAGCGGGGGCCGATGGTCAGCAGGCCCGAGACCAGCGAGGAGATGATGTCCTTGCCGGCGCGCGCCGTGACTATCGCGTTATGCGCGCCGCTTACCGCGGGGCCGTGGTCGGCGGTCAGTATCAGCGCGGTCTCGAGGAACCTGCGGCCGTAATCGGGCAGCTCGCGCTTGAACCAGAGCAGGCCTATCACGCCGCCTATGCCCATCCCGCTGTCGAGCACCTTCGATATCGGGATGTTGAGGTATTCCAGCTCTTCCTTCTTCTCGTTCGATATCGTGTTGATGAAGGTGGTGGCCTTGCGTATCTTCCCTTCCTTCATCGCCTGGGCGAAGTCCAGCGGCAGCGCCGGGGCCGGGATATCCCCGGCCGGCTTGATGGCGCCCTTCTTCACGAGTTTCTGGTAGGTCTCGTTGACCTTCACGCCGTAGTCGTCGAAGGAATCCGGCACTATGGCGCCGGCGGCCTTGAGCGCCGCGTTCTTGGCGTCGGCGGTCTCCAGGTCCGAGCCGGCCTTGGCGCCCGCGTGGCCGAACTGCACGCCGGCGGGGAACATCTTGGAGCAGGTGCCGGTCACCCAGATGACCAGCGGCTTGGTTATCTTCTTCGTCTTGAGGGCCTCGACTATGCGCAGCTCCTCGGTGCCGCCTATCTCGCCCAGCGCGACTATCATCTTCACGGCCGGGATGGCCTCGTAGCGCAGGATATGGTCGAGCAGCGTCGAGCCAGGGTAGGAGTCGCCGCCTATCGCGATGCCCTCGTAGAGGCCGTCGGTATTGCGGGCGATTATGTTGTAGCACTCGTTGGACAGGCCGCCCGACTTGGAGACGAAGCCGACCGAGCCGGGGCGGTGCAGCTTGGACTCGACGATGTTCTCGTAGGTGCCGGCGGTATTGGCTATCTTGAAGCAGCCGGCCTTGATGCCGCCGACGGTGGCGGGGCCGATGACCATCTTGTCGAGCTTCTTCGCGGTGGCGGCGAGGATGCGCGCGCGGCGCTCGGGCACGCCTTCGGCTATCACGCAGACGGTACGGATATTCGGGTGGTTGAGGGCCTCCATCGAGCTGTCGAAGGCGGAGCGGAAAGAGGCGAAGTTGACCACCACGTCGGCCTTGGGGTGCTTCTCCGCCGCGGCGGCGAAGTTCCCGTACATCGGCAGCAGCACCTCGCCCTTGCCGAAGAAGACCTTGTGCACGCCGTCGCTGCCGGGGTTGACTATGGCGGCGACCGAAGGGGTCTTGCGGCCGCAGGCGTAGTCGAAGTCCAGCATGCGCTGTATGGCGTTGACATGGTAGCCGTAGACTATCGAGGTGGTATCCTTGGTGAAAAGCTCGGGTTTCATTATTTCTTACCTCCGGCGACGGCGGTTTTTTTCGAGGCGGCGGGCTTGAGCGCCATGGAGACCACGGCGGTCATATGGGTCTCGGGACCGTAGACCTCTATCGGTACTCCCAGCGTGTCGCCCAGCTTGCGCATATTGGCGAGGCCCTCCTTGTAGTTGGGGCCGCCGCGGCGCACGTAGATCTTCACCTTGCCCTCGATGAGTTTCTTCTGGTACTCCTTGAGCGCGCGTATGATGCCCTTGAAGGTCTTGGCGACGTCGGTGAAGTTGGCTATGCCGCCGCCTATGATGAGCACCTTGCCGCGCGGGTCCTTCTTGCGGGTCATCAGGTCCAGGACGGTCCTGGCGTACTGGTAGGTGTCCTCCTCGGACGGGTCGCCGGAATATTCGCCGTAATTGGCCAGTTCCCCGGAGAAGCCCAGGTCGCAGACCGTGTCGGCGTAGATGACCGAGGCGCCGCCGCCGGCCACCATGTTCCAGACGCGGCCGTCGGGGTTGAGCATGGTGAGCTTGAGGCTGGCGCCGGTCTTTTCGTCCACGGAGCGGATGAACTGCTCCTCTTTGGTCAGCTTCTGGCCGAAGGAGGAGGGGAACTCCAGGTCGCCCCAGACCTTGACGCATTCGAAGGCGGCGGTGTCGTCCACCCTGGCCACCAGGTCCAGCGGCACTATCTCGTCGCCGTGGAACGTGAACGGGTTTATCTCGAGGTAGGTGAAGTTCCCTTCGGCGTAGACCTTGTGGAGCGCGCGGACGAATTCCTCCACCTGCGATTTGCGCTTGCCGAAGTCGGGCATGTTCAGTTTCACCTCGTCCACCGAGGAGAGGATCGGGACGGCGGTCTCTTTGACCTTCTCCCAGTTCTCCTCGACATAGATGCCGCCCTTGTTGGAGAGGTAGATGGTGTCGTTCTCGCGGAAGGCCTTTATCGCGACATAGAACTCCTCGGAGTCCTCGTGATGAGGAGTGAAGGGCTCGATGAGGAAGGTGTTGAGTTCGCCCGTGGTCTTGCCGACGGTGACCGTCTTGTTCATCCGCTCGGCTATCCAGGCCCAGGTGTCCTTCCAGTCCTTGTTGAGCGAGAGCAGGCCGTGCTTGCCGCGCTTGCCGAAGAGCTGGTCGGGCTTGGCCACCAGCTTCTCTTTCAGCAGCCAGGGATGGTCCTTGACCAGACGCTTCGGGTCGGTGTCCGGACGCACCAGCGCAAGCTTGGCCGACCGGCCTTTGAAGGACGGGATGTGCTTTGCCAGCCCGTCGAAGAGTATCCGCTTGCCTTCGTATTCCCTTATGCCTTTTTGAGCCATGATGTCTCCCTTATCTGCCGGTAGTCTGGTTGAGGAGCCCGCCGGCCGTAAGTATGGCCTTCTGCCGCTCCGAGAGGGCGCAGACGCATTCGATGGAGGCGCCGCTGCGCTCGTTCTTCAGTAGGATGGGCCGTCCTTCGGCGAAGGCCGCTCGCCAGTCGCCGCAGGTCAGCTTGTCGCCGGCCTTGATCTGGTCGTAGTCCGCCGGGTTCTTGAAGGTCAGCGGGGCTATGCCGAAGTTTATCAGGTTGGCCGCGTGTATGCGCTCGAACGACTTGGCCACCACCGCCTTGACGCCCAGGTACATCGGGCACATCGCGGCGTGCTCGCGGCTGGAGCCCTGGCCGTAGGACTCGCCGGCGACTATCACGTTATGGAAGCCGGCCGCCTTGCTCTCCTGGCAGCGCTTGTGGAACTCGGGGTCCAGGTTCTCGAACACGTACTTGGCGTAGGCGGGCACGTTCGAGCGGTACTTGAGCCGCGCGCCGGCCGGCATGATATGGTCGGTGGTTATCTTGTCGCCGACATGTATCATCACCGCGCCGTTGAGTTTTTCCGGCATCCTGTCGTTCTTGGGCGGCTCGCCGATATTGGGTCCGCGGAAGACCTCGGTCTTCCTGAGCTCCTCGGACGGCTTGATGAACATCGTATCGTCCACCAGGAACGAGGCCGGCTCCTTGACGGCCGGGTATTCGATCCCCGCCCTGGCCGGGTCGGTGAACTTGCCGGTGACGGCGGCCACCGCGGCGACTTCCGGGCTTACCAGGTACACCTGCGCGTCCTTGGTGCCGCTGCGGCCCTCGAAGTTGCGGTTGGAGGTGCGCAGGCTGACGCCGCCGCTCTTGGGCGAGAAGTGATTGCCGATGCAGAAGCCGCAGGCGCTCTCCAGTACGCGCGCGCCGCTGTCCAGCAGGTCCGCCAGCGCGCCCTTGCGGGCCATCATCTGAAGGACCTGGCGCGAGCCGGGCGCTATGCCCAGGCTCACCGTCGGGGCCACCTTGCGGCCCTTGAGTATGGCCGCCACGGTCAGCATGTCGCGCAGCGAGGAATTGGTGCAGGAGCCGATGCAGACCTGGTCCACGGCGACGCCTTCCAGCTCGGAGATCTTCTTTATGTTGCCCGGGCTGTGCGGCGCGGCCGCCAGCGGCTCTATCGTAGAGAGGTCTATGTCGATGACGCGGTCGTATTTCGCGCCGCGGTCGGCTTTCAGCTCGGTCCAGTCGGCTTCGCGGCCCTGCGCCTTCATGAATTTCCTGGTGACATTGTCGGAGGGGAAGACGGAGCAGGTGACGCCCATCTCGGCGCCCATGTTCGCGATGGTCGCGCGCTGGGGGACGGAGAGCGATTTTACGCCCTTGCCGCCGTATTCCAGCATCACGCCCACGTTGCCCTTCACGGTGAGGAGTTCCAGCATCTTCAGGACCACGTCCTTGGCCGAGGCCCAGGGCTTGAGTTCGCCGCTCAGGCGCACCAGGTAGACCTTGGGACAGGTGGTGTAGAAATTGCCGCCGCCCATCGCCACGGCCACGTCGAGGCCGCCGGCGCCTATGGCCACCTGGCCGATGCCGCCGCCGGTGGGGGTGTGGGAATCGGAGCCCAGCAGCGTGGTGCCGGGCTTGCCGAAGCGCTCCAGGTGCACCTGGTGGCAGATGCCGTTGCCCGGGCGGGAATAGACCACGCCGTAGCGGGCCGCCACGGTCTGCAGGTACTTGTGGTCGTCGGAATTCTCGAAGCCGACCTGAACGGTGTTGTGGTCGACATAGGAAACCGAAAGATCGGTCTTTATCTCTTTGAGGCCCATCGCCTCGAATTGCAGATAGGCCATGGTCCCCGTCGCGTCCTGCGTCAGGGTCTGGTCTATGCGGATGCCTATCTCCTTGCCTTTTACGAATTCGCCTTCTTTGAGGTGGGCGGTGAGGATCTTTTCAACGATGTTCTGGGGCATGGTCACGCTCCTCCGATGTATTTGTGGGAACCGCTGCTATATTCTCTCAAAAAAACGGGCTGTTACCGTATTGACAATAGTCATGGGCGGCAAATAAAAAGGCCCGGGGTATCCCCCCGGGCCTTCGCCGCGGCGCGCGTCTTAGAAAAGGACGCCGCCGCCCGAGCCATCCGGGTCGGAACCTCCGCCCGAGTCCCCGCCGCCGCCGCAGCCGCCGCCGTCATCGGTGTCGTCTGGGCCGCCGCCGGACCCGCCCGAACCGCCGCCGTCCGGGTCCGGGTCGCCGCTGTCGGGCATGGTGTCGCCGGCATAGGCGTTCGTGCAGAGTACCGCGTTCACGGTCATGACGCCGAAAGCCGCCGCCAGGAGCATGAACATGATGGAAACGAGTATCTTCTTCATTCAACCTCCAAAAACTTTACGGTGTTATGATACCAAACGGGGCGGGCGGAGATAAGGTTCCGCGGACCTATTGACCCCGGGGTCCCCGGACACTTGCCTGGTCAAGACCCGCCGGGTCCAGGCCGGGAGATTGCCGCCCCGGCCCGCTCGTTGCTATCATGCGGGGATGTCCCGTGTGCGTTCCTTCGGCCCCGTCGCCGGGCGGGGCGCCCGTCTGCTGATACTGGGCAGCATGCCCGGGGCCGCTTCGCTGGCGGCCGGCCGTTACTACGCCCACCCCGCGAATTCTTTCTGGCGGATCCTCCTGTCCGCGCTGGCCGGCGGGAAGGCCCTCTCGTATCCGGCCAGGCTGAGGCTCCTTGAAAAGAACCGCATAGTCCTCTGGGACGTGCTCGCCTCCTGTGTCCGCCCGGGCAGCTCCGATTCGGCCATAAAACGGTCCAGCATGCGCGTGAACGATATCCGCGGTCTGCTGGCCCGCCAGCCCGGGATAGAAAGGATAGTCTTCAACGGTTCCAAGGCCGAGGAATGCTTCAGGCGGCTGGTCCTGCCCGGCCTCGGCCCCCGGGCCGGCCGGCTGGAACTGCTTCGCCTGCCCTCCACCAGCCCCGCCCACGCCTCCGTTACTTACGCCGCCAAACTGCGGGCCTGGCGGAAAGCGCTGCGCTCGGCAGGACGAAGGCCCGCAGGGCCGTGAGGGCGCCTTTGAGGAGGTAGAGGAGCTCGCCCGGGCGGCGCAGCCCGGCCAGCCGGCGCAGGATGAAGGCGGGGCTGAAATAGTAGCGGCGCGAAATTGCCTTGCGCAGGGAGTTCAGCTCCGGGCCCGTGAAATGGCGGTTGCGCCAGGCCGGGTTTTCCGGGAAGAAAGCATAGTCGCGCCAGGGGATGTCCGGCAGCCAGCCTTCCCGCCTGAAAATTTCGTGGTACCTGGTCCCTGGCAGCGGCGAAGCCATCGACAGGAAAAGGAGGTCCGGTTTCAGCTCGCGGATCAGCGCCTCGGTGGCGGCTATATCCTCCCGGGTCTCCTCCGGGTGGCCCACCATGAAGAAGGCCTGCGCCGGCAACCCGGCCTCGCGGGCGAGGCGGAAGCACTCGCGGGCCTGGGCCACGGTTATCCTTTTGCCGATGGCGTCCAGCACCCGCTGGGAGCCGCTTTCCACGCCGAAAGCTATCTTTATGCAGCCCGCGTCCCGCATGGCCTCCGTCAGTCCGCGGTCCATGGCGTCGACCCGGGAAGTGCAGTTCCAGGTCAGGCCGCGGCGCGCCTTCATCCCCTCGCAGAAGGCCAGCGCCCGGCGCCGGTCCAGGGTAAAAGTGTCGTCGTCCACGGTGATGTGGGTGAAACCGAGGCCGGCCAGGTAATCCACCTCCTCCAGCACTTTCCGGATGGAGCGCAGGCGCACCCTGCCGCCGCCGACCACGCGCGAGGCGCAATAGGCGCAGTCGAAAGGGCAGCCGCGCGCCGTGAACAGCATGGCCCCGCCGGGGGGGACTCCCGGGGTGGTATGCCCGCGGTAGAGCTCCAGCCGCAGCAGCGAGCGGTCCGGCACGGGCAGGGAATCCAGGTCCAGCGGCTCCGGCCGCGGGTTCACCACGGGCGCGCCGTCCCGCATGAAAGCGAGGCCTTTGATGTTTTCGAACGGGGAGGAGGAGGCGAGCGCCGCCGCCAGCTCCAGCAGCGGGCGCTCGCCTTCCCCGGTTATCACGAAATCCGCGCCGGTATCGCGCAGCGTTTCCGCGGGCAGCGCCGTGGCGTGGGCGCCGCCCGCCACGGTGCGGACGCCCGCGGCTTTGAGCAGCGAGCAGACCTCCGACGCGAGGTCTACGCCGGTGGTCATGGCCGTCACGCCGCCCAGCAGCGGGGGAGCCTCCGCCAGACGGCGGCGCAGGCCTTCGGGGGGCTCCACTTCCAGGTCGTAAACGGAAGCCTTGAAGCCGTTGGCGTTGAGATAAGCGGCCAGGTAGAGCAGGTTGAGCGGGTGCTGCGAGCCCCCGACCCGCCGGAAATCCCGCATGACCGGGTTGGCGGTGCGTATCAGCAGCACTTCCCTGTTCGCCGGCGCGGGCATGCCCATATTAAATCATTTTCGGCGGCGCCCGGCGGTTTTGTTTGTAGAATTATCGAAGGGTGCCGTTCCGCCGCCCGAGGCCGCGGGTTTACGCGGAAGGTGTTTATGAAGAAAGATGAAAAAGTCCCGGAAGTGTACGAGGCGTACCTGCGCCTTTGCCGTGACATAAAGTATGCGGACGCGGCGGGCAACGCCGTATCCGCCGCCGGCCTCTTTGACGGGCTCAGGTCGGCCGACCCTTCGGAAAGGAGCCGTGCCTGGGATTCGCTGTGCGGCGCCTGGAACCGGCGCCGCCATGATTTTTCCGCGCTCCTGGCGCGGGCCAGCGCGGAAAAGAACGCCGACGTGCAGGAGCGCTTCGGGATGGACCCCGCCCCATTGCTGGCCGCGGTCGGGGACACTAAGGAACTGCTGCTCCGCGCGCTCGAACGAAAAGCGGAGCGTATAGGGGCCGGGAATTTCCGTTTCTGCGACATCTGGGCCAGGGTCCGGAACGCAGGTGATTCCGGCGCGGTGCCGCTTTCCGCCGCTCTGGTCAGGCTGGGCGATATCCTGGAGAGACACCTGGAGGGCGGCAAGGCTTTCGTGGAGGAAGTTTCCGCCGGCCGGCTGCACCTGGAAGAGCAGACCGTCGACTGCCCGCATTGCGGCACGCCCGTGCCCGGCGGGCCGGTGCACGCATATATGCCGCTAAGGTTCGGGGAGGTCAGACCCTGCGACCTGCCTTCCCTGGCGCATGAGCTGGGCCATGTCATGCATTGCGACCTGCTCGACGAGCTGGCCCCGGGGGAACCTGTCGGCGCGGTGTTCCTGGAGACGTTCAGTCAGTTCCTGGAGGGCATAGTCTGGCTCGAGCTTTGCGGCGGCGCGGAATTCCGGGCGCTGCGCGGGGACCTGCTCCTGGACAAGCTCACCGAGGAAACGCTCGATCTGCTGCTGTTCCCGGCGATGCTGGAGTTCGAGGGCCGCATGGTCGCCTCCGCCCGGAAAAACCCCCTGCCGCTGGAGGCCGTGGAAGGGGCCTACCGGGAAATACTGGGCAGGTGGTTCGGGGTTTCCCCGGAGGGGACCTGGTTCTGGATGCGCAGCAAAACCCTCTACGACCCCAGGTGGCCTTTTCGCGATCTCACCTATCTCCTGGGGCGTATGGTCTCGCTGGAACTGGTCCAGCGGGTCCGGACAGGGGGGAAAATGAGCCGGGATGAATACCGGCGGGCCGTCGCGGACACCATTTCCACGGATCTTTCCGGTTATAGGCGCAGACAGGGGCGAGCTTCTCCGATGATGACCGCCGACTGGGGGGAAATGCTCGCGCCCGTGCGCGAGATGTTCAAGTGACCTTTTCAAGTGCCTTCAGCGCGGAACCGCCGGGTTTCCCCGGCGGGTATGTTTTCACCGCCAAAACTGCTAAATTTCAGGTATGACCTTTACCGGAGGCGGCGGAGAGGACGCGGACCGCGTAGAAGCCCTGATGCGCGTCGGCGATTTCCCCGGCGCGGCCGCCCTCGCCCGGGAACTGCTGGCGGCCGGCGCCCGGTCCTCGCCCCTCCTGCGGGCTTATGCCGAGGCGCTCTGGGGCTGCGGCCGTTTTGACGAAGCGCTGCGGACGGCCGGCCTGGCCGCGGGTTTGCGGCCGGCGGACCCGTCCGCGGGACTGGTAAGGGCCCAACTGCTGCTGGCGTCCGGCCGTCCGGCCGCGGCCAGGGCCGCGGCCCGGAACTTGCGCCGCCAATGGCCGTCCAATTCCGCCGCCATCCTGACGGGCTGTCTGAAGCGCTACCGGCTGTCGGCGGACGTTCCCGGGCTCCTGGAACTTTTCCGGGTAAAGTTCGCCGCTCGGGATTACCCGGACGCTTTCCGCCTGGCGGAGCATCTGCTCAACCTGCGCGCGCCCTGCGGCAACGAGGTGCTGTCGGTCCTGGCGGCCCCGGTGACCGGCCCCGGCGTGCTGTGCCCCGCGAGGGAATCCGCGGCGCGCCTGCGGGCCCTTTTCCGGGCGGACATCCCGCCGGAGCTGGAGATCTGGCGGTCCTACTACATGACCTACCTGGCCAGCGCTCCGGTGCTGAAGCCCTCCGTCGCCTGGAAAAAACTTTACGAACGTGCGGTGGTGAGCTGGCGCGGTCTGCGGCCTCGCGACCTGCGCCGTTACGGCTGGATGCTGAAGGAAGCCGGGCGCAAGCACCTGTTCTCTCAGCCTCCCGACTACCGCGGGGCGCGCGGGGCGCTGCGCCGCGCGCTGGCCTCTCCTCCGCCGGAGGCCGACGCCTTCGGCAGGCTGGCCGAGGCCGAACTCTGCCTGGGCAGGGCCGGAGCTGCCTTCGGCTGGCTGAGGAAGGGCATCGCGGCCTGCCCCGAACAGGAAGGGGAATTGCTTGCCTGGCGCGGGGAACTGCGGCTTTTTCTCGGCGACTACGGCGGCGCCCTGACCGACCTGCGGGCGGCCGAGCGCAAAAAGGCTTTTTACGCATATACCTGGCTGGCGATCGCTCTCATGAAGACGGGGCGTCTGGACGCGGCCCTGGCCTCCGCCGGGCGCGCGATGCGCGCTAATCCCACCGACGGCGAGGCCCTGCTCGTCAGGGGGGAGGTCCGGCGTCTGAAAAAGGACCGCGCCGGCGCCAGGGCGGACCTGCTGAAGGCGCTGGGCTGGTGCGCGCCTTACCGGCACGCCCTCTGGGCCGGGCTCAACCTGGCGCTGCTGGAACTGGAAGCCGGCGACGCCCGGGCGGCCGCCCGGGCGCTGAACCTGGCGGCGCGGGAAGTCCGCGATAACGGCCCGGCCGCCGCCCTGTGCCGGGAGCTGCTCGCGCTCTCCGGGGAGCCGGCGGCGCTGCGCGCGAGGGTGGAAGGATTGTTCGCTGCCGCGCGCGGTCTGCGGCGCGACGAGGCCTACCTTTTTCCCGTATGGCGCCGCCGCCGGGATTGAACGGGTCTGGAACCTACCATAGCGGAGCCGACTTATGAACATGAGATCGATCGTGATAACACCCTCAAGACCGGGAAGCCTGCGTTATGCGAATATTCCAAGACCTTCTCCCGCGCCGGGAGAGGTCCTGGTGAAGATCGTGGAGGCCGGCGTCTGCAGAACGGATATCGAGATATACGACGGGCTTTACGGGGAGGCTCCCGCCGGTTCCGACTTCCTGGTGCTGGGGCACGAGGCGCTCGGACGGCTCGAGAACGGCGAGTTCGTCGTCCCCATGGTCCGTCGTTCCTGCGGCGTATGCGAAAGCTGTCTTTCCGGCAGCCCCGACATGTGTTTTACCGGCGATTTCGTCGAGAGAGGGATAAAAGGTCTTCACGGGATGCTGTGCGAATACATAGCCGAATCTCCCCGGTACCTGGTCCCTTTGCCGAAGGAGGCCGTGGGGTATGGCGTGCTCGCCGAGCCGATGAGCATAGTCGCTAAAGCGGTCCGGCAGGCCGAGATGATCCGGAAGCGTATTCCCCGGCCTCCGAAGAGAGCGCTGGTCCTGGGCGCCGGTCCTATAGGACTGCTGGCCACCATGGTCTTCAGGCTCCTGGGCCTGGAGACCGTCACCGTAGCCAGAAGACCGGCCTCTTCAGCTAAAGCGAAGATCGTCGAAGCCTGCGGGGGCGGGTATGTCAGCACCGGGGAAGTTCCGGTCCCTTCATTGACGGAGAAGGCCGGGCTTTTCGATCTTATTTTCGAGGCCACGGGCGATGCCGGGGTCGCCTTCGACTGCCTCACGGCTTCGGCCGTCAACGGCATCGTGTGTTTTACCAGCGTGACGGGAGGGTCCGGCCGGAGAGCCATCGATCCGGACCGGATCAACAGGGAACTCGTGCTCGGGAACAGGACTATCTTCGGGACGGTCAACGCGAACAGGGGGGATTTCGAGACCGGGCTTTCCTATCTAAAGAGGATAGACCTGGCCTATCCCGGTCTACTGCAAAGACTTTTCACTTCGCGCGTTCCTTTCGAGAAAGCCCTTTCCGTCTTTCCGGACCAGTCGGAAGAGATAAAAACGATAATAGAGCTGGCTTGAACGGTGCGCCCGCTTTTCCCCGCACCGCCGGCGGGGAAACCCGTGTCCCGTCCTTCCTTATTATTCACCGAATTATTCACCGAAAGCGGCGCGCACAAGGCCGCCGAGGCGTTTGTCGAGGTCCGGGTAACGCTTGCGTAATTTTTCGATGTAATCCAGGCCCAGGGACGTTAATGCCCAGGTCCGGGGGTCGTACAGCTGCTCTTTGGCGGCTTTCGGCGTGCGTATGGTCTCCAGCAGGGTGGAATATACCATGCGTTCTTCCAGTTCGGACGTCCTGGCCCCGCAGGACGGGGTCGAGCCGCAGTTGAGCTTCAGGAAATGTCCTTTGCCGTCTATGCGTCCCATGGCGAAGGCCACGGTGCGCGGAAAAAAGCGGCCGGGTTCGGAGGCTTCTATCTCCCTGTTGCGGTCTTTGAAGAGGATCATGAATCCGGAGGCGGCGAGGTCCCAGTTGAACGCGGGGATCTCCCTGTAATCGGAAGACTTGGCCGCGGGTCTCGTTTTTTTCGCGGCCTGGGCCGGGAGGGGCGCCGAGAGCAGGAGGAGGGGCAGCAGCAGGGACGGCAGGATGGATGTTCGCATGTCTTTAGTGTAGGTTTTATACCTTTTCCGGTCAATGGCAGTAAAACGGCCGGGCGGCCGGAGAGACCCCCGGGCGCCGGCATGGTAACGGGAACGATCCGGGCGCTAATCAGGTATAATATACGCGGGGATAGGGGAAGCGTCGTAAAACACGTTAAAACCTCCCGTACAGTGATCCAGGATAGAGCGGATCAGTGATCCCGCTGCTCTCGAAAAACGATCTATTGTCGAGGGATGGATGCCCGCTGAATTCAGAGAAAGAGAACTTGTGAATTTTTCCGCCGGTCGCTCGCTGATGTCCTGCCTGGCCGCCGCCTGTCTGTTCCTGTCGTGGATCGGTTCTCGCGCGGAAGCCGCGGCGCCGGACCTTCAGTCGGAAGGCTCCTGGGCCCTGGGGCTCAACTATCCCGGCGTTTCGCTCCGCTATTTCCCGGCGGATAACAAAGGACTGGAACTGCTGGGACAATCCCAGGACGGGGTATTTACCGGCGCATTGAGATATTACCTCTACCCCGCCTCCCTGCGCTCGGACCTCATAAGCCCCTACTTCGCTTTCGAGGGGGACTATCTGAATTTCAAAGGCGATTATTCCAGAGTTAATTAAAATTCCGTGTTGGTTTTCGTGGCACATTTCTGCTGTTTAAGAA
>CAYPYG010000042.1:0-18948 GCA_964415175.1 uncultured Elusimicrobiaceae bacterium
GGGCCCCCGTCAATTCCTTTGAGTTTTAACCTTGCGGCCGTACTCCCCAGGCGGTAGACTTAATGCGTTAGCGTCGGCACGGAAGGGGTCGATACCTCCCACACCTGGTCTACATCGTTTACGGCTAGGACTACCAGGGTATCTAATCCTGTTTGCTCCCCTAGCTTTCGCGTCTCAGCGTCAGTAAAGGCCCAGGAACCTGCCTTCGCCTTGGGCGTTCTTCCAGATATCTACGCATTTTACCGCTACACCTGGAATTCCGGTTCCCTCTACCTCACTCAAGAAACCCAGTTTCCGTGGACAGTTCGCAGTTGGGCTGCGAAATTTAACCACAGACTTAGGCTCCCGCCTACACGCGCTTTACGCCTAGTAATTCCGAGTAACGCTCGCCACCTACGTATTACCGCGGCTGCTGGCACGTAGTTAGCCGTGGCTTATTCGCAGGGTACCGTCATTTATTTCGTCCCCTGCAAAAGGAGTTTACAATCCGAAGACCTTCGTCCTCCACGCGGCGTCGCTGGATCAGGGTTTCCCCCATTGTCCAAAATTCCCCACTGCTGCCTCCCGTAGGAGTAGGGCCCGTGTCTCAGTGCCCTTGTGGCCGGTCATCCTTTTAGATCGGCTACCCGTCAAAGCCTTGGTGGGCCGTTACCCCGCCAACTAGCTGATAGGCCGCAGACTCCTCCTTGAACGCATTGCTGCTTTCATCCCAAGAAGATGCCTCCTCGGGATTATATGGAATATTAGCTCGACTTTCGCCGGGTTATCTTCCATTCAAGGGCAGATTGTCTACGTATTACTCACCCGTCTGCCGCTAGGTCGTACAGACCCTCGCTCGACTTGCATGTGTTAGGCGCGCCGCCAGCGTTAACTCTGAGCCAGGATCAAACTCTCCATTGAAATCCGCAGACAGCTCATAGCAAACATCGCTATTTACCATTAGCAGTTCACGGAGCGCTCTATTGGCTCTTACTTTCATTGCACTGTTCTTTCGAACGGTGCAAGGTTTTAACACCATTGGTTTTTTTTAATACACCATTCAACGAAGTCTCAGTTTCCGTCCCGACCTCCGACCGGCTCGCGCCGCTCTGCGGTCGGGCTTTCCGCTGAAGCTCCGCTTCAGGGTGCCCATTCATACATAATTTTTCAGAGAACAAACCCTTTCCTGTTTTCGTACTTCACAGGTACGGGTGATTTGGCTTGTCGCAGCGTTAACCGCGACTGTGTTTATATCTTACCAAAACCGGGCGAATCTTGTCAACTGTTTTTTTCTCGTCGGAGAAACCGTCTTGTTGAAGCTGACGCTTCAAGGTTTTTTATTTTTTTGTGGCGCGTTTCCTGCGCCGTTTTGAAAGATCGAGACCGCCCGTTTTCGGTACTGCGGTTTCCGACAACACGGATATTATAGCAAAAAATTTTTTCCTGTCAAACGTTCATGAAAAACTTTTTCCCCGGTCCCCGGGCGCCGCGGCGCCGTGAGCTCCGGTACGACGCGGGACCGGAGCGGGGCGGCCGCCTGGTACCGCCCGACAGCTCCGCGCAGGTTCCCGTCGCGGTTCTCCACGGAATATTCTTTGAGGAGAGATAATATATTATATTTATAAATTATTTATAAATATAATTATTGGGAAAGTTTTTCAAAGAACTTTTTGGGCCTGCAGCCCTTGGGGGCCATGCCTTTCAGGGCCATCTCTCGGCAGACATCCCCGCGGGCCACGAGGTCCGCGTAGCTTCTGTCCGGGCAAAGCTCGAAAAATTTAGCGTAATCGGCGGCGGCCTCTTTCAGCTGGCCGCTCTCGGAACGGATCTCGCCGCGGCCCTGGTAGGAATAGGCGTCCTCCGGGTCCAGCGACAGGCGCTCCCCGAAATCCAGGAAAGCGTCGGCGTTGTAGGCGTCGCGCTCGGGGCCGGAAGCCTGCCGCGCCAGAAGGCGGCGCACGAGGGCCCTCTGGTAAAGCGCGTACCCTTTCTCGAGACCGCGATCCAGGCTCACCGAGGCCGTCAGGTCGTCCACGGCCTCCGGGTAGCGGCGCATGTTCTTGTAAGCCGTCCCGCGTTTAAGATAGGCTTCGGCCGAAGAACTGCTGATGGAGATCTCCTCCGTGAAGACGGCGGCGGCTTTGTCGGGATGCAGCATCATGAAGCTGGTCCAGGTAAGACCGCGGCCCGTCGCTTTATTGAAGGCCGGCAGCGCTTTTTTCCGGAGGAGCTTAGCCTCCTCCGACGGGGAAAGCTTCTTCCTGGCGGCTTCGGCCGCGGCCGCGTCCCGCAGTTCCCCCAGGAAAGCGGAGAATTCGGCGGGGTCGGACAGGTCCCTTACCGAAGGCACGGGCACCTGCGCCGATACCGCGGCCGGGAAAAGAACGAGCGAGGCGGAAAGAACTATATTTAGCATAACCCTCTGAAAATTTATATTATCTACCGTAATATTATACCGCTTACGGAGACATATGAGCATTCATAAGAACCAGCCAAAAGGACTTTTCCTCCTCTTCTTCGTGGAGATGTGGGAAAGGTTCTCCTACTACGGCATGCGCGCGCTGCTGGTGCTGTACATGGTCAAGGCGCTGCAGTTCAGCACCGAAAAAGCAGGCCATGTCTACGGCTGGTACACCGGCCTGGTATACCTCACACCGCTGCTGGGCGGCTACATAGCCGACCGCTACATGGGTCAGCGCAAAGCGATAGTAGTGGGCGGCACGCTCATGGCCCTCGGCCATTTCGCGATGGCTTTCCCCCCGATACCGTTCTTCTTCGGCGCCATGATACTGCTGATACTGGGCAACGGTTTCTTCAAGCCCAATATCTCCACCGTGGTCGGCTCGCTCTACGAAGAGAACGACCCGCGGCGCGACGGCGGCTTCACTATCTTCTACATGGGCATAAACGTCGGCGCCTTCTTCTCGCCGCTGATCTGCAGCACCCTAGGCGAGAAGGTCGGCTGGCACTGGGGCTTCGGCGCCGCGGGCGTAGGAATGGTCATAGGCCTGGCGATGTACCTCTGGGGGCAAAAGGCGCTGCTGGGAGAGAAGTGCATGAAACCCGCCGCGCCCCAGAGGGATTACTGGGTGCCGATAACTCTCGTCGCCGTAGTAATTTTCCTCCTGATAGCCAGCGCCTTCCAGGTGAACGGGCTGGACATAAAAGGCATGGTCCCCCGGTGGGTATACGGCACCGCGGCCCTCCTGGTGGCCATAGGCCTGGCTTACGCCTACGCCTCCAAGCCGGAGAAATCCACGCTTACCCACGTCGAGAAGCAGCGGCTCGCCGTGATCTTCATCATGGTGTTCTTCACCATCTTCTTCTGGTCCGCCTTCGAACAGGCCGGCAGCTCGCTGACGCTGTTCGCCGACCGGGAGACGAACAGGTGGATAGAGCTCTTCGGCTGGCGCTGGGAAATGCCCGCCGGTTATTTCCAGTCGCTCAACCCGCTGTTCATAGTGCTGCTCGCTCCTTTCTTCTCCAACATGTGGATAAAGCTGGCGGAAAAAGGAAAAGAACCGTCCAGCCCCATCAAGTTCGCGATGGGCCTCGGCCTCCTGGCCTTCGGTTTCGTGATCCTGATAGCGGCCGCGGCGGCCTATCAGCAGAGCGGGCCGGTCAGCGTGTTCTGGCTGGTCGGAGCCTACTTCTTCCACACGCTGGGCGAACTCTGCCTCTCCCCCGTCGGCCTGTCGCTGGTGACCAAACTGGCGCCGGTACAGTTCGGCTCGCTGATGATGGGCGTCTGGTTCCTCTCCAGCGTGGCGGCCGGCTTCGTGGGCGGCGCCTTCGCCGGCAACTACGACGCCATAGACCACGTGCGTTTCTTCATGATCCCGACGGCGACGGCCGCGGGCGCGGCGCTGGTGCTGATACTGATAACGCCCAAACTGCGCAAGTGGATGCACGGCGTGCATTGAACGCGGAAAACCGCAAAAGAGAAAGCCCGGGCACGGTCCCGGGCTTTCTCTTTTTCGCCGGCAAAATTCAGAAAGTGCGGACTACCGAGGCGCTGAGGCCCAGGCCGTGGAACTGCGGGGCGCGGCCCGAGAAGGACCTGTAGCCTTCCGCGACGACGTTGGCGCGCCAGTTGGAATCGGGGAACTGCCACTCGTACCCGAGGCCCAGGTTCCAGGCTTCGCGCCAGCCCAGGAGGGGTTCGTCGAACTCGGCTTTGCGGGCCCCGTAGAAGTTGTGAAGCGAGACCCCGCCCCTGACCAGCATATACCGCGTATGCGGAGTGCCCAGCGGTATCAGCGCCAGCTCTATCCCCGCCGGTATCTCCAGGTGGGAGAGCCGGGCTTCCGAGCCGTTCAGCTTCACCTGCGAATAACGGCCGTACCTGACGCCCGCATAATACCTCACCCAGGAAAAGAGATGTCCTCCCACCAGCAGCCGCGGACCGAAGCCCGAGGCTTCGTCGGAAACTTTGGCCGACGAATCGTCCGTGGAAAGCGATTCCGCCGAGAAGCCCAGCGCCGCGTAACGCGCCTTGCGGACCCGCGCGGCCGCCGCCGCCCGGCCGGAGGCGGCCTGGGCCCTGACCTGTCCCTGCGGCACGGGCGCCTGGTCTGAGCGTATATATCTAAGGAATTCCTGCTTCTCTTTCTCTGTCCAGGCCGCCTGCGATCCCAGGTCGGGCAGTTTCTGCGCTCCCGCCGCGCAGGGAAGCAGGAAAAGCAGGCCGATCAGCAGCGGGGATGATTTCACGCGGGAAATTATATTATATTAGCCTTATGCGGTATATCTTCCCAGTCCTCCTGGCCGCCGCCTGCGCGCTGCCTTCGCCCGCCGGGGCGAGGTCCATCGCCCAGGCCCGGTCCGAGGTCGTGGACGCGACGATGGTCTACCTGAACACGCCCTACCTCTGGGGCGGCATGCATCCGGACACCGGCATGGACTGCTCCGCCTTCGTGAAGCTGGTCTATGCCCGGGCCGGACTTGACCTGCCGCGCGTTTCGCGCGACCAGTTCAAAACGGCCGGCAGGCTCCCCCCGGACGGCGTGCTGCCCGGCGACATCATTTTCTTCGCCATGAAAAATCCCGGCACGGCCAAAGTGGACCATGTCGGGATATACGCCGGAAAAGGTTTCTTCGTCCACGCCTCTTTCACCAACGGCGTGCACATCGACTCCGTACAGAACCCCTACTACTACGCCCGCCTCGTCGCGGTTCGCAAGCACCCGGGCTTCTAGGCCCCGGAGGCCGCCGGACCGTCAGGCGGAAATGACGGACTTCCCGCCCATGTACTTCCGCAGCGCTTCGGGGACGGCGACGCTGCCGTCGGCCCGCTGATTGTTCTCCAGCAGCTGGATCAGGATCCTCGGCGTCGCGACGGCCGTGTTGTTCAGCGAGTGAACGAACCGGAGCTTGCCGTCGGGGCCGCGGTAGCGGATATTGAGGCGCCGGGCCTGGAAATCGTGGAAATAGGAAGCGGAATGCGTTTCCCCGTATTTCCCTTTCGAAGGCATCCAGGCCTCGATGTCGTACTTCTTGACCTGCCCCAGCCCCAGGTCGCCGCCGCAATTGACCACGACCCGGTAGGGGATGCCGAGCTCACGCAGGAGTTCCTCGGCGTTGGAGAGCAGTTCCTCGTGATGCTTCACGCTGGTCTCGTGCGACGCTTCGCACAATATGACCTGCTCGAACTTCATGAACTCGTGGACCCGGTAGAGCCCCTTGGTGTCCTTGCTGTAGCTGCCGGCCTCGCGCCTGAACGCCGGGGAAAAAGCCAGGACCTTCTTCGGCAGGTCTTCCGCCGCCAGCACCTTGTCGGCGAAATAGCCCATCGCCGCCACTTCGGCGGTCCCGGCCAGATAGTCCGAGTCCTGGGTCCTGTAAAGATCGTCCTCGCCCTGCGGCAGGAAGCCGGTGCCCAGCAGCGATTCGCGGCGCACCAGGGAAGGGGCTATCATCATCGAATAGTCGGGATGCCGCGCCCTGAAAAGATCGGCCGTCAACTGCCAGACGGCCAGTTCCAGCTCGGCCCCTTCGTTCTTCAGGAAGTAGCCCCGGAAGCCCGCCACCTTGGCGCCGGTCTCGAAATCGGCCAGGTCCAGCTTCTCCATCAGCTCGATATGGTCTTTGGGCTTGAAATCGAACCTGGGGACCTCTCCCCACGTCCGCAGCTGCACGTTCTCCGCGTCGGTGGCGCCTTCCGGCACGGAAAGGTCCGGGACATTGGGGACGCGGAGCATGAGCGCGTGCCATTCGGCCATCGTCTCCTTGAGCTTCTCCTCCTCCTTCAGGAGGCGCTCCTTCAGCGCTTTCATGCCGGAGATGACTTCCGCCTTCTCCGCTTTGTCCTTTATCTGCGGCAGCCTCAGGGAGACCTCGTTCTGCTCGGCGCGCATTTTTTCTATCACAGCCAGGAGCTCCCTCCTGCGGTCGTCGGCCGCGAGCAGCGGCGCGGGGTCGAAATCCAGGCGCTTCTTCTTAGCGCCGGCGAGCACGAGGTCCTTGTTCTCTCTTATGAATTTTATGTCCAGCATGGGTATCCAGAACGCCTAAGATACGGCGGTTCCGGGCCGGACACGGTGTCCGGGGGAACGCCGGATTCATGGTAGCAAATGAGCGGCTCGGCCAGAAAGCGGCGGCCCGGCGGGAGCGGGCTCAGACAGGCAGGACTTCCCTGGCCGCGGCGCGGGACACGGGTGATCGGCCGCGTGGAAGCCGCCCGCCCGCCGCTGTAGATCTTTCCCTCAGCGAACTTTCATGCAGGCGCGGCCGATACCGGCCCTCAAGCCCGCCGGACATGCGGGTTCATTTCAAATATCGTAAGATGATGACGCCGGACATCCCTGGTTGCGTCCGGGTTAGATATAAAAGCGCTTTATGGATCCGAACATAGACCGTGGAATGCAGGCTATGACCCCGTGGTTCAAGCGTGCCGACCGCTACGTTCCCGTTCTAGTGGCCGCCTTGACCTTTATCGTCTTCCTGCCCACCCTCGAAAACTTATTCGTGGACTGGGACGATCATGCCACTCTGGTGGATAATTACAGGTACAGGGGGCTGGGATGGGAGCAGTTGAAATGGATGTTTACGACATCCCATATGGGGCATTACCAGCCGCTCAGCTGGGTCACTTTCGGGCTCGATCACATCGTCTGGGGGATGGATCCGTTCGGGTATCATCTCACCAGCGTACTGCTGCACAGCGTAAACGCCGTCGTCTTCTATTTTGTCTGCCTGAAACTGTTCTCGCTGGTTATAAAGCGCGCATCCGGGGAGATAGAACCGGGAACGTATTTCGCGGCGGGCTTTGCCGCGCTTGTTTTTGCCGTCCATCCTTTGCGCGTAGAGTCGGTGAGCTGGGCGACGGAGCGCCGCGACGTGCTTTCCGGCCTCTTCTACCTGCTGTCCGTGTGGTTCTACATTTCGGCGCGGACCTCCGACAGGGACAGGGTATCTTTCTGGCGTCTTTATGCGCTGCCGCTTGCCGCTTTGCTCCTGTCCCTGTTGTCCAAAGGCACGGCTATAAGTCTTTTCATAACTCTTCTTGTGCTGGATGTCTACCCGCTCGGAAGACTTCCGGGCGATCCGGGGCTGTGGTTCTCGCGCGACGCGCGGCGTATCTGGCTCGAGAAGGCGCCGTTCGCCGCGCTTGCCGCGATCTTCGGAGTGATCGGGTACAAATGGCTGTTAAAAGTGGATTTTATAACCTCTTATGAGCAATTAGAACTGTTCCGGCGTTGCGGGCAGATCTTTTCGGCGCTGGCATTTTACGTGTGGAAAACCCTCGTGCCTGTGGAGTTGTCCCCTGTGTACCGCGTTCCGTTCGGGTCCGGTCTGCTCGCCGGCGCGGGAATAGCGGCGGTCACGGTGCTTTTATTCATGCTAAGACGCCGTCTGCCGGCGGGGCTGGCCGCGTGGATATCTTATATCGCCGCTGCCGGTCCGATGCTGGGATTGGTGAAATTTACGCCCGCAGCCGACCGCTATACCTATATCCCGTGCCTGGGTTTCGCGGCCCTTGCCGGAGCCGGTTTTCTGGCCTGCAGGAAAGCCGTGCCGGGAAGGCACGGATCGCGGTGTCATGCGGCGGCGCTGCTGGTGATAATCGTCCTTTCCGGGCTGACCTGGCGGCAGGAGATGGTCTGGCGTGATTCGGAAACGTTGTGGAGGCACGCCCTGTCCGTCGATCCGGAGCTGGACATCGCGCACCTGAACCTCGGCGTGGATCTGGCCATGCAGGACAAAGTGGACGAGGCGGTCCGGCACTATCTCCAGGCGATAAGAATTAATCCCGACTCCGCAGCGGCTCATAATAATCTGGGCGGTATTTTTGCCGTCCAGGGCAGATCCGACGAGGCCGCGCGGCATTATAAGGAAGTGTTGAGGATAGATCCCGGCCATCGCTCCGCTTACGCGAATCTGGGGAATGTCATGCTGCAGCAGGGAAAGCCGGACGAAGCCGAAAAGTATTACGGCGAAGCGCTGAAGATAGATCCGCACAACCAGGCCGCCAGACATAATCTGGAGATATTGAGAAGCCTTCCCAGGACAGGAGCCTCCGCGTCAACCGGGAACTAAGACGCTCCCGCGTTCTTGAAAAGTAAAAACCCCGTTCGCACGGGGTTTCATCAAAACTCCGGAGAGGGCGGGGTCCCTTCTCCTCCGGGCGCTTTGCAAGGGGGGCCGCCCCTCCGCCCGCGTCAGCGCGGGCAGGAGAAGATCTTCTCGGCCATTTCCGCGCCCAGGCCGGCCTCCAGTTCCGCGGCTATCGCCGCGGCGCGCAGCGAGAGCGCGTTGGCCCCCAGGTCCTGCGTCATCCTCAGCGCCGAAGGGGAGGTGGCGCTGTAGTGCAGCGAGACCAGTTCGCCGGCGGCGTTTATCGTCATGCTGCCGCTGCTTCCGTGCATGGAGTCGGTGGTGGAGAGAAGCACGGCCGGGGCGCCGTAAGCGGCTTCCTCGCGTCGCCACTGCTCCTCCGTCCGTATCACCCCCGAAAGATAGGAGTCGGAGCGCACGTCCCCCGTGACCGCTCCCAGACTTATGTGCTTTTTGAATCCCGTAGAATCAAAGCCGTCGTAGCGCATCGTGAAGCCCGGATATCCTATGTTCCACACCCGGTCCCCCGGCGCGGCCGCGCCGCGCGCCAGCGGTACGCAGACGGCCGGTTCCGGCAGGTCGAACTTGAGAAGGGCGAAATCGTCGTTGTTCTCCAGGATCTTTTTAAAGACCGGCCCGGGGATGATCTCCACCTCCGGGTCCAGAAAGGTATTGTTGCCGCGCCCGAGCCACTCTATACGGCCGTTAAGATGGGGGGCGCCGTCCCGGTCCTGCCAGTAGAGAGAAGGACAGACCAGGTCCGCGGGGCGCTGGTCCCTGATGTGCAGAATGGAATAATTCGCCCCGGAAAACTGTTCCGCGCTCTTTTCCAGGAAGCCGGCTTCCTCAAGGCATTGCTTCACGCAATGCAGGTTGGTAAGGACATAGCCGTCCTCCGAGACCACGACCGCGCTGCAGTGGTCCCCCGCGCCGTCCAGAACGTCGAGCCTCACCGCGGCGTCGTAGGCGCGCCGGAACCCGGCGGGGCTTTCCGGCAGATTCTCCAGCGTATAGAATCTGGCCCGGGCGGGCGCGGCCGCGAGAAGAAGGAGAAGGACCAGCGCCGGGTTCATGGCTCTCATATCAGGGATACCTGATGCAGAAGCGAGTCTATGCGCAGCAGGAGCGCCCGCCAGCGGAACTCCGCGCGGGCTTCCGCTTCCGCGCGCGCCGGGGCCAGGATCTGTTTTGCGGAATCCAGGATCTCGGCGGCGCGCGCCTTCAGTTCCGGATCGGTCTTCCAGCGCAGCGCGAGCCCGCTGAGTTCCGATTCCGCCCGGCTCACGGCGGCCTCGGTCGCCGCGTAAACCGGCTCGTCCGGGAGATCCTGCCGCCCGGGACGGGAACAGCGGAAATACTCGGACCTGGCCGGGCAGGCGGCGGGGGCCCGGCCGGGCGGACGGCAGGCTTGCGGCACCGGGAATTCGGCGTAGACCGCTTCCGGCGACTGCAGCTCGTAGGGCGCCGCGGCCGTAAGATAATTCTTGGAGAAGGACAACTCCTCGGTCAGGTGGATGAAACCGTGCACTTCGGCCCCGTCGCGGTCCCTGACGGCTATAATATCGCCCGGCAGAGGGGTTTCTCCGGCGCCGAGAGCGCGGCAGTAAGGTGAAGCCATCCAGAACGTCATCTCTTCCGGGGAAGTGAACCGGGGAGCGGCGAGTATCCCGGAGGCCACCAGGGCGGCGTTCCAGCAGTTGGGGCCCCAGCGCCCGGCCCGGGTGCCGTGCCTCAGGGCGACAAAATCCGGTGCCGCGTCCTCCAGCCGCAACTCGCAGGCTCCGGCGCGGCAGCCGCAGAGTCCGGGCCTGCCGGCGGGTTCGCCGAGGCGGACCCGCCAGTCGGAAAGGGCCGCCGCCTGTTTTTGCAGGAGGGCGCAGTCAGGTCCGCGAAGCATCAACGCTCCTTCATAAGAGCGGTCGACGGAAACCTGAGCGAAAGCGGAGGAGGCAAGGGCCGTCACCAGTACCGCTAAAGCCGGGAGTTTTGCGTGGCCAGGGGGCATCTCCGGTAATTATCGTACAAAAAGCGCCCCGTTCACAGTGTCAAAAGGCTCAGAGACGCGCGGTCAAAAGGGCCGGCGGCCGCTGGGCCTTATGCCGCAGGGATGTTCAAATAAGAGCCGCTGAATAAAAGGACGATCTGCGGCCATGAGAACGGCGCGGGCATTTGAAGCGGGCTCATACAGGCAGGACTTCCCTGGCCGCGGCGCGGCGCAGGCGGAACTTGGCGAGTTCCCCTATCAGCATGCCGGAAACTATCAGGAAGCCGCCGGCGGCCTTGATCCAGAAGAACTCCTCGCCGCCCAGCGTCCAGGCGAAGGCCGCGGCGAAAACCGGCTCCAGCGTGAAGATGATGCCGACCTTGAAAGGGTCGGACCGCCGCTGCGCGAGCATCTGGATGTAAAAAGCGGAGAGGGTGGGAAAAAGGGCGAGGAAGACTATTATCCACCAGCCCTTCGCGCCCGACACGGTCATCGGCCAGCCCATCGCCGCCGCGAAAAGCATGGCGGCGGCGCCGGTTATCCAGAACTGGTGGAAAGCCAGCAACAGCGGGTCGGCGTCGGACTTCACATAGCGGTCGGTTATTATCAGGTGGCCGGAGTAGGCCATGGCGGCTACCAGCGTCAGTCCGTCGCCGAGATTGAACCCCCTGACTCCTCCCGTCAGCAGCCACATGCCCGCTATGGCCAGGAGCGCCGAGACCACCTCCATACGCTTCGGCTTCTCGCCGCGGGCGAGGAAGATGAACACCGGTATGAAGATTATGAACAGCCCGGTAATAAAACCGGAATTTGACGCCGTGGTGAACTGCAATCCCGCCGTCTGCGTCATATAGAGCAGACAGAGGAAAAAAGCCAGACCGAAACCCTCTTTCATGTGGCGGGAGAAAGAGGGACGCCTCAGCGCCCAGGGCAGGATGGCCAGCGCGGAGATCAGGAAGCGTATCCCGACCATGGTTATCGGGTGGACATTGTCCAGCGCGGACTTGGTGACGATGAAGGTCGAGCCCCAGATGGCGGCGCAATAAAAAAGGCCCAGGTCGTAGAGGGCCGCGGTCTTTGGATCGGTCTTCATATATAAGTGGCCCGGTCAGGGGGCCATGATCTTCATCACACAGCGCGCGCAGTCGAATTCCAGCCGGAAGCGGCGGCCGCCGTCCATGACCAGGAACAGCGGTCCGGCAGCGCCCTTGCCCGGACATAGCCCGTGCGCCCGGCGGAGGCAATGCTTCACCGTCATCAGTTCCGCGCCGCGCAGGTCGGCGCCGCCCTCGGCGGCCGGGGACAGTTTCTTCACGCCGTGGCGGCGGTAGAACTCCGCGGCCGCGCGATTAAGGACATTGCCGCGGTAGTCCAGCGTCCCCGACGGATACGGAAAATCGTTCCTGGCGACGGGCGCTTCCCCGCGGGGAGAGGGCGGCGGGGCCTTTCCCAGTTCCTCAAGGACTTCGCGCCGCAGGGAATTGAGCGCCGAGGCGGGAACGAAAAAGGGTTTCTCCGGCAGCGTCAGGCTGAGGAGATAAAAACCGGAGCCGCCGGTCTTGCCAAGCTGGCGCTTCATGGTCTCGACGGCCATCGCGGGGTCTTTCGCCTTCTCCCTGGCCAGCCGCGCGCGGGCCGAGGCCTTCCGACCGGCCTCGTCGGCGGCGGCCAGCTCCAGGCCGTCGGCGGTTTCCGACAGCGTCAGCGTTACGCCCAGTTCCCGGGACGGGACCGCCTTTTCCAGGGAACGCAGGAACTCCCTGTCGAGGTTGCGGCTTATCAGGTCCCCCTCGCGCACCAGGGAGGCTTTGTCTGAGTAGACGCGTTTGCCGTTGACCCGGTTGACGGTCAGGCCGCCGAGCTCACCCCGCACGTCGAAAAAGCTCAGCCCGTCGCCGCAGTTAACGGTCTTGTCCAGGACGAAGGAATCCCTCCGCGTCTCCCTGGCCCGGCCCAGCGGCTCGCCCGCGAACTTGGGCGTGTACGGCGAGCCCATGTTCTTATCCGGGCCGTTGAGGCAATAGGCGGTGTAGCCGCGGTTGAAGGTCTTGGAGAGGTCGGGTTCGAAACCGGGCTCGCATTTTCCGTAAGAAGCGCGGGCGTAGCCGCCCTTCGCTATGAGCGCGTCGAGCTTCCCGCGGTAGAAGGCGACGACGTTGCGGACATAGTCCCTGTCCTTGAGGCGTCCCTCGATCTTGAAGGAGGTCACCCCGGCGGCCGCCAGGGCGCCGAGCTGCGCGGAGTGGTTCAGGTCTTTCAGCGAGAGCAGATGCGCGGGCCCCGCCAGTTTTTCGCCGCCTTCGTTCTCGAGCGACATTTTCAGCCGGCAGGGCTGGGCGCATTCGCCGCGGTTGCCGCTGCGGCCGCCCAGGTAGAAGCTCATGCGGCACTGGCCGCTGTAAGAAACGCAGAGCGCGCCGTGCACGAAGAACTCCAGGTCCACCGAGGTCGCGGCGCGTATCTTCTTTATCTCGGGCAGCGCGAGCTCCCGCGCCAGTATGACGCGGCGGAAGCCGGCCTTCTCGAGGAACAGCGCCTTCTCCGGCGTGGAATTGTCGCACTGGGTGCTGGCGAAAAGCGGGATCGGCGGCAGGTCCTGTTCCAGGAGCCCCATGTCCTGTATGATGGCGGCGTCGGCGCCGGCGTTCCAGAGTTCGCGCAGCAGTCTGACCGCGCGCGGAAGCTCGGCGTCGGTCAGCAGCGTGTTGACGGCGGCGTAGACGCGCGCTCCGTACCTGCGGGCGTGGGCGGCCAGCTTCTCCACGTCACGAACGGGATTGGCCGCGGCCCGGCGCGCGCCGAAGGCCTCGGCGCCGATATAGACGGCGTCCGCGCCGCAGTTCACCGCGTCCAGGCCGCAGGCCAGGTCCTTCGCCGGCGCCAGGAGTTCCAGTTCCCTCATTAATCCCGTTTCACGGCCTTGTACTTCTTCTCCTGGTCGACGGGCTCGACGTAAGGGCCGCTCCAGGCCGTCTCGAAGATGTCCCCCAGAGCGCGCGCCATCGACTCTCCGTCCACGAAGACCGCGGCGTCGCGCGTGCCGTAGAAATAGCTCTTGCCCCAGTTGGAGGTGCTTATATAGGAGACCTCCCCGTCCGCTACGGCGTACTTGCAGTGCTCCACGCGGGCGAAAGGCACGAAGCCGCCGCTGTGCTGCGGCAGCGAGGAGATCTTCACGCTCACGTTTTTGGCCTTCGCCAGTTCCTTTATATACTTGTCGTCCTTCTTGCCCATCGTCCAGTCGGCGAAAATAAGCCTGACCTCCACGCCGCGGCGGCCGGCCGCGCGCAGGGCCTTGTCCAGCTCGAACCAGAGCGTCCCGTCGTAGTCCTTGATGGCGTAGCTCATAACCTGGGCCCGGAAGCTGCTCTTTGCCTTCTTTATCATGCGCAGCAGTTCCTTTATTTCCGCGCCGAAAGAGGCGGGGCGGGATTTCACGGGGCTGAAGGAGAGATGGTACGAGACCGGTTCTCCGTTGAAAGAGGCGGCCTCCGGAACTTTCCGGCTGACCGGCTTGAAATCCGGCTTCCTGAAGCGTTTCGTGGGAGCGGCGCCGCCGGCTATAGCCCAGTCCTCCTCGAATATGGCCGCGAAAGTCTTCGCCGCCCTTTCGCTCTTTATGCGCAGGCCGAGCTCGTGTATGTGCCGCAGCGCGCGCCAGTCGAAATTCTGGCTGCCTACGAAGACCTCGCGGCCGTCCACTATGAAGAACTTGGCGTGCTGCACCCCGCCGAAGGCCTTACGGTAGTCTATGACGCGCCCCTCGATGTTATCAAGCGCGCCCAGCTCTTTCAGCGGACCGGCGCTCTCGCCCATCATGACCTTGTCCACTATTATCCTCACCTTCACGCCGCGGGCCGCGGCGCGTTTAACCGCGTCCAGCACCGGTTCCATCGGCTCGCCCGGCTTATGCGCGATGTAGAACTGCTCTATGTCCAGCGCGGCGGAGGCTCCGTCGATCATCTCCACCCAGGTCTCGACGGGTTTCGCGGCCAGCGCGGACCCGTACACCGTCTCGTCCGGCACGGTCTGCACCAGCGCAAGTTCGGCGGCCCCCGCCGCCGTAAGGCAGGCGGCGAGCAGCGCCGCGGCCGATCTGATAACGCGCATCTTTACCTCCAGGGAACAGTTTTCTCCAAAAATCTCCGGCCGGTGTCCGGCCTTACGCGCGAGGAGCCTTCCCTCGCGATTTTTCCCGTATATTAAATTATAGTTTATAAATTAAGTATACTTTCACTGATCGGACTTTCCGCCGGAGGCCCCCCAATGAAGAAACAGATCCTCGAGAAAATAACTTCCTACCAGGACTACGCCGTGGAACTGCAGCGCGGCCTGACCGCCATACCGGCCCTGGCCCCTTCCAGCGGCGGCGACGGCGAATACGACAAGGCCAAGTGGCTCGAAGGCGAGCTCAAAAAGCTGAAGTTCGATTCCATCGAGTGGATAAACGCGCCGCAGCCCGAGGCCAGGAACGGCATACGCCCCAATATAATAGCCCGCTACAAAGGCAAAAGCTCCGCGAAGACCATCTGGTTCATGAGCCACCTCGACATAGTCCCGCCCGGCGAAGCCAAGCTCTGGACCTCCGATCCCTACAAGATGGAAGTAAAGGACGGCCGCCTCATAGGCCGCGGCGTCGAGGACAATCAGCAGGCGATAGTCTCCAGCATACTGGTGGTCAAGGCCATGATGGAGCTCGACTACCGCCCGGAATACGACATAGCGCTGCTCTTCTGCGCCGACGAGGAGACCGGCTCCGGCTTCGGCGCCGACTATATCTCCGAGAAGCGCCCCGATATCTTCGGGCGTGACGACGTCTTTTTCGTGCCCGATTCCGGCACCGAGGACGGCGCGATGATAGAAGTGGCCGAGAAGTCCATACTCTGGATGAAGGTCGTAACGAAAGGGAAGCAGTGCCACGCCAGCCGCCCTTCGCTGGGCGTCAACGCCTTCAAGGCCGCCAGCGACCTGGTGCTGCGTTTCCAGAAACTCTACAAGAAGTTCCCGAAGAAGGACCGCCTTTACGAGCCCCCGATAAGCACCTTCGAGCCAACCAAGAAGGAGAACAATGTCCCCAACGTCAACACGCTGCCCGGCGAGGACGTGTTCTACATGGACTGCCGCGTAATGCCCTGCTACCAGCTCGCCGAGGTCAAGACCGAGATGCGCCGCATGGCCGACGAAGTGGAGACGAAATACGGCGTGAAGATAGAGTTCGAACCCCAGCAGGAATCGCAGGCGGCGCCCCCGACGGACCCGAAAGCGCCGATAGTGCTGGCGCTCAAGAAAGCCATAAAGGAAGTCCTGGGCGTAAAACCAAAGGCCTACGGCATAGGCGGCGGCACGGTCGCGGCCTTCTTCCGACGGCTGCACCTGCCGGTCGTGGTGTATTCGCGCCTCAACGAGAGCGCGCATATGCCCAACGAATACTGCGTCATCGACCACATGATGGGCGACGCCAAAGTATTCGCGGTCACCGCCCTGCTGCTCTGCAAGGAGAAATAAATGAGCGAGGTCTGGGACAAGAAGGATTACGTCGACCGCTACAACGACATCTACGCGCCCGCGGAGAAGGAACTGATGGCGGCGGCCGACCTGCTGGAGCTCAATTCCGACGACGACCTCGCCGATTTTGGCTGCGGCAAGGGCGATTTCATCGCCTCCACGCTGCGGCTGGTGCGCAGCGCCGTCGGCGTCGACTCGTCGCCGCATCAGATAGACGAGGCGCGCCGCCGCTTCAAGAACGAGCCCCATGTCGAGATCCTGGAATCATCCTTCCAGGATTTCGACCCCAGGGGCCGGACCTTCACCAAGGCCTATTCCCGCGACGCTCTGCACCACATAAACGACGCGGAAAAAGAGATCTTCCTCAAAAAGGTCTCCGCCGCCATGGAACCCGGCGGACTCTTCCTCATCGAAGACGCGATCTTCGAGTTCCCCGCCGCCGACCTCGAAGCCAACTGGGACGCGCTGCTGGCCGAAGCCGAAAAACATTACGGCGAAGCCTGGCCGGCCAGGAAGGACGAAGTCACGGGCTACTTCCGGAACGAGTTCCCCACCGGCCTCCCGGAAATGGGGAAAATGGCCGAAGCCGCGGGCTTCAAGGTCCTCAAAACCTCCCGCGACTGCATGTTCTTCCACTCCCTGCTGCTGGAAAATAAATAAACCGCGCCGGCCCACGGCCCCGATAGCTCCGCCTTCCGGCCGCCCCGCGGCTACTCGCCGGACAGACCGAGCAGGACCAATCCCTTTTCCAGACGCTCCCCGGCTTCCTCCCCTTCCCACCCGGTAAAACCGTGGATCGTCTTCCCGTTCTTGACGAAATAGAAAGCGGGATAGCGGTCGAAGTCGATACCGTCCCAATCTCCCGCGGAGCGTATCAGGCCGAACTTCATCGCCCGGGACCCGTTCCACGCCCTGACGCCTTTAAAATCGCTGCCGGCGGCGAGCAGTTCGCCGTGTTTTTTCATCAGGGTCAGCAACGCCTCGTTCCGTTCTATAAAGTCAAAGGCCCTGCCTGTCGGCGCGCAGCCGGGCTGACCCACGACGATGATCTTTCTCCCCGCCAAAGACAGCCTCTCCGCGCGCATCCCGTCCCCGTTCTCATTGAAGCGCAACACTATCTTCCTCCCCTTCTTATCTCCGGCGAGGGGAGGGAAAGGGTCCAGTCCCGCGTCCGGATAGCGGTCGAAGACGCTCCGCGCTTCCCGGAACTCCCTGGCGTCGAGGAGAATCGTGTAGAAACGCCGCACCACCCTGCCGTCCGCGGCGCCGCGCCGTTCCAGTTCCCCGAAAATGCCGGACAGGACGGGAAGCCCGTCCTTGACCGGAGAAAAGGCCGTGAAATAATACGCCGCGTCATATGCCCGGAGCAGCTCGCCGGTGTCGTACCGCGCAAGCTTCGCCTTGCCGAAGGCTCCCTCGCGGCGAAGCCCGAGGTATTCGCGCTTGAAGGCCGAAACGAATTCTTCAAAGCGGGCCCGGTCGACCGACCTCAGCGCCAGAACGCGCAGGGCGGTCTCCAGCCTGGCGCTCCGCGAAAACAGCCCCGCGTCCTTCGCACACGCGCGCAGCGCGTCAATGGTGAGCTCCCCGCGCCACCCTTCCACATGACAGGTCCGTCCGCCGTCCCTTATGAAAGTGAAGCTCAACACGGAGGGCCGCGGGATCTCCGGCCAATCGGATTCAGAATGGATCAACCTGAATCCCGGGAACCGGCTGGCGTTCCAGCCGGCCACGGCGTCGAATTCATAAGCCCCCGAAAACAGCGCGCTCCAGGCTATGAACACCGATGAAAGGGACGGGTCGGCGTCTATCCGCGCAAAGGCGTCCGACAACTCCTTTTTATCCGGCTCCGAACGGACCAGGATATGAAATCCGGAGGAGACGTCCAGACTTTTAAGGGAAAGAGTGTCCCCATCCGGCGAAAGTTCATAATACCGGCCCGGAGCATCGAAAAAGATCCGCGGCTCTATTATCCGATCAGGAACACGCAGCAGACCCGCTCCCGGATTTCCCCGCTCCAGGTCCCTTGCCTCCACGAACCGGTGTGCCTCAAGCAAGGCGCGTTGCCGCGCTGCCATTTCAGCGTCAAAGGCAAAGGCGGGCCGAGCGTAAAATAAAAAAAACAGTATGGAAAAACTTTCGATCATACGATAGGGGGAGGCGCCAATAGGCGCCTCCCCGAAAACCAATTTTAACACTTCTCGGTGCAGTAGTACCCGGGGTTGTATCCGCAAGTCCCCTTTGAGACGCACCATTTGTCGTCCCGTCCATCGCGTTCCGTCCCGCTTTTCAGACCAAGGGCTTTCTTAACCTCCTGAAGGACTCTCTCCCCCAGATTCTCCTTTATATCCCTGGTGTATATGCTCACCACTTCCCCCTTTTCGTTGAACTCCAGGTTCTCGAAGAAGAACAGTTTCTGAGCGGGAGTCAGTCCGGAAAGGATCTCCTTCAAAGGTATCTCCTTATGCCCCTTTTCGGGAAAATTCTGAGAATTACTGCTGGAATCCGTTCCATCCGCCAGGCGGTCGGAATTGTTTCTGGGCATCTGAACATATCCCGGAGGATATTCATAACAACTACCGGTCTCAGGATCTTCGCACAGTTCACGCCCCTTGCGGCTGCCGCATCTGGAGACAACTTTGGCAGACGGCGTCACAAAATCATCAAAACTCACCGCCCGGAGATCGTTGGCCGATATGCTCCTGCCGCCGTTCCCATCGAAGTCCACCTCTATCCCTTCGGCCTTGCCCGTGGAGGCCAGCACGAAAACCGTCGCCACTGCTATAAGAATATTACTTCTTTTCATACTCTATTCCCCTTTCTTTAGTTTTGGTCTTTTACCCTTCGCTTAACATAGAGCAATTTTAATGTGCATATTCCGGGCCAATCCAGACCACCATTCCGGGGCAAACCAGACCAGCAGT
>CAYPYG010000043.1:0-18321 GCA_964415175.1 uncultured Elusimicrobiaceae bacterium
TTCTCGGTGACGGTCGGCAGCGTGATGAGCCCGATCGGCAATCCCCAGAATCTCCTTATAGCGGTGCGCGGCGGCGTGTCCGCGCCTTTCCTGACCTTCCTGAAATACCTGGCCCTGCCGACGCTGATAAATCTCTGGGCCGTTTTCCTGCTGGTCAGGTATTTCTACCCGGAGGAGTTCACGCTCTGCCCGCTCCGCCATTCGCAGGAGCCGGTGCGCGACAGGGAACTGGCGCGGCTGGCTCGCGCTACGGTCTGGACGCTCTGCGCGGCGATAGCCGCCAAGATAATTTTGGTCTCGCTGAACCCGGCCTGGGATTTTCGCCTGACCTGGATAGCGCTGGCGGCGGCCGCGCCGGGGCTCCTCTTCAGCCCGCGCCGCTTCGAAATACTGAAGAAGACCGACTGGAGCACGCTGGCTTTCTTCGCGGCGATGTTCGTGCTGATGCGGGCGGTGTGGAACACGGGCTTTTTCCAGGGCCTGATAGAGGCCAGCGGGGCCGACGTGACCGGGCTGGGGCCGATAATGGCGGTCAGCGCGGGGCTGAGCCAGTTCATCTCCAATGTCCCGCTGGTGGCGCTTTACCTGCCGCTGCTGGAGCACGCGGGGGCGGGGGCGGAGGCCCTTATGGCCCTGGCCGCCGCTTCTACCGTCGCCGGGAATCTGCTGATACTGGGGGCGGCCAGCAATGTCATCATCATACAGGCCGCCGAAAAGCGCTCCGGCGAGACCATAACCCTCCTCGAGTTCGCCCGCATAGGCGTCCCGCTCACCGCCGTCAATCTCCTGGTCTACTGGCTCTTCCTCCGGTTCTTCTGACATAGGTTCCCCGGAGGCTCCCGCGCTCGTCACGGTTCGGGTTTTCCGGACCCGCCCTTCGCTCGTTCGGCCTCGCAAGAACTCGGCCGTCGCGCATAGAGCTAGGCCTCAAACATTCTTGCTCGTCCGCAGAGCGGTACCCTCTCTCGCTCGGGGGAAAACCCTCCTCATGTGACTCGCCGCGGGAGCCTCCGGGGAGCCTGCCCGCTAAGCGAGCCATAAGGGGACAGCCGGGGGAGGCAGGGCGGCAGCTTAGCAAAACCTTCACGGAGGCCGGAGCATCGTAAGCGCGGAGGCCGAGTGAGGAGCGGCGAGCGCTATGCGCGAGACCGCGTGTTTTGCGTGCTGCCGCCCTGACATGCCCCCGGCATAGTTCTTCCGATTTTGCGAGCGGCGTTTTTTCGTGGTGAGCCGCCCCCAGCCCCCGGCACAGTTATCCGAATGGGGGCCCGGGGGGAGCCTATTGCCCGCGGAATTTATGTAAAATCATCATTAATATGAAAGAGTCCAAGAATTTGATCAAAATGCTCTCCGAGGCCATAGATTCCGGGCGCGGCGCGGCTTTCGTCACCGTCATAAGCGTCGCCGGCTCCACCCCGCGCGAGGCCGGCGCCAGGATGCTGGTCTATTCCGACGGCTCCATAGAAGGCACCGTCGGCGGCGGCAGCGTCGAGGCGCTGGTCATAAAGAAGGCCGTCGAATGCATCGTCAAAGGCGACGGCGGCAGGTTCTCCTTCGGCCTTAAGCCCGGCGGTAATACCGGCATGATCTGCATGGGCGACATGGAAGTCTTCATCGACGTTTACAAGAACCCTTTCAAGGTGCTGATACTGGGGGGCGGCCATGTCGGCGTGAAGATAGCCGAGGCCTGCAGGATGGCCGGCTACCCCTACCTGGTCGCCGACGACCGCAAGGAGTTCGCCAACCCGGAGCGGTTCCCGGGGGCCCTCGCTATAATCAATGAGCAGCCGCATAGGGCGGTCTCTTCCGCCGGCGTGGACAAGGATACCTACGCCGTCATAGTGACGCGGGGCCATTCGCTGGACAAGGAATGCCTCGAGGCCCTGATGCCCACCAAGGCCGCCTATATCGGCATGATAGGCAGCGCCGGCAAGGTCATGGAGATCTTCCGCCAGCTGGAGAAGAAAAAGCTTTTTCCGCTCAAGGACCCGCGCGTCCATTCCCCGATAGGCCTCAACCTCGGCGGCAAGGCGCCCGGTGAGATAGCCGTCTCGGTGCTGGCCGAGATAATAAAGGTGCATTACAAGCGCGACGGCTCCCATATGCGCGACGCCGCCAGGAAGAAGACCCCCGCCAAAAAGTGAGGAAGACATGGAAAAGCTCTCTTTCGTAGGAAAGTCCCTGCCGCGCAAGGACGCGGAGATAAAGGCGACGGGCAAGGCGCTCTATTCGGCCGACCTGGACTTCCCCGGCATGCTGCACGCCGCCGCCGTGCGCAACCCGAAACCCCGCATAAAGATAAGCGGCGTCTCCGACGCGGCCGCCAAAAAGATCGCCGGCTACCGGGCGCTCGTCACTTACAAGGACCTGCGCGGCCCCAACAAGTGGCCGCTGGTCGACACCGACTACCCTTTCCTGCCCGAGCAGGAGGCACGCTTCGAGGGGGAGACCGTCGCGCTCGTCGTGGCCGACACCCATCGCGCGGCGCGCGCCGCCGCGCAGGCCGTCGCCATAAAGTACAAAGAACTGCCATTCGAGACCGACCCCCTCAAGTCGCTGGAGAAAGGCGCCGTCAGGCTTTACGGCGACGACAATGTCTTCAGCCGTTTCGTCATAAAGAAGGGCGACGCTAAAAAGGCGCTGACCGAGGCCGCCTATACCGTGGAAGGGGAGTTCACCACCAATTACCAGGTCCACGCCTACCTCGAGACGCAGGGCGCCATAGCCGTGCCGCAGCCCGACGGCGGGCTGGTCGTCTACACCACCACGCAGTGCCCTTTCTACGTGCTGGACGCCGTCGCGGCCGCCTGCGGCCTGCCCTACAACAAGGTCAAGGTGATACAGACCGTCACCGGCGGCGGTTTCGGCGGCAAGGAGGACGTGCCGGCGCTGGTGGCCTCGCACGCGGCGCTCTGCGCGCTCAAGACCGGCCGCCCTGTGCGACTGATCTACGACCGCACCGAGGATTTCCGCTCCATGTCCAAGCGCCACCCTTCCTGGTCGCGCGTGACTTACGGCGCCGACAAGAACGGGCGCATCACCTCCTGCGTGGTCAAATATGTGCTGGACGCCGGAGCGTACTCCACACTGTCGCCGATAGTCCTTTGGCGCGGCACCGTTCACGCCGCCGGGCCGTACAAGATAGACAATGTGCTCATCGAAACTTACGCCGCGGCCACCAACAAGGTGCCCGCCGGCGCCTTCCGCGGCTTCGGCCAGCCACAGATAACTTTCGCCCAGGAGTCCCTCATCGATGAACTGGCGGCCAAGGCCGGCAGGGACCCGGTCGACCTGCGCCTGGAGAACCTGCTCAACCCGGGCGACGCCACGGCCACCGGCCAGGTCCTGACCTCTTCCTGCGGCCTGCGCGAGCTGGTCGAGGCCGTGCGGGAGAAGTCCGGCTGGGACAAGTGGGCGGGGACCGGTTTCCGCAAGGTGGAGGGGACCAAGGCCCGCGGCCTGGGCGTTTCCGCCGCCTATTACGGCGTCGGCCTGGGCGCCAAGGGCCGCTACCTCGACCGCGCCGGCGCGCTGGTCAATGTCTACAAGGACGCCAGCGTGTCCGTAAATGTCGGCAACGCCGAGATGGGCCAGGGCGCCCTCACCGTCCTGGCGCAGATAGCCGCCGAGACGCTCAACGCCCCCTACGAGAGGGTGCGCGTGGAGGAAGTGGACTCGTCCAAGGTGCCGGATTCCGGTCCGACGGTGGCCAGCCGCACCACGGTTATGAGCGGCAATGCCATAATCGAAGCCGCCAAACCCATAAGGGACAATCTCTTCAAGACCGCGCTGGACCTGCTCAAAGCCAAAGGCGCGGACCCGGCCGGCCTCATGCAGGCCTGCGAGGGTGTTTTCTCGATAGGCGACCACAAGGTCGCTTTCGCGGAAGTCGTGAAGGAATGCTGGAGCAGGCGGCTCAAGATGTGCGAGGAAGGCTGGTACGCGGCGCCCCGCACCACTTACGATATGAAGGACGGGCAGGGCGACGCCTATGTTACCTATTCGTATTCCGCGGACGTCGCGGAGGTGGAAGTGGACCTGGAGACCGGCGTCCTGAAGGTCATAAAACTCTGGGGGGCCTTCGACGTGGGCAAGATAATCAACCCGCGGCTGGCGGAAGGCCAGGCGCAGGGCGGGATGCTGCAGGGCATGAGCTGGGGGGTCTATGAGAACCTGGTCTACAGGAACGGCATCATGGCCAACCCCAACTTCACCGACTATGTCATCGCCACTACCGCCGACAAACCCGAATATGATATAACTTTCATAGAAAAGGATTACGAGGACGGGCCCTACAAAGCCAAGGGTATGGGGGAAGTGCCGCTCATCGGGGTGGCCGCCGCCGTGGCCAACGCTGTGAAGGCCGCCTCGGGCGCTCGCGTGACTTCGGTCCCGCTGCTGCCCGAGAAGATCTGGAAAGGTATGGAAGAGTTGAAGACCGCCGGAGGGAAAAAATGAAAGCCGTAAGGATATTCGCAGCGCTGCTGGGTGTGGCCATGCTGGCCGGGGGGGCCGCGGCCGAGGATAATTACGACAGGCTGGCCCGGGAACTGACCGAGGCCGGTTCTTCGCTGGAGAACAAGAAGATCGCCATCATCCCCTTCGCGCACGCCGACGGGCGCGCCGTCTCCAAGGACGGCTCCGTCGTCTCTGAGCGCCTGACCATCAAGATGATCAACACCCGCAAGTTCGAGATCATCGAGCGCAGCGTGCTCGACAAGGTCATGGACGAGCTCAAGCTCCAGTCCACCGGCGCGATAGACGCCACCAGCGCCAAGGAACTGGGCAAGGTGCTCGGCGTCGAGGCCATCATCACCGGCACGCTGGTCGAGACGGCCACCGGCAAGATAGAGGTCAACGCGCGGCTCATCAAGACCGAGACCGCGCAGGCCATAGGCGCCTCGCAGGTCACCGTCGAGAAGGACTGGATAGGCGACGCTCCGACCCCGATGCCCGCTCAGCCGCAGGCGCAGGAGCCGCAGGTGTACCAGCCGCAGCAGGCGGCCAAGGCGGCGGCCCCCCGCGCCCGCCACCCCAACGCGTACGGCTATTTCGACGTTTTCCTCGGCGGCGGAGCCAGGACCCTGGATATCACCTACGAGAACAGCGGCCGCGGCGTGTTCATGACCGAGATCGGGTTCACTCCCGTCGGGATATTGGACGGTCCCTACCGGGAAATAAAACTGGAACAGCTCGAAGGCGGCGGAGTGGGTCCGCTGGGTATGCGCGTCGGCGGCTTCGGCAAGGGCGCCATCGGGGGCGCTTTCGAATTCTCCATCAATAAGCATACCGTCGAGCCGCAGACCGTGACCGGGACCAGGAACGGCGCCTCCACCAGGTTCACGCTGCCTTCCGGGGACAACTACCTGGACATGACCTCGTTCGGCCTGCTGGGCAATCTCTTCGTGCGCCACACCGGCAAGGTCGTGGACCCTTATTTCGGCCTGGGTCTGGGCCTTTCGCTCAACAGGGTCTATATGCGCTATACCAAAGGCCTCACGGCTTCTTCCGTCATGAGCACTCCGGTGGACGATTTCGGCGTGGGCCTGATGTTCAATATCCCCGTCGGCGTCCGCATAAAGCTGGACCCCAAGACCCATATAGTGGCCGAACTGCGCTACGAGCTCAATAATGTCAGCTTCGACCGCGATATAAAGGGCGAGGACGACACGATAAATTCCCAGGGCACCCGGTTCCTGATAGGAGTAGGTTTCGGCTTCTGATGGGACGGTTCCTCCTCGATTGCGCCGTCAACGGCGCGCGGGTCCGCCGCGAGATAGAGCCCTCGCGCACGATGCTCGAGTTCCTGCGCGAGGACCTCGGTCTCAAGGGGACCAAGGAGGGCTGCGGCGAGGGGGAATGCGGCGCCTGCCTGATACTGCTCGACGGCCGCGCGGTCAATTCCTGCCTGATGATGGCGGTCCAGGCCCACGGCCGGGAGATAGTCACCATAGAGGGGATCAAAGGCCGCGACGGCGGCCTGCATCCCATACAGAAGACTTTCATGGAAGAAGGGGCCGTGCAGTGCGGCTTCTGCATCCCCGGCATCATCGTCGCGGCCGAGGCGCTGCTGCGCCGCAGGCCGGACGCCACGCTCGAGGACATAAAGCTGGAGCTGACCGGCAATCTCTGCCGCTGCACGGGCTATGAGAAGATCCTCTCCGCCGTCGAGCTCTCCCGCGACGAACTGAAGAAGAAGGGAAAGAGATGAGGCCGGACCTCCTCGTAAAACCCTCCTCGCTGGCCGGACTCTGGAAGGCGCTCCCTTCGCTGCCGCGCGACAGGCGCTACCTGGCCGGCGGCACCGACCTGATGATAGCCGCGGGCCACGGCCATGCCGGCGACTGCTGGGTGGATATCAGCGGGCTGAAAGAGCTCAAAACTTTCCGCGAAAATTCCTCTTCCGTTTTCATCGGGGCCGGCCTGACCATAGCGGAACTGGCCGAAAAGCCGCAGGTGAAGAAATGGCTGCCGGCCCTCGCGCTCTGCGCCCCTCATTACGCCAGCCCCAGTCTGCGCAATATGGCGACCATAGGCGGCAACGCGGCCAACGGCAGTCCCTGCGCCGACGGCGTCTGCGCCCTGCTCTCGGAGAAGGCGGAGATAGTCCTGGGCCTCAAAGGCGCGAAGCGCAAGCTGCCGTTGCATTCTTTTTTCCTCGCCCCCAAGCGCACGTCGCTTAAGAAAGACGAGCTGATACTCGGTTTCGAGGTCCCGAAATGGCGGCATGTCTCCGCCTACGAGAAACTGGGCCCGCGCTCCTATTTCGGCATTTCCAAAGTGACCGTCTGCGTCTCGGCGGAGCTCTCCGCCGGCCTGGTGAAGGAGGCGGTCATCGCCTGCGCTTCGGTGGCGCCGGTGCCGCTGCTGGCCCGCAAGGCCGCGGAGTTCCTCTACGGCCGCCGGCTCGACGAAGGGACGATCAGCGAGGCGGCCGCCCTTGCCCAGAGCGAAGCTTCGCCGATAACCGATACGCGCTCGGAAGCCGCCTACCGCAAAGCCATGGTACGCGTACTCGCGGTCCGCGCGCTTTCCAGACTGGCCGCCTGAACGCGGCGGTTTTACAGGAGACATCATGCTGCGAACCGTAGCCCTGCTTGCCGCCCTTTCCCTGCCCGCCTCGGCCCTCCCCCCGGACCAGGACCCGCTTCTCAAAGCCCTCAGGACCGAACTGGACCGCTCCTTTTCCGGGCTTAAGTCCGCCGAGAAGGTCCCGCTCTATTTCCTGCATTACGGCGCCACTGACACCGATTATTATTACGTCGGCGCCACCCTGGGGGCGCTCTCCTACGACAACTCCGGCCGCGAGCGCAAGCTGGACGTGGACGCGCGCTTCGGCTCGCCGGAACTCGACAATACCCACGAGCTCAAGGGGGCGCAGGCCAGGCTTAATTCCAAGGACCAGGCCTCCGTCGATCTGCCGGTCGGCTCCGATGAGGCGGCCATACGGGCGGCGGCCTGGGAGCTTACCGACGCGGCATATAAATCCGCGCTCGACCGCTACGCGAAAGTAAAGACCAATATCGGGGTCACGGCCGAGGAGAAGGACAAGTCCGGCGACTTCTCCCCTGCCCCGCGGGAGATTTTCTACTCCACCGCCTCCCTGCCCGTCATCGACAAGGCCGGCTACCGGGAGATGACCAGGCGCCTCTCGGAGAAGTTCAAGGCGCACGGTTTCATCATCCGCTCCGGGGTCTCGCTCAACGCCAGCGCCGTCAACCGCTACCTGGTCAACTCGGAAGGCTCCTCCGTGGTGACCGGCAACGTTTACCTCTATCTCTCCTATTACCTGACCGCCAGGACGGAGGACGGGATGGACCTCTCACGCGGCAGGTTCTATCACTCCGACGGGCCCGGCGGTATCCCCGGCGAGGCGGAGATAGCCGCCGACATCGACAGGTCGGTATCCGAACTGGCGGCCCTGCTCAAGTCCGAACCCAGCGAGCCTCTCAGCGTCCCCGCTATCCTGGAAGGTGCGGCCGCCGGCCTCTTCTTTCACGAGATCTTCGGCCACCGCATAGAGGGCCACCGGCAGAAGAGCGAGAGCGAGGGCCAGACCTTCGCCAAAATGCTGGGAAAGAGAATAATGCCCGAATTCCTGCGCGTCTACGACGACCCGTCGGTCCACGACGTGAAGGGACAGTTCCTGCGCGGCTACTATACCCACGACGACGAGGCGGTCAGGGCCGCGCGCGCCTCCCTGGTCGAGAACGGCGTGCTCAAGGGTTTCCTGATGGGCCGTACCCCGATCGAGGGTTTCCCGGCCTCCAACGGCCACGGCCGGCGCTCCTCCGGCAACGGCGTAGTGGCGCGCCAGGGCAACCTGATAGTCGAGTCCTCCTCCGTGGTCTCCTACGCCGAACTCCGCCGGCTGCTGCTGGAGGAGATAAAGAGTTCCGGCAAACCTTACGGGCTGCTGATCCGCGACATCTCCGGCGGCTTCACCATAACCCAGCGCGTACTGCCGCAGAGTTTCACGGTACAGGTGCTGCTCGCCTACAAGGTCTACGCCGACGGCAGGCCCGACGAGGCCGTGCGCGGTCTCAACCTGATAGGGACCCCTATACAGACCTTCTCCAGGATAAAGGCCGCCGCGGACGATGTCGGCGTCTTCAACGGCGATTGCGGCGCGGAATCCGGCTGGGTGCCGGTCTCCGCGGTCTCGCCCAGCCTGCTGTTCAGCGAGATGGAGACCGAAAAAGTCTCCAAGTCCAATAACAGGCCGCCGCTCCTCCCTCCGCCCTACGCCGGGAAAAAAGGGGGTAAGATATGAAGCCGCTCCTGCTCTGCCTGCTCCCGCTGTTCCTCTCCCCGCGGCCCGCCGCCGCCGACGACCGCGTGCTGGACGCCATGAAGGACGAGCTCGGGCGCACCATGTCCAGGCTCTCGATGCCCGGCATGAGGGAGCCGTATTTCGTCTCCTACCTGGTCTCCGATTCCACCGACTACAACGTGACGGCCTCTTTCGGCGAACTGCTGGACTCCCGGATCTCCGTCTCCCGGAACGCCGCGGTCGAACTGCGCGTCGGAGACCGCTCCTTCGACAGCTCCGGCTACGCGGGTTCGGATTTCCGCTCCTTCCGTCCCGTCAACGGCGGGGCAGTCATCGAGGACGACTATGACGCCGTCCGTACCGCCCTCTGGTCCCTGAGCGACCACGCCTACAAGACCGCCCTGGAGAAATACGCGCAGAAGAAGGCTTACAGCGAGAAGAAGGGGATAAAGGAACTTTACGGCGATCTCTCGGAGGAGAAGAAAGTCTCGCTGCTCGAGAAGGTCCATCCCGCGCCGGAGTTCCCGTTCGGGACCTGGGAGTCCCGCGTCCGGGAACTTTCCTCGGTGTTCCGCAAGTACCCCGGCGTGCAGTCCTCCGAGGTGCGCCTCGAGTGCACCCGGCGCGTGAACCGTTTCGTCAACAGCGAAGGTTCGCGCTACCGCGTCAACGCCGACAAGGCCCATTTCTACGTCTACGCGGAGGCGCAGACCCCCGAGGGGCTGACGGTCTCGGACCGGAAGGAACTCCACTGGCCTTCCTGCGCCGACATCCCCTCCCAGGCGGAGCTGCTGGCCGCGGCCGGAGGCTTCGCCCGGCTGATGGACGGGCTCTCGCGCTCGCCGGCCGGCGAGGTGTACCTGGGGCCCGTGCTGTTCGAAGGCGACGCGTCCGCCGAGTTCATCGGCCAGCTCCTGGTCAGGGGGATATCTTTCCCGCGCCGGGCCTGGGCGGAGAACGACGATTACCTCAAGTATTACATAGACAAGGGCGGCCTCGTCGAGCGCGCCGGTATGCGCGTTCTGCCCGGCTTCATCAGCGTCCACGACGACCCGGCCGGGACCGCCGCGGCCGGCGTCCCGCTGGCCGGCCATTACCGCGTCGACAGCGAGGGCGTCGTTCCCTCCCGCCTGGAGCTGGTCAGGAACGGACGCCTGCTGAACGTGTACATGTCCAGGGGGCCGGTGAAGGAGTTCCGTTCCTCCAACGGCCACGCCCGTTCGGCCATCGTGGAGTTCCCGTCCGGCAGGCCCGGCAATGTCTTCGTCGAGTCCCGCAAGACCGCCCCGGCGGCGGAACTGAAGAAAAAACTGCTGGAGCTGGCCGCCGAACAGGAGCTCGACTACGCCGTGATGGTCCGGAAACTGTTCCCGGAGGGGGTCCTCGACATGGAGACCCTGCTGGCCCCTCCCGTCTTCGCCTGGAAAGTATACCGCGACGGCCGCGAGGAACTTATGAGCGGCGTGGAGTTCACGGGCGTCACCTACCGCGCCCTGCGCGACATCGTTTTGACCTCGGACGAACCTTATGTCCACAATTATTACCAGCTCGGGCCTTACGCCATGGGCAGGGGCCTGGTGGCCGCCTCGATAATCGCGCCGTCCTCCGTGCTGGTGCAGGAAATGGAACTCAAGCGCACCGACCGCAAGCCGGACCGCGCCCCGTACCTGGAGCATCCTTACTTCGAAAAGTAAGCCGCCGGCCCGACCGCCGCGAGCGCCGCCCCCGCCGGGACAATGTCCGGCGGGGGCGGTCTTTATAGGCCGTGCTTAATCTGCTATATTTTCACGTAGTGATTTTTGCTCCATCCCAAAGGACCGCTTATGAAGTTATGTGAATTCATCCGTCCCGAGAGCCTCGCCCAGGCCCGGGCCGCGCTGCGCAAACTGGGGCCTAAAGGCCTGCCGCTCGCCGGCGGCACCGCCCTGCATTTCATGCCCGGCAAGACCCCCGTCACCGCGGTGGACCTTACCGGCCTGGGGCTCTCCTATATACGCCAGAAGGGCGCCTTCTTCGAGATAGGCGCGGCCACGCCGCTGGCCGACATCCAGCGCCATCGCGGCCCGCGCTGGGCCATGCACGAGATCTGCCGGCGCATCTCCACGCACCAGATCCGCAATGTCTCCACCATCGGCGGCAATATCTGCCGGGTCTTCCCCTGGGCGGACCTGCCCGTGGTGCTGCTCGCCATGAACGCGAAAATGGTCATCTACTCGGGCAAGCTGAAGGAAATGGGCGCGGATGAATATTTCTCCTCGCAGCCCGCGCGTCTGTTCCGCGGCGGGGACCTGCTCGCCGCCGTCAAGATACCGGTGCTGAAGGCCCATCACGGCTTCGGCTCGGTGAAGGCCGCCCGCAATGCCGCCGCCTTCTCCATGGTCACCATAGCCGCCCTTCTCGAAGTGAACGACGGCCGCATAGCCGCCGCCCGGGTGGCGGCCGGCTCCGCCATACCTTTCCCCAGGCGCCTGCCTTCCGTGGAGGCCGCCCTGACCGGCAAGGAGCCGTCCGCCGGGGTCTTCCGCGCCGCCGCCTCCCTCGCCGGCAATGACGCCAGGTGGTGCGGGCAGGAAGGCATGAGCGCGGAGTATGTCGCAAATCTCGCCGAAGTCTCCATCGTCGACGCGCTGGAGCGGGCCGCGGAGTTCGCCCGCGGGAGGACCGAATAATGAAGACCCATACCTGCACGGTTTCTTTCACGCTCAACGGGGAGAAAAAGACCTTCTCCACCCGCCCCGACGAGAAACTGCTGGACCTGCTGCGCCGCGAGGGCTATAAAGGCACCAAGTACGGCTGCGGCCAGGGCACCTGCGGCGCCTGCACCGTCATCATGGACGGCCGCGCCGTCTACGCCTGCCTGCTCTACGCCATGCAGGCCGAAGGGCGCAAGGTGCGCACCATCGAGAGCATGGGCACCCATGACAAGCCGGCCCCGATACAGCGGGAGCTGGTGGCCGCCGGCGCCGTGCAGTGCGGCTACTGTATCCCCGGCATCATCATGAGCGCCACCGCCCTGATGGAGGCCGAGAAGGACATCACCGACGAGGTCGCCAGGGAGTACATGGACGGCAATCTCTGCCGCTGCACCGGCTACGAGAAGATCTGGACGGCCCTGCGGCGCACCATCGCGAACCGCGCCGCCGCAACACCGGCCAAAAAAACCTCCGCCAAGGGGGGGAAGAAATGAAAAGGCACGAGCTCGCCAGGCACCTCAAGCAGGTAAACACTTCCGTCACCAAGATAGACGCCCTGCAGCTGGCGCTGGGCAAGGATTCCTATGTCGCGGACTTCCTGCCCAAGGACGCGCTGGTCATCAAGATGCTCTGGAGCCCGCACGCCCACGCCCGCATCAAGAAGCTCGACGTCTCCAAGGCCGAGAAGATGCCCGGCGTGAAATGCGTGCTGTGGCACGGCAATGTGCCGCGCATAGTGCATTGCACCGCCGGCCAGGGCTATCCCGAGCCGTCGCCTTACGATACTTTCATGTTCGACACCAAGGTGCGCTTCGTGGGCGACCGCGTGGCCGCCGTGGCCGCCGAGACCGAGGAACAGGCCCTGGCCGCCCTAGAGGCCATCAAGGTGGAGTACGAGGTGTTGAAACCCGTATTCACGCTGGACGAGGCCATGGCGCCGGGCGCGCCGGTGATCCACGACGAGCCGGAAGCGCACGTGCCGATCCCGATAGTCTACGAGCCGAAGAAGAACCTCGTGGCGCACGTGGCCTGCGAGGCCGGCAGCTTCGAGAGGGGTATGAAGGAAGCGGACTTTACCTTCGACGAGACCTACGAGACGCCTTACGCCCAGCATTGCCCCATCGAGCCCTACACCTCGATGGCGCAGATGACGCCCGCCGGGCGCATCCTCATCACCACCTCCACGCAGGTGCCTTTCCACTGCCGCCGCATAGTGGCGCGCACGCTGGGCATACCCGTGCAGAAGATCCGCGTCGTGAAGCCCCGCATCGGCGGCGGCTTCGGCTGCAAGCAGGAGGTCCTGCTCGAGGACGTGACGGCCATGATGGCCCTGCGCACCGGCCGGCCCTGCCTGTGGCGCTTTACCCGCGAGGAAACTTTCCGCACCGGCCGCACCCGCCACCCGTTCCGCATCCGCCTGCGCACCGGCGTAAAGAAGGACGGCACCATCACCGCGATAGGCCTCGAGTGCATCAATAATACCGGCGCCTACGGCGGCCACGGCCTTACCGTGGTGTCCTGCTCCGGCGGCAAGACCCTGCCGCTCTACCACTGCGACAATATCCTGTTCGACGGCAAGTCCTACTATACCAACCTGCCGGTCGGCGGGGCCTACCGCGGCTTCGGCGCCACGCAGGCCTTCTTCGCCATAGAGTCCCTGATGGACCACATGGCCGAGGCCATAGGCATGGACCCGCTGAAGTTCAGGCAGCTCAACCACATCCGCCCCGGCGAAGGCTCGCCTATCTTCCAGGCGCTGGGCGAGGGCCGCGAGGGCCTGCCGATGACCGTGGGCTCTAATGCGCTGGCCGAATGCATTGTGCAGGGCGCCGAGGCCGCCGGCTGGGAGAAGCGCCAGGACTGGCGCAAGAAGACCGGCCGCTACCGCCGCGGCATAGGCATGTGCTGCCTCATGCAGGGCTCGTCCATCCCGGACATAGACATGGGCGCCGCCACCATCAAGATCAACGAGGACGGCTCTTTCAACCTCAATGTGGGCGCCACCGACCTGGGCACCGGCTCGGACACGGTGCTGGCCCAGATAGCCGCCGAGGAACTGGAGACCACGACGGACAAGATGATAGTCTACTCGTCCGACACGGACATGACGCCGTTCGACGTCGGCGCCTACGCCTCGTCGACCACCTATCTCTCCGGCGAGGCGGTGCGCAAGGCCGCGGCCGACGCCAAGCGGCAGATCCTCGCCACCGGCGCCGAGATGCTGGGCCTCAAAGCGGAAGAAGTCCATTGCGAGGACGCGCATGTGCTCAATGCCGACGGCTCCAAAAAGGTCTCCTACAGCGACATAGCCAACTATTCGCTGTACCAGAAGAACCAGTACCAGATCATCGGCACCGCGTCCCACATCACCAAGAAATCCCCGCCGCCTTTCGCGGCGCATTTCGCCGAGGTGGAAGTGGACACGCTGACCGGTTTCGTGAAGGTGCTCAACTATGTCTCGACCATAGACTGCGGCACCGCGGTCAACCCCGCGCTGTGCGAGGGCCAGACCGAGGGCGGCACCCTGAACGGCATCAGTTACGCGCTCACCGAGCAGTACCTCTTCGACGAGACGGGCAGGATGCGGAACGCGTCCTTCGCGGACTACCACATCTACTCCATGCGCGACCGCCCGCCGATAAAGGCCATCCTGGTGCCCTCCTACGAGGACACCGGTCCCTTCGGCGCCAAGAGCGTTTCCGAGATCTGCATCAACGGGCCCGCGCCCGCCATCGGCAACGCCATCTACAACGCGACGGGAGCGCGCCTCAACGAGTTCCCGTTCACGCCGGAGAAGGTGCTGAAGGCGATAAAGGCCGTAAAGAAGTAGCCTAGCCGCCGGAGAAGGGGGAGAGGAGGGTGACCAGGTCGCCGTCGTTTATGGTGTCGTCCCAGTCGGAGAATTTATCGTTTATAACGGCCTTGGTGATGTTGGTCGTCAGCGGTATGACCCTGGAAGCCTCTATCTCGTGGAGCAGTTCGCGCGCCGTGGAGGCGGAGGTCTCGTAATCGTCGGTCTGTATGCCGCGCTTCTCGCCGACAAGGGCGAAATAACGGACTTTTATTTTCTTCTTCATTTCTGCTCCCCGCGCAGGCGGATGGACGCCTTCCGCTGAAGGCGGTCTCAGCTCCCTATGTATTTGGCCGCGAGGCTCCTGGCCTCGGCGATGTCCTTCGTACCCATCACCAGCACCCGCCCGTCGGGGAATACGACCAGCCGGCGTTCGCCGGCGGTGAATTCCAGCAGCAGGCCGTTGTGCGTCACTTTCCCCAGGGGCGCGAGCCTTTCCTTCAAAAGGACCAGGTCCGTTCTCACCGGCCGTTCCGGCATTATCTGAACGGCGCCGCGGCCGCAGAGGCGCGTGGCGGAAGAGCCGCGCCTGGCGTCGAGGAACTCGAAATCTCGCCGGCCGCAGCAGGGGCAGTCTCCTTTCCGTTCCGCCACGGGCGATTGCGCCGTGCCTGTCCAGACGTCCAGGATCCGGAACCCGCCGGCCTCGGATTCTCGGCCGGAGAGCAGCTTGATCGCCTCTGTGGCCTGCACCGCCGTCACCCAGGCCGCGGCGGTGTTGAGTACTCCGCGCGTGTCGCAGGTGGGCTGGCTGCCGGGCGCCGGAGGTTCGGGGAAAAGGCATCGCAGGCAGGGGCCGCGGCCGGGCAGGACGGTCAGCGTCATCCCGCCGGTTCCCAGCAGGCCGCCGTAGATCCAGGGTTTGCCCAGTTTGACGGCGGCGTCGTTCAGCAGGTAGCGGGTCTCGAAATTGTCGGTGCCGTCCAGTATCAGGTCGGCGCGCGCGGCCAGTCCTTCTATCCTGCCGGCGGTGACGTCGGCGACCAGCGCTTCCACCCTTACCGAGGAGTTTATCGCGCGCAGCCGGCGCGCGGCCGCCTCGGCCTTGGGCAGCCTCTCGCGCACGTCGTTCTCGTCGTAGAGCTGGTGGCTCTGGAGATTGTGCAGTTCCACCACGTCCCTGTCGGCTATTACCAGGCCGCCGACCCCGGCGCGCACCAGCAGGCCGGCCAGCGGACCGCCCAGGGCTCCGCAGCCGACCAGCAGGATAGAGCTTCCGGCCAGTTTCCGCTGGCCTTCCGGGCTTATCAGCCCGGACGCGGTCTGGCGCGCGTAGCGCCCCGGGTCTCCGGGCGGGGGAGTCTGCATATCCGTGTATTCTATAAAATATCGCCCCCGCAGCCGCGCTCCTATTTTTGTATCATCTAATCGTGGGTAACGCCATCCTGCTCGCTTTCTGCCTCGTTTTCACTCTGGCCCAGTTCTCCGCGGCCCAGGCGGTTTTCACGGCCAGGTCCTATGTCTCCTCGGCTCTGAAGGCCTCGCCGGCGATGGCCAGGGCCGAGCTGGCGTTCAGGCGGGCCCGCGACGAGTACGCCGCCGCCGTCCTGGACGCGGCGCTGCCTTCTTTTACCCTGGCCATGTCCGGCAGCCTCTACGACGACGCCGACACGCGCCTCAGGCTGGAGCGGGGGGATTTCACCTCCTCGCTGTCGGCGTCCTGGAACCTCTACGATTCCGCTTCCGGGCCCGTGCGCAGGATCCGCGCGGCCCGGCTGGACAGGGACCAGGCCGAGCTGACCTATCTTCTCGCCAAACAGGAGGAGGCTTTAAAGGCGCTGCGCCGTTTCTACGCGCTCTACGCCGCCCGCGGCCGGGTGGAGGCGGCGAAAGTCAATCTCGCTTCCCGCGAGCGGCAGTACAAGGACACCAGCGAGCAGTATAATTCCGGCACCAGGAGCCGCATCGAGGTCATGCAGAGCGAGGGCGACAAACTCCAGAGCGAACTCTCGCTGGCGCAGGCCGAGACGGCCGGGATAAAGGCCCTGATGTCCTTTAACGAGCTGATAGACGCGGGGCCGGAGGATCCGGCCTCCGTGGAGGTCAGCACCTCGATGCCGGATATCGCGCTGCCCCTTCCCGCCGGGGACGTGGACAGGGCGCTGGCGAACAATTTTTCGCTTAAACGCCGGCGCCTGGCCCTGGAAAAGACCGGGATAACGACGCGCAACGCCGTAATGGCCGAACTGCCCCGCCTCAGGCTGGACGCCTCGTGGGCGAAAAGCGGGCTGGGGCTCGTCGGCGAACCCGCCTACGGCGGCGCCGGCAACCCGGACTACGGCCTGCGCGCTTCGGTGTCCTTTCCCTTCGGCTTCTTCTGGGCGCAGAACGCGCTCGAGATACGACGCACCCGCGACTCGCTCAGTTCGGCCGAAGCCGACCTGCGCGACGCCGAGCGGGCCCTCAGGACGGAAGTCCTCACCGCGCAGAAAGAGATAGAGCTGCAGGTGAAGTCGAGGAAACTCCTCGAATTCCAGATAAAGACCCAGCGCGAATCCACTGACAACCTGCTCTCGGAGTATTCGCTCGGCGGGGCGAGCATGCTGCAGCTCGACACCGCCCAGACCAAGCTGCTCGATTCCACCAACGGCCTGATCGCCGCCGTCAACGCGCTGGATATCGCCCTGGCGGAGTACAGGGCGCTGCTGGGGGAAAGGATATGGGAATGAAAAAGATACTGAAGACCGCCTTGTGGGCTTTGGCGCTGCTCCTGGCCCTTTCGGCCGCCTTCTACGGCTACGGCAGGTACAGCAGGATGCTGGTGCGCCACGATATGGAGGATTTCCTGCGGAAAGCGGAGAGAGGGGACCTTAAGCTCGACCTGCAGGAATCGGGGGAACTGGTCTCCCGCGACAGCGTGGACGTCTTTCCTCCCGGCCGCGGCTTCATCGTGGAGATCCTGAAGAAGGAAGGGGAATACGCCGCCAAAGGCGACAAGATCATGATGTTCAAGGGCGGCGAGCGCATAGATTCCGACCAGTACGTCCCCGTGCCGGTGACCGCGCCCCGCGACGGGCTGCTGACCCGCTGCGTGAGCATGCGGGGCTTGAGCGACGCCGAGATCCGCGAGGGCAACAGGGTGTCGGGCCCCACCCAGTGCGTGGTGCGGGTGGTGGACATGAAGACCCTCGCCGTCAACCTGCAGATCAGCGAGATCGACATCTACAAGCTCAGGCCCGGCATGCCGGTGACCATAACCTTCACCGCCGTTCCCGGCGAGAAGTTCGCCGGCCGGGTGGACGTGATCTCCCCGATGGCGGAGGTCCGTTCGGGCAGCTGGGGCAGCACGACCAAGGTCTTCCGCGTGGTCATAAGCATAGACAGGCCCAGCCAGAAGATGCGCGTCGGCATGAGCGCGGTCGTCACGGCCAACCTGCAGGCCAAGAAGGACGTGCTCAAGGCCCCCATCGAGACGCTGTTCCAGGAAGGACTGAACTATTACGTCTACAGGCAGAAACAGGGCTACGAATACGACAAGATACAGGTCTTCCCCGGCCTGCGTTCCGAGACCGAGGTCGAACTGGCCGGGGAGATAAAGCCCGGGGACGTGCTCTTTACCGCGAGGCCCGAAACCCTTAAATGATAATCTGCAGGGACCTGCACAAGACCTACGAAGGGGGCAAGACCGGCTGGCCCGCGCTCCGCGGCCTGACCTTTTCCATAGACCGGGGCGAATTCGTCGCCGTGACCGGCCCCTCCGGCTGCGGCAAGTCCACGCTGCTCAACATCCTCGGCCTGCTGGACGAGCCGAGCTGCGGCTCCTACGAACTGGACGGGCTCGACGCGGCCCGCATGTCGGACAATGAGCGCTCCGCGGCGCGTCTCTACCGCATAGGTTTCGTTTTCCAGGCCTTTCACCTGCTGAACCGTCTCTCGGCCCTCGAGAACGTCTGCCTGCCCCTGATGTACGCGGGAGAGGGGAAGGAGGACATGCGCCGCCGGGCCCACGACCTGCTGGCCCGGGTCGGGCTCAAGGGCAAGGAGCGCAAGACCCCGCTGGAACT
>CAYPYG010000044.1:0-15160 GCA_964415175.1 uncultured Elusimicrobiaceae bacterium
AAGAGTCCACATCGACGACCCGGTTTGGCACCTCGATGTCGGCTCATCGCATCCTCCCGCTGAAGCAGGTGGGAAGGGTTGGGCTGTTCGCCCATTAAAGCGGTACGTGAGCTGGGTTCAGTACGTCGTGAGACAGTACGGTCTCTATCTGATATGCGCGCAGGAAACTTGAGGGGAGCTGACCACAGTACGAGAGGACCTGGTTGGACGAACCTCCCGTATACCAGCTGTCGTGCCAACGGCATAAGCTGGGTAGCGGTGTTCGGTAGGGATAAACGCTGAAAGCATCTAAGCGTGAAACCCGCCCCAAGATAAGGTTTCCCTGGACGTCAAGTCCCAGAAGGCCCCCGGAAGACTACCGGGTTGATAGGCTGGGTGTGTAAGCATAGTAATATGTTGAGCTAACCAGTACTAATCGGCCGTGCGGCTTGGCCTTATTTTCGAATCCAATAACGCACTAATGCAATATGCTGCTTCTTGGCTTTTAAGCCCTAACGGGCTGCGCTTAAATCCCCGCGATCTATAAGACCGGTGGCTATTCCGGAGAGGTTACACCCGTTCCCATTCCGAACACGGCAGTTAAGGGCTCCAGGGCCGATGGTACTAACACCCAACTCGGTGTTGGGAGAGTAGGTCGCTGCCGGTCTTATAGATCGCGGGGATAGTCAAAGAACGGAAAAGATCTGTTGCGACGGTAAACGAAATGAAATACTCCAAGAACGACAAGGTAGAGGCCGCTAAGAAGCTCGGCGCCGATTTAAAGGCGTCCGACGTCTTTTTCGCGTCCTTCCAGGGCCTGAAGTTCGAGAACCTCAACGTTCTCCGGGACAAGCTGCGCCCGTCGAAATCCAGGTTCACCGTCACCCGCAACACCATCATCTCGCACGCTCTGGAGAACGCCTCCCTGAAACCCGCCGACGCCTCCGTGGCCAAGGGCCCGACCGCCGTGGTCACCCTGGCGGACCACGACGAGGTGACCAAGGTCGCGAAGGAGCTGATGCTGTTCGCCAAGGAGAACCCGGCCCTCAAGATCAAGGGCGGTTTCTACGAGAAGAACTGGCTCACCCCCGCCGACATCGAGAAGCTTTCCAAGATAGGCTCCAAGACGGAACTGCTCACCCAGCTGGCCGGCACGCTGTACTCCAGCATAGCCCAGATCCGCTGGGTGCTTGATTCCCTGAAAGAGCAGAAAGAAAAGGCCGGCGGCGCTCCTGCCGCGGCTCCTGAAAACCCGGCGCAGAGCGCCTGAGCCGTATCCACGTTTTTACCGTAGAAGTCGATGAAGTGCGGTCTCTCCACACTCCTCACGTCTGCGTTTTTTCGTCTCTGAAAATTTGAAGGCCGTCCGACGGACATAGTTCTCGATACGGCGCTCACGATCTGAAGTAAATCCTGGTAGTCCCGCCAGTCAATGGGATAAACCCCTTCGCCCGCAAAGGCGTTGGGGGCTACTAAAAAGACCGCCTCCGGGCGGCAAAAGGAGCCCTGAAATGGCAACCATGAGCAAAGACCAGCTGATAGAAGCTATCGGCGGCATGACGATAATGGAACTTTCCGACCTCGTGAAGGGGATCGAAGAGAAGTTCGGCGTGAAGGCCGCCCCGACGGGCGTGGCCGTCGCCGCCGCACCCGGCGCCGCCGGCGGCGCCGCCGCCGAGGAGAAGACCGAGTTTACCGTCGTGCTCAAAGCCGTGACCGACACCGCCAAGAAGATCAGCGTCATCAAGGTCGTGCGCGAGCTGACCGGCCTGGGACTCAAGGAGTCCAAGGACCTGGTCGAAGGCGCCCCCAAGAACGTGAAAGAGAACGTCGACAAGAAGGCCGCCGACGAGATGAAGAAGAAGCTCGAAGAGGCCGGTGCCGCGGTCGAACTGAAGTAAGCGGTTCCAGTAAGAAGCTAACGGATCCCGCCGTCGGCCCGAGAAGGCCGGCGGCGGAGTCTGCGTGCCGGGACCCGCAGCCCAGAAGTGCCAGGAACTCTAGTCTGCATATCGAGAAAAGGACTATAGCAGATTGAGCCGTAACCCGGGGGACTTGAAGCCCTCCGGAACGGTCGTTTTTCATCCGCGGAAAGAGGTGACCATGAAAACGAAAGACTTCTCCAAAATACCCCAGATCCTCAAGGCGCCCGACCTGCTCGATATGCAGAAACAGTCCTTCGACTGGTTCCTGCAGCTCGACACGGACCCCGAGGAGCGCAGGATCCAGGGCCTGCAGGCCTCCTTCATGGACGTTTTTCCCGTCGAGTCCGCCGACGGCTCGATGCAGCTCGATTTCGTCAAGTACGAGCTCGGCGATCCCAAGTACCACAGCCCCGAGGAGGCCCTTACCCGCGGCGGCACCTACGCCTCGCCGCTGCGCGTCTGGATGTCGCTGAGCGAGAAGCAGGCCAGCGGCAAGCTCAAGCAGGTCACCGAGCAGGACGTCACCCTCTGCGACCTGCCGCTGATGACCGACAACGGCTCCTTCATCTTCAACGGCGCCGAGCGCATCGTGGTCAGCCAGCTGCACCGCTCTCCCGGCATCATTTTCGAGGACGACGAGGAGAAGAAGCAGTCGGTGCTCGGCAAGCCGCTGCATTTCGCCCGCATCATCCCCTACCGCGGCGCCTGGGTCGAGTTCGAGTTCGACCTGGACAACGTGCTCTGGGTGCGCCTGGACCGCAAGAAGAAGATCCTCGCGACCACCTTCCTCAAGGCTTCCGGCCTCGAGACCAATTCCGAGATCCTGAACATCTTCTACGAGGCCGAGGAGGTCGCGGTCAGCCAGGACAACGCCTCCGCCGTCATCGGCAAGTACGCCATCGAGGACATAGTGGACAAGGCGACCGGCGAGGTCGTGCTGAACCTCGAGGACAAGGTGCAGCCGATCGACGACAAGACCTTCAAGCAGCTGCTCGACCGGAAGATCAAGACCGTCCGCCTCATAAAGGGCAACCCCAAGGACGACAATCCCGGCATCATCCTGGCCCTCGAGGCCAAGAACCAGCCCAAGAGCGCCTCCGACGCCCGCCACGAGATCTACAAGAAGATGCGCGGCCAGGACTTCATAGTCAAGGAGCAGGCCGAGGACTACCTCAACACCATCCTCTACAAGAGCCTGCGCCGCTACGACTTCTCGCTGGTCGGCCGCTACAAGGCCCAGCGCAAGCTCAAGCCCCTCTACGACCAGCTGCCCAGGAAGTTCAAGGCGCCCGGCGAGAAGGTCCGCAACCTGACCATCGAGGACGTTCTGGTCACTATCAAGTACCTGCTGGCGCTCAATACCGGCGCGGCCGGCTTCGAGCACGAGGGTGAGAAGTTCCAGTACCAGGTGGACGACATCGACCACCTGGGCAACCGCCGCGTCCGCTCCATCGGCGAACTGCTCGAGAACCAGATCCGCGTGGCCCTGGTCCAGATCGGCCGCAACGTGCGCGACCGCATGAACAAGGAGGAGAAGAAGACCCCGCGCGAGCTGGTCAACGCCGCGCCGGTGGTGGCCATCATCCGCAAGTTCTTCGGCACCAGCCAGCTCTCCCAGTTCATGGACCAGATCAACCCGCTGGCCGAGCTGACGCACAAGCGCCGCCTCTCGGCCCTCGGCCCCGGCGGTCTCAACCGCAAGCGCGCCGGCTTCGAGGTGCGCGACGTGCACTACACGCATTACGGCCGCGTCTGCCCCATCGAGACCCCCGAAGGCGCCAACATCGGCCTCATCGTCTCGCTGGCCGCCTACGCCAAGGTCAACCAGTACGGCCTGATAGAGACGCCGTACCGGAAAGTCTCCGGCAAGAAACCCACCGCCGAGGTCGAGTACCTGACGGCCAACAGGGAAGACGACATCTTCGTCGGCCAGGCCAATACCCCGGTGGATTCCGGCCGCTTCTCGACCGACCAGGTCTACGGCCGCATCAAGGACGACTACGTCTTCGTCGACGCCGACAAGGTCCGCTACATGGACGTCTCGCCCATGCAGGTGGTGTCCATCTCGGCGGCCTGCATACCGTTCCTCGAGCACGACGACGCCAACCGCGCGCTGATGGGTTCCAACATGCAGCGCCAGGCCGTGCCGCTGCTGCTGACCGAGGCGCCGCTGGTGGCGACCGGCATGGAGCCGGCCATCGCCCGCGACAGCCGCGCCTGCGTGACGGCGCGCACCTCCGGCAAGGTCATCTACGCCTCCGGCGACATGATCGCGATAAAGCCGGACCATTCCAAGGACCCCGACATCTACCACCTGATCAAGTACCGCCGCTCCAACCAGGACACCTGCGTCAACCAGGTGCCGATAGTGCACAGCGGCGACACGGTCAAGAAGGGCGATATCATAGCCGACGGTCCCGCCACCGCCAACGGCCAGCTGGCCCTGGGCAAGAACGCGCTGGTCGCGTTCATGAGCTGGGAAGGCTATAACTACGAGGACGCCATCCTGGTCAGCGAGCGCCTGGTGGAGGAGGACGCCTTCACCTCCATCTTCATCGAGGAGTTCGAGGTCGAGGCCCGCGACACCAAGCTCGGCCCCGAGGAAATAACCCGCGACATCCCGAACGTCGGCTCCGACGCGCTGGAGAACATAGACGCCGACGGCGTGGTCGTGCCTTCCACGATCGTGCGCCCCGGCGACATCCTGGTCTGCAAGGTCTCGCCCAAGGGCGAACAGCAGCTCTCCCCCGAGGAGCGCCTGCTGAAGGTCATCTTCGGCAAGAAGGCCGAGGACGTCACCGATACCTCGCTGCGCGTGCCCCCGGGCGTGAACGGCAAGATCATCGGCACCCGCGTGTTCGTGCGCCGCGAGAAGCTGACCAAGCCCGAGGAGCGCCAGCGCGTGGAGGAGATCAACGAGGAGATGCGCCAGCACCTCGAGGCGCTCAAGAACTTCCGCAAGGAATCCGTCGAGTCGAAGAAGGGCGCCGACATCGAGGAGTTCTGCAAGCTGATGGAGAAGAAGATCCGCGACAAGTACGCGCGCGAGAAGGAACTCCTGAAGCAGAGCGGCGAACTGTCGGTCACCGTCAACAAGGTGGTCAAGGTCTACATCGCCCTCAAGCGCCGCCTGCAGGTGGGCGACAAGCTCTCCGGCCGCCACGGCAACAAGGGCGTGGTCGCCAAGATCATGCCCAAGGAGGACATGCCCTACATGCCCGACGGCACCCCGATCGACGTGGTGCTCTCGCCGCTGGGCGTGCCTTCCCGTATGAACATCGGCCAGATCCTGGAGACGATGCTGGGCTGGGCGGGCCATCACCTCAACACCCAGATGGTCTGCCCCGTCTTCGACGGCGCCAGCGAGGCCGAGGTCATCGAGCAGATCCGCGAGGCGAAGAAGAAGCTGATAGCGGACGGCGTGCCGGAGGAGTACCTGCCGGACGACTACTGCCGCATCCGCCTCTTCGACGGCCGCACCGGCGAGCCTTTCAAGGAGATGGTCACGATCGGCTATCTCTACATCCTCAAGCTCATCCACCTCGTCGAGGACAAGGTGCACGCCCGTTCCACGGGCCCTTACAGCCTCATCACCAGGCAGCCGCTGGGCGGCAAGGCCCTGTTCGGCGGCCAGCGTTTCGGCGAAATGGAAGTCTGGGCGCTCGAGGGCTACGGCGCGGCGTACATGCTGCAGGAGATGCTGACGGTGAAGTCGGACGACTTCGTCGGCCGCACCAAGATGTACGAGGCCATAATCAAGGGCGAGTTCCCGCCCCAGCCCGGCGTGCCCGAGTCGTTCAAGGTGCTCGTCAAGGAGCTTCAGGCCCTGTCGCTGGACGTGGACCTGATCAAGACGGGCGATGCCCCCGCTCCCGCCGCCGCCCCCGCGGCCGCGGAAGAGAGCAAGGAAAAGCCCAAGAAGAAGGCGGCCTCGAAAGCCTGAGACGAGTCTTAGCCAGGCGCTAACAGCGCGGTACGGGGCCGGGAGCGGCCCGGCCCCGGTACCGCGAGCAGCGAAAAAAGACCGGAGACCAGAACATGGAAAATATCACCGAAGCGGCAAGCAGACTTTTCGGCATAGCCAGGCCCAAGAAACGCAAGGAGATAAACTACGGGGACTTCAACGGGATGAAGCTGGGCATCGCCAGCCCCGCGAAGATCCGCAACTGGTCGTTCGGCGAGGTCAAGAAGCCGGAGACCATCAACTACCGCACGCTCAAGCCCGAGCGTGACGGCCTGCTCTGCGAGCGCATCTTCGGCCCCTCCAAGGACTACGAGTGCGCCTGCGGCAAGTACCGCTGGGTCAAGTTCAAGGGCGTCGTCTGCGACCGCTGCGGCGTCGAGGTCACCGAGGCCAAGGTGCGCCGCGAGCGCATGGGCCACATCGAGCTGGCCTGCCCCGTCGCGCATATCTGGTTCCTGCGCAAGAGCCCCAGCCGCATCGGCATCCTGCTCGACATGAAGCCCTCCGACCTGGAGAAGGTCGTCTATTACGCCGCTTACGTGGTGCTGGACGACGCCAAGGATTCCGTCACCAACCGCGTCGAGTACAAGGTCGGCGAGGTGCTGACCGAGAGCCAGCTCAACGAGGTGCGCCGCAAGTTCCCCAAGATCAAGGTGGGCATAGGCGCCAACGCCATCCTGGCGCTGCTCGAGCGCATCGACATCAAGAAGGACCTGGACGCCATCAACAAGCAGCTGGCCGACGCCAAGCCCGACGCCGACCGCTCCAAGCTCATCAAGCGCCTCAAGATCCTCGAGGGTTTCCTGCACAGCGGCAACCGGCCCGAGTGGATGATCATGACCGTGCTGCCCGTGCTGCCGCCGGACCTGCGCCCGCTGGTCCCGCTCGAAGGCGGCCGCTTCGCCACCTCCGACCTCAACGACCTTTACCGCCGCATCATCAACCGCAACAACCGCCTCAAGCACATCGAGGCCCTGCGCGCGCCGCAGGTCATGATCTACAACGAGAAGCGCCTGCTGCAGGAGGCCGTCGACGCGCTGATAGAGAACGGCGCCCGCGGCAAGGTGGTGCTGGGCGCGGCCAACCGCCCGCTCAAGTCCATCTCCGACATCCTCAAGGGCAAACAGGGCCGCTTCCGCCAGAACCTGCTGGGCAAGCGCGTGGACTATTCCGGCCGCTCCGTCATCGTGGTCGGCCCCGAGCTCAAGCTCAACCAGTGCGGTCTCCCCAAGGAGATGGCGCTGGAGCTCTTCAAACCCTTCGTGCTGGCCGAGCTCATCAAGAAGGATTCCATTACGCTGAAAGTGGCCAAGAAGAAGATGGAGCACGCGGACAACGAGATCTGGGACATCCTGGAAAAGGTGACCAAGAGCCACCCCGTCCTGCTCAACCGCGCGCCGACGCTGCACCGCCTCGGCATCCAGGCCTTCGAGCCCGTGCTGATCGAGGGTCTCGCCATACAGCTGCACCCGCTGACCTGCGCCGCCTTCAACGCCGACTTCGACGGCGACCAGATGGCCGTGCACGTACCGATATCGCAGGAAGCGCAGATGGAAGCGCGCATGCTGATGATGGCCACCAACAACATCCTTTCCCCGGCCAGCGGCCGCCCGATAGCGGCGCCGTCGCACGACATGGTGCTGGGCGTCAACTACCTCACCAAGGTCAAAAAGGGCGACATCGGCGAGGGCCGGACCTTCGCCGACCGGGAGGAGACGCTCGCCGCCTACCAGCGCGAGAAGATCGGCCTGCATTCCCGCGTCCGCGTGCGCGGCGTGACCGCTCTCGACCAGAGACCGGTGGCTGAGTGGAAGAACCGGGAGGACCTCCGGAAGGGAGAGACCCGGGAAGCCGGCCGGCCCGACGATTACACCACCGTCGGCCGCATCATCTTCAACTCCGTCGTTCCCAGGGCCGTCGGCTACATCAACAGGACGGTCGGCAAGAAGGACCTCTCCGGCCTCGTCGACAGCTGCTACAAGGACCCCGAGATAGGGCATTTCGAGACCGTGAAACTGCTGGACCAGCTGATGCGCCTCGGTTTCCATTACGCCACTCTCTCGGGCCTGAGCATCTCCATCGCCGACATGTCCGTCATCAAGGACAAGGAGGGCCTGATCAAGGCCGCCGAGAAGCAGGTAAGGGAGATCGAAGGCCAGGCCGAGGACGGCATCATCACCGAGAACGAACGCTACAACAAGGTCATCGACATCTGGACCCGCGTCACCGACACCGTCGCCGACGGCATGTTCGCCGAGATGCAGAAACAGGAGCAGAAGATCTACAGCCCCAGGGAGAACCGCTTCAACGCCGTCTTCATGATGGCCGATTCCGGCGCGCGCGGCAGCCGCCAGCAGGTCAAGCAGCTGGCCGGTATGCGCGGTCTGATGGCCAAACCCCAGAAGAAACTGACCGGCGGCGTCGGCGAGATCATCGAGAACCCCGTGCGCTCCAACTTCCGCGAAGGCCTGACCGTGCTCGAGTACTTCATCTCGACGCACGGCGGACGCAAGGGTCTTTCCGACACGGCCCTCAAGACGGCCGACGCCGGTTACCTGACGCGCCGCCTGGTGGACGTCGCGCACAACGTCGTCATCACCGAGGAGGATTGCGGCACGATCAACGGCGTCGAGGCCATGGCCCTGACCGCCGGCGAGGAGGTCATCGAATCCCTCGAGGACCGCATCACCGGCCGTATCGCGATGGAGGACGTCAAGGACAAGGACGGCAAGACCGTGCTCGTCAAGAACGGCGCCCTGATAACCCCCGAAGCCGCCAGAGCCATAGCCGCCGGCGGCCGCGAGAGCGTCTTCGTGCGCTCGGTGCTCACCTGCGAGTCCGACGTGGGGATCTGCTCCAAATGCTACGGCCTGAACCTGGCCACCGCCAAGCAGGTCGAGGTCGGCGAAGCGGTCGGCATCATCGCCGCGCAGTCGATCGGCGAACCCGGCACGCAGCTCACGCTGCGCACGTTCCACATCGGCGGTACCGCGTCGCGCGTCATCGAAGAGGCCGCCGTCAAGGTCAAGAAGGACGGCAAGGTCAGGTTCAAGGACCTCCGCACGGTAAAGAACCGCAACGGCAGCGTGGTCTGCGTCTCGCGCAGCGCGGTGATCGTGATAGAGCACGCGGATAAGACGGAGGAAGAGTTCAAGATCAGTTACGGCGCCAAGATAAAGGTGGAGGATAAGCAGCAGGTCAAGGCCGGCACCGCCATAGCCGAGTGGGACCCGCTGACGATGCCGATCATCACCGAGAAGTCCGGCAAGATAAAGTTCGTGGACGTCAAGGAAGGCGTCACGATGCACGAGGAGCGCAACAAGGTGACCGGCATCATCGAGCGCCGCATCATCGAGCACCGCGGCACCAAGCGCACGCCGCGCATCGTGGTGGACGACGGCGGCAAGGCCGTCGCCTCCTACACGCTGCCCACCGACACCATCATCATCGCCGACAACGGCGAAGAGGTGAAGCAGGGCGACGTCGTGGCCAAGCTGCACCGCGAGACCTCCAAGACCAAGGACATCACGGGCGGCCTGCCGCGCGTGGCCGAGCTCTTCGAGATCCGTAAGCCCAAGAACGCCGCCATCATAACCAAGATCGAGGGCGTCGTCAGCCTGGGCACGAGCACGAAGGGCCTCGTCGAGGTCTCCGTGAAGAACGAGGAGACCGGCCAGGTCGAGACCTACCCTGTCCCCTACGGCAAGCACCTGGTCGTCTACGAGGGCGACCGCGTGGCCGTGGGCGAAGCGCTGACCGACGGGGCGGTGGACATGCACGACCTGCTGGCCGTCAAGGGCATCAAGGAAGTGCAGAACTACATCGTCAACGCCATCCAGGAAGTCTACCGCCTGCAGGGCGTCAACATAAACGACAAGTACATCGAGATCATAGTCCGGCAGATGCTCTCCAACGTGAAGATCACCGAGCCGGGCGGCACCTCCTTCCTCAAGGGGGAGATCGTCCATAAGACCGCCTTCAAGCTGGAGAACCAGCGCGTGGCGGAAAGCGGGCACCAGCCGGCGCAGGCCGAGCCGGTGCTGCTGGGCATCTCGAAGGCGTCGCTCGCCAGCGAGTCGTTCATCTCGGCCGCCAGCTTCCAGGAGACCACCCGGGTGCTGACGGACGCGGCCACCACCAACAAGGTGGACCATTTGAAAGGCCTCAAGGAAAATGTTATAATTGGACATTTGGTGCCCGCCGGGAGCGGCTTCGCGGCCAGGTCCGCGGAACTGGAAGCTACAGCCCGGGCGGCGTCTAAGAAGGAGTAGGTTCGTTCTATGGCTACGATAAACCAGCTTATAAGGCACGGCCGCGAAGAGCTGCCGCAGTTCAGCAAGGCCCCGGCGCTCATGTCGTGCCCCCAGCGGCGCGGCGTCTGCACCCGCGTCTACACCACCACCCCGAAGAAGCCGAACTCGGCGCTGCGCAAGGTGGCCCGCGTGAAGCTCACCTCCAAGGTGGAGGTGACCGCCTATATCCCCGGCGAGGGACATAACCTGCAGGAGCATTCGATAGTCCTCGTGCGCGGCGGCCGCGTCAAGGACCTGCCGGGCGTGCGCTACCACATCATCCGCGGCGCGCTCGACGCCGCCGGCGTCGAGAACAGGCGCCAGGGCCGCTCGCTCTACGGCGCCAAGAGGCCCAAGCCGGGCGCAGCCAAGAAGTAAGCACACCAGGAGAACAAAGATATGCCAAGGAAAGGTTTAAGGCCGCGCGACAGGAGACCCGCTCCCCCGGCCGACTTCAAGTTCAATTCCGTCCTGATATCCCGCCTCGTCAACAGGATCAACTTCCAGGGCAAGAAGGTCGCCTCCGAGAAGGTGGTCTACGGCGCCATGGACATCATCAAGGAGAAGACCAAGGAAGATCCCATGGTGGTCTTCACCAAGGCCGTCGAGAACGTGCGGCCGCTCCTGGAGATCCGGCCCCGCCGCGTCGGCGGCGCCAACTACCAGGTGCCGATAGAGGTCAAGCCCGCCCGCGGCACCGCCCTGGCGATGCAGTGGATGCTCAAGGCCGCGCGCGAGCGCGCCGGCGCGCCCATGTCCGCCCGCCTGGCGGAGGAGATCCTGCTGGCCTATAAGAAGGAAGGGGCCGCTTTCAAGAAGCGCGAGGACACTCACAAGATGGCCGAGGCCAACCGGGCCTTCGCTCATTTCAGGTGGTGGTAGTTCCGCGGGGGGAGCCCGCCTCTTCGACGGGGCGCGGGAATAAAAAGCAAAAGGACCGTACATGGCGATAGATCTCAGGAAACTCAGGAACCTCGGCATCATAGCCCACATCGACGCGGGCAAGACCACCACCAGCGAGCGCATCCTCTACTATACGGGCAAGTCCCATAAGATAGGCGAAGTGCACGACGGCGCGGCCACCACCGACTGGATGCCGCAGGAGCGCGAGCGCGGCATCACGATCACCGCCGCCGCCATCACCACGCAGTGGAAGGACCACACGGTCAACATCATCGACACCCCCGGCCACGTGGACTTCACGGCCGAGGTCGAGCGTTCGCTGCGCGTGCTCGACGGCGCCGTCACCGTTTTCGACGGCGTGCAGGGCGTGGAGCCCCAGTCCGAGACCGTCTGGCGCCAGGCCGACCGCTACCACGTGCCGCGCGTCGCCTACGTCAACAAGATGGACCGCATCGGCGCCGACTTCTTCATGTCCGCCAACTCCATAGTCGAGAAGCTGGGCGCCAACGCCGCCCCCATACAGCTCCCCATAGGCGTGACCGAGACCTTCAGGGGCCTGGTGGACCTGGTCCGCATGAAGGCCGTGATCTGGACCGGCGACCAGCTGGGCGCGGACTTCCACGACGAGGAGATCCCCGCCGACATGCAGGAGCTCGCCAGGAAGTACCGCGACAACCTGATCGAGAAACTCTCCGACTTCGACGAGAAGATCATGGAGCGCTACCTGGCCGGCGACACCAACTTCACCGAGGCCGAGCTGAAAGCCGCCATCCGCAAGGGCACGCTGTCCTGCAAGTTCTTCCCGGTGCTCTGCGGCTCCTCCTATAAGAACAAGGGCGTGCAGCCGATGCTCGACGCCGTCATCGACTTCCTGCCCTCGCCGCTGGACGTCCCCGCCATCACCGGCACCGACGCGAACACCGGCGCGGAGGCCGAGCGCAAGTCCGACGACAAGGAGCCCTTCGCGGCCCTGCTCTTCAAGATCCAGACCGACCCCTACGTGGGCAAGCTGACCTTCTTCCGCGTCTATTCCGGCGTGCTGAAGGCCGGCGACAGCGTCTATTTCGCCCGCAGGAAGGCGACCGAGCGCATCGGCCGCATCCTGCGCATGCACGCCGACAAGCGCGAGGAGATCAAGGAGGTCCACGCCGGCGACATCGCCGCGACCGTGGCCGTCAAGAATTCCCAGGTCGGCGAGACGATCTGCTCCCCCGACCAGCCGATAGTGCTGGAGGGCATGAACTTCCCGGAACCGGTCATCTCGATCGCCATCGAGCCCAAGTCCAAGGAGGACGAGGAGAAGATGGGCATCGCGATGGGCCGCCTGGCCGAAGAGGACCAGACCTTCCGCATCAAGACCGACGAGGAGACCTCGCAGACCATCATCTCCGGCATGGGCGAACTCCACCTCGACATCATCGTGGACCGCCTCAAGCGCGAGTTTAACGTGCAGGCCAACGTCGGCAAGCCGCAGGTCGCCTTCCGCGAGACCGTCAGGAAGGCCGTGGAGATGGAAGGCAAGTTCATCCGCCAGTCCGGCGGCCGCGGCCAGTACGGCCACGTCTGGCTGAAGGTGGAGCCGCAGGAGACCGGCAAGGGCTTCGAGTTCGTCGACGCCATCAAGCAGGGCCGCATCCCCAAGGAATTCATCCCCGCCGTGGAGAAGGGCTGCCGCGAGGCGCTCGACGGCGGAGCGATAGCCGGCTTCCCGATCGTGGACATCAAGGCGACGCTGTTCGACGGTTCCTTCCACGAGGTGGACTCCTCCGAAATAGCGTTCAAGATCGCCGGGGCCATGGCGCTGCGCGCGGCCTGCAAGGCCGCCAACCCGGTGCTGCTGGAGCCGATCATGAAGTTCGAGGTCGTCACGCCCGAGGCCAACATGGGCGACGTGATAGGCGACCTGAACTCGCGCCGCGCCAAGATAGCCGAGATGGGCAACCGCGGCAACGTGCGCTTCATACGCGGCACCGTGCCGCTCAGCGAGATGTTCGGCTACGCCACCATCGTGCGCTCGATCTCCCAGGGCCGGGCCTCCTTCAACCTGGAGCCCAGCCACTACGAGGACGTGCCCAACAATATCGCCAAGGGAGTCATAGAGAAGAGGACCCAGGCCGCGGAAGCGGTGGAGAAATAAACAAGGAGAAAGCAACTTATGGCTAAAGCGAAATTTGACAGGAGCAAGCCCGCAATACTTGTCGCGGCGTCCTTTTTAATCGCTTCGCCAGCTTTCTGCGGTTCCAGTAGACTGGATTTTGATGGTGTGGCCCCGGCCAAAATTATAATTTCGGATGTGATTTCAGAGCAGGCGGGATTCCGTGCACCATTGTTGTCACAGGCCGCGGAAGTCGGTCTTCGCTCAAGGTTTTTTCGTGTAACGGAATCCGGAGAAGAAGTCGAAGTTTTTCCTTACACTGAATCGGATGGGAAAGACTATTATGAGTTTAAGCCGAACGACTATTTCTATCATGCGGTCTCCTGCGGTGCACAAAGCGGAACATGGGACTTGTGCGCCGATTACAAGTTTTATCCTGGATACGGCGGGCATAATCATACGGAGGGCGTTCCGCCGTATACATTGAACGGCACTCCTATCGCCCCGCATCGCTGTTGGCAGGGGATTCCTGTCCCCAATACTGTCCGGTTGCAGTATAGAGCAACGGAGTTCGCGACGAGGGCGGAACATAAAATCCAGGGATGGGGGGCATGTGCCGGGGAACTGTATAATACCATCGATTTTAAAATCGATGGTTTGGCATTGTTGCCGCCAGCGTGGCAGGATGGTCTGCACGGTGGTGTGACGTATTATACGCTAATCGGCACTACCGCCCATCATCCTATTAACCATTTTGGGAAATTCTCTACTATAACTTCGCTGCAACAAATAGCGTGGAACTATTATCTCGAGTTCTCCACTTATTCTGCGTTCTCAAGGTTGGAAGTGAACGATATGAGTCTCCGCTGGGGCGGCCTGTTTGATATAGGCGGCGATTGGCGACCGCCTCATAGTGAGCATCGGTATGGACGGCAGGCCGATCTGCGCAGGATTATATGGGATTCCTCCGGTCAGATGGTTTTCATGCCCGAAAACCAGGAGAAAAAACTGATAAAAGAGGCGTGTAAGTTCGGTGTTCAAGTCCTAAGGGAAAGCAAAGATGGACGGCTTACGGACCCACTTTTGACGCAAGATTGGGGGAGCGCATCCACGGCCCCGCATTTTCATTTGAGGTTTCCGCTGACCGGCGACGATGTGGAAAATCCGCCGGATGTCACTCCAAACCTGGCAAATTGCCAGAAACTTTTAAACGAGGATGGTAGATAAAGGGTGTTTATCCGGTTTTTGTTGTTAGCAGTATTCTGTTGTGTGGGTTTTTCCGGAACTCTTAATGCCGGAGATCCCATAACAATAGGTGCTAGTCTTATGGCGAAACCAGGAGTGGAGGTCGGATATGATGTGAGGCTTTCTGCCGCGATGATGCGGGCAGTAAACATCCGTCATCCTGATTTCAAGATATGGACCCGTGTAAATTTTGACGCCAAGGTTTTGGATGAATATGAGTACAGTAGCCGACAGTCTCCGTCCGCTGTTTTTGGCGATTTTAACAACGACGGAGTTATAGACGCGGCCCTCTTCGGGCACAACAAGACCAGATTAGAGGTGATAGCGGTTGTTTCTGATTCCGGAGAAAGGTCTGCGCGCATGGGGGGCGATCAGTACAAGGTTGTCGATATCTGGATGTCTGAAAGGGACGAAGTATCGGACGATATGAGGGGAGTCCGGGCGGTTTTGACTTCGTACTCCAACGGAGAAGTTATAAAGAGCGAGGGCAATCTGCCGGACGCTTGCAATAAAACCCTTAAAAACGATGCTTTTGGAGCGAAAAATCTCGACGTGGATGGGATTGAGGTGTTATTTGATCGGGACAGTTATTTTGCCTCGTGTACAATAAGAAAGCGGGTTGTTGTGGATCCTATGCGGATTTCAGAGAAGAGGACCCAGGCCGCGGAAGCGGTGGAGAAATAAACAAGGAGAAAGCAACTTATGGCTAAAGCGAAATTTGACAGGAGCAAGCCCCACGTGAACGTGGGCACGATAG
>CAYPYG010000045.1:0-10164 GCA_964415175.1 uncultured Elusimicrobiaceae bacterium
CGCCGTCTCCATGGGCACCTCCCCCAGGTTTTAGGGAGGATTAGGCGCTTTCTCTGAACACGCGGTATTGCGGGCCGCATGGAGGGTGTGCCTTCGATTTGTCAAAGACTAAACCCGGCAATTACGGGCGGTGCCACAAATTTATATCTTTCTGGCTATTTTTATTATGCGCTCGCGTGTACCGCGCCAACACCCATTCGCATATGCGACTAATAGTTATCACACCGATTAGTGCGTGTACCACCTTCTTCGGGGTTGACAACATGATCAAATCGATCCCAAGAGGCTTAAGTTTTATCAATAGCAACCAATACAATATTATTATACAGATGGCCCCTATCCAAAAACAGATTTTGTATTGAATTTTATGTTTTTTCAACCCATAAAAAGAAAGATAGACAACCGTCGCAATCCAAATTATGATTTGCCGTATAACTTCTTGGATATCTTTAGTATACCCCAACTGATCCATTAAAAAACGCAGCATGGCAATGGAAAACAACAAGGAGATCGCTGTCGCAAAAAGCTTCAACACATCCATCCCTGTTTTATTGTTTTTGCCGGTTAACATGATCCCACTCTTCAAGCAAGCAATCAAAGACATCTGTAGCAAAGAAAGCTACTGATAAAATACCGGCGGCTTTTGAAAGCACAACGCCGCTATACAGTAAGTTCCTGAATATACTGGATTTACGCGGAAAAACGAGACACTTGCTTCCAGCATATTTCCAGGCTCTCAACTGATCATGAGTACCAGCAGCCACCAATCCGGCAACTACCATTCCTCTTTCTGATGTTACCATGCCAGGCAGGCCTATCTTGCTGCCCATACACTCTAAAAATACTTCCAATCCGCCAAGTATATCAGCCCCTTCATCTGATAATGGCAATGGGAGCGTTGGGGGTGTTCTATAGGTTGTATCCGGCGAATTATCATCGCCGCCAGTATCAAGACTCCACAAACCAAACGGATCAATGAACTTTATTGGGTTGCCGGTCACATAGACATATCGGTTAATCGTTTGCGGTCTATTCCGCAATCCCGGGAAATAGTCTTCCTGAAGGAACCTGCCGATTTTAGGCGCATAATATCTCTGTCGATAAAAATATAGGTTCGTATCCGAATCATACTCGCGCGCAGTGTAGAAAAATAGATTGTTTATCGTAGATTGCGAATGTGCCACATCATTGCCGTCAAAAATTGTGGGAACACCATATGCCGTATATTCTACTCTCTCAACAATGCTTCCACTGGCGTCAGATATCCCTGTTATGCTCCCCAACCCATCTGCATGATAAAAATAACTATTATTATCGTTGGCCTTCATAATTAGAGGTTTATCAATGCCACGATTATGGGTGAACGACGCTATAAGATTATTTCCACCATCTAATATCGCCAGAACATCTTCCTTGTCATAGATAAAGCGGGTGGTTCCTCCTGGCGAAGCCTTCTCTATTCTTCTTCCAAACGGGTCATACTTGAAAGTTACGACTAAACCATCCGGCAGCGTAACCTGCTTTAACTGGTTTTCGCTAGTGTAGGCGTAGGCTGTGTGCTCTGACGTTACCTTGTGTGTCTGGCCCGTCAGATTGCCGTTATTGTCGTAGGTGTAGGTATAACTGCTGTTTTCAAGCAGGCGGTTGGCGGCGTTATGCTGGTAATCGGTCATTACGGCGTCGCTGGTGCGGTTGCCTACCGCGTCATAGGCGAAGGTCTCGTTAGGCAGGCTCGGGTGGCTGGCGCTTATCAGCCTGTGAAGATCATCATAGCCGTAGCTGTGCGTGCCGGTAATATCCTGGTTCGACGTTCTGTTGCCCGCCGCGTCATAGCCGTAGTTGTTGAAGGCCAGGGCCGTGCTGTCGGCTATCTTTCTGTGAAGCACCTGCGTAAGCTGGCTGGCCGCGTCATAGGCATAGGTGGTTTCTGTGCCGTTGGGCAGGGTCATTTTAGTGCGCCTGCCCAAGGCGTCATAGGCGAAGGTTACCAGTTTGCCGTCCGGGTTGGTCAGGCTGATCAGCCTGTTCAGGGCGTCATAGGTGTAACTGGTGGTTCCCCAGGGGCTGGTCATTGATGTCCGGTTGCCGTTGACGTCATAGCCGTAGCTTATGGTGTAGGTCTGGCCGCCGACGGTCTGCTGGACCTGCACCACCTGGTTCAGTATACCATAGGTCATGCTTATGGAACTGTCCGGGCTGGTTACTGAAAGCAGATTGCCGACAGGGTCATAGGTGTGGCTAATATCCCCCTCTGGCAGATGTTTTACAGTCAACCGGTCGTTTACGTCATATTCGAAGGTGATGGACTGGCCCTTGGCGTCTATAACCCTGGTCAGGTTGCCTTTCTTGTCATATTCGAAGGTCTTGCTCTGGCTGAGCGGGTTCGTAGTGCCAGTTAGACGCTTCTGCAGGTCATAGGCGAAACTGGTGGTCTGGTTCTTGGCGTCCTTCACCGACGCGAGCAGATCCCCCCCGCCGCAGCCCGCGCAGCCGCCCGTATAGCCGTATTCCGTTATGCCATTGAGCGCGTCGGTCACCTTGGTCAGGTTGCCCTTAATGTCGTATTCGAACAGGGTGAGCTTATTGGACGGGTCCCTGGTCTGCGTCACCTGGCTCAGGTTGTCGCGGGTCATCTGAGTTACGCGCCCCAATGGGTCGGTGACCCTGTTCAGCGCGCCGTAATTATCGTATTCGAAAATACTTATATTGCCCAGCGGGTCTTTGGTCTGCGTAACATGCCCGTGCTGGTCGTAATTCATCTTTGTGACGTTATTGAGCGCGTCCTTTACCTCTATCAGATTGCCGTTGAGATCATAATCCATCTTCGTGGTGTTGCCGCGCGGGTCGGTCACCGTCGTGAGAAAGGGGTGTTCTTTTTCTGGCGTGTAAGGCTGCCGCGGGAGCACTATCGCTATGCTGCCCGCCCCTGGCCCCCCTAGGTCGCAGCCGGAGGCGGCCGCCTCGCCGCGGCTGGCCCCGTAAACGTGCGAAACGGCCGCCGCTATCTTGTTGGCCGCGGAGCCCAGCCCGTAGCGCAGCGTGGTCACGCTGCCCGCCGCGTCCGTCACCGACAGGAGATTCCCGTTGTAATAACTGTATTCCATTTGCGTGGAATTGCCGCGGGCGTCCTTTACCAGGGTGCGGTTGTAATTGCCGTCGTATTCGTATTCCGTCACGGCCCCGTCGGGGCCGGTGATGCCGGTTATTTCGGCGCGGCCGGCGTGATGCCAGTACTTGTAGAGCGTTTCGCGGCCCAGCGCGTCGGTGAGCAGCGTGGTGGAATCAATATCGTTATAGAAAAAAGTCCGCTTATTGTTGTCGTAGTCTTCCTCGTAATCCAGCAGCCGGCCCGTGGAATCGTAGACGGTGTATTCATGCGAACCGTTGGGGCGCGTGACGGAAGCGAGCCGTCCGTCCGCGCCGTAGACGTAGGAGCTGACGCCGCCGTCCGCGTCGGTCACGCCGCTCAGCCGCCCCTGCCCGTCGTAGGCCAGCAGCACCCGCCTGCCCGCGTGGTCGGTCACCTCGCTCTTGCGCCCCTGGCCGTCGTAGCTGAAAGTGAGATAACGCCCGTGCACGTCGGTTATGCGCGTCACGTTGCCGTTATCGTCGTAGGCGTAGGTCAGCGTGGTGTTGTTCTGGTCGCGGATCGCGTCCGGCTTGTACTTGCCGCCGTGCTTGCCGAAAGCGAGGACCTCGCCGGACTTGCGCGCGACGGTGTAGCCCCCCGCCTGGTAGGACACTTCCGCGTTGGCGCCCGGCACGTCGTCGTACTGGCCGCAGGGGTCCGTCAGCTCGATATTGAGCTTTCCCTTGGGGGCGAAGACTATCTGGTTCCCTTCGTGGTCGGTGAGCAGCAGGGTGCCGTCTGAACGCTCCTCTATGGTCCAGTCCGTGCTTTCGAAGAATTTGTTGAGCCCCGGATCGTAGTAGAGCCCCCAGTCTATGGCCAGGGAGCCGTACGCATGGCGCAGGGAGGCCTCGCTCCTGATGCACATGCCCACCGCGCATAAAACCCGGTGCAGGAACCCGGTGAAGCCCCCCGTGCTGCCGGACGAGCATTGCCTGGTAGTCGCGGCCTTGGTGACGGATTTGGGAGCATAGCCGCTGGAGCCTCCGCCTCCGCCGCCGCTGCCGCCGAAGCCGCCGAATACGCCTGCGCCCCCGCCCCCGCCGCCGCATTCGGGGCCGCCCGCGGTTATCGACACGCTGTCGGCGGCGGCGGGCGTCATCAGGCCGGCCGCGCATCTGTACGTGTAATTCTGTCCCGCGCCGCAGGTATGGCACGAAGCGTGCGCCAGTTTCACCCTCAGGGGCACCACCACGCTCTCGCCGGCCTTTATCTCGGCTATCTCGCTGAACGCAGCCTCCGCCTCTATGGCGGGATCGCCGCCGTAGGTGAACACCTGCACGTTATAGGCCGACACCAGGCCCTTGTTCTTTATCGTGTACTGCGTGTTCATGGTCTGCCCGCCGGCCATCAGCAGGTTGATGGCGGGCGGGTCCACCACCAGCGCCGGCGCGGGCACGTCCGTGCGGAAGGTCATGTCCAGCGTGATATCGTACTTGTCCGTTATCGTGGTCGGCGTGACCGACCACTTGTAGCTGACCATGGCGGTGGGGAGCAGCGCGGTCAGCGCGGGGGTCAGCCCCGGCTCCACGTCCGCCTGGCCCGTGACGGTCTGGAAGCCTTCCGCCTCGGCGCGCCAGCCGTAACGGCCGGCCGGGACGTTCTCGAAACGGGCCAGCCCGTTGGGGTCCGTCCTGGCCCGCAGGCTCAGGCCCTTGATGTCCACGCTGGTGAGCGTGAAATCGGCGCCGCCTATCCAGCGGCCCGGGTCGCCGGGCGTCTTGTCGGCGTTGAGCGCGGTGAACAGCAGGCCGCCCTGCCGGTCCGACGTCACCGTTATGGCCGCGCTCACGGGCACGGCCGGGTGGCCGCCGCCTGAGAGCTGCAGGTCGAGCGGGTAGACGCCGTTGGACAGGCCGGGCGGCGGTTCCAGGAGCAGGGTGAAAGTGACGTTCCCGCCGGGGGCCAGGTCGCCCAGCTGCGGCGGGCCCTGCAGCCTGACCCAGGACAGCGACGGCGCGCCCGCGGTTATGCCCGTCCACGTGGAATAGCCGATGTTCTCCACGGTTATGGCGCGGGAGCGGACTTCCCCGGCCAGCATGCCGGTTTCAAAGGACTGCGGCGTCAGCCTGGGCACGACCTGCGCCGGCGAGACCGAGACCTCGATCGGCATGACGCGCTCGAAACCGTGCGATTCGCGGACCTTGAGCGTGAAGGAAGCCGCGGGCGAGGCGTCCGGCGCGGCGCTGAGCGTCACGGACAGGTTCTTGCGCTCGCCGGGCTGTATTTCCGACGGAGGGTCCGCGGCGGAAACGGCGACGCCCGTCCCGGAGTCCTGCGTGAAAGAAGCTTCCAGCCCGGTGAGGACGGTCTCGCCGGTATTGTGCAGCGGGACGTCGAAAGTATAAGAGGAATTCTGCGCCAGCCTGGCGGTGTAATCGGTATAACCGGGTTCGAAGCCGGTTATGCTGTAGGAGGACTGGGCGAGCCGGCTGACCGCGTAGGGATAGGAGGCGGTCACGTAGTAGATGCCCGCCTCGCCCGCCGTCGGCGTGGAGACGTGGACGAAAGAGCCGTCCTGCGCCGTGGTGACGCCGACCGCGCGTTCGAAACCCCTGTTGGAGACGGTCAGCAGCACGGCCTTGCCGCCGGGCCGCAGGCCGGTGGCGGGGTCGAGCGCGTAGCCGCTGATGACGACCGGTTCGCCCTTGTCGTAGACCTCCTTGGACGGGGAGGCAAAGGCCGTATAAGGGATGACGGCCGCGGCGCTTTGCGGGAGGACCGCTTCGAAGGCCGGCTCGGCCGAAAGCGGCGTCCGGTCCAGCGCGTAGTGCATGGAGTAAACGCCGCCGGCGAGCAGCAGTTCGCCCTCCGCCGAGAGCGGCACTGCCAGTTCCACCGGGTCGAACAGGTAGGAGGAGCCGGGCGGGACCCTGACATAGTAGACCTGCGCGCCGTCCAGGAAAGCGGCGTTCACGTCGCGCGAGGCTTGCAGCAGTTCGGCGCGCGAGAGCGTGAAACCGGCCGGGGTCCGCAGCGCCAGCGCGGCGGCCGTACTGGGCCGCGCGGCGTAGTTGGAGACGACGGCGGTCACCACGTCGGCCGGTGCGGAACCACGGTTGTTGAACTTCAGTTTAGCCTTGGCGTAGGCGCCGCGCACCAGCGCCTCGGGGTAGAGTTCTACGACCGGCTGGACGGGTTCGCGTGAGGACATGCTGAAGTTGAGCACCGCCTTAAGCGCGGCGTCGCCGGCGGGCGGCAGCGCCAGTTCGGCGCGGGCGGCCGCCGCGGCGGACGACGACGCCGCGGTGTAAACGACCGCGGAGAGCTCCGCGGAACCGCCGGCGGGGACCGTCGCCGCGGGGGCCGGCGCGGCCGCGCCGCCGGCGGACGAAAGGGTCAGCGGGCCGGCGGCGAGGGGCAGGCCGCCCCCGTTCTCCACGGTAAAGCGCACCGTGTCGAAGAAGCCGCGGTTGAGCGCCTGCGCGGAGCCGGCGTAATTGCCGTAACCGGCTAAGGAGAAACGCAGCGCCGGCAGCTCGGCCCGCGCGCGCCCGCCTTCGCGCCCTTTGCCGTCTATGCCGGCCACTTCGTAGACGGCCGCCGTCCCGGCGGCGTAGCCCGTGTCGCGGAAGGAAGCGGAGGAGGCGGGCGAAAGATAGACGCCGTCGCGGTAGACCTTATATAAAGCCGCGCCGGGAATAGGCTCCCAGGCCAGGGCCAGCGCGGAACCATCCTCTATGACGGCGGAGAGACCGGCGGGCCCGGGCGGCGGCGGGTCCAGTTCGAACGAGACGCTGTACGCGGAGGAGTTGCCGGCGAAGTCCCGCGCCGTCACCTCCAGCGTATAGGCTCCGCCGGCCGTTATGGATTCGCCTATGGGGTAGGCGGCCCCGTTGAGCAGCGCGGTCACGCTGGAAAGATAAGCGTCCGACGCCGAGACCGCCGGCGTCACGGCGGAGACGTAACTCCCCCCCTGCGAGACGCCGCCCACGGTTATCACGGGGGTGGTGAGGTCCACGACGAAGACGACGGTCGCCGACGAGGAGTTGCCGGACGCGTCGGAGGCGTTCACCAGCAGGGTGTGGCTCCCTTCGGACGCGACTAGCGCGCCGGGGACGAAGACCGAGCCGTCGAGCAGGATCCCGGCCTGGTCCGGGGCGAGGTCGTATATCCCGACCTGCGGCCTGACCGGGGCGTTGTAATGAACGCCGTCCTCCGCGCCGGTTATGGTTATCTCGGGCGCGGCGCCGTCGTAGGCGAGGGGTTCCGCCGCGGCGGGCGCGCTCTCGTTGCCGGCGGCGTCCACGGCGCTCAGCGCGTAATAGTACACGCCGTCGCGGCCGGGCGCGTCGGAAGCGGCCGCGCCTATCAAGGCCCGGCCGGACAGCCCGGCGGCGGAACTTATCGGCGACGTGGAGCGGTAGAGCCTGAAAGAGACGGCCGGTTCGCCCTGGCCCGCCGTCCAGGCGAGCTGCACCAGCGCGCCGTCGGCAGAAACGGAAAGCTCCGCGGGCGGCGGCGGCGGCTCGCCGTCGGAGAGGGTTTCCACGGGGTCGGAAAGCGGTCCTTCGTTGCCGGCGGCGTCAACGGCCGCTATGCGGTAGACGCGCGCGCCGGGCGGCGGCACTTCGGAATAGGAACCGGAGTGGTATTCCGGGTCGGGAGCGACGGCGGCCGAAAGCGGTTCGCCGTCGCGATAGAGCCGGTAGGCCGACGGTCTCTCCCCCGCCGGCGCCGACCAGCTCAGGTCCACGCGGCCGCCCGGACCGTTGGCCCAGTTGGGGCTGAGCGGGGCGCCGGGAGCCAGCGTATCGGCTATGAAATACGTGGCGCCGGTCAGGAGCGTCCCTGTATTGCCCAGCGTGTCGCGCGCGGAGAAAAGGAAATAATGCGCGCCTTCGCCCGTGCCGGAGTCCACGCCCAGCAGGCCGGACCATTCCGACGCAGACGAAGAGGAGGAGAGGGCCACGGCCGACGTGCCGCCCGCGACGGAGTAATGGAGTTCGGGCGCGGCCGCGGACGGCCGGCTCAGGGTCAGCAGCAGGGGATAGGCGTCGGCCTTGAGCGCGGGACCGGCCTCCGGCTCGAAAACTAGCGAAGCCTCCGGGCCGGCCGTGTCTAGTTCAAGGGTCCCCCCCGAGGTCATTTCCCCGCCTTTATTGCCTGCCAGGTCAACGCCCTCGTAACTGAAATAGCCGGTACCGGAGCGCATGGCCGCGGTCACGGTGAACGTCCCGGCCCAGAGATAGGGTGTTTCCGGCTCCAGCGGCAGGACGATGGGGCCGGCCAACGGCGGCGTGAACACCAGGTACGGGCTTACGGACAGGACCTCGGATACCTCCAATTCCACCCTGTAGGTCCCCGCTCCGAGCGGCGGCTGGACGCCGGGCAGGGAGATCTCGGCCGAGGGCGCGGAAGAATCCGTGACGGCGGCCGCCACGTTGGAGAGAACGCTGTAGTTGCCCGCCGCGTCCACCGAAGCGGCGGAGTAATAGTAGACGCCGTCCGGCCGCGGGTAGTCGGTGTGCTCCAGGCCCGTCACCTGCGGACTCACGCCGTAAAGGGGGGCCGTGCCGCCCTCCGCCAGGCCTCCCTCCTGAGTGGAGCGGTAGACATAGTAGGAGGCCGGGGTCTCCCCGGACGGGGGCTTCCAGGAGATCTTCACGCCGCCGTAGACGCCGGCCTCGGCGGAAAGCTCCGCGGGCGGGGCGGGCGGGCCGGAATCCACTATCAGGGTCAGCGGCGCCGAGCCGGGGCTGCTGCCTTTCTGGTCGGCGGCCTGCAGGGTGACGACGAAGGACCCGTCCCCGGGCAGCGGCACGCCGTGGAAGGCGAAAAGGCCGTTGCTGGTCGGCTGCGAGCCGTAATAGACGCCGTCCAGGAAGAGCGAAGCGTAAATGTCCGGGTCCGACTCGCCGTAAATATCGATGCTCGTCTCGTTGAGCTGGAAGGTCTCCCCGGTCGGCCAGGCGATGCGGGGCGCCGGCGGCGGGACATAATTTACCACCAGCGGCAGGTCCCAGCGCGCGGAGTTGCCGGCGGCGTCCAGCACCACGACCGAAAGGGTGTGCCACCCGTCGGGGAAGGATGTCAGCGGCCAGCTGTAGTAGAAGCCCTCGCCGGCGTAGCCGGACTCCAGGAGCTCCCCGTCCACCAGGATATCGCGGCGCGCGACCAGGTGATTGTCCCCGGCCTGGACGAGGATGGTGAACGGCCTGCCCGCCATCGACCCGGGTTCCGGGGCGCCGGAGACCGAGAGTATCCGCGGCGGGACGAAATCGGCGAAAGCGTTATTGGAGGTGTACAAGGATTCGTTGCCGAAGGCGTCCACGGCCCTGAGCGCCAGGGTCCGCACCGTTTCCGTGGACGGGAAGAAGAGCGTGAAAGTTTCCCGGCCGCCGGGGCCGGTGGACGCGGCCACGTCGGCCAGCACGGTCCCGCCGTCCCAGCCGCCTTCGGTCACGTCCTTTATAATGTAGCGGCCCAGCGCGTGGTCCTCCGCCGGCGCGGTCCAGGAGAGGACTATAGAGCCGTCGGAGGGATCGGCCTGGCCGGCGGCGAGATCGGAAACGTGTCCCGGCGGGAGAGGGTCGGTGAAGAGACCGGCGGGGGGCGACGGTTCCCCCTCCAGGCCTTCGGCGCTGACGCCCGCGGCGCGGTAATAGTAAGTGGCCGTCTGGGACGGCAGGTCGGTATAGGCCGGCTCCGTGAGACCGGAGACCAGGCTCCCGAATTCCTCCGGGGCCGGGTCCTGGGCCCTGTAGAGATTGAACTTTACGGCCGGCGTGCCCGCGGCGGCGGCCGTCCAGGTCAGCGCCACGCTCCTGGCCGCGGTGCTGAAGACGGCGGAGAGGTTCTCCGGCGGCTCCGGCGGCGCGGCCAGGGTGAGCGCGTAGGAGGTCCCGGAAAAGCCGCCGAGCGCGTTATCGCCGTTATAGGCGCGCAGGCGCGCCCAGTAAGTGGTGGCGGCCGCCAGGCCCCCGACCGGCAGGTGATCGTCGCGCAGGCCGGCGGAAACTGGCGCCGGCGTGGAGAAATCCAGTACGAAGGCGTCCGTCGATAGCGAGACCTCGTAGCCGGTGACCCAGTAC
>CAYPYG010000046.1:0-9549 GCA_964415175.1 uncultured Elusimicrobiaceae bacterium
CGAATTCCAGGTGGAACACGGGGACAACGCCGCCCTTGGCGGGGTTGGGATAGACATATACCTCGCCCAGCCTGAACGCCGCCGACGGCGACAGCGGGGACAGGAACGAGGGACTGTACCCGCCGCCTTCGGGCACGTAGAACTCGAGCGGGTCGGCCTGGTACTGGCCGCGCGACACTATCACCGTATGCGTCCCCACGCCCAGCTCGGCCGGAACTACGCCGTTTATCCGCCCGTCGGTCCACAGGCTCAAGGAACCCGGCAGGCCGCCGATGAGCACGCGCGCTATGGCGGCGTCATAGGGCCCGAAGAAAGCGCCGAAGACGCTGAAACCGCCGCCGGGCTGGCCGGATACCGGCGTCATGCTCGATACCGACGGCTCCACTATCGTCATGGTGGAGGGCGCCGACTGCGACACGCCGCCGTTGAAGCTGCGCCGCACCAGCACGGGATAGTCGCCTTCGCCCAGCGCCGGCAGCTTGCCCTTTATCTGCGTGTCGGTCCAGAGGGTAAGCTGCGCCGTGGCGCCGCCGATGAGCGTCTCGGATTTGCCCGCCACATAGTTGCCGAAGTTGTAACCCGTCAGCGTGAACGGCGAGAGCACCGCCGCCGGCGACGGCGATACCGTTTCCAGCACCGGACCGGCCAGTTCGAAGGACAGCGCCTGCGACTGCGCGACGCCGCCATTGAAGGCGCGCTCGACCAGCACTTCATGCGTGCCGGGTTCTATTGTGCCGGGCACAGTGCCCTTTATCTGACCGTCCGTCCACAAGGTAAGCGGTGCCGTGGTCCCGCCTATAAGCACCTTCGCGTTATTAGCGACATAGTTGCCGAACCCGGAGCCCGTCAGCGTGAACGGCAGGCCGATAGGTCCCGAAGACGGCGTTATCGCCGCCAGGGCCGGCACGGTCAACGTGAAGGGCAAAGGCTGCGATGCGACCACCCCGCCATTGAGCTGACGCTGCACTATAACTTCATGCGCGCCGGGTTCTATGGTCCCTGGCACCGTGCCTTTGATCTGCGTGTCAGTCCACAGCGTCAGCGGACAAGTGGTGCCGCCGATAAGTACACGGGTATAGTTGGCCACATAGTTGCCGAACCCCGTCCCGTCCAGCACGAACGGCAGGCCGATAGGCCCCGAAGACGGCCTTATCAACTGCGCCGACGGTGTGAGCACGTCGAAGTTCAGCGCCGAAGAGCGTATTAATCCGCCGTTGAGCTCGCGCTCGACTATGACCTCGTGCGGGCCCGCTGCCAGGACGCCCGGCACCGTGCCCTTTATCTGCGTGTCGCTCCACAAGGTGAGCGGTGCCGTGGTCCCGCCTATAAGCACGCGCGTCCACCCGGCCGAATAATTGCCGAAGCCCGCGCCATGTATCGTGAACGGCAGGCCGATAGGCCCGGCTACCGGCGTCATGCTAGCCGCGTCCACCGCCAGCACGGTGAAGGACATCGCCGGGCTGTGCATCAGGCCGCCGTCGGCCGTCCGCCGCTCCACCAGCACCGGGTACTGGCCCGTAGCCAGACCGCCCGGCACCGTCCCCTTTATCTGGCCGTCGGTCCATAAGGTCAGCGGGCAGGTGGTCCCGCCCATGAGCACCGTGGTGTAATTGGCGACATAGTTGCCGAAGCCCGAGCCGGCTATCATAAAGGGCATTCCTATCGGCCCCGACGAAGGCGCTATCCAGTCCGCCTCCATGTTCCGCAGGTCGAACATGACGGTCGCCGACCGGACCAGCCCGCCATTTAGTTCACGCTCGACCAGCACTTCATGTATACCGGGCGCTATTGTGCCGGGAATAGTGCCTTTGATCTGCGTATCGGTCCACAGCGTCAGCGGGCAGGTGGTACCGCCGATAAGCACCCGCGTGTAATTGGCCACGTAATTGCCGAAGCCGGACCCGTTAAGCGCGAAAGGCAGGCCTATCGGACCGGACGAGGGCGTTATATCGGACAGGGCCGGCACGGTCAGCGTGAAAGCCAGCGGTTGCGAAACAGTCAGACCCCCATTGAGCTGACGCTCTACCACGACTTCATGCGTGCCCGGCTCTATGGTGCCCGGCACCGTGCCTTTAATCTGCGTGTCAGTCCACAGCGTCAGCGGGCAGGTGGTACCACCGATAAGTACACGGGTATAATTGGCCACGTAATTGCCGAAGCCGGTACCGTTCAGCGTGAAAGGCAGACCTATCGGACCGGACGAAGGCGTTATATCGGCCAGGGCCGGCACGACCACTGTGAACGAAGAGGTCTCGGCCAGCAGTTCGTTCCCGCGCATCACCAGGACCGGGGATTCCCCCGCCGCCAGCGAACCGGGCACCGTGCCCTTTATCTGCGTATCCGTCCACAAAGTCAGCGGCGCGGTGGCGCCGCCTATCAGCGCCAGCGTAGTGCCCGCCGAATAAGCGCCGAACCCTTCGCCCGTTATTGTGAATGGCAGGCCTATCGGACCGGAAGAAGGCATGATGGAAGCCTCCGCCGCGTCCGACGAAGTTCCGACCGTGAAGTAGGCAGTCCTAACCGCCGAAGTATTCCCCACCATGTCATGGGCCAGGTAATAGACGGTATGCGTGCCGGGGGTGAGCGTGAACGGCCCTTCATAGCCCGAATAGCCGCAGGTGCCGCGCGGACCGTCCTCTTCTTCGTCCTCGCCGTCCTCCCCTTCTTCGCCGCCGCCTTCACCCCCGTCGCCGCTCTCCTCGCCGTCGCCGCCTTCCTCCTCCGGCGGGCAGCTGTCGAAGGTTACGTCTATAAGGTACTCCGCTTCGTCGATACCGGCGGCGAAGCCGTCGGAAAGAGGGTCGAAAGCCGTCAGCGTTACGGAAGCCCCTGCCGCCAGGAACGCCGAGCCGCCGTCAGGCACGTCCACGCCGTCCGCGTAGAGCGTCACTTCCGGCGCTACGCCGTCCACGAACGCCGAAGTGGAGTTCGGACTCTCGAAGTTTCCGGCCTTGTCCACGCTGAAGTAGTAGAGCGTGTGAGGACCGGCGGGCAGGGCGAACTGTTCGGTATAGACCGGATTGAGGCAGGTGCCGAACGGGGCCTGCGGATCGGTCTCGTCGAAGCCGCCGCAGGACTCCGGGGGGACGTCGATGAGCAGGGCGGTGAACTCCACGCTGGAGGAGACCCCGCCGGAGACCGGGTCCGTCGCGTTCAGGCCCAGATCGTCGGACAGGCCAAGGCACGGCGTATCGCCGCAGTATATCACCTCCTCGCCGAGGTTCCAGAAAAACTCCGTGCGCGGCGGCGTGCCATCGGAGAGCAGCCCGCGGGACCTGAATTCCTCGCGGTTGCCCCAGTGGTCGTAACTGGCGTAATAGACCGTATGCGCGCCTTCGGGCAGCGGGAAAATGCCGCCATAACGCGGATTGGCGCAGGTCCCGGCCGGTGCGGCGGGGTCATAAGGCGCGGCCAGGCATTCCGTGGTGGGCTCGTGGTCCACCAGGGCGTAAGTGCCCGCCACGCCGCTCACATCGCCGATATTGGCCAGGTCGGCGGCCGTCAGGTCGACATAGGTCTCGGGCGTGACCAGGAACTGGTTTTCGGAATATTGCCGTTCGCCTATAAGAGCGAACTCCGTGCGCGGCGGGGTCACATCGTCCAGCGGCACCATTATGCCGAAAGGCGAGAGGCTCGTCAGCTCGGCCGAGGCCGTGAACCCATCGGAGGCCGTCTCCAGCTTTTCGCAGGCGTCCGGCCCGGCGGGGCAGTGCATTATCACCGGCGATGTGTTCTGCTCGCCGGTATGCGACGGGTGGTTAACGCCCATGAACAGCTTTATAGGGCCGGTGAACTCAGCGTCGGTCTTGATCTCGTAGATGATGTCCTCCCCGGCCATCTTGTAGCCCGGCTGCGACAGTGTGCGCCGCGCGGTGTCCACGGTAATGACGCCCGGCCGCGTCACGCCGCGGATATCGAGCGACACCAGTCCGGTTTCCAGGCGCTGTATGTCGCCGGCCGGGATCCACTGGTAGAAATGGGCCATGCCGCCCAGACTCTGGGCGGAAGCGGCAGCCCAGCCGTCGGCTTCCAGATGGAAAGTGCCGGTGCCGTATTCCACTTCCCTCCAGATGTCCAGATCACCGTCGTCATCGGTGTCTACGTGCACTTCATAAACGCCGGTATTGGTGTTGCCGTAGGAAACTAGGTGCAGTTCCAGGTATTCTTTCATCGGGAGATTGAAAGTATCGCTCTGCGAGTCGAAACCTCTGCCCGTGAAAAGCCGTCTCTCCCCGGTCCGGCCATAGCCGTAGACCAGCGGTATATACGGCGGCACATCCGGTGAAAGGCCTTCCCCGGAGGACTCCGCCCAGAGCTCCACCCGCATGCCCGTGGGACGATCTTCATCTTTGAACCGGATATTCGCATCAACCCCCAGAAGACCGCCGGTGGTGAGCCTGGCGGTCTTAAGGATAGTGCCGACATTGCCGGCTAGGCCGTTCGAATAGTCATGCCCAATCCCATCAAGAGGCGGCGTGTAGGTGACAACCTGCAAAGTGCCGGAAATTTCGGAGGTCTGGAGGTTGTAATAGGCGGGCCAGCCGGCGCGGTCGAAGACCGCCAGCGAAAGTTCGGAAGGTATGTCCGCGAACGAAAAGTCCGTGGCTTCGGCGCCCGGCGGATAAGTGGGGCCGTCGTATTGCACGGTGGTGCCGGGTTCGAGCAGCATCACGCCGGTACCCAGGCCCGACATGGAGTCGGTAGCCCGCCCCCTCGCGCCGTAGAGCAGCCCGGTGTGGCTTTCGTTGAGCCGCGCGGTGACGGTGGTCACTATGACCGGCCCCTCTTTGTCGAGATGGAAATACATGCTGGTCGCGCGGCCCAGCTCGTCGCGCAGCAGCGCGTAATACTCCGTCTTGTCCGGGAACCCGGTCAGCGCCTCGCTTATGTCCGCCGAGCGCGTGCCGGGCACGAAGTCGCGCCGGTAGAGCTCAGTGCCCATGGTGTCGTCCTCGTAGATGACGAAGTCCGTCAGCGGCGCGGCCGAGGACGTGGAACGGAAGACGACCCGCTCCGTGTGCAGCCAGTGGGCGGTCGCGGGGGTATTGGAGCCGCGCTGCCCGCCGGTCATGAACGGCAGCGGGCCTGCGTCCTCCCAGGCTAACAGCGCCGTATCGTTGGTGTCGGGCACCGTGAACGCCAGACGCGAACCGTCCCGCAGGTCCAGCAGATTCGACGCGTAGACCGTGACCGCGTGCTCGCCGGGCGGCAGCCAGTACACCGGCGGGACGGCGTACTTCACCCGCGCGTGGCCGGACTCGCTGGAGGGTGTAACGCTGAAGCCCGGCGCGCCCGCGTACACCGTGGTCGCGTCGGGCAGATGGTCGTCCAACACCAGCACAACGCTCGACGGCACCACGCTGCTTTTGGAGACCACGTCGAGCTCTATGATCTCGTTAAGCGGGTCCAGGACAGGCGCGTCTTTGCTCGGCCTCACCCAGGCGAACTGCGGAAAAGCGGAATAGGCTTCGTGTTCTATTCTCTCAAGTTCCCAAGTATCTCCGCTTTTTGATTTGTAACGGAGATACAAGTCATCATTTTCAATACGATACTCCGCACTCTCAGAGACTGTGCGCATCGCGAACTCTGAGACCTGATAACGCCAAGAACCAGCATGATAAATCCCCACGGTCCCGCCCTCTAGTTTATCGCCGGCCAGGACAACATGAGCGGGGGTCGGAACCCGGAACAACCAGTCACCGGCTTTCACATCAGCGGTGGAAATCTTGAGAGCAAGGCCCTTAAGTTCCCCAGTGGAATAATGGCGGCTCAATCCCAGCAACTCTGAAAGATAACCGGAGCAGTCAAGCCCGCTAAATCCGTCATATCCCGCCGGCAACGGCTCGGCATATGGTGGACTACCTATCCCGCGACGACCGGCTATCCATTTTTTGTCTTCCAATGCCAGTCTCGTCTTAAACGTTCCCGTCGTATCCCAATGGCTGAACGCATACGCCTCGCCGTGGACAGTTGAGCCGACGACGAAGGGCCAATTGCTTTCGGAGTATTCCCAGCGCGGCGGAGTGACTTGGGTATTCCACTTAAAGAATCTATCATCAATCCCGTCCGTACTGACCTTCAATGATGCTAAAGGCACATATGAATCGCGGAACAGATTATATGAGTCAAGAATGTTTCTTTCTGCTGGCGTCCATGGCAATACACTGTACCCCGCAGCGTCTATCAAGACCTCATCACGTGTCCGGGCGAATACCGCAGAGTTTAAAAATAGCAGCAACCAGCAGAATAGCTTAACACCTTTCGACATAACAGCGCCCCCGGTCAGTTGAGTTTTTCAATCACCCTGATGCCGTTGCTGGAAGTTTCGATATCCAGATAGTACTTCGGTTTGGGTCTCGCAACGGCTTTTTTGCCTGCCTCACTGGCCCTGAACGCCGCCTTTTGCGCCCTAACATCGTCCGTGCCCAGAATTTTGCCCGTCCGGAATTGATAGTGTTTTCCCTGTTGATTTTTATCTACATCCGGGATCCACAGGGAATCATCTTCTCTATCCAGATCAAGACCAACCCCATAGGAAAGTGCCTTTGTAACCGGCACCACCGTCTTCTTCACCAGCTTGTCGTTCCTGAACTCCCACACCTCGCCCGTTTCCTTGCCGTCCTTGACGCGTTTGAGGTAATAGTAGAGGTTGTCCTTGGAGTCTATCACGATGTTAATGCCAATAAAAACTGGCTGGGTTTCAAGATTAAAAGATACTCCGCTGGAATATCTTTCAATCTCCACTACACTTCCCCCTTTTTCATCGGCACAGCCAGGAATCGCTAATGCTTTAAGGAATTCCCCTTTTGGTGTAAACTTTTGAATTCGGTTGTTGACATGATCTAGCACAAAGATTTCGCCCTTTGAGTTTACAACTAGACTGTTTGGTTCTTGTGAAACGCCAAAGTATTCTGCTTGCATGGGATCACTAATTAAACCGAACTCCCCGGGCCCCGTGCCCCATTTTCCCTCTATTATCACCTTGGGCACGTATTCCTCTATCGGCACCTGTTCCACGGCGGTGGACGCCTCCTGCGCCGCAAGGTTTCCCGCGACGAACAATGAAATGACCGAAAGGATCATCTTCTTCATACAAGTTCTCCTTGGAATGGACTGACTATAGGTTGTCTAATTCCCCGAAACTTCCCCTGTGATAAGATAGTAGACATTTTCAACGGATAAAAACAATATCTAATGATTACCTTATAGCAGATGCCCCGCCCGCCCCCTCGCGCCGTAGAGCAGCCCGGTGTGGCTTTCGTTGAGCCGCGCGGTGACGGTGGTCACTATGACCGGCCCCTCTTTGTCGAGATGGAAATACATGCTGGTCGCGCGGCCCAGCTCGTCGCGCAGCAGCGCGTAATACTCCGTCTTGTCCGGGAACCCGGTCAGCGCCTCGCTTATGTCCGCCGAGCGCGTGCCGGGCACGAAGTCGCGCCGGTAGAGCTCAGTGCCCATGGTGTCGTCCTCGTAGATGACGAAGTCCGTCAGCGGCGCGGCCGAGGACGTGGAACGGAAGACGACCCGCTCCGTGTGCAGCCAGTGGGCGGTCGCGGGGGTATTGGAGCCGCGCTGCCCGCCGGTCATGAACGGCAGCGGGCCTGCGTCCTCCCAGGCTAACAGCGCCGTATCGTTGGTGTCGGGCACCGTGAACGCCAGACGCGAACCGTCCCGCAGGTCCAGCAGATTCGACGCGTAGACCGTGACCGCGTGCTCGCCGGGCGGCAGCCAGTACACCGGCGGGACGGCGTACTTCACCCGCGCGTGACCGGACTCGCTGGAGGGCGTAACGCTGAAACCCTGCGCCCCCGCGTACACCGTGATAGCGTCGGGCAGGTAGTCGTCTAACACCAGCATGACGCTGGAAGGGACCACGCCGCTCCTGGAGACCACCTCCAGCTCTATTATCTGGTTCAACGGGGCCATCAGGGGGTGCGGGTGCTCGTAGGCAGGCGAAGTCCACGCGAACTGCGGAAACGGGGAATACACTTTATGCAACTGATACTGATTCGTGACACGCGATTTAACCCGAAGTTTTATTCCGGTTTCGTCAAAATCAACATCAGCATTATCCTTAATTACCCTGCTGACATGTTCGGACCACCCGTAGGCCCATGTAACCGAATGGACCAAATTAATATTGGGCTGGTTTTCGAATTTCTCGTCAGCAAAAATCAGGACATGTCCGAGATCCGTCCGAAAAAGCCAGTCCCCCTTCTTCATGTCACGATAAGAAATTGGTGAGGAAATACTTTTCAACATTCCTGTCCAAGTCGTAGGTTCAAGCTCTATCAGCCGCGAAGCGAACCTGCTGCAATCAATACCGGTGACCCCAAGATACCCGCCGGGCAGGACTTTCTCGTCCTCGCGCCCTGCGATCCAACTCTTATTCCCATCCTTTTCTTTCAACTTGTTTTTGAAAGTGGTTGTTGTATCATCTATCTTCCACCCATACGCCTCGCCGTCAACACTGGAGCCCACGACGAAGGGCCAGCGATTAATTGAATAAACCCATGTCGAATTTTCCACATCCCAATCATACCCACGATCATCCCAACCATCACTCCCCTTGTTGGGAGTTGCCGAAGTACTCCCCACATGATCGTATACATCAAGAATGTTGTCGGGGCCTATTTTCCAAGCCATGCTCACGTATTCGCCAGCTCGATTGAGGACATCGTCCCGAGTCAAGGCAAAACACGGCGTCTCAAATAACGCAACAATACCTAGAATAATCCCCCAACGCATACTATTCCCCTTTCCTTGTCCGTGTGACTTTTATCCCATCCGATGTCACCGCCATATTAAGCGCGCGCCTTCGCTGGAATACTTTCTTCGCTTTATCTGCGCCAAGACTCTCGCGCGAGGCTTTCCGCTTTTCTTCACGACGGGATAAATCATACTTTTTAGCGCTTTTTACCTCATAAAAATTATGGGTCTTCTTATTGTTTTCCTTTATATTAAAAATCCATATTGAGTCATCCGACTCAAGTATTAAACCTAACGGAGCCTCATAATAAACTCCACCATGGGCCGGGACCTCTGTTTTTTTCACCAGCTTGTCGTTCCTGAACTCCCACACCTCGCCCGTTTCCTTGCCGTCCTTCACACGCTTTAAGTAATAATAAAGGTCATCCTTGGAATCTATTACGATGTTAATGCCCTGGACTTCGACTTGCCCCATCACTTTGCGTTCGATCTTCTGGCCGGGTGCCGGCGGTTCTTCGTAGCAGGTGTCATCGTCACAATATCCGGCCAGCTCGCCCTTCAGCCCTTCCACAGGCAATTCCGTCAGATACTTGCCGGACTTATTGAATTTCTGTATCCGGTCGTTGACAAAGTCCAGGATGTAGATATTTCCCTTGGAATCCACGGCAAGGCTGGAGGGCTGATATTTCTCAAAATACCCCAGCGGGAACTGCGATGCCATACCGAATTCCCCTGGTCCTGTGCCCCATTTGCTCTCTATTATCACCTTGGGCACGTATTCCTCTATCGGCACCTGGTCCGCGGCGGTTGAGGCTTCCTGCGCCAGGGCGGCGCAAGGCG
>CAYPYG010000047.1:0-9497 GCA_964415175.1 uncultured Elusimicrobiaceae bacterium
ATATGGCGGTCGGCGCAGGACAGGGGAAAAGGGGCGGGCCGATGTTTTCAAAATTTAACTGTAACGGAAACCGTGCGCTTCGTGCGTGCGGCTTTGTCTATTGTCATGGAGGAAAACTTATGAACCGCATTATCGCAGGAGTTCTCATCATGCTGTCGCCTTGCGCCGCCCTGGCGCAGGAAGCGTCAACCGCCGCGGACCAGGTGCCGATAGAGGAGTACGTGCCCAAGGTCATCATTGAGGGCAAATGGGGCACGGGGCCTGGGGAATTCGGTATGGCATCGCAGTTCCCGCTGGGTCATTTTGAGAACTATGAGCCCTCCAGTCTTGCGGTGGATTCCAAGGGAAATATCTACATCCTGGACTTTGTCAACGACCGGATACAAAAGTTCAGCAAGGAGGGGAAGTATTTGGCCTCGTTATCCATTGAAGGACTAAAGGGGGAGCTTGCCGGGTATTGCGACGAGGATGCCTGCTATGAGGAACCGCCGGGGCCAGGTCAGAAGATCGAGGAGAAAGTAATGGGGCAAGTCGAAGTCCAGGGCATCAACATAGTGATAGACAGCAAGGACACGCTGTATTACTACCTCAAGCGCAACAAGGACGGCAAGGAAATCGGCGAGGTGTGGGAGTTCAAGAACGATAAGCTGGTTAAAAAACAGTCGCAAAATCCCGATGCGATAGAGGTCCCTGGGAAACCCCGAGGTGTTCCTCTTTCAAAACATCCATCTATCAATTGGGAGCGCGCTGAAATTAGCAAAGACGCGCTCTCCGGATTTAATGTCGCCGCTAAAGGCAAAAACCGCAATTTAAAAATCAAGTTGCAAAATGACGAAACATTGCCTGGCCGGGCCATTTTCGACAAAAAAGAAGGGCGATGGGAAATAGTTGTGAAAAAGTCTGGCAAGTTGTGGAATCATTATTTCGACGAGTCCGGCAAGCTGATTAAAATTTCCGAAATCGTCGAGCTTTCTGAGCATGCTGATGGTATGGGGAATTATTACTATCTCGACAAAGACAACGACGTTTTCAGGGTCAGGAAAGCAGAATTAGTGAGAGGACATCGATGAAACCGATGATCTTTTGCCAGTTGATTTTGTTCCTAGCGGTTAATAGCGCCCATGCGCGTACTCGGGACGAGGTTTTGGTTGACGCGGCTGTATATAAAAACCACCCATGGACCCCAAGCGCTAATAATATATTGGATATAGAAAAATATGTTCTAGGCAGCACAACGCCAGTTCTTGGTGAAGGAGGGGATGGAATAGATGACAGAATGGGATTGATAATCGATCGTAACGGGGATGGACTTATTGATATTGAGGATATCAATGACGACAATAGACGGAACTGGCCCTTCGTCGTGGGCTCTAGTGTTGACGGCGAGGCGTATGCGTACGGGAGTGACCACAGTACGGCGACATTCGTCTCTTATCTGGCAACGCGGATAGCCGGTTCCAGGCAGATAGATGTGGATTTGAACATGGATAAAATAGTGGACTCTCCACTTTTTTACAGGATAACGGGCATCGATTGTTCGGGTTTTGTGCAACAGGCATATGGCCTCCCAAGAAGGCCTGTTTCGGATCCTCCGGGCACGGAAAAATACAATGTTACGGCACTTAAAGGTATTTCCCGGCCGGTCTCTTTGGGGGATTTAAAACCAGGGGACATCTTAGCGAGCGGCGGGCATGTCCTGATATTCGAAAGGTGGGAAGAAAAACACCAGACCGCCCATGTCCGCCATGCCGTCCCCTACACTTATTCTGGGAATGTCCATAAGCGGCGGGTTATTGACGAGATCGTCGCGGTAAGCAGTGATTCGACCGGCGGGATCAGGATTTTTAATGCGAATGTGGGATATCCTGTCCTTCATAGTGCGAGAAGCGCTTTCCCTCAGTTCGCGTGGACTTCGCCCGCTTATGTCCACCCGCACCCCCTGATGGCCCCGTTGAACCAGATCATAGAGCTGGAGGTGGTCTCCAGGAGCAGCGTGATGCCTTCCAGCGTCATGCTGGTGTTCGACGACCATTTGCCCGACGCGACCACGGTGTACGCGGGCATGGAGGGGTTCTCGGTGACGCCGTCGAGCCCGGTCGGGCGCGTCACGGTCAGGTACGCGGTGCCGTCGAACCGCCTGCTGTCGATCGGTGTGCAGGCTTGACAACGCGGCGTCAGTCTGTAAGAATATGGCGGTCGGCGCAGGACAGGGGAAAAGGGGCGGGCCGATGTTTTCAAAATTTAACTGTAACGGAAACCGTGCGCTTCGTGCGTGCGGCTTTGTCTATTGTCATGGAGGAAAACTTATGAACCGCATTATCGCAGGAGTTCTCATCATGCTGTCGCCTTGCGCCGCCCTGGCGCAGGAAGCGTCAACCGCCGCGGACCAGGTGCCGATAGAGGAGTACGTGCCCAAGGTCATCATTGAGGGCAAATGGGGCACGGGGCCTGGGGAATTCGGTATGGCATCGCAGTTCCCGCTGGGTCATTTTGAGAACTATGAGCCCTCCAGTCTTGCGGTGGATTCCAAGGGAAATATCTACATCCTGGACTTTGTCAACGACCGGATACAGAAATTCGACAAGTCCGGCAAGTATCTGACGGAATTGCCTGTGGAAGGCATGAAGGGGGAGCTGGCCGGATATTGTTACGATGGCACCTGCTACGAAGAACCGCCGGCTCCTGGTCAAAAAATAGAGCGCAAAGTGATGGGGCAAGTCGAAGTCCAGGGTATCAACATCGTGATAGACAGCAAGGACACGCTGTATTACTACCTCAAGCGTAACAAGGACGGCAAGGAAACCGGCGAGGTGTGGGAATTCAGGAATGATAAACTGTCCGCTAAAAAACAGAAGGGTGAGGAAACTCCCTTTAATGCTTACGAATTCAGAGGAAGAGACAAGAAAAATCTTAAGTTTGCCGTTAAAAAACCCGGGGATAAAACCCTTGAATTAAATCTTTCTGCTCGCCGTACCCTTGCGCCGGATGAAACCATCGGGATGCGCTCACGTCCAAAGGTGGGGGCAAAACATATAGTGGTGCCGGTGTCCATTGCGAGATATCGTGAACACCCGGATGGGAGAAAGACCGCGCAGCAAATCGTAGAGGACTTGGTTTATATATATGATTTAAATGGAAAACTGGAGGTGATTCTTAAGGGATATAGAGGTTTGACCGATGGGGAAGGGAACGGATACAAATTGACCGTCGATAACAACGGAGTGCTCGTTACAAAGTTTGAACGGGCGGGGGAAAAATGAGGTTGATTTTAGTCGTGATAACGATATGGGGTTTTTCGCCATCGCTTTACGCGCGTACGCGCCAGAATGTGCTGGATTCGGCCGTTGTTTACGCATCTCATCCATGGTCGCCGAGCAGTAACAATATATTGGACTTAACGAGTTGCGAGGTCGAATTCATTAATGGTGATTACGTCGCGATTACAACCCCTACTCCTAATGGTATCGATGATAGACGGGAGTTGCCCTTCGACAGTAATGATGATGGTATTAAAGATACTTGCGATGTTAGCGATCGCAACTGGCCCTTCGAGGTCTGCTCCACGTGCACCTACCACGGCGAGGCGTATGCGTTCGGGATGGACCACAGTGTGACCACATTCGCCGCCTATCTGGCTACGCGGATAGCCGGTTCCAGGCAGGTGGATGTGGATGTGAACAAGGATAATAAAGTAGACAATTATGAGCTTTTCGCCAGGATAACGGGCATCGACTGTTCGGGTTTTGTGCAGCAGGTATATGGCCTCCCAAGAAGGCCCGTCCCGTATCCTCCGGGCACGGAAAAATATAATGTCACGGCGCTGAAAGGTATTTCCCGGCCGGTCTCTTTAGGGGACTTAAAACCCGGGGATATTTTCGCGAGCGGTGGTCATGTCCTGATATTCGAAAGGTGGGAAGAAAAACACCAGACCGCCCATGTCCGCCATGCCGTCCCCTACACTTATTCTGGGAATGTCCATAAGCGGCGGGTTATTGACGAGATCGTCGCGGTAAGCAGTGATTCGACCGGCGGGATCAGGATTTTTAATGCGAATGTGGGATATCCTGTCCTTCATAGTGCGAGAAGCGCTTTCCCTCAGTTCGCGTGGACTTCGCCCGCTTATGTCCACCCGCACCCCCTGATGGCCCCGTTGAACCAGATCATAGAGCTGGAGGTGGTCTCCAAGAGCGGCGTGATGCCTTCCAGCGTCATGCTGGTGTTGGACGATCATCTGGTAAATGCGACCACGGTGTACGCGGGCATGGAGGGGTTCTCGGTGACGTCGTCGAGCGCGGACGGGCGCGTTACGGTCAGGTACGCGGTGCCGTCGGACCGCCTGCTGGCGCAGGGGATGCACACGGTCACGGCGTACGCGTCCAACGTGCTTGATTTGCGCGATTCCTCGCGGCTGGAATTCCAGGTGATCGACACCAACGATCTGCCCCTGATAGCCTGGGAGGACGCGGGTCCGCTGCCGTTCATGACCGGCGGGTTGCGCGGTTCCAACACCCCCGCGACAGCCCACTGGCTGCACACGGAGCGGGTCGTCTTCCGCTCCTCGGCTTCGGCCGCGCCGCTGACGGACTTCGTCATCTACGAAGACGACACCATGACCACCGAGCTTTATCGTCGCAACTTCGTGCCGGGCACGCTTTCGGCGGACATAAGCGACGCGCTGACCGGGTTCGCGGACAAGACCGGCTACTACGCGTTGCTGCGCGACGAGCTGGGCCATACGACCACCATGTATTTCCACCTGGACAAAGTGGGGCCGGTCATAGAACCAATCGGCGTCGCACGGCTCAACGACGCCGGCAACGGGCTGCTCTGCGACGCTACGGGCCAGGCGGTCGACGCCATGTCGGGCCTGGGGACCGAGGTCATGAATGTGCCGATCGGTATTCCCGTGGAATACGACGGCCCAACTTATCCGCCGGGCGCCGGGACCACGGACTTTTCGTTCCCGGAAATACCTTCCTACATGTCGCTGGCGGTCTTCGACCGCGCCGGCTGGCCCGGGGTCTACAATTTCAAGACCATCTCCTCTCACACGATTTTGGAAGCTTCCAACTTTTCCTCTTCGGGTATAGGAGGAAGTGTCGGTGCTATCCTCAAGACCGCCACGTTCAAGACCGGCGGTCGGATGCCACAGCTCGGTAAGTGGCAATATTTTGCAGATCCTCCCACGGGGATGCGGGTGGAACTCTGGGCCGAGACCAACGACGAGGCTTTATTGGATCCCGGTATCCCAATACAGTATACCTACTTGCGCACCGGGACGACCAGGCTTTTCGAAGCGACCGGCACCTACTCGCAGACGCAGAGCGCTACATTCAATCTCCCGATGAAACAGGAATTGGAACTTGTGGTGCGTACCTACGGCAATACCAATACGGGCACTATCATGAGCGGCAAGGACACCGACGGCGATGATATCCCGGACACCTGGGATCCAGTGGCATACGGCCCCGACTCTTTTTACTTGGTGGCAAATGGTCAGGCTTCCGCTTCCGCCTTGGACCTAGGCACTGTCTACCATTTTTACCAGTGGCTGCCGGTCGGCGACATACAGCGCCTGGAGGCGGGACCGGTGTCGCTCGACATCCGCGGCGTGACGCGGCCGGGCGTCATTACCGTCGACACCGCGCGGCGCACACTGTCGCAGCCGGACTACAAGATGGCCGGCGATGACACCGTCTACGAGATCAAGACCAACGCGGTTTTCAGTGGTCCTATGACGCTGTACATGGGATTCAAGCGCCCGTCGCATACCGACAGGCAGAGCACGTCGCCGGTGATAATGCATTGCCCCGCCGGGCCGGACGCCTGCGAGCGGCTGCATACCACCTCCGACGGGTTCACGGCCAAGGCCACGCTGACCAGCCTTTCGCCTTTCGGCATAATGGTGCCGCTGGACGATGTGACCGCGCCGCGCACCGAGTTCGCGCTGGTAGGCGAAAAGCAGTACTCGGAAGATCAGTTGTGGGTTACGCCCGAGACCTATGTCGACTTGACGGCCGACGACCGGGCCAATATCGGCGACGTGAGCGGCGTGGCGGGCACTTACGCCCTGGTGGACCACGAGCCCACCCCGGAATGCCTGGCCGCGACTTACGACCCCGCCGCCCCGGCCGGGACCTGCGCCAATCCGCGTTACGGCGGCATCTTCCCGGTGCCCGAGGGCGCGCATACTGTCTATTACGCCAGTTACGACCACTGGGGCAACCGCGAGGAATTCAGGTCCCGCGAGCTGCTCTCCGACGGCACCGCGCCGCGCACGGAGCTTCTCTGGAACCTCGGGGACGAGGTGGTATATTGCGGCGATACGCCGTGCCTGGGCCCGTCCGACAAACTGGTCCTGGACGCTTCGGACCAGGTCTCCGGCGGGGTTTCCTCCGGCGTGGATTTCATTGCCCTGCTCATCGACGTCCCCCCGGAGAACTGCGGTAGATTCGAGGTATTAGATCCGCAGGCCCCGTTGGGCACCTGCCTCAATCCGGTCTATACCGGGCCGTTCAGCATGCCCCCCGGACCGCACACGCTGTACTATTTCAGCGTGGACAAGACCGGCAACTTCGAGCTCGCGAACTCTACCCCGGTCTTCGTGGACGATATACCGCCGGTAGTGACGCTCCTCGCGGACGGCGTGGAAGTGCCCGACGGGGGAGAGTCATTCCTCGTGGCGGGGGCGTCCATAACGCTGGCGGCTTTCGACCCTGTTGACGACGATTTTGCTTCCGGCATTTACGAGGCGGAATACCTGATAGACGTAACCTTCGACAGCTGTCCGCCGGAGGAGGAAGGCGACGGTGAGGAAGGCGAAGGCGGCGAAGAAGGGGAGGGCGAGGACGAAGAAGATGACGGCCCGCGCGGCACCTGCGGCAATTCGGGCTATGAAGGCCCGTTCACGCTGACGCCCGGCACGCATACCGTCTATTACCTGGCCCATGACATGGTGATGAACGCCTCGGCGGTTAGGACTGCCTACTTCACGGTCACGCCTTCGTCGGGCGAGGCGGCGGCTTCCATCACGCCCTCTTCCGGTCCGATAGGCCTGCCGTTCACAATAACGGGCGAAGGCTTCGGTACTTACTCTGCGGGCACTACGCTGGCGCTGATAGGCGGGGCCACCGCGCCGCTGACTTTGTGGACGGATACGCAGATAAAGGGCACGGTGCCGGGTTCGCTGGCGGCGGGGGAATACCCGGTCGTCGTGATGCGCGGGAGCGAACTGCTGGCCGAGACCTCTTCGTTCACCGTGGTCGTGCCGGCCCTGGCCGATATAACGCCTTCGTCGGGACCTATCGGCCTGCCTTTCGCGCTGACTGGGTCCGGCTTCGGCAATTACGTGGCCAATTATACCCGTGTACTTATCGGTGGTACCACCTGCCCGCTGACGCTGTGGACTGACACGCAGATTAAAGGCACGGTGCCGGGCACCATAGAGCCGGGCACGCATGAAGTCGTGGTAGAACGGCAGCTCAATGGGGGTCTGACTGTTTCGCAGCCGCTGACTTTTACGTTGACCGTACCCGACCTGACCGCAGTTGTGCCTTCATCCGGCCCTATCGGCCTGCCTTTCGCGCTGACGGGAGCAGGTTTCGGCAATTACGTGGCCAATTACACGCGGGTGCTCATCGGCGGGACCACCTGCCCGCTGACGCTGTGGACCGATACGCAGATCAAAGGGACCATTCCTGGAACTATCGCTCCCGGTATGCATGAAGTGCTGGTCGAGCGTGAACTAAATGGCGGGCTGGTCCGGTCGGCGACCGTCATGTTCGACCTGCGGAACATGGAGGCGGACTGGATAGCGCCTTCTTCCGGGCCTATAGGCATGCCGTTTACCATAGCGGGCTCCGGTTTCGGCAACTATGTCGCCAATTACACTACGGTGCTCATGGGCGGGACCACCTGCCCGCTTACCTTGTGGAGCGATACGCAGATAAAGGGCACTGTCCCCGGCGGGCTGGCGACCGGCCAGTATCCCGTCCTGGTGGAGCGTCGGACGGCCGACGGCGGCGTTATGCGCAGCCCGGAGATGTCCTTCACCGTGCTGGCGGTGGACGCGGCCAGCATGACGCCGGTAGCCGGACCCATAGGTATTCCTTTTACGATCCATGGCGCGGGCTTCGGTAATTATTCGGCCGGTTGGACGCGGGTGCTTATCGGCGGGACCACGGCACCGCTCACTTTGTGGAGCGACACGCAGATCAAGGGCACGGTGCCGGGCGTCCTGGCAGCGGGCCCGCACGAGGTCATAGTCGAGCGCGAGCTCAACGGCGGGCTGATACGCTCTTCGGCGCTGAACTTCGATGTTACGCTGCCGACGGCGCAGTTGATAACCCCTTCGTCGGGGCCTATCGGCCTGCCATTCGTGCTGGACGGGACCGGGTTCGGTAATTACGTGGCCAATTATACGCGTGTGCTAATAGGCGGGACCACCTGCCCGCTTACCTTGTGGACCGATACGCAGATCAGAGGCACGGTGCCAGGGACCATAGAACCCGGCGCGCATGAAGTGATAGTGCAGCGTCAGCTCAATGGCGGGCTGGTCGGCTCGCAGCCTTTGCCCTTCACGTTGACCGTACCGGCCCTGGCGGCGATAACGCCGTCTTCGGGACCTATCGGCCTGCCGTTCACGCTGACAGGCTCCGGGTTCGGCAACTATGTCGCCAATAACGCGAAGGTGCTTATAGGCGGAACCACGGCCCCGCTTACCTTGTGGACGGACGGTCAGATAAAGGGCACCATCCCCGGCACAATAGAGCCCGGCATGCATGAAGTGCTGGTCGAGCGCGCCTTCAATGGCGGCGTCGCGCATTCGCAACCTTTGCCCTTCACGCTGGCCGACCCGGTGCTGGAAGGGGTATCGCCGTCACCGGCGGCGGTGCTCGCGCCGTTCACGCTGACCGGCTACAACTTCGGCAATTACGCGGCCGGCAAATCCGAGACGCTCATCGGCGGCACAACTGCGCAGCTCACCCTCTGGACCGACACACAGATAAAGGGCAAGCTGCCGGCGCTGGGCGAAGGCGACTATCCCGTGCTGGTGCGGCGCAGCTTCAACGGCGGCGTGTCGCAGTCGGCGCCCTCCACCATGACGATAGTGGAGCCGTCGGTATCGAGCATGACGCCGGTATCCGGCCAGCCCGGCGGCGGTTTCAGCGTCTTCGGCGCTTTCTTCGGGCCTTATGACGCCGCCATAGCGCGGGTGCTCATCGGCGGCCTGCCTGGTTCCTTGAGCCTGTGGACCGACGGCCGGATAAACGGCGTAGTTCCGGCCGAACTGGGCGTGGGCACGCATACGGTGATAGTATCGCGCGGCCAGTACCAGGCTGATCCGCTGGAATTCTACGTGCCCGAAGGCGGGGGCTATAGTCCCGCCTCGTTCATGGCCCCGCTGTCGCCGTCGGCCGCGTTCCGGCTGGGCGAGGTATACGTCTATCCCAACCCCGCCAAGGGCGGCGTTGTCCCCGTGTTCCACCTGGAATTCG
>CAYPYG010000048.1:0-7796 GCA_964415175.1 uncultured Elusimicrobiaceae bacterium
CAAAGCACTGAAAAGCAAGGTCGACACCTGGCAGGGCAAAGCTGATGACATTATTGACAAACTGCAGCCGTTCACTTTCGAAGCTTTCGAACTGAAGTACTTCGGGGCTACACCAGATAGGCTCGATGTAATTGCGGCCTTTCAGCAGAAAATCGACACCTTGCGGAGGGCAGGACAAGAAGGTAATGCCGTGAATTATAGGTGTGCTTGTGGATCGTTTCAGAAGTATATGGAGCACACTGGCAGGGCCTCACTCCGGTTTACGGACATCACACCGGGTTTCCTGGCCAAATATGAAGCATGGATGCTTAAAGCCTTGCAAAGGTCACAGACAACCGTAAGCATTTACGTAAGAACAGTCAGGACATTGTACAATGAGGCCATTACACAACAGATAGTAAATCGTGAAATGTACCCATTCGGCCGTGGTAAATATGAAGTCTCAGCGGGCCGCAACGTGAAGAAGGCACTCAGTCTGCATGAGATTGCCCGCATTTTCAACTATCCGGCACCGGAGGGAAGCCGTGAGCAGTGGGCGCGCGATATGTGGCTGTTCTCATACCTGTGCAACGGAATGAACATGACCGACATACTGCGGCTCAGGTGGCGTAATGTCGACATCGAACAAATCACCTTCATACGGAAGAAGACAGAAGGCAAAACACGGAAGAATCAACGGGATATAATCGTACCAATGACACCGGAGATTGGTCGAATTATCGACCGATGGGCACGGAAGGAAGGCAACCCTGCAAGCTTTGTTTTCCCGTATCTCAGCGGCTATTCCACACCGCAGGAGCAATTCAACCGGGTGAAGGATATCACGCACCAGGTGAATAAGTACATTGACCGGATAGCACTGGCCACAGGCATTGAAAAGAAGGTCACCACATACACCGCAAGGCACAGCTTCGCCACCGTTCTGAAGCGTTCTGGCGCCAGTGTGGCCATGATCTCCGAAAGCCTGGGACACAGCAGTGTGCTGGTTACGGAGAACTACCTGGCAAGCTTCGAACTTGACATCAAGCGGAAATTTGCTGCAGAATTAACTAACTTCAACAGAAAACAAAATGAGTATGAATGAACCCGATTTTAGTTCTGTAATGGAATGGGCCAACCTCCTGCAGGGTTTTATTCACAAAGCGACCCATTGGACGATTGAAAGCTGCTCAAAGTTAAGGGGACAGGGTGCTATACATACTGAATGGTCAGTATTTGAGAGCGACATAACATCGGCACGCTCTGTATATGACCGATTCAAAATAGGATTAGCTAACGAACTGGACAGGGTGCCACATTCAGAGCACCGTGGTATTGAAATCAAAAACTCCTTCCTTCCCATGATTGACAGATATATTAGTTGGTATGAACAACACAGACGACATATAGAATCATGGGGTGAGTACAACCCATATAAACTCATGCACGATATAATAGAGGCCACTCGCGATACAATTTTGTCCCATTTCCCGGATGAGCATGAGAATAGTAAAAATAAGAAGGCAAGGGAAGTGAAAACAGCCAAAAATCCAACCTACATGCAGTTAGCTTTGAAATATTGGTATCAGCAAAAGGTCAAAACCGTTGAATATTTCGATAATTGGCCTGATGGCAGAGTGGATGCTTATAAAAAGGTGTGTGAGGATTGGGAAAGAACAAAGCCCACTGCATGGAAGTGTTTTCAGAATCACTACCTGAAAATTGAAAATCGTGAAAAAGACCGGAAAGCAAAACTCAATTCCACTCATAATGGTAAAATCGTACTTGAATTATTGAAAGACGATACAAAAGCCAAACAAGCAGCAAAACAGGACTTAGATGAAACTAAAACCTGATTCGTTCCCCGATAAGGTGTAATAACCTGATTCTGTGTTATACAAAAATAGTAACATTTTGTGTAACAGTTACATGATCATTACCCAGATCATCATGGTTTAATTTTGCACTCGTAAATCTAATACAAAGCAAATGAAACTTATTGTGACTCAGGATGAGGAATTGAGCCAGCTTATAACTGCGGCTGTGGCGTCCGCACTGGCCAACGGGATAAAAGAACAAGTTACCCCACCTCCAATAGTGGAGTTCCTGACGATTCAGCAAGCCTCTGAACTCCTCCACAAAGCAGTGCCCACCTTGTATGGCCTTGTTCACCGTGGCGAGATTCCCGGTGTCAGGAAGAGGCAAGGTCGACTTTATTTCAGCAGGAAGGAACTCCTGCAGTGGATCGATGACGGGCACAGACTGACACATGAGCAACAAGCGGAGGCACACCTTATGGAGGTGGGAAAGCAACGCAGGGACCATGCAAGCTGATTGGGAACTTTGACCTTAATAATAGAAACAGGGGCCACCAGTCCTATCAACTGGCAGCCCCAAAACACGGCTTTCAATGGCAAATATAGGAAAAAATTACAAACCTATATTCGAAGCACACGAATGCATACATAAAGCCCAAATTGAGGGTATGAGTGCCACAGGGGCCGCTTTTGCGCAAACGCTTCTTTATTTTCTTAACCGTAGTCGCTGGGAACAACCGTTTGTTGTGGCTGATGCCATCTTACGGGACATCCTTCATATAAACGACAAGACACTAAGAAAGCATAGAAAGGAAATTGTTGATTTTGGGCTTTTTACTTTTAATGCCGGTGTAGGGCGCGGTAATATGACATCTTATCTCATGTACATACCTTTAAAAGATGGCACTCTTTACAACCTTTTAGGGGGAAAAGATACCCGAAATGATACCCAAAAAGGTATCCTAAAAGGTGTCCTAAAAGGAGGAAATCATACTACCTATAATTCCGGAAATTACTACATTGACAAGGCATGTATCAGACCTAATGATAATGATAATGATAATGATAATGACTTCTATAAGGCCGATTATAATAATTTCAATACAAAATACAGGAAAAAAAAGACACAGATTGACTGGGAAAAATTCGACACACTGCCAGACTTCCCTGACACTGTATTAAAGCCTGGTGAAGAATTATCGAATCAAGATGTATATCAATATTTTATACATAAGCCTGAATTTATTAATTGTGAGGTCAATGGTATTATCGAAAAACTACAAATTATCGCACAACGATTTGTGGATTACTGTTTAAAAAAGAACTGGAAAGCAAATGACGGAAGCGATATTCAGCAGGATTGGCAAAAGTATGCCGATATCTTTTTGGCGAAAGCAATGAAGCCAAAGGAGGACTCGACTGAACTTTCAGAGTAACACAGCAATTAAATAGACCAAATTAGATCAACTATGAAAGGATTAAAAACTGGGGGCCGGCAGCCAGGATCACTCAACAGGGTAACCCAGGAAATCAGAAACAAATTGCGCACCTTGGTGGAGGCGAACATTAACACGTTGGAAGAGGATTTCAAGACACTTGAACCGGAGAAGCGGCTTGTCATACTTGAAAAGTACATTCGATATGTCATTGCCCCACTGTCCTCCATCGATGTACATGCAAGCGTCAGGTCCATGATCGACACCCTGACAGATGACCAACTTGATGAACTAGCTGAACGGGTAATCAGCCTGAACGAAGCACAGTCATGAGCAGGCATATGCGGGATAAATTGACTGCAGCACTAGTACGGGGTGACCTGGCAGGGGTGAAGACGCTACGCGATGCCGAACATGAGGCAATAAGGGGAAGCATTATTATGGCGGAGGAGAACCTAGATAAGACCTGGAAAGTTTACGCGCACTGTCTGGGGTGGGTGGGTGAACGGGCCAGGATCATGAGCAGGAAGGATTTCGCCCGGCTAATCGAGCGGTACGATTTCGAGGTTATGGACTTCACCTATGGGTTTATTATCAACCCCAGACCCTACCATGGTCAACTATCCAAGCCCCCGGCCGTGTATGCCGAGGTGTTGGCCAAAATCATCGAAATATCGGAAAGCTAATACAAGATAACCACCCCTGAGTATTTTACATTCCATCATGGAAGTTGAAGCCCAACTGCAAGGTAAAACCTTATAAATTGAAACTTTCACTGCAACAGTGTGTGGTTTATCATTGCAGCACAACCTTCTGAATATAGATTGTATTATTATGTGCATCAATAAGATGAAGGTAATACACACCATTCCTGGGCCAATTATTCAGATCGATAATCGATTGTTGCTGATCGATAATATTTGAATAAACAAGCTGTCCTAATGAATTGGTTATTTTTATAATGCAGCCAATATACGTGGCGTTGTCACCATAATCTATGATCATATGGTTATTGGTTGGGTTGGGATATACTCTGATTAAACCTTGACATGAGACAGGATTGATCCCACTGGGGGGCTCATTGAATAACAGCGATATTTCAGCACCAGTAAGGGCCCTGTTATAAATACGGATATCGTCGATAAAACCAGCAAAGGGTCGATCATTAGAAAATCTATTACCAATTACAATCAACGTATCGGGCTCAAATGAATTTGTCAGCGTGTTTTGTGAGCTTTGGTAAAGAACATTGTTTATGTAACCAAACAAAGAATCATTTTGATTATCTATTACATAGGTTATCATTTTCCAGTTGCCGTCAAACACATTATCATACAAAACATATGAAGTGTTGGCTCCATCGTAAAGATATCCCCGCATGCTGTTATCGGTAGGATTAATTTGAAAAGAAAACGGATACCCTGTGGTATTGAGTCCATCAACATATTCCATAATACGGGAACCCACGGGGTCAATACATGGATCACTTGATTTCACCCAAAAAACAATACTATAACTATCAATGAGAGGGTTAAATAGAAGGTAAGTGTTTGGGCTATTGATTAGTATTTTATCAGAACTGCCATTAAAATTAAACGCAGCGGCTGGATTTCCAAAACGATCCGGGACGATTGTGGCCCCGTAAACGACACCATTATTCCCATTACCGGTTGCATCGTTTGCATTACCATTGAATGGCCAAAATCCAACAAGACCATTAGTCGGAACCTGCGCAAATGAACTCAGTGTAAGCGCAAGATTTGCGATTAGAATTAAAGTTCTCATTTTGTATTGTTTAAAACGAACTCAAATATAGTCAAGATTTGACAATACCATGTAAAAAAGAAAAAAATCTTATTCGTGAGACATTTCAGACGGACAAACACTAAAGTTAACGATAACGGCTCAGTTCATCCTGTACTATGGTCACCTCTATCGCGCAAGGAACGCACGCCTCAGAGCAGAAAAGTGGCCCTACGGGGCATTCTTTCCGTGGGTAAAGGTTGGCCCCAACCGGCAAGCCGATGCAGATGCCACATGAAGGAATAATTATAATTTGCCGATGTGAATATGTAGGGGCTTAAAATGGGATTAATGTGTACAAACGTGTGTACATAAGAAAACAAGCAGTCAGAAAATTCATTCTAACTGCTTGATTTTGTGGTGGGAGTTACTGGATTCGAACCAGTGACCCCCTGCTTGTAAGGCAGGTGCTCTGAACCAGCTGAGCTAAACTCCCTGAACAGGGCGGCAAAGGTAGCTGTTTTTTTTGATTCACCAAAGCTGTCAATGATGATTTAAAATTGTTTATCCTTGCCTGATAAATTTTTCTTTATGCTGAGATCCGCCATTATTCTGATCCTTCTTATAGTCCTTATTTCCCGCACTCCTGCACAACACACGCCTCCCCAGGAACGTACGGTCAAGCTCTTTCATTACAGCGCCGAACTGGTACTTGATCCCCGGACAGAATTGTTGGGAGGGACTGTCCTTTTCGACATCCGTGCGCTGCGTGAGCAGGTGGATTCGGTGGTTTTTTACACACCGGACATGCAGATCCAATCCGTGGGGATGAAAGGATACAACAGCCGGGAGAACTACCGGCCGGTGCGTCACCGTCAGGCGGGCAAACAACTGATCCTCTACCCGAAGGCCGGCAACTCCTACCCTGCCACAGATCAGCCGCAATACACCCTGGAGATCAGGTACCTGGCGCAATCACCAAAAGAGCTGCATTTTACCGGCTGGCATGATCCCGGCGGCCTCATGAGAAAACAGGTGTGGGCGCACCGTCCTTTCGGCTGGATTCCCTTTCTCGACCAGATGACCACCCAGGACATCCGGATCACCTTCGACAAAAACTACCAGCTTGTAACCAACGGAGAAAGGATCAGCAGCAAAGCTTCAGGAGATACGGCGCTTACCTGGCATTACCGCCTCGACAAACCTCATCCCTTCTATTCTGTATGCCTGGCAGCCGGAGATTATGCGTATAAAACCATCACTACCGGCAGCGGCATTGCTGTCGAGCTCTGGTATTACCCCGGGATGGAGGACCGCATCGCAGCCACCTATCGTTACCAGGCGGAGATGTTCGACTTTCTGGAAAAAGAAACGGGATTTCCCTATCCTTACAGAGTGTACCGGAACATTCCCGTGGCCGATTACCTTTACGGAGGGATGGAAACCACCACCAGCACGGTATTTGCCGATTTCATGCTGGTGGACGAGCGTGCCTTTTACGGCAGGAACTATATCAATGTGAATATCCATGAGCTGGCCCATCAGTGGTTTGGGAACTGCATCAACGACAAGACCGTGGACGACTTATGGCTGACCGAGAGTTTTGCCACCTATTACGCGAAAATGTTTGAGAAGCAGCAACTTGGCGAATACCAGTATGAGACCCTGCGTGAGCAGGAGCGGCAAAAAGCCTTAGCGGCGGCAACCAGGAACAGGCATGCCCTGGGCAGCGGGTCGGGCGGGGTGGAGCGCTGGTACCAGAAAGGTTCGCTGGTGATGGACATGCTGCGGGATATCTGCGGCGAAACGGCATTCAGGGAAGCCATCACCCACTATCTGAAAAGACATGCCTATGGCGAGGCCGAATCGAACGATCTGTTGCAAGCGATCTATGAAACATCGGGGCTTGCGCTGGACTGGTTTTTCGAACAGTGGATTTACCGGGGCGGGGAGCCGGCATTCAGGGTGGGCTGGGAAAACATCAGGGAATTATCCGGCAGGCTTGTAATGGATGTGGATGTTGAGCAGGTTCAGGTGATTGATCATCCCGGCGAACTGTTCAGGGTGCCGCTGACGATTGAAGTGTATGATGCTGCCGGCCGTTTCCGTTCAGAGCATGTCATCATCCGGGAGCAACATACCAAAATCAGGATTCCTGTAGAGGCCGAAACCCGCTTTCTTGTTTTTGATGCCGGCAACCGCATCCTGAAGACCATGCAGTTTGAGAGAAGTTTTGAGCAGCTTGGGGCACAGGCAGAACAGGCTATTCATGTGGCCGACCGTCTCGAAGCAGTCAGGGCGCTGCAATCCTTCCCGGCCGATATGAAACGGCAGTTGTTCAGCCGTGTCTATGAAAAAGAGTCATTTCACCTGATACGGAATGAGATCCTCAGTCAGCTGGCAACCGACTCCCTGTCGTCCGGACTCTTCAGCAAAGCCCTGAACGACACGGATGCGAGGGTCAGGCAACATGCCTGCGAATGTTTTGATGAAATCCCTTCCGGGCTGTTGCGGGATGTGGAGTCATTACTGAGAGACTCCTCCTATTTCATTGTGGAAGCCGCACTGACCAGGCTTTGCAACACTTTCAGCAATGACAGGGCGAAGCTGGCTGCAACCCTGGAGCAAACCAAAACGGAGACCGGCTGGAGGGGAAGGAACATCAGGATGGCCTGGCTGGGTCAGGCTGTACAGTGTTACCCGGAGCGGGGGGAATTCCTTGAAGAACTCATCGCCTATGCCAGTCCTTCCTACGACTTTGAGACCAGGCTGAACGCTTTCAATCAGCTCAAATCGCTGAATTACCTGGATAAAACCCTGG
>CAYPYG010000048.1:7806-9416 GCA_964415175.1 uncultured Elusimicrobiaceae bacterium
AGGATATATCACTGAAACCGGGAACCCACCCTTCCTGGCGGATTATCTGCAGAAGGCCAGGGCATACTGGAACCCAAAACTGTCGGGACCGGCGGGAGAGATTTATGAATATTATTTTCAACAGGCTGCGCACAGGAAGCTTCTTGAAAGTCTTCCTTCACGATAGCGCGCAACAGCAAGGGCTCAATGCCTGACCACCGTGGAGCGGTACAGGACTTTATCACCTGCTTTCAGCTCGATGTAATAACATCCGGGAGACAGATCTGCTGTGTTGATTCTCAATTGTCCGGAAAAGGATGCTGTTTTCAGCAGCCGCATGCTTGTATCAAACAGACGGCATTCCAAGCTTTCATTGCGGCTAACACTGATGTCCAGGTAAGTGGTAAAGGGATTCGGATAAACAGAAGGGATTAAAGCTTCATTGTCAATCATTCCTGAAGGAAGGCAGAGGGAACAATTCTTCAGCCAGGTAACAGCGGGATCGGCCAGGAGGGTGGAATCGAACCAGGTTCCTGATAGACAGTCGTTTTTCAGTTCGAAGGCCAGCCACGGGAGCAGATAGCGATTGATGATCAGATGCTGTTCTTCCCTGGAAATAGCCGGAGGCGGGGTACAACTCATTTCGCCGATGCTGCATAAAAGATTATAATCCGCCATCTGGCAATGACTGCCCCCGGTAATACTGACATAGGTTTTACAAGAACTATTCAGGGCATTGTACATGGGAATCTGATGGTTGGAAGGTGGCGTCACACAATCATTCCCTCCTGCGATGATCAGGGCAGGTATCGTAAGGTCAGCACAAGCCTGGATCGCCGAAGGAGTGGTTTCGGCGGGCGCAAGGGCAGCGATTGTTTTAATCCCGGATGATTGCTGAGCGGCCAGGAAAGATGCACCGCCCCCCATACTGTGACCCATCACGCAATTCATCGAATCCACCCGGTTCCAGAACAACGAAGTGCTGTCCTGCCCAAGCGTCATAAGCTGCATGATCATAAAAGCAAGGTCGAGCCCGAAATCCATGTGGGAAGTTGAAATCCCTGTTTCTGTCCTGGGAAATACAATAATAAAGCCTTCAGGAACCAACGCACTCCAGATATTCTGATAGGCAGACCAGGTCATCACAAAACCGTGCCCGAAGCACAACACGGGAAAAGGATCACTGTTGGCGGAAGTAAAGGGGACATTGTCTCCGGTCACATCTGCCGGATAATAGATTTCGACCGGTATGCTCCGGTTGTTGCGGGACGAATCGGTAAAGGTCACTGCCACATGGCCGATCTGGTACCCCTGAGCTGAAAGCATACATGCCTGCAGCATAAGCAAAAACATCAAAGGCGACTTCATCCGTTCCTGATTATTTCAACATGATCAACATAGCACAAATATACGTGAAAATGAATTGATTATTCTTCCCTTTTTATTTGGTTTAAATATGAATTACACGATCAAAACAAGCCACTGCCATAGATTGTGTAATTTTAGCTGAATATAAGCTTTGAAGGAAGCGCATTTAAAGGATCAAACCCATCCACATACCTTGATATATGAGAAAAGTATTATTATCATCGCTGTTGATCTCTTTATACACAGGCATACTGGCACCACAT
>CAYPYG010000049.1:0-8010 GCA_964415175.1 uncultured Elusimicrobiaceae bacterium
ACCTGGCCGGGCGGACCACGGCGGAGGACGACAACCGGGGCTTTTCGGCCGGGGCCGGCGTGAACCTGGCCGGAGCATCGCTCGATTACGCGCTGACGCCCTACGGCGAGCTGGGCAGCGCGCAGAGGATAACGCTGAGGAAGCGTTTCTAAAAGCCGGGCAGACCGGCCCTTCCCGCAGTACCATTCCCGCCGCCCGGCCGGGCGGCGGTCCTCCTCTTGAAAATACCCAGCCTGTCAGCTATACTCTTAAAAGCGGACGGCGGGGGCCGTTTCGTATCGCTTTTTCCGGAGGAATTTATATATGAAGAACGCGCAAGAGGCCGTGAACTGGAAACTGGTACTTGTGCCCGTGGCGGCTCTTAGCGTGGCTTTCGCGGCCGGGACCAAGTTCTTCTTCGGGGACTCCCGCGACACGGGACCGGAGGACCCGGGGACCGTCGCCTTCTCAGAGGCGGAGACCCCGTCCCCCGGGGACCTGCCGCAGGCGGCCGGAGCGGCCCGCACCGCGCGGCAGGGCTCCTCGCTGGACATGTTCCTCGAAGTCAACAAAGGCGCCCTGGACGGGAACGGCGCGCGCCGCTCCGCGGGTCGCTCCGGGCTGGCGAAAGCGCCGTCCTCCAAAGCCGCCTCTCCCCTGGACGGGGCGGTGGAGGCCTACAGGAATTACGCGCGGGGAAAGATCGCCGCGGAGGAGGCGGCCGCTCCGCCGGCCGCGCCACCGCTGCCTTCGGGACCTGCGCCGTGGATGAAAGGACCGGGGACGGGAGGGGAGGCGGACCCGGCGCTTTCCCTGCGGACGGCGGTCTCTTCCGCCGCCCCCGAAAAGAAGCGGACCCTGTCCTCGGACAGGAATTTCGGCAAGTCGGCTTTCTCCTCCGACGGGGCTTCCCGCGCGGGAGCGTCCGCCCGGGGCGCGGCCGCCGGCTCTTCCTTCTCCGGCGGGTCCGGCGCCCCGCAGCCGGGACGCGCCGCTTCCCGCTCCGCCTCCGCCGCCGCGGGCGGCTCCGGCCAGGCGGACGGCGGGCTCTCTTCGGAGACGCGGTCCTACGCCGCCGGCGGCTCTTCGGCGGGCGACTCCGGCGGCGAAATGGGGTCCAATCCCCTGGCTTTCCAGGACCAGAAAGAGAAGCCTTTCCCTTTCCTGGCCATCTGGCCGAACCAGATCCAGTTCGGGGCCGTCAGCCGTTATGAGACGGCCTACCGCACCGTGTCGGTCATGAACACCGGCGGGGCGGGGCTCAGGATAAGGAAAGTGACGAACCTGGACACCGACGCCCCTTTCCGCGTCTCGGACAACAAGTGCGACGGCAAGAGCCTGGCTCCCGGCGCCTCCTGCACCTTCCGCGTCAAGTTCAGCCCCTCCGGCATAAAGGACTACACTTCGGCCTTCGAAGTGGAGACCGACGATGAGGAGATCAATTCCTATTACAACGGCTACATCGAGGTCAAAGGCTCCTCGTCCTATTCCTACTGGGCCTATCTCCTGAACTATTACCGGCTGGGAGGCCTGGTAGGCAAAGGTTCGTTCGGCGAGCTCAGCGCCGGGCTCTCGAACTCGCAGGACATCTTCGTGATAAACGAAGGCGATTCGGAATGGCGCGACATAAAGCTGGACACCGGCCAGCTGCCGGCCGCTTTCTCAGTGACCTCCGAGAACTGCAGCGGCAGGACCTTCTCGGGCTGGGGCTACTGCCGGCTGACGGTCAGGTTCGCGCCGACCGACGCCAACGCCGGCGCGCTCAATCCGAGGTACGGCAAGTTCAATACGGTCGACATGTACACCAAGAGGACCGGGCTCGGCCGCCACCCGGTCTATCCCGAGGTGGTCGATTCCTTCAACTTCTCCGACGTAAAGGGCACGATAAAGATAATGGGGAAAGCGGGTCTCTACACGCGGGAGTATAAGACGATGTCGTCGGTGAAGGTGGACGGGCGGGCCTGCTCCGCCTTCCCGGTGAAAGGGATCTACCGCTCGGGCCGGTACTGGTTCTTCAGGAATTAAAGGCCGGGCCGGCGCGGACCGCGGGACCGGCTTACGGGCCGTCCGCCTTACGGCGGGCGGCCTTTTTCATTCCGCCAGGAAGGAGAGCCGCGAACCGGGCACGACGCCGCAGGCGGCCGCGGAACCGGAGGCTATCTCCAGGACATAGGTACCGTAGCCGGGGACCCTGGCGACCTCGGCGTCGGAAGCCCCCTGGCGGGAGCGCGGGACGCCGGACTCGACGGAGGTCACCCGCAGGGCGCCGTCCGCGAAGACCATGTCCAGGTCCACCCAGGTGTCCTTCATCCAGAAGAGCCGGTCGCCGTTGGAGGGGAAGACGAAGAGCATCCCCGAGTCCGGGGCCAGCGAGGCGCGCCGCATCAGCCCGCGCGCGTGCTCCTCCGTCGTCAGCGCCAGTTCCACGCTTATCTTTTTCCCGCAGGGCAGGACCACGTATTTTATCTCCGCGCCGGCGGGCGGGGAGGCCGGGCGGCCGCCGCCGCAGGCGGAGAGCGCGAAAAGCAGCAGAAGGGGGAGCGCCGGCCTCACGGGAAGAGCTCCTCGCCGGCGGCCGCGGCGCTGGAGACCGCGACCTCCTCCGGGGGCAGGGCCGCTTCGGCGGCGTCGAGCCCGGTCTTCAGCGCGCCGGCCCGGCGCCAGTAGAAAGGCAGGTCCAGGCCGTACACCCGGAAGACCTCTTCGAGGCCGCCCGTCTTCACGGACAGCGAGGCGGCCTCCTGCAATGTCAGCCCTCTCTCCCGCGCCAGCTCCGCCAGCGTCAGGAGCTCCTGCCTGTGGAAACCGCGCTCGCCCAGCGAGAGCAGTTCCCTGACCGGTTCGCTGCCGCCGAAGAGCGTGTAGGCCGCGGCCGTGCCCAGCTGCACGGCGTAGACCCCGGCGAAGCGGCGCAGGTGGTTCTTAGGAGGCGGGTCGCCATCGCCGCGCAGCAGCCCGCCGGGCGAAGCCTCGGCGCCCATGTAGAACTGGGCCGCGGCGGGCGCGGCGCAGAGCGCCAGGACCGTCAGGGCGGATGCGAGGGACCTCTTCACCGGCGGGGCTCCCTTAGATGGAGGTGGTGACCAGCGTCTCGGTGCTGAGCACGCCGGGGATGGGGCGTATCTCCTGGACCACGGTATTGGAAAGCGCGGGGAGATCGTCGGTCTCCATGTCGAGCACCAGGTCCCAGCGGCCGAAGACGGCCGACATGTGTACCACGCACTTGAGCGCCTTGAGCCTGGAGAGCGCCTGCTTCTCCTTGCCGGGAGTAAGTTTGACCAGAACAAGACCTGTGACCATTTTTAGTCTCCTGTATCGGGGCCCGGTCCGGCCAAAGATCTCGGCCCGGGACCGGAACTCGGGAGGCCGCGCCGGGCGGCCCTTCCGTCCGTTTATTCTATAATATAACCGCGTATGAGAGCACTTATACAGCGCGTGAGCAGGGCCTCGGTCTCCGTGGACGGGGTGGAGGCCGCCGCCATCGGTCCGGGACTTCTCGTCCTGCTCGGCGTGGCGGGAGGCGATTCGGAGGACGACGCCGCCGCGCTGGCCGCCAAGGCGGCCGTGCTGCGCGTCTTTTCCAACGAGGCGGGCAAATTCGACCTCTCGCTGCTGGACACCGGGGGCGAGGCCCTGGTAGTCTCCCAGTTCACCCTTTACGCCGACGCCTCCAGGGGCAGGCGCCCCGATTTCACCGCCGCGGCCGGGCCCGAAAAAGCGGAGGCTCTCTACCTGGCCTTCGCCGCCGCCCTCCGCGCGAAAGGCGTGCGGGTCGGCACCGGGGTCTTCGGGGCGCACATGAAAGTGGAACTGGTCAACGACGGACCCGTCACGATCTGGCTGGACACGGAGGCCTCCTGAAAACCCCGGCCGCCGACCGCTCCCGCCTGAAACGGCTCTTCATGGAACTGGCGCGAATCCCATCGCCGTACGGCAGGGAGGCCGCTCTGGCCGGGAAACTGGCCGGGATCCTGCGCGGCATGGGGGCGAGGGTCATGACCGACGGGGCCGGAAGCAGGACCGGCGGGGATTGCGGCAATCTGCTGGCCTTTTTCCCCGGCACCGTCCCGGCCGAGCCGCTGCTGCTCTCGGCCCACCTGGACACCGTCGGCCCCTGCGCGCGGATCACGCCGCTGGAGAAGGGGGACAGGATAGTCTCCGACGGGACCAGCGTGCTCGGGGCGGACTGCAAGGCGGGCATAGCGGTCATAGTGGAGACCGTCAGGACCCTGCGCCTGGCCGGGGTCCCGCTGCCGCCGCTGGAACTGGTCTTCACGGTCAGCGAGGAGACCGGCCTGCTCGGCGCCAGGCACCTGGATTATTCCCGTCTCTCCGCCAGGTACGGCCTGGTCCTCGACAGCGAGCGGCCGCTCGGCGAGGTGACGACCGCCGCTCCGGCCGCGGACAGGATCGGGATAAAGGTATACGGCGTGGCCGCCCACGCGGGCGTGTCGCCCGAGAAAGGCCTGTCGGCGATAAAGCTGGCCTCGGAAGCCCTCGCCATGATGCGCCTGGGGCGTATAGACCCGGAGACCACCGCCAATATCGGCGTCATACGCGGCGGGGACGCCATCAACGTCGTCGCCCCGCTGGTCGAACTCGAAGGAGAGGCGCGCAGCCACCGTCTCTCGAAACTGGAGAGGCAGACCGGCCACATGGAGAACTGCTTCAGGCGGGCGCTGAGCGGCAGGTCGGTCAGGGCGGGCGCCGGCCGGCTGCGGCCTTCCTACGAGTTCAGCGTGGAGCGGAAATATCCCGGTCTCAGGATACCCGCCTCCAGCCCCGTGCTGCGGCTGCTCGCCGGAGCCCTGCGCGCGAGAGGGCTCAGGATGAAGACCGTCGCCTCGGGCGGAGGCACCGACGCCAACATAATGTGCGGTCACGGGATAGAGGCCCCCGTCCTGCCTACCGGCATGCGCGAGGTGCACACCACGCGGGAATACCTGCTGCTGGAAGAGTTCTTCTCCTGCGCCGACATCACGGCCGAGGTCATAGCCGGCTGGGCCGCGCGCGGGACGGGGGGAGCGTGAAACAGCCGCCGCTTCCCCTGCTGGCCGCCGCTCTTTCCGGCGTACTGCTGACCGCCTCCTTCCCGCCGCACGGCCTCTGGCCGCTGGCCTGGACGGCCCTCGTGCCGCTTTACTTCGCGGCGCTCCGCTCGGATTCGCCGGGCCGGGCCGCCTTCCTGGGGGCCGTGACCGGGGCGTTCTTCTACCCGGCGGCGCTCAGCTGGATGACCAATATCTTCAACCCGGCGGTCTCGCTGCTCTTCTGGGCTATCTTCGCCCTCTGGCTGGCGCTGCACGCTGCGCTGCTGAAATTCCTCTGGGACCGCGTCGGCGCGGCGGGCCGGGGACGATGGGGGGAACTGCTCTGGGCGCTGCTGGCCGGCGTCACCTGGGCCGGACTGGAGTATTTCCGCTCCGAAGCCTGGCCGCTGGCCTGCCCCTGGCTCGGCCTGGGCTACAGCCAGATGCCGGCCGCGCCCGCCCTGCAGACGATGAGCGTCTGGGGCGTGTACGGTCTTTCCGCCTTCGTCGCTTCGGCCAACGCGGCGTGGACGCTGCTGCTGCAAAGGCGATACCTCGCGCCCGTCCTGGCCCTCTTCCTCTGCGCGCTCGTCTCCGCCTGGGGCCGCGACCGCCTGGCGTCCTTCGACGCGGACGCCGGCCGGCCCGTGAAGGCCGCGCTGCTCCAGGACGAGACGCTGGACCTCGAAAGCCTGCTGGGACTGAGCCTCTCGCCGGCGGCCGCGGGCGCGGACCTGCTGGTCTGGCCCGAGTACGCCTTCTACATGAAGGGAGGGGAGGAGGGGAAATTTTCGGCGCTGATAGCGGAACGCCTCGGGTCGCGCTTCCCGGTGAGCCTGATAGCCGCGGGCGTACAGGACCCCGGCGAGGTCGCCGCCGGCCGCGGCGCCAACTTCGTCCTGGCCCTCGGGCCGGACGGGAGGGTCTTCGGCCGCTATGACAAACTGCACCCCGTGCCCTTCGTCGACGACGGATTGACCCCGAACCCCGCGCCGGCGCCGGTCAACACCCCGCTGGGCGGGCTGGGCGCGCAGATCTGCTACGACCTGGCCTTCGAGGACGGTCCCCGCAAGGTGACGGTCGGGGGAGCGGAGATACTCATCAGCCCGACCAAGGACCCGCTGCGCTGGGGCCTCAAGCAGCATCTGCAGCATTCCGACATGTCGGCCGCGCGCGCGGTCGAGACCGGGCTGTGGATACTCCGTCCCGCCACCTCGGGCATCTCCCAGATCATAGACCCGCTCGGCGAAGTCCGGGCGGAGCTGGCCGCGGGCGAACGCGGGGTCCTGGCAGGCGCGGCCAGGCTGCGCCCCGGCGGAACTTTCTACACTTCTTACGGCTGGCTCTTCGGCCCGCTCAGCATGGCGCTGACGCTGGGACTTGGGCTCTGGGCCCTCTTCCCGCGCCGCCGATGACCCCCGCCCGCGCCCACGAGCCGGGGGGGATGAGGGAGCTCGTCTCCACCGCCTACCCGCTGATACTTTCCACCGCCTCCTCGACGGTGATGCAGTTCGTCAACCGCGTCTTCCTGGCGCATTACGGGCCGGACGAACTGGCGGCCTGCGTGCCGGCGGGCCTGCTGTCCTTCGTCTTCGCCTGCTTCTTCGTCGGCACGGCCTCCTACACCAACGCTTTCGTCTCGCAGTACCACGGCAGGGGGAAGTTCGCCAGCGTCTCGGTGGCGGTCTGGCAGGGAGTCTGGCTGGCCATAGCCGCCGGGCTGCTGCTGCTCTTCCTTACGCCGCTCGGTTACTGGATCATCTCCGCCTCCGGCCATCCGCCGGCCGTGACGGAGCTGGAGAAAAAATATTTCCTGATACTCAATTCCACCGGCATCATCTTCCTCTGCAATGTCGCGCTTTCGTCGTTCTTCACCGGCCGCGGGCTGACCAAGGTCCCGATGGCGGTGAACATGGCCGGCAACGCGCTGTGCGTCCTGCTCTCCTGGACGCTGATCTTCGGCAAAGGGCCGCTGCCGGAGCTGGGCATCGCGGGCGCGGCCTGGGCCATGGCGGGGGGCCAGCTGCTGATGCTGGCCCTCTACCTGAAACTCTCGCTCTCGCCGTACAACCGCGCGCGCTACCGCACCAGCCGGCTCGTGACCTTCCACCGCTCGCTGTTCCTGCGGCTGATAAAGTACGGCGCGCCCAACGGCGTCGGCTTCTTCCTGGACATCGCCGCCTTCGCGGCCTTCATCTTCATCGTCGGGGCGATGGACAAGGTCTCGCTGGCGGCCAGCAACATCATCGCCTCCATCAACCAGCTGGCCTTCATGCCGATGGTAGGCCTCGGCATGGCGGCACTGACGCTGGTCGGCAGGTACATAGGGATGCGCAAGCCGGACCTTTCCGTGCGCGTCACGGCCAACGCGGCGCGGCTGGCGGCGCTCTACGGGGCGGCCCTGGGGGCGCTGTTCTTCGCCGTCCCCGGCTTCTTCGTCAACATCTTCGGCTCGGGCCAGGAGGCGGCCTACTCGGCGATACTCGCCGAGAGCAGGCCGGTGATGCGCGTGCTGGCGGTCTTCATCTTCTTCGACGCCATAGGGATAGTCTACGCCGACGCGCTGCGCGGGGCGGGGGACACGCGGTTCCAGATGCTCGGCGCCAGCGCGGCGGCGTGGATACTGTTCGTGCCGGGCATCTGGTACATCACGCACGGCGGCGGCGAACTCATCCACGCCTGGGCCTGGGCGGCCTTCTACATCTTCCTGCTGGCGCTGTTCTTCCGGCTGCGCTGGCGCTCCGGCCTCTGGCGCCGCATCGACATCCTCAAGAAATAGTCTTAGGCTCCCCCCGGGGACACACGCTCGTCACGGTTCGCTTTTTCCGGATCCACCTTCGCTTCATTCGGCCGACCAAGAACTCGGCCCGGGCGCATAGCGCCTCGGGCCTCAGACATTCTTGGTCGTCCGGCAGTGCCGGTACCCTCATTCCGCTCGGGGAAAAAGCTCCTCATGTGACTCGCCGCGTGTCCCCGTGGGAAGCCGACCTGTTAAGCGTCC
>CAYPYG010000050.1:0-6907 GCA_964415175.1 uncultured Elusimicrobiaceae bacterium
CAGATTATGCCAGAGGCGGGAAACCCCGGGCTTTAGCCCGGGGAGTGCGTTCATTTTGTATGCCTATGTTAATGACTCCCCAATAAATTTTTCAGACAGTTTTGGCCTATATCCATGTTGCCCTCAGGATATCCCTGGCATATTAGAGCGGATGAAAGACATACTCAATATAACATCAAATCAAACATACACGGAATCATCCGGTGACGTCGAATATGTCGCTGAAACCAGATGTTGGCCAGTTTTTGGTCCACAAGTGATTTATTTTTCCGGCTATTTCACGTTTAATCCAAGCGTGCGCCGCTGCCTGTCTGAGCATGAGAATGTTCACGCCAAACAATGTCGAGCCTTCGGATTTTGGAATTATGTCAACACATCACATCATGTCAAGGAAATGGAAGCTTATGCTGCAGAATTAAAATGCCTGCAAGATAAGTTAAATGGCAATGGAGAATGTTGTGAAGCGCAATGATCTGAGGGCAATTAACTGCTCCCCCAAAATATTATTCTCATTTAGCCTCATTCCCGGGGGAGCGCCTTCGAAATCCGTAGTGGGATATTTAAATGTTGTAATTCAGCAATTCTGGCTCTTTCTGGTGGGATTATTGTTCCTGCAAATTATCCTGATCTATATCCTGCGGATCGCACGCAGTTTTAGGGATAAAAAAGCATGGGTGTTCCTCCTGTATATATTCGGGAACTATCTTTTCTCAGTCGGGATTGCGGATCTTTCTATCTTGTATTGGGGTGCCGATTCGATAACCTCGTTTACAACTGGCATGGAATATGAATTATCTTACTTTGTCTTTTTTATTGTGACAAGCTATTTGACCCGAGGAATTGCAGAGGTTAAAGCGGTTTCTCCGCTTAAATTGGGACTTGCCTTGTGTTTATCATATTTTTTTCTTCACACTCTTCACTTTGCGGCATATATCAAGGAAATACCGACTGGAAATACTTATCCAGTAATACCGTTTTGGAGTTTTCTGTCACATAAGTTTATAAGTTATTGATTTGCATTTGGCCTTAGCGCGAATTGATTGTACAGTTAGAGATAAGCGATATCGCCCGTAATTGCCGGGCTTAGTCTTTGACAAATCGAAGGCACACTGAAATGGCCGGGGAAAACTGACCGGATTTAGGCTGACTTTTAGGTGAAAAAGTCAGTATAATAAGGCTTGTATGGCGGCCGCATGGTGGGGGCCTGCGGCGCGCGGGGAACAGCAAAGGGGGAAAGATGACGAAGACATATAAGCGCATCGCCGCCGCGGCGATGCTTTTCGCGGGACTGGGCGTTCCCGCGCGCACCGAGATCCAGGTGACAGATCCGGCGCGTCTTAACGCCATGCTCTCTTCCGGGAACGCGCCTACCGTCGTGGATGTGCGGGGCGCTTCCGATTTCGCTAAGGGGCATATCCCCGGCGCGCTCAACGTAGCGTACAACGCCATAGGACGGGCCGGTCTATCAAAGGACCGGCCCGTCCTATTGTATTGCGGAAAGAAATGCCCGCTCAGCCATCTGGCGGCCAAAGAACTGGAGAAAGCCGGGTATGCGGACGTAAAAGTGCTGGACGGCGGCCTGGACGAATGGGAACTCCAGGGCTTCGCGGTGGAGGCCGGAGGCCTTGTGCTGCCCCCCAAGCGGGCGGCGAAGTGGGGGACCGTTACGGCGGCCGCGTTGAAAAAGAGACTCGGCTCCGGAGGGCCGACCGTGATAGACACGAGGCCCGCGCAGGAATTCCTGGCCGGGCGTGTTCCCGGCGCGCGCAATGTACCGTTGGAAAGATTAAAAGAACTTGCGGACGGGATACCCGCCGGGAGCGAACTGGTGGTCTATGACCGGGATAATACCCGGGCCGTGCGGGCCGTCCGGATGCTGGCGGAGAAAGGGTTCGCCGTTCTGGAACTTTCGGGCGGGTTGCAGGTCTGGACCGCCGCCAGGTATCCGCTGGAGGCGGGAGCCGCCAAATGAGGCTTCCTCAAGGGAGGCTGTTCAGCCTGTTGTTGGCCGGTGCGTGCGCCTGGCACGGCCTCTTACCGGCCGGGCTATCTGCGTCCGTCTGCGCCGAAGTGCGCCTGGAGATCAAGCAGGAAGCGGCGCTGGAGCGCGAGGCTTTCGATGCGCGGCTGGAGATAACCAACAATTTCCCCGCTTACGGTCTTGAGAATTTCCGGGTGAACGTGATAGTGAAGGACGCTTCCGGCCAGACGGCGGACGGAATTTTCTTCGTGAAGGTCAGTTCCCGGCAGGGGGTGGGAGCTGTGGACGGGACGGGGATGGTCCAACCCGCCAGCACGGCCACCGTGAACTGGCTTATTATCCCGTCCGTAGGCGCCGGCGGGATTAATCCGCTGGGGCTAAAGTATTCCGTGCGGGCGGACATCTCCTATCTGCTCAACGGCGTGGCGCAGTCCCTCTCCACCTTCGATGATTTCATCACGGTGAAGCCGCAGCCGGAACTGCGGCTGGAATATCTCCTGCCTTTCGAGGTCTTCGCCGACGAACCGCTGACGGAGGACGTGATAGAGCCGGTGGAACCGTTCGCGCTGGGCGTAAGGGTGGTGAACGCCGGCTACGGCCCGGCCGCTAATTTCCGGATAAATTCCGGCCAGCCCGAGATAGTGGAGAATAAGCAGGGACTGGCCGTGGATTTCAAACTGCTGGGGACTTATGTCGGCCGCGAAAAGACGGCCGACACGCTGCTGGTGCCGTTCGGCACCATCCCTTCCGGCGGCGTGGGACAGGCCTCCTGGATAATGGCCACAACTCTTTCGGGGCGGTTCACGCAGTTCAAGGCGACTTTCACCCATTCCGCGGAGTTGGGCGGCGAACTTACTTCCCTCATCCGCGACGTCACCACCTATACGCTGGTGAAGGACGTCCTGGTGGACCTGCCGGGGCGGGACGCGCACTTCGATTTCCTGGTCAACACCACTACGCCGCGCGGCGCCATACAAGAGCTGCTGGACGCCGGGGGAACGGTCGTCCCGGACCTGATCCTCGAATCCGACCAGCCTGAACCGATAGAAGTGTATTCTGCCGCGGCGGAACTGGCCGGTATTCCGGCCGCGTCCGATCCCGCGCGGACGCTGCGGCTGACGGAAGAAACTGTTCCGGGGTTGTGGATATACGCGTCGGCGCCGGTACCGGACGGTGCGCCGCTGGCTTCGGTCAAGCGATCGGACGGAAAAGCATTGGCCCCCGCCAACGCATGGATCTCCCGGCATTTTGACAAAACTTCCGGCGGCTACGTTTACCGTCTGAATATCCTGGACCATGACGCGCCGTCGTTCGCGGAGTACCGGGCCGAGTTCGCGCTGCACTCCGTGGACCTGCCTCCGGGGCCGGTCATGGACCTTTCGGCCTCGCCCGCGGGCGGAGGTGCTCTGTCCCTGGCCTGGACCGCGCCGGGAGAGGACGGTTCTTCCGGCGCGATGATGGGGGCGAGATACCTTATACAGGCCGAGCACGACGCCGGGGCTGTTTTCGGGCCGGAACATGCGCAGGTGAATATAACCACCAACACCGATCCCGGAGAGGCGCAGTCTTATGTCGTCAAGGGGCTTGCCGGCAACGGCGATCATTATCTGCGGCTCTGGACGCAGGATACCGGAGGCAATATCTCGGGTATTTCCAACTCCACGCAGGCCTGGGCCGCGCCGAACCCGCCGGCCGGAGGTATGGCGGAAGCTCTTTCCAGTTCCAGCGTCCGGGCATATTGGACGATGGGCAACAATCTGCTCCCTATAGGATATCAGGTGGACTTCGCCACCGCCCCGGCCTCGCCCCGGATCTCCTCCTCACCCGTTTACGAACTTCTGGTGACTTCCCACGTTTTTTCCGGCCTCGCCGCCAACACCACCTATTTTTTCTTCGGGCGGGCCGTCAACACGGATACGCTGGCGGCTTCCGCGGACGCCGCTCTGGGCGGCGCCGTCACCCTGGCCGCCGCGCCGGAGGCGCCGGTCTTTACCGTCCATTACACCAGTTTCAGCGTCGCCTGGACCGGCGGCGGAAATCCGGCGGGTACGCAGTATTTCGTGGAGATATCTACGATCGCGGAAGGAGCGCCGGTCCTGGCTTCGAGCGGCTGGACGGACGGACTTGAATTCCTTTTTGAACACTTGGCCGTTGATACGACTTATTATGTCCGAGCCAGGGCGCGCAACTGGGCCGGGACGGAAACGCCTTTCATCGCGTTCGGCGAACTACGGACCAAGCTGGCAGATGTGCTGCCCCCGCTCACCACCCCTGTTTTCACCGGCCCGGTCTTCGGGACGGAAGCGCTGTTCGTTTCCGGGCTCACTGAGATCTCTTTCACCGCCTCCGACGACTTCCTGGCCATCGGCGACGGGCAGGGGGGGGTGGCCGAGATCCGGTATTCCGTCGACGCCGGCGCTTTCACGGTCTATACCTCCACTTTCACGCTTCAAGGGGAAGGGGTCCGCATATTGCACTATTACGCCGTGGACACGGCCGGGAATTTGGAGACCATGAAAACCTCCACCGTTACAGTTGACAACTTCGCGCCGGACGCGGGGCTGGAAATAGCCGGGCTTGTATTCAGTTCCGCTTCCATCTCCTACGCCGCTGCGGCGTCTACCGTGACCCTGGCTGCTCACGACGGCGGGGCCGGGGTGCGGGAGCTGAATTACGAAGTATCCGGCTCCACCTATTCAACCGCCGCTTCTTCCGTGACGCTGGCCCTTCCCGAAGGAATGCATACGCTTTCCTACAGCGCGTCGGATAATCTCGGCAATCTCTCGGAAATCCGGGTCAGTTCGCTCGCCGTGGACGGCACGCCGCCGGTGATGGAACTTTTGACGGCGGGTTACACGGTCCCCGATGACGGAACGGCCTATATCCTGGAGACCGGTTCCATCAGCCTGAGCGCGGTCGACCCCGTTTCCAACGAAGTGGCCTCGGGTCTGCGCGATATTTATTACCTGGTGAGCGTCGCATGGGACGAATGCCCCGAAGGCGAACCGCCTTTCACCGGTCCGTCCGGCACCTGCGGGAACCCGCGTTACGAAGGTCCGTTCGCGCTCACCCCCGGCACGCATACCGTCTATTACCTGGCCCATGACCGGGTAGGCAATACTTCGACGGTGAAGACTGCGTATTTCACGGTGGGAATAGCGTCGGTCGCGGCGACGGCTTCCATCACGCCCTCTTCCGGTGCGATAGGACTGCCTTTCACTATAACGGGCTCCGGCTTCGGGACTTATGCCGCCGGCTTTACCAATGTTCTTATCGGCGGCGCCGCGGCGCCGCTGACGCTGTGGAGCACGGATACCATAAAAGGCAGCGTGCCCGGCACGCTCGCTGCCGGAGAACATGCAGTGAGGGTGATGCGCGGCGCCGAACTGCTGGCTGAAACTTCTTCATTTACGGTAGTCGTCCCGGCCCTGTCCGATATAGCGCCTTCGTCGGGCGCGATAGGCCTGCCTTTCGCGCTGAACGGGACAGGCTTCGGCAATTACGTGGCCAATTACACGCGGGTGCTTATCGGCGGGACTACCTGCCCGCTGACCCTGTGGACCGACACGCAGATCAAGGGGACGATACCCGGCGCCATAGCTCCCGGCATCCATGAAGTGCTGGTCGAGCGCGAGCTCAACGGAGGGCTGACCGCTTCGCAGCCTTTGCCCTTCACGCTGACCGTGCCGGCCATAGTTGATATCGCTCCCTCATCCGGCCCTATCGGCCTGCCTTTCGCGCTGAACGGGACCGGCTTCGGCAATTACGTGGCCAATTACACGCGGGTGCTCATCGGCGGGGCGACCTGCCCGCTTACTCTGTGGACCGATACGCAGATCAAAGGGACCATTCCCGGCACAATAGCGCCTGGCGTTCATGAAGTGCTGGTCGAGCGTGAATTAAATGGCGGGCTGGTCCGGTCTGCGACCGCCGCGTTCGACCTGCGGAATATGGAAGCGGACTGGATAGCGCCTTCCTCCGGGCCGATAGGTATGCCCTTTACCATAGCGGGCTCCGGCTTCGGTGATTACCGGCAAAACTTCACCTCAGTCCTTATAGGCGGCGCTACGGCTCCGCTTACTTTGTGGAGCGATACGCAGATAAAGGGCACGGTGCCGGGCGGATTATCGTCCGGCCTGTACCCGGTGCTGGCCGAGCGCAGGACCACCGACGGCGGTCTTATGTCCAGCAACACGATGTATTTTGAAGTGCTGGCGGTGGACGCGGCCAGCATGACGCCGGTGGCCGGGCCCATAGGTATTCCTTTCACCATCTATGGCACGGGCTTCGGCAATTATTCGGCCGGATGGACGCGGGTGCTTATAGGCGGGACCACGGCCCCGCTCACCTTGTGGAGCGATACTCAGATAAAGGGAACGGTGCCGGGCATCCTGGCTGCCGGTACGCACGAGGTCATCGTCGAACGCGAACTCAACGGCGGCTTGATACGCTCTTCGGCGCTGAACTTCGACGTGGTCACGCCGGCGGCGCAGCTCATAACCCCGTCGTCGGGGCCCATAGGTCTGCCTTTCGTTATAGACGGAGCGTGGTTCGGCAATTACGTGGCCAATTATACCCGCGTACTTATAGGCGGCACCACCTGTCCGTTGACTTTGTGGAACGATACGCAGATCAAAGGCACGGTGCCCGGCACAATAGAACCCGGCGCGCATGAAGTCGTAGTGGAGCGCCAGCTCAACGGCGGGCTGGCGGCTTCGCAGCCGCTGTCCTTCGAACTGGCCGACCCGGTGCTTGAGGCGGTGTCGCCGTCGTCCGCGGCGGTGCTCTCGCCGTTCACGCTGACCGGCTACAACTTCGGCAACTATGTGGCGGGCAAATCCGAGACGCTCATCGGCGGCGCCACGGCACAACTGACCCTGTGGACGAACACACAGATAAAAGGCAAACTGCCGGCGCTGGGCGAAG
>CAYPYG010000051.1:0-5491 GCA_964415175.1 uncultured Elusimicrobiaceae bacterium
GGGACGGAGGCGGCGGACTTCTGCGCCGCGGGCATGCCGCATTCGAAGGGCAGGTCCTTGACCGCGCCGCGGCCGCGCGGGCCCAGCAGGACGGCGAGTATCGTCATCCCCCCCGCTACCGCCAGGCCGAAGCCGGCCACTATAAGCGTCGCCGCATAATTATCCATAAAGATATTTAATTCTATCAAAATACGCCGGTTTTTAAGCGGCCGCCGCAAATGTTGTAGAATCGATGGTATGAAAGTCCTTCTGGCCGGCGGCGGGGGTTTTTTCGGCGGCGCCGTCGCGCGCCTGCTGGCCGGGCGCCATAAGGTGGTCATTCCTTCCCGGGCGCCGTCCTCGCTTCCCCCGGACCTGCGCCCCAATGGCGCGCGCTTCATGGAGGACCTGGCCGCGCTGGTCGAAGAGCACCGCCCCGAGGCCGTCGTCAATTTCCTGGGCATACTCAGGGAATGCCCGCAGGAAGGCGTCACGTTCGAGCGGGTCAACCTCGATTACACGCACAGACTGCTGGAGGGAGCGGCGGCCGCCGGCGCGCGCCGGTTCGTGCAGATCTCTGCGCTGGGGGCCGACGCCTCTTCGCGCAGCCGTTACCTGCGCACGAAAGGCCTGGCCGAGGACGCGCTGGCCGCCTCCCGCCTGGACTGGGCCGTGCTGCGCCCGTCGGTGATAACCGGGCCGGGCCAGAAGTTCTACGAAGACCTGCGCGGACTGGCCCGCTTCGCTCCGGTCCTGGCCGCGCCGTCGGACAGGCGGCTGCAGCCGGTGGCTCTCGCCGACGCGGCGGAATGCGTCGTGAGGGCGCTGGAGTCGGATATCAAAGGGGAGGTTTTCGAGCTCTGCGGGCCGCAAGCGATGAGTTACGCTGAGTTCTTCCGGGCTTCGCTGCGGGAACTGGGGATAAAAAGGCCGGTGCTGGGCCTGCCGCGGTCCTTCTTCGCGCCGGCGCTGCCGCTGCTGGCGCTGCTGCCCGCTCCGCCCATGACGCGGGACCAGTACCGCATGACGGCGTCGGACAATGTTTTCTCCGGGAAGTACAGGGGGGTCGAGGACCTGCTGGGGCGCCCGCCGGTCAGGGCTTTCGGTTCCCCTCTTCGATAAGCTCCGCGAGGAATAGGGTCCCGCCGGACTGCTGTTCCTTGTATTCTTCCGACAGTGTCCCCCACTTGAAGCCTTCCGCCTCGCGGCGCACGAGCAGCGCCCTTTTCCCTCCGACCATCGTCCGGTAGGTCTTTACGACGCAGGGATATTTTTTTCCGCCGGCCGAAAACTCCCCGGGCTCCTCTTTGCGTAGCCGCGGCAGTCCCTGAGGATTGAAGAGTGTGCCCTCTCTCAGGCGTAAAAGTTCCATGTTCTCCGGATCGGGGAGCTCTTTCCAGCCTTCGCCGGCGGGCAATTCCAGGCGGGAAGCGATGTTGTGGGACAGGTCGTAGGGTCGCGGGGCGATATGCTCGCGCCAGGCCCGCCGCTCTCCTCCGCTCCGCCATTCGTTGAGGAAAACGATGTCGCCGCCCGGCGGGGCGGCTTCGACGGAACGCGCGAGCGTTACGGGTTCCTGGCGGTAGGAGCCGGAATAGCGGTAAACGGCGTAGTCGCCGGGGGCGAAGGCGGGAGTTTTTCCCCCGCCGGAGCAGGAGCAGAGGAGGAGCAGCGCCGGGAGGGCGAGGCTAGATCTCGTCCCTGCCGAGCTCATTGTGCTCCAGGTAGTCGAGGGCGTTGCGGGCCGCGGCCTGCTGGGCTTCTTTCTTGTTCTTTCCCGCGCCCATGCCCAGGACCTTGCGGCCGAGGCGCACGTTGACGGTGAAGTTCTTGTCGTGCTCGGGGCCTTCGGAGCGGACGATCTCGTACTCCGGGGTGCGGTGATGCTTCTTCTGGATGAGCTCCTGAAGACGGCTCTTATGGTCGGCTTCGGGGTCTTCGGGTTCGGAGGCGGAGACCCAGCCCAGCACCAGCCGTTCGGCTTCGGCCATGCCGCCGTCCAGATAGACGGCCGCCAGCAGGGCTTCGAGCGAGTTGGCCAGTATGCTGGTGCGTTTCTTCCCGCCGGTCTGGGCTTCGCCCACGCCGAGCAGCAGGTGCTCGCCGAGGTTTATGGCGCGCGCCCAGGACGCGAGGTTCTGGCGCGAAACGAGGAAGGATTTGAGCTTGGAGAGGTGACCCTCGTCCCTGCCGGGGTGCTCCCCGTAAAGATACCGGGCGACAGCGAGACCGAGCACGCTGTCGCCCAGGAATTCCAGTCTTTCGTTGCATTCCGCCGAATGTTTTTCGGCGGCGTAGGACTTGTGAGTGAGCGCCGTCCTCAGGAGATCCTTATCCCTGAAGGAATAACCGATGACTTCCTCGATGGGAGGCATCCGCGGCGCTCCCGGGTCGTCAGCTCTTGGCGGCCTTCGCGTTGATGTAGTTGACGGCCTCGCCCACGGTCTTGATCTTCTCGGCGTCCTCGTCGGGGATCTCTATGTCGAAGGCCTCTTCGAGGGCCATGACGAGCTCCACCGTGTCGAGCGAGTCCGCGCCGAGGTCCTGGACGAACTGGGCCTGGAGCGTGACGTCGGCGGCGTCCACCGCGAGCTGCTCGACGATTATCTTTTTCACCTTCTCTTCTATGTTTTCCGCCATTGTATCTCCTTACGGTCTCTTAAGTCGCTAGACTAGTCAGATCAGATGTACATGCCGCCGTTGACGGCCAGGACCTGGCCGGTGACGTACGACGAGTGCGGCCCGGCAAGGAACAGCGCGGCGCCGGCCACGTCGGCGGGCTTGCCGAAGCGCTCCAGCGGGATCAGGGCCGTGATGGCTGCCTTGGCCTCTTCCTTGAGCGCTTCCGTCATTTTGGTCTCGATGAAGCCGGGGGCTATGGCGTTGACCAGGACGCCGCGCGGGGCGAATTCCTTGGCCAGCGATTTGGTCAGGCCTATGAGGCCGGCCTTGGAGGCCGAATAGTTGGCCTGCCCGGCCTGCCCGGCCTGGCCCACTACCGACGAGATGTTTATTATGCGCCCGGCCCTGGCGCGCAGCATGACCTTGGCCGCGGCCTTGGACATCAGGAACGAGCCTTTCAGGTTGACGGAGATGACCGCGTCGAAATCGTCGGGTTTCATGCGCAGGACCAGGTTGTCCCTGGTTATCCCGGCGTTGTTGACCAGGATGTCCAGCTTGCCGAAGGCCTTGACCGCATCTTCCACCGCGGCCTCGCAGGAGGCGGGGTCGGTGACGTCGAGGCGGATGCCGGAGGCTTTGACGCCGTGGGCGGAGGCCAGTCCGGACGCCGCGGCCGCGGCCTCGTCGGCGGAAACGTCGCCGAGCAGCACGGAGGCGCCCTCGCGGGCGAAGGCGGCGGCTATCTCCAGGCCTATGCCGCGCGCGCCGCCGGTGACCAGCGCCGAAAGTCCTTCGAGCTGCTTCATGCCTTCTGCTCTTCCTCTTCCCGCTCGGGGTGTTTCTCCATGGAGGCCTTTAGTGCGTCCATGCGCTTGGCTATCTGTTCGGACAGGCCCGAGGCTGCCAGCTCGCCGGCCAGGCGTATAGCGCTGAAGATGGCCTTGGGCGTGGACTTGCCGTGGCAGATGATGGCCACGCCGTTGACGCCCAGCAGCGGCGCGCCGCCGTACTCGTCGTCGCTGAGGCGGACCTTGAGGTCCTTGAAGAGCTTCTGCATCAGCATCGCGCCTATCTTGTAGGTGAACTTGCGGTGGATCTGGTCCTTGATGAGCTTGAAGATGACCTTGGCCAGGCCCTCGGAGAGCTTGAGGACGATATTGCCCGTGAAGCCGTCGGTGACGACGACGTCGGTGAGGCCGGCGGGCAGGTCCCTGCCCTCGACGGGGCCGTAGAAATTGAGGCCGACGTTCTTGAGCAGCGGCAGCGTCTCCTGTACCAGCGCGTTGCCTTTGCTTTCCTCCTCCCCTACGGAGAGCAGGCCGACGGAGGGGTTCTCCTTCCTGAGCAGGACCGAGGAATAGACGGCGCCCATCATGGCGAACTGGGTCAGGTGCCAGGGCTTGTTGTCGGTATTGGCGCCGGCGTCCATCAGTACGCTGACGCCTTTGTAGGTCGGGTACGGCACGGCCAGCGCGGGGCGCAGTATGCCCCTGATGCGCTTCATCTTGAGCAGCGCGGCCACCATGACGGCGCCGGAGTTGCCGGCGGAGATCATGCCGTCGGCCTTGCCGTCGCGCACCAGTTCGGCGGCGACCATCAGCGAGGAGTCGGGCTTGGTGCGGCACTCCTCGACGGGCTCGCTGCCCATCTCCACCACCTGCGGGGCGTGGACGATGGTCAGCCTGGGCGGGTTCTCCAGGCCGCGCCGGCGCAGTTCCTCCCGTATCTCGGGATCCCTGCCGACGAGGATGACGTCGTGGTCGAGGCGCTTGAGGGCCTCTATCGCGCCTTCGATGTTCGGCCGCAGGCCGAAATCGCCGCCGTGAGCGTCGATGGCTATTCTCATGGCGGGGGCTTATTTACCCTGCTGTTCTTCGTCCTTCTTTTTTTCCTTGCGGGGAACTTCCAGTTTGCCGTTGTAGGTCCCGCAGGAGGCGCAGACCCTGTGAGGCAGGCGCATGGCGCCGCACTGGGGACAGCTGGCGAGCGACTTCAGCTCGAGCTTCCAGTTCTGCGCCCGGCGGGAATCCCGCCTGGAGGCTGTATGTTTGCGTTTAGGATTAGGCATCTCATGGCTCCTTGTTCTTCAAATCGCGCAGGGCGCCGAAAGGGCCGTCCCGCCCCGGACCGCATTTGCAGGGCCCGGCGTTCAGGTCGGCCCCGCAGCGGGGACAAAGCCCTTTACAGCCGTCCGAGCATAAAATCTTAGCCGGGACCGCGAGCACCAGGGCCTGGCGGACCAGGTCCTCGATGTCTATTGATTCTACTGAATATTCATAAACCTCGTCAAAAGATTCGGCGAGGGAGGCCCTGAAATCGGCGTTGCAGCGGTCGCACGGAAGGGCGGCGACGGCCTTTATCCCCCCTTCCAGCAGCAGGTCCCCGCTGCCGACGGAGAAATCGGCCTCGGCGGTGAGGGACAGGAGCGCGCCTTTGCCCTCCAGGGCGTCCGCGAAAAGGGCCGTGTCGCACTCTATTACGCGGTGCAGTCCGCCGCCGGTCCGGATCTCGGACTGGCGGAAGACGAAGGGACTGTTCTTATGCGCGTGCTTTTCGCCGTCTTCCATGAATAAGAGCGTATAAGATATTAACTATCGGCCCCCAAGTCAATCCGCCCCCTCGTCCCGCCCGCAGGCAACAGGAAGAACTATGCCGGGGGCATGGCGTGCCCTCACCTCGCAAAAACAGGGTCGCGCACACCGTGCGCGCCCTTCCCGTTCTCGCCGCTCGCGCTCGTCCGCGTCTCCGGCCCCGCAGGACAGCGATTCCACCGGCTACCTCCGACGCGACTTCGTAAGCGAGCGGCTCCGAAGGGTTTTGCTCCGGTGAGGGCACGCCTCCCCCGGCTGTCCCCTTATGGCTCGCTTAGCGGGCAGGCTCCCCGGAGGCT
>CAYPYG010000052.1:0-4985 GCA_964415175.1 uncultured Elusimicrobiaceae bacterium
CGCTCTCCATGGCCAGCGAGGCGCAGAGCCGGCGTCCGAGGGCCGGCCGGCCGGCGGAGAGCTCCGCCTCCACCGCGCTGTTCCAGCCGGAGCGGACGGTCCTGAGGCGGAACTCCGCTCCCGAATACAGATAGCCGGCGGCCAGGCCGGCGAAGAAAGCCAGGCCCGGGCTCATGACGCCGGACGACAGGGCCAGGACCCCCACGGCGGAGGCCGTTATGCCGTTGGGAGGCAGCGACCCCCCCATGGGCATGTAGTCGGAGTAGATCAGCTCGGTGAGCAGGCCCAGCCTGGCGGCTTCGCCGGGACAGCCGCAGATCAGGCCGAAGACCAGCGAAGCGGCCAGGGGCCTGGAGACCATGGACTGCAGGAACTGGACATTGTCCAATTGCAGAAGTCCCGCGGCGGCGGCGGTGGCGAAGAGGGTCCAGGAGTCCATGGCTGACCGGGGCGCGGGCCCTCAGTCCATCGCCTCCCTGAGGTCGAAAGGCCTGTCGGAAGGCACGCCGCGGCCCTCCAGTTCTATGCCCGCGGCCGACAGTTTCCTGAGGTCGGCGCAGTCCTCCTCGCTGAGAAAGATGGCCTTGCCTATGGAAAGGTTGCGGCCGGCCGAATAATGCATGCCGCCGATATTGACGGAAGCGGGTTTCACCCCGCGGTCGAGCAGCGCCGCCATCTCGCGCACGCCGGGGACCAGGACCAGCGTTTTCCGTTCGGAGGCGCCGGCGTTTATGTAGGGCGCCGCCTCCTCGAGCCGCATGATCTTCAGGTCCACGCCTTCCGGGACGGCGAAACGCATCAGCAGCCGGCGCGTTTCGTCGGCGGCTATCTCGTCGGAAGCCACGACTATCTCCCCGGTGCCGAGATAGGGGACCCAGGACTCGACGACCTGGCCGTGTATGAGCCGGTCGTCCACTCTGAAAAGGGCCACCGGCATCAGCCGCCTCCCTTTCTGGCGGCCAGCAGGGCCTTCACGTCGCAGATGGCCTTCCGGCCGTCCTCCATGATCTTCGCGGTCAGTTCCGCGAAGGGCAGCGAACGCCGGTAGGAGAAAGCGGAGATCATCATGTTTATGTTCACGCCGCAGATGACCGCGCTCTTCTCTATGCCGCCGGCCACCGGGAAGACCACGTTCATGGGGGTCCCGCCGGGCATGTCCACCAGGAAGACGACGCCCTCGGGGTTCGCGGCTTCCCTGGCCGCCGCCTCCACCAGTTCCCTGGCCTTCTCCAGCGAGGTCCTGGGCGAGATGCTGACGTTGCGCAGCGCCTCGTTCTGCGCGCCCACGATGGTCTCGGCCGCCTCGATCAGGTAGGCGCCGAACTCCCCGTGCGTTACGACCACTATGCTTATCATAAAAGTTCCCAGCCTCGAAGGGGGCGCCGCCGCGCGCGGCGTCCCGGTTATTTGCGGATGTCGCGGTGATGCTCGGAGACCGAGAGGCCCGACTTAGCCAGTTCTTCGGCGAGCGCGTGCGCCATGAAGACGCTGCGGTGCCGGCCGCCGGTGCAGCCGATGGCGATCGTGAGATAGGATTTCCCCTCTTTCACATAGAGCGGCACGAGGCGCTTTATCTGGGCCATGTAATCGCGCATGAAGCTCTTGAGCACGGGCTTCGAGCGCAGGTACTCCGCCACCGGCCTGTCCAGGCCGGTGCGCTTCTTGAGGCGCGGCACGTAGTTCGGATTGGGCAGGAAGCGCATATCCATGACCAGGTCGGCGTCCAGCGGCAGGCCGTGCTTGTAGCCGAACGAGATCACCGAGATCTTCATCTCGCTGGAGCGCCTGAGCTCCAGCGCGGCGCTGATCGTCTCTTTGAGCTCCCCGAGGGTCAGGCGGGTGGTGTCTATGACCTTGTCCGCCTTGGCCTTGACCGCGCTGAGCAGCTTGCGCTCCTCCCGCACGGCCACCGAGATGTTCTTGCCGAGCGGGTGCCGGTGGCGCGTCTCGGAGAAGCGCTGCACCAGCACCGAGTCGTCGGCGTCGAGGAAGATGGTCTTGTGGACTATCCCGTAGCGGTCGAAGGCGTCGGCCGCGTCGGCGAAGCCCTTGACGAACCGGCCCTCGCGTATGTCCAGGCCCAGCGCGGTCTGGCGCAGGTGCCGGCTGGTCTTGAGCTGGCCGGCGAAATGGGGTATCAGGGCCACCGGGAGGTTGTCCACGCAGTAGAAGCCCAGGTCCTCGAAGCACTTGAGGGCCTGGCTCTTGCCGGCGCCGGACATGCCGGTCACGATGAAGACCTTCGAACCTTTCATCGGGCCCCCGTCCCGCGCGAGGCCTTGCCGCGCCCGGGGTTCATCTCGCGCATCAGGCTCTCGTTGAACTTCTTGGCCACGAAATAGCCCTGGTTCTTGAGGCGCTGGTTCAGCGCGGCCACCTCGATCAGCACGGCCAGGTTGCGGCCGGGGGTGACGGGGAGCCGCAGCGACGGCACGGGGACGTCGAGGATGCTGATCTCCGTGTTCTCGAGCCCGGTGCGGTCGTAACCCCGGATCGGGGTCCCCCCGGCGACGCTCTCCAGGCGCACGTGCATCTCGACCATGGACTGGTCGAGGATCGAGCCGACGCCGAAGAGCAGCTCGACGTCGATTATGCCGAGCCCGCGCACTTCCATGTAATGCTGTATGTTCTTGGGGGAGCGGCCGACCAGCATGTAGCCGATGCGGCGCTTGATCTCCACCACGTCGTCGGCTATCATGATGTGGCCGCGCTTGAGCAGTTCCAGCGCGCACTCCGATTTGCCTACGCCCGAGTCCCCCTGTATCAGCACGCCGAGCCCGTAGACGCTGACCAGCACGCCGTGGACGTGGGCGACCGCCGCCAGCCGGTCGTCGAGGAACATCGTCAGCTCCCGGATGAAGGTCGAGGTGTCGAAGGTCGTGGTGAGCAGCGGGATGCCGGCCTTGCGGCAGGCCCGCCTGACGACCTCCAGCGGTTTCAGCCCGCCGGTGACTATCACGCAGGGGATATCGGAACTGCCGAACATCTTGGCCAGGTTCGCCTCGACCTCCCGGGCCGGGGCCTTCAGGCAGTAGGCGTATTCGCCCTGGCCTATTATCTGTATGCGCTCGGAACGGAACTGCTCCATGTGGCCGGCTATGGCCAGGCCGGGACGGTTTATCTCGCTGACCGTTATGCCGCGGACGAGCTTCCCCGTCCCCGGTACCAGCCGGAGGCCGAAGATCTTGCCCTTCAGCTTCACGAGGTCCCGGACCGTCAGGTCCCTGGAGCCGTTCCGTATCTCGCGCATTTATTTCTTGACGGGCTGCAGGATGCCGTAGCTGGCGTCGAGGCGCTTGAAGACGACCTGGGTCTGCCTGGAGTCCTTGTCCACGAACATCCAGAAGTTGAAACCCAGTTTCTCCATCTCTATGACCGCTTCTTCGCGGCGCATAGGCTTAACGGTCACGTCCTTGACCACGGAGAAGCGGATCTCGGGGCCGGTCTGCGAGGTCATCTCGCGCAGGTCGATGGCCTCCTGGGGGCGGTGGTCGGAGCGGCGCTCCTTGTATTTCTTGACCTGGGCCTCGGCCTTGTCCATCACGCGGTCGATGGCGGTGTAGAGATCGGCGGCGGAAGCCGCGGCCTTGACGGTCTGATGCCCCACGTGCACCACGACTTCGGCGGTGTGCATCTTCTTCTCTACGGTCACTATGGCCTGCGCCCAGACTATGTTCTCGATATATTCCTGGAGCTTGGCGAACTTGCTCTCGATGAATTCCTTTATCGGCTGGGTGAGCTTTATCTTCCTGGCTACTATGTGGATCCTCATCTTCGTTTCTCCTTGCTGCTTTTTTCCCTTCGCTGTCGCTCGGAAGGCGAAAAACGGCCGCTCCGGCCCGGGGAAAAGCTCCCGGGTCCCGGCGGCTGATATTTATATATTAAATCAATTTGCGGGTCTTCTTATCAAGGCGAATAAAAGACTCCCGCCCGGTCGGGCGGGAATGGTCGGAACGGGAACCGGAGCGGTCTTTCCGGTCTTTAGAAACGCTTCCTCAGCGTTATCCTCTGCGCGCTCCCCAGCTCCCCGTAGGGCGTAAGCGCGTAGTCGAGCGAGGCGCCGGCCAGGTTGACCCCCGCGCCGGCGGAAAAACCCCGGTTGTCGTCCTCCGCCGTGGTGCGTCCGGCCAGGTACCCGGCCCGCAGCGACAGCGCGGGCAGGAGCGCGTACTCGCTGCCCACGCTCACCACCGTCCGGTCGTCGTGCTCCAGCCGCGTGATATCCGCGCTCAGGCCGAAGCCGGGGATGATATGCGCCAGCGCGCCGGCCGATACCGCCAGCGGCAGCGGGTCCGACTGCTCCAGGTACTTGAGCCCCGGCCCGATATTGCGCGCCGCCAGACCCACCGTAACGCGGCCCAGCCCCGCCGTCACGCCCAGGTCGGCCGCGAAAGTGGAGGCGTTCTCGCCGCCCAGCGAGCTGGTTATGTACTTGACCCCCGCGCCCAGCCCCAGGCCTTTCACCCGGCCCGCCAGGTTGAACGATACCGCCTGGTCGGTATTGGAGAAGCTGCCGACCGCCGCACCCGACGCGTCGCGCGCCGTCATCTCGCCGGCGGCGAAGCGGCTGTAACCCACGCCCGCGCGCAACCCCTTGAGCGGGAAGGCCGCGGCCGCGAAGTCATGCGACGATTCCATAAGCCACCGCGTATGGCTTAAGGCCGCCTCCACGCCCGCGCCGCCCAGCAGGCCAGCCGGGTTATAGCCGATGGATCCCGCGCCGTCGGACGCCGCCGTATAGGCCGAGCCCATACCCACCGCCCTGGCGGAGACGTCTATGTTAAGGAACTGCGCCCCGCTCGCCCCGGCATAAGCACCGCCGGCCGGGAGGAGCATCATTACCGTAAATATCGCTTTCTTCATGGCCCCCCCTTAGCGCACCACCGCGAATTTGCCGCGGGACTTTAGTTTCGAGCCCGCGCGTTCGGCTTCGACGGTGAAGTAATACACCCCGCTCGCTATATGCCCTTCCCAGGCGTATTCAT
>CAYPYG010000053.1:0-2593 GCA_964415175.1 uncultured Elusimicrobiaceae bacterium
GGAAATCGTCAGCCAGCGCCGGGCCACGCCGGGGCCGAGCGCGTCGGCCGCCACCTGGGACATGGTCTTGAGCGAGTCGGCCTCGAAGCCCTTGGAAAGGCACACCAGGACATGCTCCCCGCGCCGGCAGCCGCGCAGGCGTTCCAGCACCGAGCGCATGAACTTGGAGGGCACGGCCAGCACCCACAGCCCGGCCCGGCCGGCTTCGCCCTCCAGGTCGGCGCCGACGGCGAGCCGGTCGTCCAGGCGGACGCCGGGGAGGAACAGGCGGTTTTCGCGATCGGAGCGGATGGCTGCCCGGACCTCCTCCTCGCGGGCCCACAGGCAGGTGCGCATGCCGCGGCGGGCGAGGTAGTCGGCGAAGGCCGTGCCCCAGGAGCCGCCGCCGACGACCAGGACGCTATCCATCTTTCCGGAAGGCGAACTTCCGCTCGCTGCCGGCCAGCAGGCGGGAGACATTGCCGCGGTGGCGGAAGACGATCAGCAGCAGCATGGCGAAGGCGGCCATGGCCGCCTCGACGGTCTGGGTGAACAGGACGGAGAAGAACAGCGCCGTCGTGCCCAGCAGCGAGCCGAGGGAGACATAACGGGTCAGCGCCAGGACGGCGAAAAATACGGCCAGGAAAGCCAGCAGCGACGGCCAGTGGAAGACCAGGAAGACGCCGACCAGCGCCGCCACCCCCTTGCCGCCGCGGAAGCGCAGGAAGACGGGGAAGACGTGTCCCAGCAGCACGGCCAGGCCGCCCAGCAGCGCCATCCAGGGCAGGTCGAAATGGATGCGGCCGTAGAGGACGGGCAGCGCCCCCTTCAGGATGTCGAGAGCCAGGGTGGCCAGGCCGGCCAGCTTGCCCTTGCTGCGCAGCACGTTGGTGGCGCCGATGTTGCCGCTGCCCGCGGCGCGAATGTCCCTGCCCTCGCTGAGATACACGATGAGGTAGCCGAAGGGAATGGAGCCCAGCAGATAGCAGCAGAGCAGGTACAGGATCTCATGACTCGACAAGCGGGATCTCCTTCAGGACGGAATAGACGGGGCCGGCGGGGGTCAGATCGCTGGCGAACAGCTGGCAGGCGGCGACGTCCCAGTCGCCAAGGAACAGGTCGCCCTTCTCCTGCAGCAGCGAGATGACGCCCTTGAAATTGTAGCGCGACCTGCTGCGGCCGAGGGTGACGTGGGGATGGAAGGGACGCGCCTCGCGGGCGATGCCCAGGGCGGCCAGCGCCTCCTCCATGCCGGCGAACAGCGCGCTCAGCCCGGCGCTCTCCTCGACGCCGGCCCACAGCACGTGCAGCTCGTCGCCGCCGGGGAACTTGCCGAAGCCGCGCAGTCGCAGGCGGAAGGGGGCCGGCCGCGGAGCTGCGGCCAGCGCCGCGCCGATGCGTTTGGCCAGCGCCGGGTCGGCATCGCCGATGAACTTCAGGGTCAGGTGGATGTTGCGCTCCTCGGTCCAGCGGATGGGGGTGCCGGCCTTGTGAAAGGGCTTGATCTCCCGCAGGAGCTTCTCCCGCGGCCCCGCCGCCAGCTGGATGCCAGTGAAGACTCTCATCGCATCCATTATATAGGGATCAGCGACATGTGACAAGTGACAAGTTTGGGAAGAACTTGGCGTACGGCATACGGCGGGGCAAAGAAACTTCCAAAGGTAAAAGGAAAAAGTGAAGAAAAGAGATTTTCGATCTCTTCAGGCCGATCTTTATGCGATCAACTATTCGCAATGCCGTTTTTCTTTCTTTACTTTTACCTTTTTCCTTTTTACTTTTTCCTTGGAAAGGTCATCACTGAGATTCCCGGCCCTTCCGCATCATTTACTATCGATTTGCCCATGAGGAGGTGGGAATGAAGCACGTGCCCCGGTTCCTGGCGCTGGCGCTCCTGGCCGTGCTGCTCTCCTGCAGCCCCGGGCAGCGTGACGACCCGCCCGAAGATCCCGACCCGCCAGAGGCCGCCGCGCGGGTCATCGACCACCGCTGCACCGACCTGGGCCGCGTGCCGGCGTCGTGGATCGCCACCGCGCGCGACCGCCTGCGCATCGGCTACGGCCACACCTCGCACGGCAGCCAGCCGGTGAGCGGCATGATAGCCTTCCGCGGCAACAGCGGCACCGCCTTCTATTTCTCCTATTCGGACTGGGGGCTGCGGCCGGGGATCTTCCTCAACGATGACGGGGGAAACGACGGCGGCGCCGACGACCTGGGCGGCTACGGCGACCTGGCCTGGCGCGACGCGACCGTCGCCATGCTCTCCCGCCCCGGCAACGACCGCAACGTGGTCGTGTGGTCGTGGTGCGGCGGCGTAAGCGATACCGACGCCGCCGGCATCGACGCCTACCTGCAGGCGCTGGCCGCGCTGGAGCGCGACTACCCCGGGGTCACCTTCGTCTACATGACCGGCCATCTCGACGGCTCCGGCGCCCAGGGGAACCTGAACCGCCGCAACGAGCAGATCCGCGCCTTCTGCCGCGACAACGGCAAGTTCCTCTTCGACTTCGCCGACATCGAGAGCTTCGCCCCGGGCGGCGGCAGCGACTACATGGCGCTCATGGCCGACGACAACTGCGACTACGACAGCGACGGCAACGGCTCGCGCGACCGCAAC
>CAYPYG010000053.1:2603-4972 GCA_964415175.1 uncultured Elusimicrobiaceae bacterium
CACGTATCGGTGCGCCAATACTTTGTTCTTCTCGGCCGCCGACTGGCTGGCGGCCAATTCGGGCAGCGAGCTGGCCCGCCTGGCCGGGGACTGCCCCGAGTGCGCCCATTCGCAGGGGCTGAACTGCATACTCAAGGGCCGCGCCTTCTGGTGGCTGCTGGCCCGCATCGCCGGCTGGGACGGAAACTGACGGGAAAATCCGGCGCGCCTGCGGTATAATCGGGGGCGGAAGCTTCCCGCTCCCCGACCCATGGAGGCGACGATGAAGGGACCCACACGGCTCGCGTTCCTGCTCCTGGCCGCTGCGGCATTAGCGCCGGCGCAGCAAGTGACCGTTCTCTCCCCCAACGGCGGGGAGGAGCTGGCCAGCGGCGAACCGCTGGCCATCGCCTGGTCATTTTCCGGCCTGGCCGGAGACGAGAAGATCGTCATCGCCCTGGAGGGGGAAGAAGACTTCGGTCCCGTCGCCATCGCCGACGTCTCCCAGGGCGGGCTGGAGTGGCCCGCCGGCAGGAAGATGGACGGCCGCTTCGCCAAGCCCGCCGCCGGCTACCGCATCCGCGTCACCGTGCGCGCCAACGAGTCGGTCTCCGACACCAGCGACGGCGCCTTCACCCTCGTTGAGCCCCTGCCGGTCGTGACGCTTGTCTCGCCCAATGGCGGCGAGGAGCTGGAAGCGGGCCGGGTCTGCCCCATCCGCTGGGCGAGCGCCGCGGGCGGCCTCATCACGCTGGCGCTCCTGCAGGGCGAACGCGAGCTCGGGGCCATCGCCGCGGACCTGCCGTCCGCCAGCCTGCGCTTCGCCTGGCGCGTCGGCGCCGACCTGCTGAACGGGGTCGCCTGCCCCGGCGGCGACGGCTTCCGCGTCGCCATCCGCTGGCGCCCGGCGGCGGGCGGCGCGCCCCCTGCCGGCGGCGAGGACCGCAGCGACGGGGCCTTCGCCATTCGCGACTGAGTTTTCGCTGGCTGGTTGACTGCCACCCGCTTCTATATTAATATGGAGCCCCATGAAGGTCGTTTCCATCGTCGGTTGGTCGGGCAGCGGCAAAACTACGCTCATCACCCGCCTGATCGCCGAGCTGCGCGGCCGCGGCCGCCGGGTGGTTGCCGTCAAGGGCACCCATGCCGCCTACGACGTCCAGCCCGAGGGCAAGGACACGGCGCGCTTTCGCCGGGCAGGCGCCGAGGAGGCCTACCTGCTGGCGGGCCGTGAGCTGCTGCGCATGACCCCGGCCGTGGGCGCCGGCGAGCTGCTGGCCGAGCTGGGCTCGCGGCTGGGCGCCGGTGACGTCGTGTTCATGGAGGGGCTCACCGCGCCCGGCGTGCCGGTCATCGAGGTGGCGGGCGGGGAGCCGGGAAAGGGGCTGAAGACTCGGCCCGGGGAGCGGACGGCGCTGGTCGCCGTTGAGCCGTTCCCGGGGAACGGGCGTTGTTTTCGACCCGACGACATCGGCGGGATCGCCGCATTCGTGGAGGAGATCCATGGAACATAAGATCGAGCTGAAAGTGAACGGCCGGACGATCGCCATGAACCCGTTCGTCCGCAGGATCATCGGCAACGTGGTGCTGGGGGCGGTGGGATCGCTCGACCGCGTCCCGCAGCCGTGGAAGAAGATCGTCATCACCCTGCAGGCTGCGAAGCAGGACAAGAGGTCAGCGAAGAAGCGATGAAATACCTGGACACCTTTCCCGAGAAGTGCACCGGCTGCAACCTCTGCATGAGCGTCTGCTCGAAGCTCTACTTCAAGGAGGACAACCCCGAGAAGTCGTGCATCCGCGTGGGCCGGAGCACCGAGGGCCGCTACACCCTGAGCGTATGCAACCAGTGCCGGCGCTGCGTGGAGGAATGCCCCACCCAGGCCATCACCGTCAACAAGCAGGGCGTGGTGATGATCAACCGCACGCTGTGCATCAACTGCCTGGCCTGCGTCGCCGCCTGCCCCACCGGCACCATGATGACCTGGCGCGGCGGCCTCGTGCCCTTCAAGTGCATCGCCTGCGACGCCTGCGCCAGGGAGTGCCCCAGCGGGGCGCTGAAGATCGAAGTCAAGGAGGGCTGAGCCATGGACGCCAATGAAGCCAAGCACGATATCGAGAAGATGCGGTCCGCCCACAGGGTCCTGAAGGAGTTCCGCTACGAGCTCAAGCCGGTGATCAGGGGCTACAACGACCGCACGCTGCACATCGACCTCTCCACCCTGGAGATCAGGGTCAAGCCGGTGCCGCCGGAGATGAAGAGGAAGTTCGTCGGCGGCAAGGGCTATGACCTCAAGCTGCTGTGGGACGCCGTCAGCGGCGACACGAAATGGAACAGCCCGGAGAACGAGATCTGCATCGCCACCGGCCCCATCGGCGGCAACACCAACTAT
>CAYPYG010000054.1:0-4742 GCA_964415175.1 uncultured Elusimicrobiaceae bacterium
CAGTGAGTATAATAAAACCTGGTTATACAAGCTTTTTCCCCGAGCGGAATGAGGGCACCGGCACTGCCGGACGACCAAGAATGTCTGAGGCCCGAGGCGCTATGCGCCCGGGCCGAGTTCTTGGTCGGCCGAATGAAGCGAAGGTGTATCCCGGAAAAAGCGAACCGTGGCGAGCGCGCGTCCCCGGGGGAGCCTGGGAGCGTTACTTGAGCTTTCTCTTTACCGTCCAGTGCGGCGGAAGGCCGGGCTGGTCGGCGGCGGAGAGGTCTATCTTCCCGTCCACGGAGCTGATGGCCTCGATCTTCACGCGCACGCGGTCGCCCGGCTTGAGCCAGGTGGCCCCGCGCAGCAGCCCGTCGGCGCCGCTCTCCGCCAGCGAGACGAAGGCCCCGCTGCCGGCCGCGGCCGTCACCACGCCGTCCATGACCTGCCCTATCATCGTCCGCAGCAGCTCCGCCTTCATCAGGTCGGAGACCTTGCGCTCGGCCTCGGCGGCCGCGCGCTCGCGCTCGGAGCAGTGTTCCCCCGCCTTTATCAGCGGCACCTGCGCCGCTTCCTTCTTGCCGGGGAACATGGCGTTGAAAGCCCTTATGATGTGCCCGGGTTTTGGCTTCATGCCCTTGATCAGGGCCTTCACCGCGCGGTGGGCCATCAGGTCCGGGTAGCGCCTTATCGGCGAGGTGAAGTGCGCGTAGTAGCGCGCCGCTATGCCGAAGTGGCCCTTCGACTCGGGCGAGTAGACCGCCTGCCTCATGCTGCGCACTATCAGCGCGTTTATCGTGGCCGAGAGCGGGTGAGTGCCGGTTTTCGCCAGTATGTCCTGCAGCCCGCGCCGCGCGTTGGAGCCGCGTATGTGGCCGGCGCTCAGCCCAAGGCTGCCCAGCGTCTCGGAGAGGGCCAGGAGCTTGGCCGGGTCCGGGTCGTCGTGGCGCCTGTGGAGGAACGGCGACTTGGCCTGGTTGAGCTCCATGGCGATGGACTCGTTGGCCAGCAGCATGAACTCCTCCACCAGCCGGTGGCTCGGGAGCCGGGGCCTGCGCGACACTTTCGCCGGCAGCCCGCGCTCGTCGGTCTCGACCTTGTACTCGGGCAGGTCGAAGTCCAGCGCGCCGCGCTTTATGCGCCGCGCGTAGAGTTTGGCCGCCAGCGCTCCCATCTTCCTGACGGCGGCGTAGGCGGCCTGCGATATCGCGGGGATCTTCTTCCCCTCCAGTATCTCCTGCGCCTCCTCGTAGGTGAGCCGGCGGCAGGACTTGATGACGGTCTCGGCCATGCGGCGCTTGACGACATTGCCGGACTGGTCCACGTCCATGAACACCGAGAGCGTCAGGCGCTCCTGGTCGGGGACAAGGCTGCAGAGATTGTCGGAAAGCGAGTGGGGGAGCATCGGTATGACGCGGCCCGGCAGGTAGACGCTGGTCGCCCGGGCGTAGGCCTCGGCGTCCAGCGCGGTGCCGGGTTTGACGTAGTTGGCCACGTCGGCGATATGGACGCCCAGCCGCATTTTCCCCCCGCCGATGTCTTCGAGCGAGACCGCGTCGTCGAAATCCTTGGCGTCGGCGCCGTCGATGGTCACCACCGGCAGGCCGAAAAGCCGTTCGCGGTCCTTCCACTGCCCGGGCTCGAGCCGCTCGCCGAAAGCGGCGGCCTCCATCAGGGCCTCGCGCGGGAAGGTCTCCCTGATATTCAGCGAACGCACGATGGCCGTGGTCCTGGCGCGCAGGTCGCCAGGGTCGCCGATAAGTTCGGTCACGACGCCGGCCGCGGCGCGGCCTTCCTCCGGCCAGCGCTTTATCTCGAGCGCGGCCAGCTGACCGCTCTCCGGCTTTATCCCGGCGGCGAAGCCGTCCACCCGGGTGGGCGGCGCGAAGCCCTTCTCCTGCTTGAGCACCCAGACGGTGCCCTGCACCTGCAGGACGCCGACTATGGAATTGCGCGCCCGCTTCAGGACCTTTATTATCTCCCCCGCCAGGCGGCCGTCGCGTTCCCTGAAAGTGCGGGCCTGCACCCTGTCGCCGTCCATCGCCAGGTCCAGCGTGCGGCCGCGCAGGAACACGTCGCCCTGCCCCTCCTTCTCCGAGAGAAGGAAGGCGAAATTGCCGTGATGCTGTATCGTCCCCTCGGCCAGCGCTTCGCCGCGCCCGCCCTGCCGGGCGGCGGGTCTTTCCCCCGCGCCGGACCTGAAACCGCTCTTCCGCGGGCGGCGTCCGCCGCGGTCTTCCCCGCGCTTCTTGTTCTTGCCGCGGTTCTTCTGCCAATGTCTGTTCATTTATTTGTCGTTCTCCATGTATATAAAAACCGGACCCGACGAGGGCCTGGTATCTCGCATGACCTGTAATTTTTGGGCTCGGTGCGGAAGGAACTGATCCGGAACTTTCGCTGCAAAATTCACTTTCGGTATGCCGCGGCTTTCTTTCTCGCCGCGATGCTTATATTATAACTTAAAATCCCCGCCTCGGCCACAGTCCCCGCGCTCCGCGCGCCTAAGCCCCCCTGAACCCCGCCGCCCGCAGTATGGACGACGGCCTGCGCCCCCTGTAGACTATGCGCCAGATGCAGTCTATCACCGGCGTCTTTATCCCGTGCCTGGCGCAGAGGCCGCGCGCGGTCTTGAGCGCTTCGAAACCCTCCACCACGGTCCTTATGCGCTTGAGCGCCTCCGCCGGCGCGACCCCCTGGCCTATCTCTTTGCCGAACCTGAAATTGCGCGACTTGGCCGAGGTGGCCGTAAGCAGCAGGTCTCCCATGCCGCTAAGCCCCCAGGCCGTGCGGTTCTTGCCGCCCAGAGACTTGATTATGCGGCGCAGCTCCGAAGCGCTCTCGATGAGAAAGGCCGCCTCGCTGTTCTTGGCCGCCTTCGACAGGCCGTCGATGATGCCGCTGCCGACGGCGTAGACGTTCTTGAGCGAGCCGCCCAGTTCCGCGCCCAGCCTGTCCTCGCAGGGCTCCAGTTTCAGCGGCCCGCCCTCCAGCATCTTTATGGTCTTTTTGACTTCCGCCTGGTCCAGCCCCGCCAGTACCGCCTTGGTCGGCGCGCCGGCGGCCAGTTCCACGGCGAAGCTCGGTCCCGTCATTATCATGGTCCTGCGCTTCGCGCGCGGTATCTCCGCTTCCATTATCTCGCAGACGGTAAGGAAAGAGCCCGCCTCTATCCCCTTGGAGACCGCCACGATGTGAGGAAGTCTTTTGCCTTCGAGCAGGGGCCTTATGGCGCGGGCCAGCGCGCGCACGTGGCGCGAATCCACCGCCATGAGCAGCAGGTCCGGCGAGACCACCGCTTTCTCCAGTTCGGTGAAGACCCGGACATTGGCCGGCAGCCTGAAGCCCGGCAGAGCCGAATGCGTGCGGTTGTCGAGCAGGTGGGCGGCCATCACCGGGTTGTGCTCCCAGGCCCGGACGGAACAGCCTTTCTTGGCCAGCAGTGCGGCCAGGGTGCTCCCCCACATGCCGGCGCCTATGACGGAAACTTCGATGTTGTTTTTCATAGATCGTGGAAATACCGCGGACTTATATGATAACAAAATCCTTCATTATCCCAAGTCCCGTCCCGGCGTGGCCGGAGATGTCGTCATTTACCGGAAGCCCGCGGGTTTTACAGAAAGCGCGCAGGTCGGCGGGCAGCGGCGCGGAGAACACGCGCTCCAGGCCAGCTTCGCGCATATCAATTTCGGCGCAATGCAGCGCCTGCCGCGGGAGCAATAGTTTCTCCGCAAGGGCCGGCGTCCAGCCGGTGTCGAGGAAATCCAGGTAGCAGCGAGCGTCCGGCCCGTATACCTTGTCCCCCGCCAGGCTGTGCCCCAGCCATTGAGCGTGGGCCCGGATCTGGTGCATGCGGCCCGTTCCGGTGACGACGCGTGCCAGCGTGAACCCGCCCCCGGCGGCGAGCGGGGTGAAGCGCGTCACCGCGGGCTGGCCGTCCGGCCTTACGCCGGCCTTGCAGTACACCGGGCTGTCCTCGTCGTCGCCCAGAGGCTGGTCGACCGTGACCGGCCCGCGGAGTTCGCCCGTCATTATCGCCAGGTAGGTCTTGCCCACCCGCCGGCGCTGCATGGCGGTCTGCAGGCGGGCCGCCACCGCGGGGGTTTTAGCGAACACCACCACGCCGCTGGTCTCGCGGTCGAGCCGGAACACCAGGTGCGCCGAGGCAAGACCGAAGCGCGCGCGCACGGCGCCCGCGAGGCTGGACCAGGGCCCGTCCTTGGACGGGTGGCAGAGGACGTCCCCCGGCTTGTTCACGACTATGACCTCCTCGTCGTGGTGGATTATCCAGCCGTCGAGTTCCGCCGGAGCTATCCGGCGCACGTTCACCAGCCTGGCCCGGCGCGGCCAGGGGCAGGCCAGGCGAGGATTGAAGGCGGGGCTATCGGGTCCATTCATGCTATGGCTATTATACTAGTAAGCCGAAGTGCTTGCGGGCCACGGCTGGACCTTACGCTAAAAAAAGGCCCCGCGTTCAAGCGGGGCGGTCCGTCACGGAATTTGAAATTTGGGGTGAGTTTAGGGCCGCAATCCTGACCTATTACGCCCAACACCCGGAATAAACGCTGGATCTGCGGTACGGGGCATCTTATCCGCGAGATGCCGCACGGGCGGGCCTCCGCCCGCCCCTGCTTGCCGCTTAGTAGCGGGTCCGCAGGCTCGCCCACACGCCGTCCGCTTTTGGCGGACGGCTGCGGGCTCCCTCTGCTCCACCATAAGGTGTCCCGCTCTTAAACAACGCAGAAAACTATTCCCCGCGCGCA
>CAYPYG010000055.1:0-4585 GCA_964415175.1 uncultured Elusimicrobiaceae bacterium
GGTCCTGCCCGTCACGCAGACCGCTCCCCCTTCGGCCAGTACATTATAATCATGCTTGCCGCGGAAAAGGTAAAGGTTGGCGAAACTGTATTCCGAGATGAACGTGCCCAGGGCCTTAAAACGCCCGTCCAGCAATTCCCGGTGCTCCAGCGATATCTTTTCCAGCGCCATAAGATCCCGGCTCCTCCTTAACGCCGAAAGCATATCATCGCCGCTAGCCGGAGTCCATACGTAATTTCACTGGCTGGAAAGTGAAGGCGGCGGCCGCCTCTGGCGCCGTGCGGGGGCAAAAAAAGGCCATCCGGGGCCAGGGCCACGGATGGCCTGAAGATCTTCTGTCCTTCTATAGTGCCAGCGGAAAAGGCCGCCGGGCTCACCGGCCGGCTATTCTTCCTTCCCGGCCTCCGGTTTGGCGGCTTTCTTGGCCTTCTCCTTCTTGGACTTCTCTATGTTCAAAAGCGTCTGGAGTTCCCTGTCCTTGCCGGCCTCTTTGGCGGCCTTCATCTCTTCTTCGGAGAGGATGCCGTCACTGTTCTTGTCGAACTCTTTCATCAGCTCCGCCAGGCGGTCCTTATACCCCTTGCGTTGCTTATCGGCCTTCTTGTCCTTGTCCTTCGCCTTATCCTTTTCCTCCTGCTTGGCCTTTTCCTCAGCGGCCTTCTTTTCCTCTTCCGCGTAGACTACCTTCTTGCCTTTGTAATATTCCGACCGTTTCTCCCGCCAGGCCTTGCGCTTTTCATGGACCGGGTTCTCCCGGGCCGCGCCCAGGACGCAAGGCGTCGCGATGACCAAGATCAAGAAAGTGGCCAAATAAACCTTGAACGCTCTCATATAACACCTCCATGGTTTCCCATCATCTTAGACGATCCAGCTTACCAGAAAGTTACGGCTACCATATTAATTTATACACTAAAAAGGGCTTTTCTGCCCGGTTTTCTTTTGCTTCAAGGCCAGCCAGGCCAACGGCACTCCGATGCTGGCCGCTCCCACTATCAGAGCCAGAAGGAATTTGGGCGACATGGCATCTTTCCAGTGCTGCATGTCCCCGATGCCTCCGCCCAAAAGGGCGTTCACGATAATGCCCGGGATAAGCCCCCAGAAGGTGGCCCAGAAATAATCCCGGGGCCTGATCTTCGAAAGGCCGCTGCCGTAATTGATGACCTCATACGGCACCAGCGGCACCAGGCGCAGGAAAAAGACCGTCTCGAAACCCTTTTCCCCCAGTCTGGCGTCAAAATCCTTGAACTTGCCCTGCAGCGCCCTCTCCGAGAACTTGCGGCCGAAAGAACGCGAAAGAAAGAAAGCCAGGCTTGTGCCGGCCACCGCCCCGATGAAGAGGTAGACCGCGCCCCAAACCTCTCCGAAGGCCAGCCCGGCGGCCAGCGACATGACCGCGATAGGCGGCAGGATCGTTATGTGGTTGAGGATGTAGGCCGCCACAAAGACGGCAGCGGACCATGGCCCGAAGGACTGGATATAACTGCGGACCGCCGCCGGGGTGACCGTTACCATCCGGCCGGCGAGATGATGCAGCAGCCAGCCGGCCGCGGCCGCGGCCAGCGCTATCAGAACTATTTCCCTCAGGCCCGGAGCACCCGGACTTTTCTCCGCTGAAGAGCTCATAAATGGCAACCCGAAACTATCGGTCAGAGCCGAGACCCGCCGGCAATATCCCTAGGAACATATTACCACAAACCCGCGCCTGAAGGCCTGACAGGCGCTACGCGGCCCCGCGGCTGGGAGCGCGGCGCCGTTCCAAACGCCTCAGAAAAAGCATCATCTTGGCATAATGCGACCCGCGCCAGTAGACCCGCCTGCATCTGCGGCAGCGGTAGAACCTTCGGTAGAAAGCTCTGGTCCTCGGCGGCAGCCGGCCGGCCACCTCGGACTTGCGGACCGGCTCGATGCGGCCGTTGCATTCCACGCACAAGCTGAAAGGCCGCGCGCTCCGCCGGAGCGAGAACCGTTCTGCCACCTCGCGGATCTGTTCGTCCGGATCGGGCGACCGCACCCAGTAGCCCCAGCGCAGGCAGCGGTATTTGAGCAGCCCCTTGTCGCGGGTCAGGACGATGCGCCGCTGGCGCGCGGCCAGGGCCGCGATATCGGCGTCGGGGAACAATTTCCGGTAACACGAGTCGAACCCCAGCAGGCGCAGATGGCGGACCAGTTTCCCCAGGTGCGAGTCCACGACGAACTTCAAGGCCGGCGGCGGTGGCGCGTCACGGATGAGCCTCTCCCCGCCGGGCGCACGGCCCCTGGGGTAGACCTGGATGATGTCGCATTCCGCCAGCAGGTGGGAAAATCCGCCGCTGACGCGGTTGATGAGGATGACGTCCACTTCCACGTGCGGGACGCCGAGGGCTTCCAAAGTATCTTTGACCGCGGGACAGCCTTTGATCTGGCAGGGGAAACGCCGGCCCCGGCGCTCCGGGGGAAGGAAATCCCCGAGCGGGCCGTAGAACCGGACATGGACCGTGTGCGACAAAGGCATGGGCGGGGCCTCCTCCCGGCGGACACTCTCCCGGGCCTTTTAGCGGAGCTTCCGCAGGATCAGTCTTTTCTTCTTGTGGTCGATCGTGTAGTGGAACCCCTGCAAATAGGACAGGCCCAGCAGGCCGTCCTGGAATTTGCTCTCCAGCTCCGGGTTCTCCTGCAGCATCACCGCCGTGACCACATTGTTCTTTTCGGCCCGCCCCAACTTCAGGCTCCGCAGGTAGACCTGGGCGGCGGGATGCCGGCCGTTGAGGGTCATCATGTAACCCTTCTGCAGTTTATCGGTGTCCAGGCCCAGCTTGGCCACGAAGCCGGAGGACAGCATGACCAGAGGCGCGCCGGTGTCGACCATCAGCGAGGCGTGGACGCGGCCGTTGATCACGGCGTCCACGAAGTAATGCCCCTCGTTGTCCGGCTTCAAGGGGACGACCACCCCGTCGAAATCCATCCGGCGCCGCTGGCCGAACCGTTCCAGGTCGTCGCTCAGCTGCTTGCGGGCGGACATGATCTTGGTCGACCGGCCGGATTCGATGGCCTCCTGCAGGGCCTGGCGGTCCTCCGCGATGATCCTGCTTTCTTCCTCGGCCAGCGAGGAAGGCGAGGCCTCGTACTGCGCCAGCGCCGCGCCGGCCCCCAGCAGCCCCGCGCACGCCAAGAACACTATCGGTAATATCCTGCCTGCTATCTTCATGGCTTTTTCCCTGATCCGCCCCTGGTTTGCCGGCCCCGTCGGTGTCAGCGCGGCAGATGAAGCCGCTTTCCGGCTACAGTTATATTAACATCCGGGCCGTACTTTGCAACCGGCCCACGCGATAATGAACGGCCCGGCGCCCAGGCTCACTCCCCCAGGATCTGCACCACCAGCTCGCGGCTGCGGGGCCGGGTGTCGAAATCGATGAAGACGATCTGCTGCCAGGTGCCCAGCACCACGCCCGAGCTGCCGAACGGCAGGGTGAGCGACGGGCCCAGCAGCGACGCCCTCAGGTGCGAATGGCCGTTGCCGTCCTGCCAGGTCCGGTCGTGGTGGTAATGCCCCGGCGGGATAAGCCGTTCGAAAAGCGCCGGCAGGTCCTCGACCAGCCCGGGTTCGAACTCGCAGGTGGTGAGCCCGCAGGTCGACCCGATCACGCTGACGGTGACCGTCCCGGCCTTCAGGCCCGAACCCCGGACCTCTTCCTGCACCTGCCGGGTTATGTCGAGGACCTCGCTGTCCCCCCGGCTGGAAAGATGGATGCGGCGGCTGACCACTGCCATAAAGACCTCCTCTGTTCAGCTTGCGTGCTGCCCCTTGCCCTCCGCCTCCCGGCAAACGCCCCACAGCGCCTCCAGGGCTGGAGCCGCCCGCAGCGGCAACTTGATGTCCACCCGGTCCGATATCTCCGTCCCGCCCGGGTTTATCTCCACGGTCAGGCCGCCCCGGCGGCGGGCCTCGTAAAGCGGGGCCTGTATATAAGGGAAGACGCTGGTGGTCCCCACCCACAGGCAGACGTCGAACCCCCGGCCCAGCTCCCTGTCGTAACGCGCGACCTCGGCGTCCGGCAGGGTCTCGCCGAAAAAGACCACGTCCGGCCGGGCGGGACACCCGCAATGCCGGCACTGGGGCGGTATCTCGACGGAGCCGAGATCGGGGATATCGGTCCGCCAGCCGCAGGCATCGCACCTCAGCCGGCGCATGTTCCCGTGGATCTCGATCACGTTGCGCGAACCGGCCGCAGCGTGGAACCCGTCGATGTTCTGGGTCAGCGTCCACACCCGCGGGAAATGCCGCTCCATCTCGGCGATGACGGCGTGGCCGCGGTTGAAAACGGCGCGGCGGCAGTTCTGCTCGATCTGGGACAGGTATTTCCAGGTGATCTCCGGCCGCGAGGCGAGCATCCGGCCCGAAAGGGCCGCCTCGATCGGGACGCCGTCCTCGGTCTCCGCCTCCTCGTAGAGGCCGCCGACCCCGCGGTAGGTGGGCAGGCCCGAGTCGGCGGACAGCCCGGCGCCGGTGATGAAGAGGATGCCGCGCGCCTGGACAAGCCGGGCGGCGGCTTTCCGTATCAACGCCATCAGGTCTTCCTCCATGGGCAACCTCCTTGCGGCAGCTTCC